>NZ_JBWLPW010000005.1:0-308633 GCF_056521845.1 Pseudomonas sp. PF05 | reverse complement strand
AATGCCAGACGGCCGGCAATGCACCATTTATCCAGGATGTACGGAATAAGGAGATCGACACATGGCGTTATTGAAAAACGGTATGGAGTCGCGGCTGAGCAGTCGCATTCTGACGTGCCCCAAGGGCGGAAATTGGACCAGCTTTCAACTCGTCGATGAGTTTGGTTCTGGTGAACCTTATGCAGGGCTGGCTTATGCCGCTACCGATTCAGAAGGGCAAAAATACCTTGGCAATCTGGATGCCATCGGTATTGGCAAGGTCACGAATCACTATGCCGGGCCAGTAGCCCTTGCCTTTGAGCAAAACTATCAAGAACAAGAAAAACTCTATATAGAACTCCAACGTAGAGATAGCTACCCCCTCCAAATCACCGAACTACAAGTCCGCGCCGAGCAAACCCGCTACCTGAACCCAAACGCCACACGCACCCGGGAAAATCCCGCACAAGCCTGCGCGGACGATTTCTTCCAAGTGGAAGTACGGCACCTGGTCAAACACGTCGCGCATTTGCCGCCCGAGGTGTACCGCCATTACCCGCTCCCGGCTGGGCCGGCACGGCTGATGGGCGAGCAGGGCAAGCTCGGCGTAGCGTTGATGCCGCAAAAACACACAGTGCTAGAAGTTCGCCCGTTACGCGCCTTGCGGCCCATGCTGTCCACCGCTCCCGAATTCTGTGCGCTGAACTTGTACCAACTGGCGATCATGTCGACCTTGACCTACTGCCCCTTCGGCCAGACACCTGACAAGGCTCCAATAAAAACGCCGCTGAGCTTCACCGAGCAACCCAGCGTGGGCAACTGGTTCGCGGACGCATTGGCCAAGTTCGAAGAGCTCGGGGAGTTCTATCCGGAACAACCCAAACCCTACTACCCACTGTATGAAGACGTGCCCTACTCCAAACGCCTGGAGATCGTGCCGTTTGACCCCTTCCTTTACACCGTCAATGATCCGGAATTGGGCGAAGATCAGGAACACCCCGCCAAAGTCCATTTCCTCGATGACAGCAAAACCGGGGCGCAAGCCACGGATACCCAGGCCTACATCACCCACAACGACGAACTGGTCCTGATCGCAGTACGCGGCACCCAGCAAACCGCCGACTTCCTGCGGGACGCGGATGCGCTTCAGGTGCCGTTTGAAGAAGGTGTCGGCCGGGTGCATCGAGGGTTCTATGGCGCCGCAAAAAAAACCGCGGCCTTCGTGACGAGCTATCTGGACAGGTTCTACGCAGGGCAAAAACTGCTGATTTGCGGCCACAGCCTGGGAGGGGCGGTGGCGTTATTACTTTCAGAGATGCTGCGGCGTAGACCGGAGGGCTACACCATCCAGCTCTACACCTACGGCGCACCCCGCGCCGCCGATGCCACTTTCACAAAAAACGCCGAAGCCCTGGTGCATTACCGAATGGTCAACCACAACGACCCGATACCCAGCGTGCCCGGCAGTTGGATGAACACCAAGAGCGGTGTTTATGGCTCAGGGTTGGCCCTTACGTTCGCCAACGTACCGGTCGGTCTTTCCGTATTCGTGGCGGGCATCACCAACTTGACGGGCGAGCCCTACGAACACCACGGCATCTTGCGGCACTTCCTGCCGGTGGAGTTCGATCGCAAGGAACGGTCTTCGATCCTGTGGATGCCCCAGTGCGACACCATCACTCAACACGCCGCCTGCGAGGTGGCCCTCGAGCATAAATATGGCTTGCCGAACCGCCCGGCATTGCTGGCCCAACTCATCCAGACCGGTGATCACTTCATGGTCCCCAGCTACATTCCCGCTTGCTGGGCGACTTTACGGCGCTGGCAGGAAGCGCAAATCGAGGGAAGCACGCTGGCGACAAAACGCGAATATGAATGGATCGACAATGCACTGGCACGGATTACCCAACAGTTGCGCGATGAAGAGCGCTACCTGGCGGGACGGGGCGCGCCCAATGGACGTAGCGAAAGGTCCGTCAACATTGCGCTCATCCGTGAGGTCGACAAGATGCACAACACGCGCGCCCGCCTGGCCACGCTGCGCACCGCGTCGGTCAGTGAAAAAGACGTCTACGGAAGCTTGGCGGGACAACCCGAGCAACTGGCACACAACCTGACCCGCTGGCAGGCACACCCGGAAAACCGAGTGGCCGAGCAACTGGCGATGGCGCCGGCCATGGATGACGACAGTGAATTGATCCGTGGTGCTCACGGGTATGCGATCGGTAAACCCTATACGCTGGATCTTGATTCCATCATCTGAGCGGAATAGCCGCCAATCCATGCCGTCGGATCAGGTATGCACCGCGGTGCCGCCATCGCGAGCAAGCTCGCTCCCACATGGGTTGGTGGTGGGCGCTCATTCTGTGGCGAGGGGATTTAGCGAAACGTCGCCCCGCCCCGCCGGGCTACGCCCGTAGGAGCTGTCGAGCGAAGCGAGGCTGCGATCTTTCCCCAGGCACTTGAGTCCCAAAAGATCAAAAGATCGCAGGCTTCGCCAGCTCCTACAGAACCGAGCGGGAGCAATCTCTGGCCACGAATTCCGGGACAATTTGGAGCCTTGTTTATTCTCCCTCCGCAAAGCTTCCACCCAGCTACACATCCTTGCGCCATTGCCTACAACTACGCCAGAATCCGCCCGCTTGTGCGCCTTGCCCACGGGTTCTATCGTTTCCCTGCCACTGCCTATCAGTGGTCGGGTTTAGTAGCCCGGTAATGACAACGGTTGCATGAGTCTCATCAGTCAGGCATCGCCTGCACTCGATGGCGGCTGTGCGCATGGCGCCTTCGGGCGCGCCGGGTTTCCGTTGTCCTTTACCGGTCTACTAACTTGCGCACAGCTGCCACCCCTTCGTTTAGTAGCGAGATGGTTGCGGCCTACTAACCAAAGGACGTAAAAATGTTCAAGATAACTCCAAACCCTCCAGAAACAGACCCAACCTCTACCCGTTCCGGTAGCAAAAACAAAAAGCACGACGAAACCACCAAACGCGTCTTGGATCACTACCTGTTACCCAAACAGGAAAAATCCGAAGATACGTCCAAACCAGACCAGCTCTTCACCGTGAAAAAAAACGCCGACAACGAATGCCTGCTCGCCAACCTCAGCGAAAACCTGGCATCCGCCGACGCGATGATCAGCAACCTGGCCTTCGACCTGGAAGGCCCCCGCCGCCATATCGCCCTTGGCATCCAGCAATTGATCGAACTGAGTTCAATGCTGGCCAGCCGTGTGCTGGATAACGTCGATCCGCGCTAGCCGCTACACCACCAACCCCGTGGCGAGGGAGCTTGCGCCCGCCGGGCTACGCCCGTAGGAGCTGTCGAGCGAAGCGAGGCTGCGATCTTTCCCCAAGCACTTGAGTCCCGAGCGAAAGATCAAAAGATCAAAAGATCGCAGGCTTCGCCAGCTCCTACAGAGCCGAGCGGGAGCAGCTCCCTCGCCACGCATTACAGCCTCAAACAGCCCTTGCCCCACCCCCGCGCACGCCCGCGCCAACAAGGGGCGATTTACGGTCAAACTTATTGGCCATTTCGATCCCCTTTTGGCCTCTCCTGCCGTTCTCTGAAACGCTGCGTGCCGCAAGACTGTGTTCACACCGATCAGCCTTAGCGGAGAACAAAAATGCTGACGATCTACTCAGACGATCACCACCTGCACCACGGGCGCTGCGAGTTGATGGACGGGCAACTGATGCCCTGTTTCGAGATGCCGTCCCGGGCCGATCATGTGTTGGAGCGGGTCAAGACGCAGGGGCTGGGGCCGGTGGAGGCGCCGCAGGATTTTGGCCTGGGGCCGATCCAGCGTATCCACAGTGCGGCGTACCTGGAATTTTTCAAAGGTGCCTGGGACCGTTGGGTCAAGTACAACCGCGACGGCGATTTGTTGCCCTACACCTGGCCGGCGCGGACCTTTCGTACGGTCATCCCCACCAGCCTGCACGGCCAACTGGGTTACTACAGTTTCGACGCCGGCGCGCCGATTACCGCCGGGACTTGGCAGGCAGCCTACAGCGCCGCGCAAGTAGCCCTCACCGCCCAAGCGGACATCCAGCGCGGTGCGCGCAGTGCCTTTGCCTTGTGCCGCCCACCGGGGCACCACGCCGCCGGGGACTTGATGGGCGGTTATTGCTACCTCAACAACGCTGCCATCGCCGCCCAGGCCTTTCTCGACCAGGGCCATGAGAAGGTCGCGATCCTGGATGTGGATTACCACCACGGCAACGGCACCCAATCGATTTTCTATGAGCGCAGCGACGTGTTGTTCGCGTCGATCCACGGCCATCCGGAGGCGGAATTTCCGTTTTTCCTGGGCTATGCCGATGAGCATGGCGAGGGCGCCGGTGAAGGCTTCAACTTCAACTACCCTTTGCCGGCCGGCTCAGGCTGGGACACCTGGAGCGCGGCACTGGAGCAGGCCTGCGGGCAAATCCGGGGTTACGACGCCGATGTCATCGTCGTGTCCCTGGGCGTGGACACGTTCAAGGACGACCCCATCTCGCAATTCAAGCTCGACAGCCCGGATTACCTGGCGATGGGCAAGCGCATCGCGGCGCTCGGCAAGCCGACGCTGTTCGTGATGGAAGGCGGCTACGCGGTGGCAGAAATCGGCATCAATGCCGTGAACGTTCTTGAAGGTTTCCAAAGCGCCCCATGAGGAATAACAGCATGAACAGACTCAAGCGTTTAATGGCTCCAGCCATGTGCGCCGCGCTGCTTTGCGGCGCGGTCCAGGCCGAGGAGCGCACCTTGCGCGTCTACAACTGGTTCGACTACATCACGCCCAAGGCCCTGGACGATTTCAAGGCGCAGAACAGCCAGGTCAAGCTGGTCTATGACATCTTCGACACCAACGAGGCCCTGGAGGCCAAGCTGCTGACCGGCAACTCCGGCTATGACGTGGTGGTGCCGTCCAACGTGTTCCTGGCCAAGCAGATCGAAGCCGGGGTGTTCCAGCCCCTGGACCGCAGCAAGCTGCCGAACTGGAACCACCTCGATCCCAAGCTGATGAAGCTGATCGAAGCCAACGACCCGGGCAACAAGTTCGCCGTGCCCTACATGTACGGCACCATCCTGATCGGCTTCAACCCGGACAAGATCAAGGCCGCCCTGGGCGACAATGCACCGGTGGACAGTTGGGACCTGATCTTCAAGGAAGAGAACATCAGCAAGCTCAAGCAGTGCGGCGTGGCGCTGCTCGATTCGCCGTCGGAGATCCTGCCCCTGGCCTTGCAGCACCTGGGCCTGGACCCCAACAGCAAGAAGCCGGCGGACTACGCCAAGGCCCAAGCGCTGATGATGAAGGTGCGCCCGTACATCACCTATTTCCACTCGTCCAAGTACATGGCCGACATCGCCAACGGTGATATCTGCGTGGCGGTGGGCTACTCCGGCAGCTTCTCCCAGGCGGCCAACCGGGCCAAGGAAGCCAAGAACGGTGTGACGGTGGACATGCGCCTGCCCAAGGAAGGCGCGCCGATCTGGTTCGACATGCTCGCCATCCCCAAAGGCGCGAAAAACCCGGACGACGCCTACACCTTCATCAACTACTTGCTGCAACCCCAGGTGATTGCGCCGGTCAGCGATTTTGTCGGCTATCCGAACCCGAACAAGGACGCGACCGAGATGGTCGACCCGGCGATCCGCGGCAACCCCAACCTGTACCCGACCGCCGCGGCCATGACCACGCTCTACACCCTGCAACCCTTGCCCAGGGATGCCGAGCGCGCGCGCACGCGGGCCTGGACCCGGATCAAATCCGGCCAGTAAAGGCTGTTGGGGGAAAAGGCCATTGTGGGAGCAAGCTTTGCTCCCACCAGCGTATACATAGTTACCACCTGCCCCGTTCCTGGCCTCTCTAGCATGAAAGGCCCGAAGCATCCGGCTTCGGGTTTTTCATGTATCTCGAGACAGGGACACTCAGATGACGACACCAGACCCTACCGACACGCCCCCTTCATCCGACACAAACATCAAGGGCGCGCTGCTCAACCAATTGCTCGCGGGCCCCAGCTACCCGGAAGTCGCCGCCGCACTCCTGCGGGATGCGCTCAAGGAGCTTTACCCCACCCTGGACATCGATCCCTATACCACCGTCGTCGGCGAACCGGCCTGGGACATTGTCGGCGGCGAATTGATCGAGCGCCCCACCCGCTATCAATCGCTCTGCGACCTGCTCGTCCTGCAATCGGACCGAAGCAAACCCACCTTGCTGGTTGATGGCCTGCACTACCTGACCCAACTACCGCTCACCGTGCCCGAAGTGCATTTGCCGGTGCGTATCGACCAGATCGGACGTTTGATCAACGAGCTGGCCCCGGCCATGTTGCAGGCCAACCAGGAGCAGCAGTTGGCTTACTGGAACGCTCCATTCGGCAGTTATGGTCCGCGTTGGCATGAGCTCTCCAGCACGCTGCGCAAGCTCTGGGACGTCAAGCAGGTCAAGGGCTGGACGGCGACGGAATGCGACATGGCCAGGCAGTTGTTTCTCTACCCCGACCCGCAAGACCGCAACGACAAATATGACAGCCACGCGTATCTGATCGACATCGAGCGGGTCAACGGCGACCAGGCAAACCAAATCGCTGAGAATTCTCTGGTGGTGCTGATCGGTTCGATCGACAACAAGGAAGTCATCCTTGCCCATTCATTGGTCAACGGTTATGAGAAGTTCGAGTCCCGACAGGCATTGGGACAATCCCTTACAGCTCATCTGGGCTCCTTTAGCCGGCCCTCGACAATCCGATGGCGACTCTATGAGCCCAGCGGCAACATTTTCGACAGCAAGGCCTGCGGGATCATCGCCATACAGGTGAAAATCGTCGGCACTCCCCTTATCAAGCAACATTCGACCTCCTCAGTAAACGAACCACCCACCAGCGGACTGAGCACCGGGCCTGGCGAAGACTGGTTTCAAGAACAGTTACCCGAGTGGCTACAGGCCGCACCGGTACCCGACCAGATCCTGTTTGCCCAATACATGAAGAACCTGTCGGCGCTGAGCATCTCCCACGTTGGCAAAACCTACTTGGACGATATCCCCCCCATCAAGGAATATGCGGCGCGTGCCTTGAAGACGCAGATGCGCGCCGATCACGCCGACGCCTCGACGCTGGACCCGGAAAAAATCGAAATTGAAATAGAAAGCCTGGTTGTCTGGGGGACTTTCGTCGTTCCCTTCGAGTTGGACAGTACTCGGTTCAACCTCGTCGAACTGGCACTGCAAAACCTGATTGCCGTTCCATCGGGCAACAAGACCGTCAGGTCCCTCGACGGGGCCGAGCTGCCCGAGTGGATGACTGTCGATTACGTAGAAAAACTCATCACCCAAGTCGATATCGGACGCGTTTATCCCGAGCTGATCAAGCGCAGACTGCTCGATGACCCGGCAGAATCGGCCCGCCGCGAAACCTTGTACATCTCGCAATTACGCATACAGCTGCCCTTGCTCGCGCTGGAGGGAAAACTGCGTGGGGTAGGCAATATCGATGAGCGCGGATGTCGCTATGTCGCCGCACTGATGGAACCTGAGGAAGCCGACCGCAAAGTGGACGGGCAAGCGGTCGTGCTGCGCAAACTGGCCTTCGTGCCCGAACTGCAGCTGGGGGTTTCCCAGGATATCGTTGCCAATATGTTCGTGATCGGCCCACAGACGCTGGGTGCCGGTCCTTGCCTGCTTTATCGTCCGTTGTTGGAACCACAGCTTTGGCAGTTCCCCTCTTTCAGCAACTTGTTGTATGCGATCCGGCAAACCGACGCCTTGCGCCAGTCAGTACTCGCCTGGCTGCCTGACGGCGTCCGGGAAACCTACAGCCGTGACGTATTCCCCGGCGCACTCCCGTCCCCTTGGACCGTGGTGGAATTCCTTGCCGACCCGCTGTCGTCGCTGGTCAACAATGGCCCCATCAGTCTGAGCGAGGAAACCCTGGGGGGCGATTTCCTGCCACTGTTATACAAAGCCAATGCCAACGCCTTGGTCACGCTTGCCGACCATCAGTCGGTCTCCAATAGTGAAAGCCGGTGGGCAACGTTCAAGCAAGCGGGTTGGCTGATTCTCAACTTGGCGCTGCCCTATCTCGGCACCACGGCGAACACCGCGACCTGGCTCTGGCAAATTCTCAACGACCTCGAACAATTGACGCAAAGCGACGAGGCTCCCGACCGGAACATCAAATGGGAAGTTTTCGTTGATCTACTGCTGAACGTGGCATTAGGCATCATCAATTACACCAGCGAGCGCAGCAGGGCAGGTCAACGCAAACTGGCAACAGAAGCCCCGGAGATTGCCCCTGAGCCCAGCCTGCCCCTGCCCAAGCCCGAATTGACTATCGAGACGCTCGCTCCGCTCACCGAAACCGCATCGGCGCAAGAGCACTACAGGGTCATCCATACCAGCGGCGCCCTGATGGGCAAATCGAGCAAAGACGTCAAGCGCCTCGAGAGCTTCAGCATCGACGCGCCCAGCGACCTCGGAGAACCCGAAACCGAAGGCACACTCAAGGGGCTCTATGAGCAAGATGGGAACTGGTACGCGAAGATGGCTGGAGAATGGTTCGAGGTGTCCGTAGAAGGTGACCAAATCTCCATTGTCCGCGGCACGCGCACCGGCCCACCGCTGGTCCATGACGACCATGGCCAATGGATAGTCGATAGCCGCTTGCGTTTACGCGGCAGCGGATCAAAAGGCGCCAGGCACAAGGTGATCGTCGACGCACAACGCCGCAACATTGAATTGCTTGCCCAACTCAACCAGTTTGAGGAAAAGAAACCGCAGATGCAGAAGCTGTTGACCATGCAAGCGCAGGAAATGAAGCAGGCTTCGGGTTCAACCAAAGACACCAAGCGCGAGGCCTATTTGACGACCTTGCAGTCACAGCGGGAAAACTACGAGCAAGCACTCAAGACCCTGCTTGAGTGGCCGGTCTTCCAGGCCCGGCCCGAATGTCCTCGTATCAGCCTTGGCTATCTCAACGCGCAAATCAACTTCACCTTCGCAGAAATGGACGCGTTGCGAGAGCGCTTCAGCCCGGCCCTGAGCGAGGCCATGCGCATGATCACAGCCAAGGTCAAGACATCTGAGCAGCAGCATGTCGATGCGGCCAACAACATGATCAGCACCGCCGAAGACATGATCGAGCGCCTGGACTATATGGAAACGCGCTTTTCCAAGCTCAAGGAACTCGGGCGCGAAGGCTTTGAGTTTGTCCGGCAGCACCGTGGAAAAATGCCTGTCTATAAAAGCGACGATCTGTGGCTTATCCAGATAGAGATGTATCGCCATCTCTGCCTGTCCCTGGAAAGTGTCAACACGATGCCTGAGGGGTGGTTGGAAATTAACCAGTTGGTCGACAACGCCACAGTGGCTTTCCAGAGCCTGCGGGACGCCATCGATGAGCGAAGCGTGATCCGGCTGGACGAGCAAATCGACGCGATTGGCAGCCTGACGGAACAGTTCGCCGCCATTGAAGAGCATCTCGATTACCTGGGCAGCGAATACAAGGACAGCGCCAACCCCGAGCACATCCAGCGCATGCTCAAGCTGGTCAGTAAATGTAAAAAACGGGCATTGCAGCATCTGGCACAGGCACTCGATGAGCGAGGCAGCCGACGCAGGGCTGACAGCCCCTATGAGCAACGCCCACGAACCAGGAAAAAATTCATCAGGGCCCGCTTCTGGGGCTTCGTCAGCGGCGAGCCTCGGTTATCCGGGCTGCGCGAAGAAACGGACTGGGTGGACGTGAAGAATCCGTTCTCGGACGAAATCATCGTCACGTTCCACCGCAAGAAAACCGGCGAATGGGCCCCTCATGAGCCATCCACCCCCCCATCGTTGGCGATACCCGCGCTGCAAACGAGCATTCGCAAAGGCCAGGCCCTGATCGATGGCCTGGCTGACTTCAAGGCGCAAATCGAACGCGACCTGAAGCAGCCCAACCGAACGCCTGCCGGTATTGCCATGATCATGAACGCGCATGCCAGCAGGATGGCGAAAGTCGGCATCGCGCTCAAAGCGGCCCTTGATCAGGCACTGAGCGTTGTCACAAACGAAACGATCGAACTGTCACCGCAAGAACAGCGTTCGGTCGATGCCCTGCGATTGCAGCTCAAGAAAGAATCGATGGCACTGTACGCGCAGGAGTTCGAGACCGTACTGAACATCATCAAGCAGAGCCCGCCCACCATGACTGGCGTTATCTGGCTAAAAGACCGAAATCGAATTTCCATCGCCAAGCGGAAAAATCGACAGCGGATCAAGACGCCAACACAGGGCTATCTCGATCGTTATGAGATCACCGACAAAAAGACCGGCAAACCGCTCTGGTTCGCGGATTTTATTTACTCCACCAACTGGGTGCCTGCCCGGACGTTCCTTTCGGCACGCCTGAAAACGGTCGAGCAAATCAATGCTGGAATGACCGAGCGTTCCACCCGGAGCTTGAGCCAACGTCAGTTGATCGATCATTACCGTAGCGAAATCGCCGTGGATCAGGCCCAGCAGGTGTTTTTTCCAAAAGAACGGCCTTGAAACGGACTGATACGGCTGTGAGGCCTCAGACTTTCCAGGCCTTGGACAGGTTCGCCAGCGCGGTGTCAATCGCCGCTGGCGCAACCGCCGCAAACCCCAAAACCAGACCGGCACGCGCCTGCGAGGGTGTAGTGGGCAGCCAGTAGCCGCTCAGGCCGTTGATCTCAACCCCAACGCTCGTCGCCTGAGCGATCAGCTCGTGCTCACGCTCGATACTCGCCACAGGCACCGTGACATGCAGCCCGGCTACCACCGTGGGCATGGCCCCCAAACCAGCAACGGCCTTGGGCCAGCCTGCCAGCAACGCATCACGCCGAGCCAGCGCCGCCCTGCGCATGCGCCGGATATGCCGCTGGAAATGCCCCGCAGCCATGAACTCGGCCATGACGGCCTGGGTACTGACTTCGGAGTGGCGCACGTCCACGGCGCGCCGTCGGGCGAAGGCGTTGACCAGGCCGGGTGGCAGCACCAGGTAACCCAGGCGCAGGGCCGGGAACGCCACTTTGCCGAACGTGCCGACGTAAAGCACCCGCCCGTGACGATCCAGTGCAGCCAACGGCGCCAGTGGCGCGCCGCTGTAGCGGTACTCGCCATCGTAGTCATCCTCGACGATCCAACCCTCGTTGCGTTCGGCCCAAGCTAACAACTCCAGCCGCCGTGGCAGGCTCATGACCACCCCGGTCGGGTATTGATGGGACGGGGTGACATAGGCCAGCCGACAGTGGCTCAACGCACCGAGCGCGGCGCAATCCAAGCCATCGCCATCCACCGGCACGCCCCTGACGTCGGCACCGGCAACGGCGAATGCATGCCCAGCGGCGCGATAGCCGGGATTTTCCACCGCCACGACGTCGCCCGGGTCCACCAACAGCTGTGCACAAAGGCTGATGCCCTGCTGTGCGCCACTGGTGATCACAATTTGTTCAGCCGTGCAGTGCAGCCCCCGGGAGCTGCGCAAGTACGCCGCGATCAGCCCGCGCAAGCGCGCATCCCCTTGGGAATCGCCATAACACAGTTGCTGCAGATCCGGCTTGCGCCAGAAAGCCGCATTCAGCTTGGCCCAGACGTCGAAAGGAAACAGATCGAAAGCCGGCACACCGACCCTGAACGCTCGTGGCGGGCCACTGGGCGGCTGGGCCAAATGGTGTTTTTCGACACGGTTCAACGCGTCGCTGTGGATAACTTTACTGGATGGACCCACAGGTAAATCGAGCCAATCTGTGGATAAGGTTGTGGGTAAGCCTGTTGAAAACCCTGTGGATACTTTTGTGGATATGTTTTTCAGCGGCAACGTCGTCGAGGACAGTTTCGCCACATACGTACCGTCACCGACCCGCCCTTCGATGAAACCCTCGGCGTAGAGCTGGTCGTAGGCCCGCACCACACTATTACGCGAAATCGACAAGGCCGCCGCCAGGTCTCGGCTGGCCGGCAGGCGCGTGCCGCTGGCCAGGCGTCCGTCCAGCACCCGGGCTCGCAACGCCTGGTACAGCTGGCGGCTGAGCCCTTGGCGACGGTCCAGCTCGATGCCTGCGGGATTGAACGACAGTGGTGGCGCGGCGTTGTGCATGACAGCCCTCACGAATGGACCTATCGAATTGGCCGAAAGTGGCTCTTACAACAGACCAATAGCCTGCCTAGGATGCTCGCATTCGCCAAGGAAAATCATCATGTACAACCCCAAAGCCTTTGCCGTCGAAGACCTCTCCCAGTTGCACCAGATGATGGACGATTGCCGCCTGGCCGTATTGGTCACCCAGGGTGAACACGGTCTGCAGGCCAGTCATCTGCCACTGTTGCTGGACACGCAACAAGGGCCGAACGGAAGCCTCTACGGCCACATGGCCCGGGCCAATCCACAATGGCGCGACCTGCAAGCCGGTGCCGAAGCCTTGGTGATCTTCGCCGGGGCCGATGCCTACGTCAGCCCAGGGTTGTACCCCAGCAAGGCCGAACACGGCAAAGTCGTGCCGACCTGGAACTACGTGGCCGTACACGCCTATGGCAGGGCCGAGGTGTTCAGCGACGCGCATCGCCTGCGCAACCTGGTGAGCGCCCTCACCGACCGCCACGAAACCGCTCGCGAGCAGCCGTGGAAGATCGATGATGCGCCGCCCGAGTACATCGACAGCATGCTCAAGGCCATCGTCGGCTTCGCCCTGCCGATCCAACGCCTGGAAGGCAAGCGCAAGCTCAGCCAGAACCGAAGCCCGGCGGACGCCGCCGGCGTACGCAACGGCCTCGCCGCCAGCCCCGCCTCGCAGGACCGGGCGCTCGCCCACCTGATGCCTGAACAATCGTCCAAGGAGTGAACATGAGCCAACCTCATATCCGTCTCGTCAGCGCCGACGATCACGCCGCCTGGCTGCCGCTGTGGCAAGCCTACCTGCGGTTCTATAAGACCGAATTGCCGGACGCCGTCAGCCAAAGCACCTGGCAACGCTTGCTCGATGAGCGTGAACCGACCCATGCTGCCCTCGCCTGGAAGGGCGACACGGCGGTGGGCCTGGTGCACTTCATCTATCACCGTTCGAACTGGAGCATCGAGAATTCCTGCTACCTGCAAGACCTGCTGGTGACGGAACAGAGCCGTGGCACTGGCGTGGGTCGCCAGCTCATCGAATTCGTCTACGCCACCGCCAAGGCCGATGGTTGCTGCAAGGTGCACTGGTTGACCCACGAAACCAACGCCACGGCGATCCAGCTGTACGAGCGCATCGCCGAGCGCCCAGGCTTCATTCAATTTCGCAAAGCCCTTTAAGGAGCGCAGCATGTCGACTTCACTCGCCGATTGGAAAGGTGTCCCGGCGCCCTCTGCACAGTTGCTCGAAGGGCGTTTCATCCGCCTGGAAAAACTCGATCCGGCGCGCCATGCCGATGGCCTCTGGCAAGCCCTCGAAGGCCCCGGTGCCGACCCGAAACTCTGGGATTACTTGCCCTATGGCCCGTTCAAGGATCGCGGCGTGTTCGACGCCTGGCTGAACAACCATGCGGCCAACACCGACCCATATTTCTTCAGCGTGATCGACCGTGCCAGCGGCGAGGTGCAGGGCATTCTCAGCCTGATGTCCATCGTGCCGGCCCAGGGTCGCATCGAGATCGGCCACGTGACCTTCGGCGCACCGATGCAGCGTTCGCCGAAAAGCACCGAAGCGGTTTATCTGCTGGCCAAGGAGTCTTTCGCCCTGGGTTATCGCCGGCTGGAATGGAAGTGCAACAATGGCAATGCCCGCTCCAAATATGCTGCCGAGCGGTTGGGGTTCACGTTTGAAGGGGTGTTTCGCCAGCACATGGTGGTCAAGGGCCAGAACCGCGACACCGCGTGGTACTCGATACTGGACTCGGAATGGCCAGCGATCGCCGCAGGCTTCGAGCGCTGGTTGAGTGAGGACAATCAGCGCGAGGGTGGGCAGGTGCAGGGGTTGGTGGAGTGTCGGGCCTAGGCATGGGTGCCTGACACTCCGCCATCGCAAGCAAGCCCGCTCCCACGGGGGATCTGTTGTGGACCTGGATTCATTGGTCATCGCAGATTGACAGTGGGAGCGAGTTTGCTCGCGATGGCGATCGATCAGGCCATGAACTCATGGCCTGCCAAGCACCGATTACTCCGGTTTCGGTCTCATCTCGCCGAACGATTTAAGCGATTGGCGCGTGACCCCATTCCTCAGGTACTGCCATGCCCAGTCCGGCACGGCCATATAACCTTCCAGATACAACGCAAAGTTCAAACGGGTATGCCCCAGGCGATCAGTTGGGAAGTCGAAGCTGTACAGATACTGTTGGGCGCGGCTTTGGCCCAAGCTGAACAGCTCCATGACAATGCGATTCGCGCGCTCCTCTTCACTTGTGAGATTGCTTCTTAATGCTCGCACGAACTCCAGCGCAGAACGCAGTACGCCGGGGCGCCTGAGCGTGCGTTGAATCGCCGAATCACTGAAGTGTGACCCGATCATATCGTCCCAGATTCGCACCGCGTGACTGCTTGGCAACTGTTGAAGCGAACGCCTTAGGCCAGGAGTATTGAACAGGATGTTCACCCTGGTATTGGAAGGTGATTGCCCTGGGGCACTGAATAACTCCACCAACGCTGCTTGATCTCCTTCTCCAGCGGTGGCCTGCGCGTTGCCCATGAACTTCCAAAGCTGTGTCAGCGCGTCTTGATGCGTGACGATGTTTTGCAGGTTAGTGTCATCGAACAGTCGCATCCAGTGGATATCAATATCGTTTTGCCTGACCACTTCTGCATAACGAGTGTCTGCATATTCGGCGATGATCCGCAGTCGTTTGTCCGAAAGCGCCGGATTACGCAGCCACCTCGCCACGACACTCACAGGCAGCATGCCATCGAGGTTGGATGAAACCACGAAGGAGCGCAGAAGGATGTGTGCCCGCTTCAACAACTCAGGAAAACGTTCGAGGGATGCCAGCAGCAGGTCGCGAGTGTCCTCGGCCCTTTCGTAATAAATATACTGGTCCATCAGCTCCGCATCATCATCGACTAGCCTGCCCGTTTCGCGATGGAATCTCAGTTTTACCAGGTCCAGATCGTTGCGATCCACCAGATAGGCCCCCTCGAGCAACGCCTCAAGCTGATCATCGTCGAGATGACCATGGGTGGCCTGATCGAACATCACATAGGCCGCCCTGTTCTTCGGATGATGATCCGTCAACTCCCGGGCCTTGACCCCATACTCGAGCATGATGTGCATCACCCCTTCAGAGAGCCGAATGTATTCGTTATTGATCAGTTCGGTGACCTGGCGGTCTTCAAGGCGCCCTAGCAGGGTATCGACGAAAAACCGCCGTAGGGTTTGCTCCTCTACGGTGTAGAACGGCGCGCTGCTAGGCATGAGCTGCTGCGGAGACCTGGACGACAAACGACGCCCGATTTCCTGCAGAATCTCGGGAGGCAGGTCGGCTTGCTGCGCCGAAACCAGCGTCCTGCGGCCGACATTGTTTACGTGCAGCGCCAAGAAATCCTGAGTCGGTTTAAACAAGCCGTGGGGGTTCGGTCCCCCATAGATGATCCGGGTGAGATCGGACATTGCCGCCTCGTCCAACAAGTCGTCCAGCCAGGGGGCATTTTCAAAAAGCGCTTGCTGGACCCCGGAAGCTTGCGACACCACATATTGATTCAACTCGGGATGCTGATCGATGTAGTCAGCCGCTGCGTTGCGCAACCCCTGCATCGAGAAAGTCGCCTGCGCTTGACCTTCATTCAGCCCACGGGCAACGGCATTGAAAAAACAATCACCGTCGCCAGGAATCTCCACGACACGATCCCCCAGAATCAGGTTGTAATGGTTCTGGGCCGAGCGCCTCAAGACAATATCGGTACTTGACTGACCCGGGTGATAGCCCATGGGATAGACGCTTTCAGCCTGGCCCGGCGTAAAGCGTACCGACCAACTCCGGTGTGCGGTTATCTCATCAACGATCAGCAAGCTGCGATTCTGCGGCCAACTTGGAAGACGAGTGATGATCGCCGGGACCAGCTCCATGACTTGAGTGTCCCAGATGCCGGGTGTGCGAATCGAGTGGGAAACCGCTGATGACGATACCTTGGGTTTCGAGGGACCCTGTTCGGAAGGTGCATTGGCAGGCCGCTTACCGCCTCCTCGTCCAAAACCTACGGCGCGCCACTCGCCATTGGGCATCCGTGCCACGGTACTTCTCATGACGCCGCTGGAACGGATGCTCGATCCTGTCACCGGGTCGACAAGGGTCGCTTCGGTAGCCGTCAACTTCGTGTGATCGTGCACCCGGAACACAGTCCCATCGGGTTGGCGCACGAACACCGGCCGATGGACGCTACCGGTAATATCATTGTTCACCGCGGGACGATAAAAGCCTTGGGCATCGGCGGCCACACCCTGTATCAACGAGGTGTCCGTCACGGCGTATCGTCGGTAGAGCGCCTCCTCCAGGGGCAGCCCAACGAGCACTTCGTCCTGGCTTTGGCGAGCTGTCACCGCCAGGAAGGAGGATTGTCCCCGCACTGGAACCGTCACACCCGCCATCCCTCGTCCGCCATAATTTGCCACCCTGTGCAAGAAAACCAGGGTCGTCAGGTTCATTGGGATCGAGCCGGTCCTGACGATCAACAGGCCTGTCTTGATCGCACTTCCAAGTAGCTGGAAACCGGGTATCAGGAGCATGCCGGCCAGGTCCATGAAGACTTCCATCGCCACCATCACAATCCTGGCCGACGTCTGGCGCTGTACATCCTGGTTGCTGTTGGAGCGGTGATCGGCGTAAGCCCTATGGAAGTTGAGGTGCGCTTTGTGAAAGAACTCAAGCAGATCGTTGGGAATCAACATGCCCCGGGTCAACGGTTGGCCACGTTGTTGCCCCAATACGCGTTTTACTTCTTCAGGATCGGTGGTACTGATGCGTGATCGGAAGTACGCCTGCCACTGCTCTTGCTGCAAAAGCCCGGCGATACCATCGCCCAGGCTGGAAAACTCATACAGGTCCTGCCCCTCGGGGCTGTCCGGAAAATAAGCCCCCACGGTTCCCTTGATATCCGGGCCGTCCTGATCTGAAAAAATCAGGGCGCCATCAACACTGACCGCATTGCCCATCGTTCCATGCTGCCCTCCCGCTCCCAAACTTCCTCCCAGCAACAGACCGTACGCATGAACCCGTCGCCCCTGGACGAGGGCACGTGTCTGTGGGAGAGGCGATTGGATAATCGCGTCCAGCCAGAGCCCAAGCAGCTTCCTGGGCTTGGGCGGTTTGAAAGTGCTGTCAAATACAGTGGCCTTGAATACCTTACTCCCCCCAAGTTCAGCCTCGTACGCTTTGAGTTTCATGTTGGCCAAATACGCCGCCTGCCAGGCTGTCTTGTATTCAGGCTTATTCATTTTCTCCTTGAGGTAAGTTTCATAACTGCCACCGGCGTCGATGCGCCTCGCCATCCTGGCGACCTCACCCCCCGTCAAAAGAATCAGGAAGCCGCTGGCCGGGTGTCGAATACGATGGCCATCCGGATCGGCAAGGTAGACGGCCACCACTTCCCTCATGGCGTTCGGATATTGAAGCGGGCGCAGATTCTCCAGCATCAACTCGGTCAGGCTGCAAATACGCGACTGCCTTGGGTTGGCGCTCTTGCCGTAGGACAGCGTGACCAGGGTCTTGTCCGAATCGGGGTTTATGCCGGGGTGAACGGTGAGTTGCAGGTATTGTTTGACCTTCTGGCGGGTGAACTGCCGCAATGTCTGGAGATCACGATTGCTGAGTTTATGGACGGCCTCCAATACGCGGTTTTCCAGACGGCGGCAGTTGGATTTTTCCGACCGGGTTGCGGTTTTGTAGAAAGCGGGGCGGCTGTTTTCCACCAGGGTTTCCTGGCGCCTGGCCAGCGGCCCGGCGAGCGCCAAATTGGGCAAAGCCAAGGCATCTTCAACCTTCAGCGCAAAAGCCGCCAATGCGAGCGCCTCGTTTGCTGGTGCATTCAGCACCGCGTCCAGTGCGGTGCGTTGGCTCTGCAGCAGATCATCCGCCGCCACGTCAAAAACTGACCCGGACACCTCAGAAGAAATATCCCGGATCCCACGCTTTTGCCCCGCGAAGGTTGGGCTTACTTGATTGGCCAGGTCCTGGAAAGATTCGAATCGTTGGAATCCTCCTTCCAGCGAGTACAGGAACAAGGCGTTTCGATCCATGCGTTTGATGACCATCGCAGCGGGCCATTTCTGTGGTTTCGCTGTGCCCATGTCGAGCATGACGCAATAGACATGGGGGATGGGCGCCCGCATCAAACGACTTCTGTGCGCCATGGAAGGATGTGTGGTGATGAGATTCAGCAGTCGGTCTTCTTCATTCTGCTGGGTTCGTGCCTCTTGGTTTAACTCAATCGCCGGGTTGCGATCGACCTTGTACAAATCCAAAAGATGCAGGTATCGCCGGGACAGGAGATGGGAAAGGATTTCTTCAGTCGTCGACGGTGTGGGCGTATCGAGCAAGTCGCTGTTTTGGCTTTTGCCAAAGGCCGCCAGATCGTCACGCAACTGACGCTTCAAGTTGTCATTGGCTGTAGGTTCGACGATATAGAACACCGACTCCATGATGGCTGGAATTTTCGCGCCTAATGGGCTGGCGAATAAGCTGTCGCTTTCCTCCACCGAGTCCGGACGACTGAAGAAACCCACGCCACCGGATTTGTAGTTCGCAGGCGTATTTGTCGCCAAACAATCCAACATAACCTCAGTAAAGCTCTGAGAGGACGTCAACGAACGGCCACCGAGCGAGTCCACGGCAAAATGGTTTACGTAGCAATGATCGGGATCGATATCGGGTAGCGGTGAGGTGCGAAACTCTTGCTCGGGAATCTTTACCTTGATTCGGCTGACCAGCAGATTCTTGAGCGCCGTGTCGAACGTCGGATGACCGGCAAACAGACGCGCCAATTGCGTCTGATTGGTATCCAAAAGCCTCAGTTGTCTGATTTGTTCTTTTTCATGGGCGCCGAGCTGAGCGCCCTCGCTATCCATGGCCGGATAAGTGACTTGAACCTGTGCATCGTCGATAAGGCCCCATTGACCTGATCGCTGATCGGCGAATTCATGTTGAAACTCAGCCTCGTTGAACAACAAATGGGTGGGTTTCAGAGATACGCTGGCAGGATGGGGCTTGGCGTCAGGTTCATTCGCAGAAGAGACAGTCATTTCAGGTGTCCGATTGTGAGTAGGACACAGACCCTATCGCGCCGCTCCAGCGCAAATGACATACATACGTATAGGATTGGCTTCGGGATTTACAAAAAAGCGTAAGCCGGAATGTCAGCGAAATCCCAAGAACCGTGGCGAGGGAATTTGCTCCCCGGCCACGGTGATTTCCTCAGGTTCAGGCCAGCTGTTGCGCCAACACCGCAATATGCTCCGGCCCGATCCCGCAGCAGCCGCCCAGGTGGCTGGCCCCGCGTTTTTGCCAATCCGCCGCCCACTGGAGATAGCCTGGCGGATCGAGGTCTTCGCGCAGCGGATCGAGCCCGTCGTTGGCCGTCGCTTCCTTCGGTTGCGGCGGGAAGGCGTTGGCGTAGGCACCGATGTGGACCTTCACGCCCAGGCGCGCAAAGGTGTCCCGTGCGGCATCGATGGCCGCGCCGATCACTTCCGGCTGGCTGCAGTTGAACAGCAGCACTTCGACACCCAGTTCGGCCGCCACCGCCGCAGCATCCGCCACCGGTTCGCCGGAACGCAGGCGCGGCACTTCATCGGTGTCTTCGTCTTTGAGGGTGAACGACAGCCAGAAGGGCTTGCCGTCCTTCGGCAACCCGGCGTGAATCGCCCGCGCTTCGACCGTCGAGCTCTGGGTCTCGGCCAGCCACAAGTCGACATGAGGCGCCAGGCCATTCACCAGGGGCGCGAGCAATTCACTGGCGCGGGACGCGTCGAACAGATCCGGCCGATAGGAACCGAACAACGGTGGCAGCGACCCGGCCACCCGTACCGCTTTGCCCGAAGCGTGCACCGCCCGTTGCGCCAACTCGCCCGCCAGTGCGGCCAGGGCCTGGCCTTCTTCGGCGAAACGCGCCTCGCCAATATGAAACGGCACCACGGCATAGCTGTTGCTGGTAATCACGTTGGCGCCGCTGGCGATGTACGCCGCGTGCACAGCCTCTACCGCCTGGGGCGCTTCGCTCAAGGCCAGGGCCGACCACTCGGGCTGTCTAAACGGCGCGCCCCGGCGTTGCAGTTCGCGGCCCATGCCGCCATCGAGAATGACTGTCGTTACTGCGCCCATATGCGATTCACTCATAAGCTTATGAAAAATACTCACTACCGGAGTCGTTCTTATAACTATTTAATACGCACCATTCGGTGAACCACAACTTATTTTTCTATCAGGGCCCTCCCATGAAATTACAACCACTGCTGGCCCTGGGCCTGACTCTGCTGGCCGCCTCTTCGCAAGCATCCGCCGGCGCCACGCTGGATCGCATCGAACAGAAAAAAGAACTGGTCGGCGTGCTGATGGAAAGCTATCCACCCTTCTCGTTCCTGAATGATCAGAACCAGCTCGACGGTTTTGACGTGGACGTCGCCAAAGCCGTGGCGCAGAAATTGGGCGTGAAGCTGCGCCTGGAAACCCCGTCCTGGGACGTGATCGCGGCCGGCCGCTGGAGCGGGCGCTATGACATCTGCATCTGCTCCATGACGCCGAGCAAGGCCCGCGCCGAAGTGTTCGATTTCCCGGTGCAGTACTACGCTTCGCCCGCGGTGATCGTGGTCAACGCCAAGGACGACCGTATCCACGGCGCCAAGGACTTGAGCGGCAAGAAGGTCGGCCTGACCAGCGCCTCCAGCTACGAGAGTTACCTGAACAAGAACCTGGTGATCGAAGGCGCCGAGGATACCCAACTGAGCTACCCGTTCGAGGACGTGCAGATCGCGCCGTACGACACCGACAACGTAGCGTTCCAAGACCTGGGCCTGGGCGCCGGGGTGCGTCTGGACGCGGTGCTGACCAACCTGGTGACCGCACAGCCGCGCCTGACTGAAGACAAGCGCTTCAAGCTGGCCGGCGAGGCGCTCTACTCCGAGCCGAACTCGGTGGCCATCGAAAAGGGCGATGCCCAGTGGGACAGCAAGGTCCGTGAAGTCTTTGCCCAGTTGAAACAGGACGGCACGTTGAGCAAACTCTCGCAAAAATGGATCGGCGCCGACATTACCCAATGACTTCTTTTCCACCCCCGCAGCCACCGCCACCGGTGGCTGAGTCACGCCTGCAGAAAATCTTCGGTTTTCGCACCCGGCTGTACCTGACCTGGGCGGCCATGCTGGTGCTGTTCGCGAGTTTCTTCCTGAGCTTCGACCTGAAGTTCTCCATCATCCTCGACAAACTGCCGAACCTGCTGGGCGTGCACCTGGCGCCCAATGGCTTTTTGCAAGGCGCAATGCTGACGTTGTTCCTGTGCCTGTGCTCGATCGTCGCTTCGTCATTGCTGGGCTTCATCACCGCCTTGGCACGGCTGTCCAGCAGCGCGGTGGCGTTCGGTATGGCCAGTTTCTATGCGTCGTTCTTTCGCGGCACGCCGTTGCTGATCCAGATCCTGCTGATCTACCTGGGCCTGCCTCAACTGGGCGTAGTCCCGGGCGCCGTCGCCGCCGGGATCATCGCCCTGTCGCTGAACTACGGCGCCTACCTGAGCGAAATCTTCCGCGCCGGCATCCTCGGCGTCCCCAACGGCCAACGCGAAGCGTCCCTCGCCCTGGGCCTGGGCGAAACCGTGATCTTCTGGCGCGTCACCCTGCCCCAGGCCATGCGCACCATCATCCCGCCGACCACCAACCAATTCATCTCCATGCTCAAGGATTCTTCGCTGATCTCGGTGATGGGGGTTTGGGAGGTGATGTTTCTGGCGCAGTCTTATGGTCGTTCCAGCTATCGCTATATTGAAATGCTGACTACGGCGGCGATTATTTACTGGTTGATGTCCATTGCGTTGGAGCTGATTCAGGCGCGGATGGAGCGGTATTATGGGAAGGCTTATCTGAATAATCGCTGAGCTAGGGTGGTCTGGGAGGCCGTAAAGCTATTCCGTGGATTGGTGTGTATATCCATTGCTGCGGTAACGGATATACACACCAGCCAATCCGCCCTCCCCAAAACGGCGCTTTCCATTTCTGAAAGGGTTGTAGGGCAAAGCTTCGAACCATGAAAGCCAACGAGACAACACGCTGATCGCAGCACGAGCGGCCTACACATTTCATCCGCCGAATCTTTCCTGTGACGGGGAGATGGCTGGCATCGCCGCCCAGGGTGAAATTTTTAAAGTGCGACCTCCATCATGAGAGGTCCCATTCGATGCCTACCCAACACACATACCTGCCCCAACATCTTGCGCTGGCAATCGCCTTGGTGCTTGGTTGTGCCGATGTTTCGATGGCTCAGTCAGTTGCCGGGGAAACCCGCCCCTTCGAAACAACCGCCGAGATGCAGTCTCGTCTCAAGGTGTTCGCGGCTGCGCCGGATACCAATACCCAGAGAGTCATCAAAGTCCAAGAAGCCCCTTTGTCGAAGGACGACAGTAACGATCTGGTGCTTGTAAGCAGACAAGGCGAACTCATCGGGCTCACCGACGGTGGCGGCGGCGCCAACGTCTTGCAACTGGATATCGCCAAGGGAGGCGAGCTAGATGAAATACGCAATTTCCAGGATCTGTATTTTAAGCGAGGCGAATGGTCAAACAGCAAGGCTTTCGACAGCCACAGCCTGATTGATTCGAACGCCAAATTGACCAACACCGGTGACATCCGCGGCGCGATGCACGTTCTTGGCGAACTCGTTAACCAGGGCACGGTGGCCGGACCTGTCTTCGTGGGAAAAAATGGCATGTTCAGCGGCGGCGGGACGGTCGACGCGCTGGATGTGGCCGGCCTGATGGAAATCAATCCAGTAACGGGTGCCCCTTTGGTTATCAACGATTTCAAATTACTCAAGAGCGCGACGTTGGTTTATGGAATCGATGCAGAAAAAGGCGGCGCCACGATCAAGGTTCGCGGCACCGCGACCTTGGGCAAGGCGACGCTGAAGATCACCGCCGTATCCGGCGAATCCACTGATGCAAGCGAGCACGTCGTGATCAAGGCGGACAAGATCGAAGGGAAGTTCGGGAAAGTAATCAATGAACTCGCTTTCATGACGGCTACACTGGACTACACCACGGAGAAACAAGTGGAACTGGTCCTCGCTCGCAACGAGGTGCCCCCTGAGAAAGTCACGGTAAATCCCAACGGCCAAGAATTTTTAGGCGCTATCCTGAAGCCACAATCAGCCGGAAGATCGAAACCAGAACCTAACGGCACTTCAGCGGTAGCAGTATCCCCGGCCGCCGAGTCACAAGCCACTCGCCCAACGTCAAAGCTCACCGCCCTACCCAAAATTGCCGGCGCCGCGTCAACACCTGCGACTCAATCGTCGACCTCCCAACCTGCGCCCAAACCCAACGCCGCCATCAACGCCCTGCTCGGCACCAACCTGACCACCGCCGCCGATGCCATCGACCAATTGAGCGGCTACGACACCGCCGACCTCGGCAACGCCACCCTGAGCAGCGTCGCGCCGATCCGCAGCGGAATGCTTTCAGCGATGAGCCGTAATCACCCGACCGGTGAATATGACAACGGCCAGGTCTGGGTCCAGGCCATCGGCAATAGCGGCAGCCTCGCCAAACAGCTGGGCAGCTATGCCCTCAAGCACTCGACAAAGGGTTTGATGCTGGGAACCGACTGGGCTGTCAGCCCCGATTGGCGGCTCGGCATTATCGGCAGCAAGACCCAGACCCGGCTGGACAGCTATCAGTTCGACGGCGCGCTCGACAGTTGGCTCGTAGGTGCGTACGCCTTACGCCAGGACGGGCCGCTGGCGCTACGCCTGGGTGCCGTCCATGGCAATCATGACGGCAGCACCAAACGCCACGTCGCCTTCAACGGGTTCAGGGATCGCCTGAAGGGCCGTTACGATGCCACGACACAGCAGGTCTTCGGACAGGTCGGCTACAACCTGGATATCGTTCATTTCGATATCGAGCCCTACGTCCAAGTGGGCTACCAACGCTACCAACGCGATGCCTATACAGAAAAAGGCGGGGACGCTGCGTTGCAGTACAACGGCCAGGCACAGGAACACTACAGCAGCGACCTCGGCCTGCGCCTCGCCCGTACCTTCGCGCTTGACCAAGGCATGCGCTTGACGCCGCGCCTGGATGTCGGCTGGAAGCACTTGTATGGCAACGTCAAGGGCAGTTCCCATCAACGCCTGGTCCGCGGGGGCAACACCTATATCATCGAAGGGGTCGAGCTGGACCGTGACAGCCTGCTCCTGGAAGCCGGGCTGGACCTGGCCGTTTCACCACGGCATACGCTGGGGCTGAACTATCGCGGCGAAACGGGACAGGACAACCGCAACGGTGCGCTGATGGGCCAGTGGCGAATGATGTTCTGACAGGCAAAAAAAAAGGGGAGCACATGCCCCCCCGAGGTTAAAACGTTGTATCGAGGCTGTTTAGTCAGCCTTCGATCTCGATCAGGATCTCGCCCGGATTGACCCGGTCGCCCTTGGCTACATGAATCGCGGTGACCTTGCCGGCGATGGCCGCCTGCACTTCGGTTTCCATCTTCATGGCTTCGGTGATCAGCACTGCTTGACCGGCCTTGACCACGTCGCCTTCCTTGACCAGCACATCGACGATGTTGCCCGGCATGGTGGTGCTGACATGGCCCGGCGCAGTGGCTTGCTTGCGCTTGCTGCTGCCGCCGCCGACGAATTCATTGAGCGGTTCGAACACAACCTCTTCCGGCATGCCATCGATGGACAGGTAGAAGTGACGCTTGCCTTCGGCCTTGACGCCCACACCGGTGATGTCGACGCGATAGGTTTCGCCGTGAACGTCGATGACGAACTCGGTCGGTACACCTTCGCCGCCCACCGAGCCCACACTGCCGGCCTCAGGGATTGGCAGCAGCACTTCAGGGGTCAGGGTGCCGGCATCGCGTTCTTCGAGGAACTTGCGACCGATGTCCGGGAACATCGCGTAGGTCAGTACGTCCTCTTCGGATTTGGCCAGCGCACCGATTTCACCGCGCAGCTTGGTCATTTCCGGCTTGAGCAAATCGGCCGGACGCACGTCGATCACCTCTTCGCCGCCGATGGCCTGGCGACGCAGCGTCTCATTCACCAAACCCGGCGCCTTGCCGTAGCCACCCTGCAGATAGAGCTTCACTTCGTTGGTAATGGTCTTGTAGCGCTCACCGGCCAACACGTTGAAGAACGCCTGGGTGCCGACGATCTGCGAAGTCGGGGTCACCAACGGCGGGAAACCGAGGTCCTCGCGCACGCGCGGGATTTCCGCCAGCACTTCGCTCATGCGGTTCAGTGCGCCCTGCTCTTTCAACTGGTTGGCGAGGTTGGAGATCATCCCGCCCGGTACCTGGTTGACCTGGACGCGGGTATCCACGGCGGTGAACTCGCTTTCGAACTGGTGGTACTTCTTGCGCACGGCGTAGAAGTACAGGCCGATTTCCTGCAACAGCTCCAGGTCCAGCCCCGTGTCGAATTCGCTGCCTTTAAGGGCCGCGACCATCGACTCGGTGCCCGGATGGCTGGTGCCCCAGGCGAAGCTTGAGATCGCGGTGTCGATGTGATCGGCACCGTTTTCGATAGCCTTGAGCTGGCACATTGCGGCCAGGCCGGCGGTGTCGTGGGAGTGGATGAACACCGGCAACGATTGCTCGGATTTCAGCGCTTTGACCAGTTCGCCAGTGGCATAAGGGGTCAACAGACCGGCCATGTCCTTGATCGCCACCGAGTCGCACCCCATGGCCTCCATCTGCTTGGCCTGGGCCACGAATGCGTCGATGGTGTGCACCGGGCTGGTGGTGTAGGCAATGGTGCCCTGGGCATGTTTGCCGGCAGCCTTTACCGCTTCGATGGCAACGCGCAGGTTACGCACGTCATTCATCGCATCGAAAATACGGAACACATCGATGCCATTGACGGCGGCCTTGGCCACGAACGCCTTGACCACGTCATCGCTGTAATGGCGGTAGCCCAGCAGGTTCTGGCCGCGCAGCAGCATTTGCAGACGAGTGTTGGGCAGCGCCGCGCGCAGTTGACGCAGACGCTCCCACGGGTCTTCCTTCAGGAAGCGCACGCAGGCGTCGAATGTCGCGCCGCCCCAGACTTCCAGCGACCAATAGCCGACTTTGTCGAGCTTGTCGCAGATCGGCAGCATGTCTTCGGTGCGCATGCGGGTGGCGAGCAGCGATTGGTGGGCGTCGCGCAGGATTGTGTCGGTAACAAAGATCTTCTTGGACATGGTCATACTTCCTTACAGGCCTGCGTGGGCGGCAATGGCGGCGGCGATGGCCAGGGCCAGCTCTTCGGGTTTGCGCTTGATCGAGTAGTTGGTCAGTTCAGGGTGGCTTTCAACGAAGCTGGTATTGAACTGGCCGCTGCGGAATTCCGGATTGCGCAGAATCTCCTGGTAATACGCGGCGGTGGTCTTGACCCCCTGCAGGCGCATGTCATCCAGGGCCCGCAGGCCACGGTCCATCGCTTCTTCCCAAGTCAACGCCCAGACCACCAGCTTGAGGCACATCGAATCGTAGAACGGCGGAATGGTGTAGCCGGTGTAGATCGCCGTGTCGGTGCGCACACCCGGGCCGCCAGGGGCATAGTAGCGGGTGATCTTGCCGAAGCTGGGCAGGAAGTTGTTTTTCGGGTCCTCGGCGTTGATGCGGAACTGCAACGCAAAACCACGGTGCTGGATGTCTTCCTGCTTGACCGACAGCGGCAGCCCGGAGGCGATGCGGATCTGTTCACGAACAATGTCGATACCGGTGATTTCTTCGGTGATGGTGTGCTCCACCTGCACCCGAGTGTTCATCTCCATGAAGTACACCTCGCCTTCGGCGAGCAGGAACTCCACGGTGCCGGCATTCTCGTAGCCCACGGCCTTGGCGGCGCGCACCGACAGGTCGCCGATGTAGGCGCGCTGCTCGGGGGTCAGCTGCGGGCTCGGGGCAATTTCGATCAGCTTCTGGTTGCGGCGCTGGATCGAGCAGTCACGCTCGAACAGGTGCACCACGTTGCCGAAACTGTCGCCCAGGATCTGCGCTTCGATGTGCTTGGGATTGACGATGCACTTTTCCAGGAACACTTCCGCCGAACCGAACGCCTTGGTGGCTTCGGAAATGACCCGAGGGAAGGCCTGTTCGAGTTCTTCGCGGCTGTTGCAGCGACGAATACCCCGACCGCCACCACCAGACGTAGCCTTGAGCATGACCGGGTAGCCGATCCGATCACCTTCGGTCAGCGCTTCTTCGATGCCCGCTACGTTGCCTTCGGTGCCTGGCGTGACCGGCACACCGGCCTTGATCATGCTGCGGCGCGCCTCGGTCTTATCGCCCATGCGGCGAATGACTTCTGCCGAGGGGCCGATGAATTTGATTCCGCGTTCGGCGCAGATGTCTGCCAGTTCGGCGTTTTCCGAGAGGAAACCATAGCCGGGGTGCAAGGCATCACAACCGGTTTCCACCGCCAGGTTCACCAGTTTGCGCGGGTTCAGATAGCCGGCCAGCGGATCGGCGCCGATGCTGTGGGCCTCGTCCGCACGCTTGACATGCAACGCATGGCGGTCCGCGTCGGAGTAGACCGCGACCGAGCGAATGCCCATCTCGGCGCAAGCGCGCACAATGCGGACGGCAATCTCACCACGGTTGGCGATCAAGATCTTTGTTATCAATTGGAGGTTCCCTTGAGCCGGTGATACCACGGCCTGGGGGTTCAGGCCGACGCGTGACCAGATGTAACAATTGGTCGCAGCTCCACACTAGTCCTGGCTGGGGATTAACAAAAATGAATAATTATTGGGTGATGCATAAGTAAAGACTTATAGTTGCGCTTCCCGCCCCGCTCCAGAGTGCTTAGAAAATGCGTAAGTCATTGATGCGTATGACATTGCGTCAATTGCAGATTTTCAATGAAGTGTGCGACCTGAGGTCCTACAGCCGTGCAGCCGACGAAATGTCTCTCACACAACCGGCCGTTAGCCTACAGATTCGTTCCCTGGAAGAGCTGATTGGCCAGCCATTGTTCGAGTATGTCGGTAAAAAACTCTACATGACCGAAGCCGCCGAAGCCCTGCAACGTGCCAGCCGGGACATCTTCGGACGCTTGGAAAACCTCGATATGCAGCTCTCGGACATGCAGGGTTCGCTGCAAGGCCAATTGAAGCTGGCGGTGGAGTCCAGCGCCAAGTACTTCGTCCCGCACCTGTTCGCCGCGTTCAAGCGCCAGCACCCGGAGGTCAACCTCAACCTCACGGTGGTCAACCGCGGGCAGGTCATTCGACGGCTTTCGGACAACCGTGACGACCTGGTGATCATGTCCATGGTGCCCCAGGACATGGGCCTGGAATTCCTGCCCTTTCTCAACAATCCGATCGTCGCCGTGGCACCGCCCGATCATCCGCTGTGCCACATGGGCCCGCTGCGCTTGCAGGACCTGGAGCCCTATACGTTGCTGTTGCGCGAACCGGGCTCGGGCACGCGATTGGCCTGCGAGGAGTATTTCAAGGAGAAACGGGTGCATTTCACCCAGACACTGGAGGTGGCGTCGGCGGAGGCCCAACGCGAGTGCGTGGTGGCCGGGCTGGGCGTGGCGCTGTTGACGCGCCACGCCGTGAGCCGGGAACTGTCGTCCGGCGCACTCATCGAGTTGCCGGTGGAGGAATTGCCGCTGTACCGCAGCTGGTGCCTGGTGCAGGCCAGGGCCAAGCGCCTGTCACCGGTGGCTCACGCCTTCCTGGCATTCGTTCGCGGTGAGCGCGCTCAGATCATCGGCCTGGTTGAGCGTTTCGACGGGAAACCGCCGGCGCTGCCTGCCAGTAGTTGAATTCTGTCGCGTCAGGAAATTCGCTGATTTCGGCCAGGAGCTGGCGCTGTTCATAGCGGTCTTCGATGGCACGACGGAACGCCATGCGGCGCTGGTCTTCCTGCTGACGACGGGTTTTGACGGCGCTGCGTTCTTCGTAGGACTGGGTCATGTCGAGACTCCCAAGACGTATACGGGAGCTTTACGATGACGACGCGGGATGACGGTTTGGCGGCGCGCAGATTACAAGACGATGAATTTGGAAAGGTGCCACTTTGGCGAGGAAGCTCGCTCCCGCAGGACCATAGGAGCTATGTAGGAGCTGTGTAGGAGCTGTGTAGGAGCTGTCGAGTGCAACGAGGCTGCGATCTTTCCCCAATCACTTGAATCTCAAGCGAAAGATCAAAAGATCAAAAGATCAAAAGATCAAAAGATCGCAGGCTTCGCCAGCTCCTACAGAGCCCAGCGGGAGCCCGGCACGTCAAGACCGACTCAGTCGTCCAGCGCCTTCACCGACTTGGGCGACAGCCGCAGGCTGCGAAGGCTGCGCTTCACGCTCTTGAGGTGGTTGACCAGGCTTGGGCCTCGCGCCATGGCGACACCCATTGCCAGCACGTCGATTACCACCAGATGGGCGATACGCGAGGTCAACGGCGTGTAGATCTCGGTGTCTTCATGCACGTCGATGGCCAGGTTCACCGTGGACAGTTCCGCCAATGGCGTCTGGCTCGGGCACAGGGTGATCAGTGAGGCACCGCTCTCGCGCACCAGGTTCGCGGTGATCAGCAGGTCCTTGGAACGCCCCGACTGGGAAATGCAGATCGCGACATCGGTGGGCTTCAAGGTCACCGCTGACATGGCCTGCATATGCGGGTCGGAATAGGCCGCAGCCGTCAGCAGCAACCGGAAGAACTTGTGCTGGGCATCGGCCGCCACTGCGCCCGAGGCGCCAAAGCCATAAAACTCGACACGCTGGGCCTGGGACATGGCCGTGACGGCTTTTTGCAACGCCACCGGGTCGAGCTTCTCGCGAACCTCCATCAGGGTATGCAGGGTCGTGTCGAAAATTTTCAGGCTGTAGTCAGCAACGGAGTCGTCTTCATGGATCGCAAACTGGCCAAAGCTCGCGCCGGCGGCCAGGCTTTGCGCCAGCTTGAGTTTCAGGTCCTGGAAACCCGAGCAACCGATGGCCCGGCAGAAACGCACGATGGTCGGTTCGCTGATACCGACGCTGTGGGCAAGATCGGCCATGGAGCTATGCATCACGGCCGCAGGATCAAGTAGTACGTGATCGGCGACTTTCAGCTCCGACTTGCGTAGCAAGTGGCGTGACTGGGCGATGTGTTGCAACAGGTTCAAGGGGCTGGACTCTTGTTATGGGCAGATGCCGGGATGTAGCAAGCTTGTAGTTATACTACAAGAATTGGCTTTTTGCCCGTCCAAAACGTAACTGGATTGCCTCGCCGGCCCTCTGTTTTGGCCGAGGATCCCCCGATGTAGCAGCTTGTGCCGTAGCGCAAACCTTCAACGCTGCCGATCCGCTGATTTCCAAGCCCGTCCTGAGCTTCCAACTCGGGGGAAAATCGTCTATTGGTCATTAGCCAATCACCCAGTAACTTGCTCCCATGACTTCCCGTCAGACGAATTCGTTGCCTGACGGGAAGTTATCGTCGTGCTTCAGGCTCATTCAACCAGGTGTTGCGCCCGTAACAATGCAGCCAGTCCCTCGGCCCCCACCGGCCGGCTGATCAGATACCCTTGAACTTCATCGCAACCTTCGCGCCTGAGGAATTCGAGCTGCTCCTGCCGCTCAACGCCTTCGGCCACTACCTTGAGCGACAACCCATGGGCCATTGCAATGATTGCCCGAGTAATTGCCGCATCCACGCTGCCCTCACCCAACCCGCGAATGAACGCCTGGTCGATCTTCACGTAATCCACTGGAATACGCTTGAGGTAACTCAGGGATGAGTAGCCGGTGCCGAAATCGTCGATGGCCAACTTGACCCCCAGGTCGCGCAATTGCTGGAACGTGGCAATGATGTGTTCAACGCTGTCGAGCAACTGGCTCTCGGTCAGTTCCAGCTCCAGGTATTGCGGGGCCAGGCCGGTTTCCTCCAACACTTGCCGCACCAGGCTGACCAGCTTGCCCTGGCGCAATTGGTGCACCGACAGATTGACTGACACCCTGATCGGCGCGAGCCCCTGGCGCTGCCATTCGCATGCCTGCCAACAAGCCTGGCGCAATACGAATTCGCCAATCGGCCCGATCAACCCGGTCTCTTCGGCCAGGCCGATGAAATCCCCCGGCGGTACCCGCCCCATGGCCGGATGATCCCAACGCACCAACGCTTCGGCGGCGTTCAGGCGACCGGTCGCCAGGCACAGTTTTGGCTGATAAAAAACCTTCAGTTGCTGCTCTTCCAAGGCCTTGCGCAGCTGATTTTCCAGTTGCAGGCGCTCCAGCGTGCTGGCCTGGAGACTGTCGGTGTAGAACTGGAAATTGTTGCCCCCCAAATGCTTGGCATGCTGCATGGCCATGTTCGCCTGGCTGACCAGCGTGGCAACTTCCCGTGTGTTGTCGGGCAACAGGGTGATGCCGATGGAGGCACTGAGCACCAGTTCATGGCCTTCGATGGTCAGCGGCACACGCAGCTTGGCGGCCAGCCGGGTTGCCACCCGCGCCAGACTCGAAAGGTTGCCATAGGCATCGAACAACACCGCAAACTCATCGCCCGATAGCCGGGCGATGGTGTCCGCCTCGGGCAGCGCATTGATCAGGCGTCGTGCCATTTTCTGCAACAACTGGTCGGCGATGTCATGACCGAGGCTGTCGTTGAGCAACTTGAAGCGGTCCAGGTTGATATGCAGCAACGCCAGGCTGCGCCGTCCGCCCTGGCGCACACGCTGATGAGCTTCGTGCAGGCGCTCGCGAAACAGCGAGCGATTAGCCAGCCCGGTCAATTCATCGTAATGGGTCAGGTAGCGCATCCGCTCTTCGGATTCGCGTCGCGCCGAAAGATCGGCGAAGAAGCCCACGATATGGCTGACATTTCCCCGAGCATCGCGCACGACGTTCAATTGGAGCCACTGTGGATACAGCTCGCCGTTGGCCCTCGCCTCCACCAGCTCCCCCTGCCAGGTGCCGTGCTGCTTGAGCGATTGGCGAATGATGGGGTAGTGCCGGCGCGCATCGCGACTGCACGGCAGGTCCACCACGTTACACCCGAGCATGTCATCGATATTGAAACCGGTGACCCGCGTAAATGCCTGGTTGGCGGCGAGTAGCACGTAGTGAGGGTCGAAAATCACGATACCTTCGCTGGCGGCTTCGAACACCGTGGCCGCCAATTGCCGCTGCTGCTCGAGTTCCTTGCTGGCGCTGATGTCTCGCCGGGTGCCGACCATGCGCAGCACCCGTCCGCTCACGCTGCGTTCCACGGCCCGACCGCGGTCTTCGATCCAGACCCAGTGACCATCGCCGTGACGCACGCGGTATTCGATCTGGTAATCCTCGCTGCGGCCCTTGAGGTGTTCGACCAGGGCCCGCTTGAGCGCCGGCAGGTCTTGCGGGTGCAGGCGCGGAGTGAGGTGAGTGAGCATCGCCGTGATGTATTCGGGCTCAAGGCCAAAGAGCTCCTTGAGTTGAGTGTGGTGCACTTCGTCAGTCAGCAAGTTCCAATCCCACAACCCCAACTCACTGGCCTTGAGCGCCAGGGCCAGGCGCGCCTCACTCTTGCTCAAGGCCTGGCTGGCGGCCTCCAGTTCAAGGCTGCGCTGTGCTACCCGCGCCTCCAGGCCAACCTGGGCCGCCCGCAATTTTTCCTCGGCGCTGCGGCGTTGCTCGACCTCCCGGGCCAGCGCGTCGTTGAGCTGAGCGCTGCGGGATTGTGCTTGCTGCAGATGCTCGATCAGCGCCTGGTTCTGGAAGCGTCGCAGCAGGCTGCTTTGGATCAAGCGGTTGACCTGCCAGGCCACCACGCTCAGCGAGACCAGCACAATCAGCCCAAGCCAGCCCCACCCACGTTGCTGCTCATCGCCGCCCCAGAAGAGATAGCCGATGGCCGGTAACAGGCACGGCAGGGTAAAGGACAGGAACGCAGGAAGGCTTACCGCATAAGCCACGCTGGCCGACAGGGTGGCAGCGCCAATCAGGCCGAACACCCAGGCCTGCTGCTGGAAGCTATCGGCCGGGACCAGTGCGATGCCGGCCCCGGCCAGTGTCAGGCCAGTCAGCGCTGAACCCAGCAAAAACATACGCAACCAGACCGGGTGTGCCTGGCGGCTTGGCATCGCCGAATCGAAAGCCGCCACCTGGATCACCCGCAACGCCACCAGCGACAACAACCAGACGAGCCAGACGCTGACCAGGAAATAGCGCCGCGGCTCCCATAGCAGTACGGCGCAGACCAGACCGTTGAGCAACATGAACAGCGTAGGCAGCAGCGAGCCTTGATACAGCAGACGTGTGCGTTCGACCGCCATCTCCGTGGCGTACTGCTTGCAGATGACCCGCGGTTCCACACAGGGGCCCGAGGGATCGGATTTGAGGGGCATTGGCACTGTTCTTGTTCTTATTCAGTAGAGCGTGGAGAACCCGAAACAAGCACCGAGCATACACAAGCCATGGGCCATCCCACACTGCCCCAGCTCATAAAAATACTGAAAAAAGTCGCTATTTCATTGGGTGGCGACCCTCCCGAGCGAGTCCCGCCAACGCCTGTAGCCCATGACCAACCAGTCATCATCAAGCGGTCTTTTATCGGCTGATGCAAAGCTCGGTTTGCCCGGGCTGACGCCGCACCCTAGAATGCCCCGATGCGCGATGATCTCTCCCTTCTGCTGAACTCCCTCAACGATGCCCAACGTCAGGCCGTAGCAGCCTCCGTGGGTCGTCAGTTGGTCCTGGCCGGTGCCGGCTCCGGTAAAACCCGAGTGCTGGTGCACCGTATCGCCTGGTTGATCCAGGTCGAGAACGCCTCGCCCCATTCGATCCTGTCGGTGACGTTCACCAACAAGGCCGCAGCCGAGATGCGCCATCGCATCGAGCAACTGATGGGCATCAACCCTGCCGGCATGTGGGTCGGCACGTTCCACGGCCTGGCGCACCGCTTGCTGCGGGCGCATTGGCAGGAGGCCGGGCTGAGCCAGACCTTCCAGATCCTGGACAGCGACGACCAGCAGCGCCTGGTCAAGCGGGTGATCCGCGAGCTGGGCCTGGACGAGCAACGCTGGCCCGCCCGCCAGGCCCAGTGGTTCATCAACGGCCAGAAAGACGAAGGCCTGCGCCCGCAGCACATCCAGGCCAGCGGCGATCTGTTCCTGGCGACCATGCGCAGCATCTACGAAGCCTACGAGGCGGCGTGCCAGCGTGCCGGGGTCATCGACTTTTCCGAGTTGCTGCTACGGGCGCTGGACCTGTGGCGCGACCACCCTGGCCTGCTGGCCCACTACCAAAAGCGCTTCCGGCATGTACTGGTGGACGAATTCCAGGACACCAACGCCGTGCAATACGCCTGGTTGCGCCTGCTCGCCAAGGGCGGCGACAGCCTGATGGTGGTGGGTGACGATGACCAGTCGATCTACGGCTGGCGCGGCGCCAAGATCGAGAATATTCACCAGTACTCGGCGGACTTTCCCGACGCCGAAGTCATCCGCCTGGAACAGAACTACCGCTCCACCGCCGGTATCCTCAAGGCCGCCAACGCCCTGATCGCCAACAACACCGGGCGTCTGGGCAAGGAGTTGTGGACCGACGGCGGCGAAGGCGAGGCAATCAACCTCTATGCCGCCTTCAACGAGCACGACGAAGCCCGCTACGTGGTGGAAACCATCGAAAGCGCGCTGAAAACTGGCCTGGCCCGCAGTGACATCGCCATCCTGTACCGTTCCAACGCCCAGTCGCGGGTGCTGGAAGAGGCCTTGCTGCGCGAGCGAATCCCCTACCGCATCTACGGCGGCCAGCGCTTCTTCGAACGTGCTGAAATCAAGAACGCCATGGCCTACCTGCGCCTGATCGAAGGTCGCGGCAACGATGCGGCCCTGGAACGGGTGATCAACGTGCCAACGCGTGGCATTGGTGAGAAAACCGTCGAAGCGATTCGCGATCACGCGCGCCACAGCCACGTATCCATGTGGGAAGCCATGCACCAACTGGTCGCCAACAAAGGCATGACCGGTCGCGCCGCTGGCGCCCTGAAGGCCTTCATGGACCTGATCGAAGACCTGGCTGCCAAGTGCGGGGAAATGCCCCTGCACTTGATGACCCAGACCGTCATCGAGCAGTCCGGCCTGATCGCCTATCACGAAGCGGAAAAAGGCGAGAAAGGCCAGGCCCGGGTGGAAAACCTTGAGGAACTGGTCAGCGCCGCGCGCAACTTCGAGAGCAGCGAAGAAGACGCAGACCTGTCGCCGCTGTCGGCCTTCCTGGGTCACGCTTCCCTGGAGGCCGGTGACACCCAGGCCGACGAACACGAAGACAGCATCCAGCTGATGACCCTGCACAGCGCCAAGGGCTTGGAATTCCCCTACGTGTTCCTCGTGGGCATGGAAGAAGGCCTGTTCCCTCACAAAATGAGCCTGGAAGAACCGGGACGCTTGGAAGAAGAGCGGCGCCTGGCCTATGTCGGTATCACCCGCGCCATGCAGAATCTGGTACTGACCTACGCCGAAACCCGGCGTTTGTATGGCAGCGAGACCTACAACAAGGTGTCGCGCTTCGTACGTGAAGTCCCGAAGGGGCTGATCCAGGAAGTGCGGCTGTCCAACAGCGTCAGCCGTCCGTTCGGTGGCGGCCAGCAGCAAAGCACCAGCAGCCTGTTCGGCGGCAGCGACATCCCGGAAACCGGCTTCAGCCTCGGCCAGACCGTACGGCATTCGGTATTCGGCGACGGCGTGATCCTCAACTTCGAGGGCGCCGGCGCCCAGGCCCGGGTGCAGGTGAACTTCAGCGAAGGCAGCAAGTGGCTGATGCTGGGGTATGCCAAGCTCGAAGCGATCTAGGGATTTCGTAAGAAGCACCTTGCTGTGGGAGCAAGGCTTGCCCGCGAGGCGGTGGCGCATTTGACAGAGATGTGTCAGACAGATCGCTATCGCGGGCAAGCCTTGCTCCCACTGATGTCTCCCCCACATTAGTTTCCGACCGACCTTATTTCCTTTTCCTACAGCCCAAAGCGAACAAGCCTTCTTGCACAGCCGAAGCTGAACCTCAGCTGTCACGCAAAAGCCCGAAACACTCTGTCGCTAGCCAGCAACAGTTCAGCTGTGCAACATGGCGCGCGTGCTATCCACAAATGGGAATGCCTTTATATGAAACGTTTTCTTAGCATCGCCATGGCGCTGTGCATTGGCCTGACGATGGCCATCGACGCCAATGCCGCCAAGCGCTTTGGCGGTGGTAAAAGCTCGGGCGCTGCCCCGACTCACCAAACCAGCCAGATGGCACCGTCTTCTGCCGCTGGCTCTACCGCTGCCACCGCAGGCGCTGCCGGTGCCGCAGGTGCTGCCACCAAGGCCAGCGGTGCTTCGCGCTGGCTCGGCCCCCTGGCCGGCATCGCCGCCGGTGGCCTGCTCGCCTCCATGTTCATGGGCGACGGGTTCCAGGGCATGCAGATCTTCGACATCCTGATCATGGCGGTCATCGCCTTCCTGGTCTTCCGCTTCATTGCCGCCCGTCGTCGCAAGCAGCAGGAGCAATTCGCTCCGGCCGGCCACGCGCCGATGCAGCGTGAAGTGTTCAACCAGCAGCCGGCCAGTGGTTCGATCTTCGGTGGTTCGGCAGCGCCTGTGACCGCCCGTCCGGTCATCAATGCGCCGGCCTGGTTCAACGAGCAACGCTTCATCGAAGCTGCGCGCAGCCACTTCATGTCCCTTCAGCAACATTGGGACGCGAACGAAATGGACAAGATCTCTGAGTTCGTGACCCCGCAATTGCTGGAGTTCCTCAAGCGCGAGCGGGCCGAACTGGGCGATGGCTTCCAGTCCACCTACATCGACAATCTGACCGTACAACTGGATGGCGTCGACGATCGCGCCGACAAGACCATCGCCACCCTGACCTTCAGCGGTGTGTCGAAGGATTCTCGCTTCGACAAGGGCGAAGCGTTCAGCGAAAGCTGGAACATGGAACGTGCCCAGGGCGATGACCAGCCTTGGCTGGTGGCCGGTATCCGCCAGAACGGTTGAACCTTTGCCCGTTTTGCATGTTGAAATAAAAGAACCCCGGCTCAGGCCGGGGTTTTCTATTTCGCGGTTGCATCTATAGCGAGCTACTGTATAAACCGCTCCATATAAAACCGCGCCATCGAGAAAGAGGATCCCCGGACGTGGAAGAAATCATCGAACAATTGCGTGAAGCCAACGAGCCCGTACCGGTCCCGCTGGAGTTGCCCGACGAAGACTTGCTGGTAGAGATCGAAGAGCAGCTGTTCATCGATATCCCATTCGTCTTCAGGGAGTTTTTGCTGACCGTCAGCGATGTCGTCTATGGCAGCCTGGAACCGGTGACCGTCACCGATCCACAATCCCACACCTACCTGCCAGATGTGGCCGCCAATGCCTGGGATGCCGGCGTCGACCGCAGCCTGATCCCGATCTGCCAGGACGGCGACGATTATTATTGCGTCGAGGAAGACGGCACTGTGGTGCTCTGGCAGGCCGAAGAAGAACTGATCGCCGAAGAGACCTGGGAATCGGTCTGGCACTGGGCCCGGGATGTCTGGCTGGAAAGCTGAGCCCACCGCCGGTCAATGCCCGGACGAGTCCTTGTGGTTGTCCAGGGTTTCAAGCAAGGCCACCTGCATTCGCGTATGCAGGCGGATGAACCAGCGCCAGAGCAGTGCCGCCACGGCAGTCGCCACCACGGCGATCAGTACGAGCAACTTGTTGGTCGGCAGAATGCTGGCCGACAAGGCTGCCAATAGCAGGAAAATCACCAGCAGCGAGAGAATCGGGATCACTTCGGCGATCACCCGACGCACTCGCTGGGTGTGGCGGCCAGCCATTTCCGGTTTCACACCCATCTCTGCCAGCAGCATCGACAGCGCCTTGAGCTTGCGATAGGCGGCGATCAGGAAGGGTAGCGACAGCAGCAACGCACCGCCCCAAATCAAGGCCTTCTGCCAGCTCGGGTCGCTGATCCACGCTTGCAGGTAAGCCGACATTCGCTCGGCGAAATAACCGCCCGAAACAAAGATCGCGATCACCAACGCCAGGTTGACCCCAACCTGCAGCAAAATCCGCCGGATCATCGACGCCACCATCGCACCTTCACCATGGGGCTGGATACTGCGCAGCCATTCGCCATACATCCCAAGCACCCGCGTCAGCCGTTGCGGCATGAACGTCGCCAACTTGACGGACAACGGGTCAGCGGCCCGGATCAGGTACGGCGTCAGCAGTGTGGTCAATACCGAGACGGCAACCGCGACCGGATAGAGGAAATCGCTGGTGACCTGCAGGGTCATCCCCAACGACGCAATGATGAAAGAAAATTCGCCGATCTGCGAAAGCCCCATCCCAACTCGCAGCGAGGTGCGTCCGTCGTTGCCGGCGATAAAGGCCCCGACGCCGCAGGACAACATCTTGCCGAGCACCACTGCGCCGGTAATTACCGCAATCGGCCAGGCGTATTGCAGCAATATCGCCGGGTCGAGCATCAGCCCGATGGCGACAAAGAAGATCGCGCTGAACAGATCCCGCACCGGCTCCACCAGCCGCTCGATTTTCAGCAGTTGCCGGGACTCGGCCATGATCGCACCGATCAGGAACGCCCCAAGCACCATGCTGTATTCCAGCTTCACCACCAGCAGACAGAAGCCGAAACACAGGCCCAGCACGGTAATCAGTAGCATTTCGTTGCTGTCGAACTTCGCCACGTAGGCCAGCACCCTCGGCACCAGCAAAATACCGATGACCAAAGCGACGATCATGAACAGCGACAACTTGCCTACCGTGGAGAACACTTCGCCGGAGCTTACGGTGCCGCTGACGGCAATGCTCGACAGCAAGGCGATGATGCCAATGCCCAGGATGTCCTCGACGATCAACACCCCGAAAATCAGCTGCGCGAAGCGCTCGTTCTTCATCTTCAGGTCGTTGAGGGCCTTGACGATGATGGTAGTGGAGGAAATGGCCAAGATCGCGCCGAGGAACAGCGAGTCCATGGTGCTCCACTCGAACCAGCGGCCGATTTCATAACCGATCCAGATCATCAGCACGATTTCGAGGAACGCCGCGATGAAGGCCGTGGCCCCGACCTTGAACAGTTTGCGCAGGCTGAATTCCAGGCCCAGGCAAAACATCAGGAAAATCACCCCGAGCTCGGCCAGGGTCCTGATCGTGTCTTCGTCGTGGATAAAACCGAACGGCGGCGTATGCGGGCCAATGATGAAGCCGGCCACGATGTAGCCCAGTACCACCGGTTGCTTGAAACGATGAAAGAGTACGGTTACCAGCCCCGCAGCCATCATGATGATCGCCAAGTCTTGAATGAAACTGATGGCATGCATGTCGGGGCTCCCTGTTCTAATGACGCACTGCAGAGCTGGAGAAATCCGTTTCCTCTGTAGGAATTGCCCTCGCAACGGGCTTTTGAAGGGTAACACCGCGACTTCCGACGAAAATACGGTGCAATATATGGAAACAGATCCCTTGGCGCGTGACGGCAACCACAGGCGCAGCGTCCCGATATCGTTGGTTTTTAAAACCTGGTGACCTGTTAGCAGGCCACGCACCAGCATCCGCAGAGGTGCACTCCCGAATGACTGCCTTGAACCGTGAGTACGTTATGGAACCCGGAAACGCCCAGCTGTCGATGACGGTGTTGATGACCCCCGATATGGCCAACTTCTCTGGCAATGTCCATGGCGGCACCTTGCTCAAATACCTCGACGAAGTCGCCTACGCCTGCGCCAGCCGCTACGCCGGGCGCTACGTGGTGACCCTGTCGGTTGACCAGGTCATCTTTCGTGAGCCGATTCATGTCGGCGAGCTGGTGACCTTCCTGGCCTCGGTGAACTACACCGGCAACACGTCGATGGAAGTGGGTATCAAAGTCGTGACCGAAAATATTCGCGAACGCTCAGTGCGCCACACCAACAGTTGCTTCTTCACTATGGTTGCGGTGGATGATCAGCGTAAACCCGCCACCGTGCCGCCCTTGCAGCCGCACAACAGCGAAGAAAAACGCCGCTACGAACAAGCCCAGCAACGCCGGCAGATCCGCCAGGAATTGGAGAGGCGCTACCAGGAGATCAAGGCGGACGGGCCATAAACAGCCACTGAAACAAATGTGGGGGCGAGCCCGCTCGCGATGACGGCATCAAATCCAACATGGATATTGCCTGTCACACCGCTATCGCGAGCGGGCTAGCTCCCACATGGATTGGCGCTGTTTGATCAAATACTGATCGGCACAGCCTCGAACCGCACCCGTGGATGGGCGATCCGGTCCTGGGCGCGGACCAGTTCCAGTTCATAGCTGGTGCAGGCCTGGGTTTCCAGCAGCACTTCATGCACCGCTGCGGCGGTGAACTCGAGCGCCGCCACCAGACTGTCCCCCAGCAGTATCCGCGCCAGGAACAACCCCGAGGTCAAGTCACCCACGCCCACCGGCTGACGTGGGAAAGCCAGCAGTGGACGGCGCAGGTGCCAGCTACCGTCGGCAGTCACCAGTAGCATTTCGAAGCTGTCATCGGGTTTGCCGGGATAGACCAGGTGCTTGACCAGTACCGCCTTCGGTCCACGGGCCAGCAACGCCCGGGCCATGGCCAGGCAGTCCAGCAAAGACTGCGCCTTGCGTCCCGAAAAACTGTCCAGCTCCAGTTGGTTCGGGCACATGAGGTCCGCCACGGCAGCGGCTTCTTCCAGGAGAAATTCACTCACCTCGGGCGCCACGATGCAGCCTTTCTCTGGATGTCCCATGACCGGATCACACAGGTACAGCGCCTTTGGATTGGCGGCCTTGATCCGCGCCACGCCCGTCAGAATCGCCCGCCCCTGAGCCGCACTGCCCAGGTAACCGGACAACACCGCATCGCACTGACCCAGCTCACCGATGGCCGCAATGCCTTCCACCAATGCCGGTATCTGCTCCGGTGCAAGCACCTCCCCGGTCCATTGGCCGTATTGGGTGTGATTGGAAAATTGCACGGTATTGAGCGGCCAGACGTTCGCCCCGACCCGCTGCATCGCAAACACCGCGGCACTATTGCCGGCGTGACCGAACACCACGTGGGACTGAATGGCAAGCAGATGAGGCGTACGTTTCATGCGGGAAGTTTCCGTAAAACGATTGAAATTCAAGCCGCGCAGTATGCGACTAAACACAGCCTGTACGACAGACCGGCGAGACAGTTAAGCTGGCAGCAACTTGTTGGAGCGCTTCGTTCATGCTGACCCTTGGAAACATTTTCGTGCTGATGCTGCTGGCTACCGGCGGCGCCTGGCTGTGGCACAACCATGGCTTGCGCGAACGGGCGTTGGCGAGGGTCATGCAGCATTGCGCCAACCTCAAGATCGAGTTGCTGGACGGCAATGTGGCACTGAAAAAAATCGGTTTCGTGAAAGACGCCAACGGACGACGACGCCTGGCTCGCGTCTACACCTTCGAGTTCACCGTCACCGGCGAAAGCCGCCATTCGGGCACCATCACCCAGTTTGGCGCCCACAGCGCGCACATCGAGCTGGCGCCCTACCCGATGCCCTTCGAAGAAACACCGCCAACGCCGATTGAACCGGCCCACACCAGGCCCAGGGCTGAAGTCATCGAGTTGAGCCAGTGGCGCCAGGAACACAACAAATGGAAGCCTTGAGACAGGGCTGACTCAGCGACACCGACAACTCGCCAGCCCGGCTTGCAGGCCATCAACGTCCTGCGGCTGATCGAAAATCAGCTCGATTCGAGAATCCTGGCGCCACTCACTGGCTTGCCAGCCCAGCGTCGTCCCCTCCAGTGCGTTGGCTGAAACCCAACCGTCGACACTGTGGATAACCATTTTCGCCCGCTTCCAGTCTTGCTCTTGCAGCCATCGCGTCAGTGCCGCTGCATCGAATTGCTGGCTGGGGTGCCAGCGCCAACCAATACTCCAGCCACCGTCCTGCTGCTGATACAGGCAGATCGGCAGCGTGGGGTCGGACCAAATAGCCGGTAACTGGCCCAAGCTCTTCGGCAGATTCAAGATAGCCACAGCCCCACTGCCCCGAGCCGCAAGCCCTGGCAATCGCTCGATCGGCAGCGCAGCCTGCTGCGTCCAGTACAACGCACGCCCAGGCAGTTGCGCCGTCAGCCGTTCGCGATCGGCTTGGGTGAGGGTCTCGGACTTGTTCAGCACCAGCAGTCCGGCCTCCGCCAGGGTTTGTCGCTGCGCGTCGGGCAAAGGCTTGCCGTCTGCCATCGCCTGGGCATCCAGCACCAGCACGCAGGGTTGCACCGCCAGCACGCCGAGCCATGGTGCTTCATTCAGTTGTCGCATCAACTGCACCGGATGGCCCAGGCCCGAGGGTTCGATGAACAGCCGATCCGGCCGGGCCTTGCGCAGCAAACGCCCAAGACCGATCTGAAACGGCGTGCCGTTGACGCAGCACAAGCAACCGCCGGCCACTTCGCCCAGTGCGATACCATCGCCGGCCTGGGTCAGCAACGCGGCATCCAGGCCGATCTGACCGAATTCATTGATCAGCACCGCCCAGCGCTCATCGGCCGGGCGCTGCGCCAGCAGATGCCTGATCAGGCTGGTCTTGCCGGCGCCCAAAGGACCGGCGATGACATGGGTGGGAATGTGCTGCAACATAATCGGCGGCTTTCGATGGAGGTGAATATGCGAATGATCGGCTGGTTGTTACTGGCACTGACGTCGAACCAGGCATTGGCCCAGGCTTGCGTGGTCCGCAGCCAGGCGGAACGGCTGGATGTGAAAGTCTGCCAGCAGAACCGCAACATCCCGCAGAAGCTGTTTGCCGACGGTTTCTGCCAGCCAAACCTTGCCGGCCAGAAGGTCGAGGTGCAATACGTCGATCAGTGCCCTGGCGGCGCGTTCGGCGTTTGCAGCAACGCCCAGGTCGCCAATATGCCTTACCGCCAGGATATTCACTATTACGGCGTGGCGACCGATGCCGCTTACCTGCAGCCATTTTGCGAAGGGCAGAGCCAGGGCACCTGGCTCAAGCCTTAAGCCAGCCAATCCAGCGTGAGAATCAATCGACGCTCTCCCGGCGCGGGATCCGGAGAGCGATGGATCAGGCCAAGCCCTTCGTTACCGTGCCACTTTTCGCCTTTAAGCAAACCCACATCACCGCAACGAAACTGCTGGATCACGCTCGGATCACTGGGCTCAGCCTCAGGCTCGGCAAGGCGTCGCCGGTCCATGGCGCCTTCCTTGAGCCACTGGCTGCCGACACCCGCATAGGTGGTCAGCAGCCGCACCGGCACATGGTCAACGTGAAAGCGCGGGCACATGGCCTTGTCCAGTGTGCGCAGGCGCAGGCCGACACGTTGCGCACCCAACAGGCAGGCAAATGCACTGACCAGCCAGGCAACATCGGCGATAAAACCTTCATAGCCTTGCAAGTCTCTGAAACCCGCGGCCAGGCCCAGCAGCGCTGGCGGGGTGTCTTCCTGCGGCAACTCGAGCACCCGTGATTCGGCCAGCGGCTGGTCCATCGCCAGCACCATGGCCGCAAAATCGCTGATATGTGCAGGAAGCTGACGCTGCCAGACCGCCAGGTTGGTGCCGTCGTCCAGGATCTGCGTGAATATCCCTGGCGTATCCTCTTGGACCTGCCGTACCCGCACCGCCCTTTTCAGACTAGGCGCCAGCATCATGCCGCGACCTCTTCATGCCACGGGCCGAACGGATCCGGCAACAGGCGCCAACTTTCAACACCGAGGGCCATTTCCGCGTCAGTGAGCAGGCAAGCGTCCAGTTCAGCGGCGAGTTGGCCAAAATCGATATCCTGGCCAATGAAGACCAGCTCCTGGCGGCAATCGCCTGTGGCAGCAAGCCAGTTCTTCATGATCGCGGCTGTACTTTCTTCATCCTGCGGCCATTGGTTTTTCGGCACGAACCGCCACCAGCGCCCGGCGAAGCCATGCCGCATCAAGCCACCGGCCTGGGACCAACTGCCCGCCTCCTCAGGTTTGCTGGCCAGCCAGAAGAACCCCTTGGAGCGCAGCAGTTGGCCATTGGGCCACGGACGGTCGATAAAATTGAAGAACCGCTCGGGATGAAACGGCCGGCGAGCCCGATAGGCGGTCGAGGCGATGCCATATTCCTCGGTTTCCGGCACGTGCTCGCCACGCAGCTCCTGTAGCCAGCCAGGGGCCTGGGCGGCGCGTTCGAAGTCGAAAAGGCCTGTGTCGAGAATCCTGCCCAACGGCACCTGCCCCATGACCATGGGGAGGATCTGCGCCTGGGCGTTGAGGCGCCGCAGAATTGCGCTCAATTCTTCTCGCTCATGCTGGCTGATCAGATCGATCTTGCTGATCAGAATCACGTCGGCAAACTCGATCTGTTCGATCAGCAGGTCGGTGATCGAGCGTTCATCCTCCTCACCCAGGGTTTCACCCCGTGACGCAAGGCTTTCGGCGGCTTGGTAATCGAGCAGGAAATTCACACCATCGACCACCGTCACCATGGTGTCGAGCCGCGCCACATCGGCCAGGCTTCGACCTTCTTCGTCACGAAACGTGAAGGTTTCTGCCACGGGCAACGGTTCTGAAATGCCCGTGGATTCGATCAACAGATAATCGAAACGCCCTTCCCTGGCGAGTTGCCCGACTTCTTCGAGCAAGTCTTCGCGCAACGTGCAGCAGATGCAGCCGTTGCTCATTTCCACCAGTTTTTCTTCGGAACGACTCAGGGTGACATCTCGCTGGACTTCGCTGCCATCGATGTTGATCTCGCTCATATCGTTGACGATCACCGCAACTCGCAAATTGTCGCGATTACGCAGGACGTGGTTGAGCAGTGTGCTTTTGCCGGCACCGAGGAATCCAGAAAGGACGGTTACGGGAAGACGATTGGGCATCAGGTATATCCTCATCGGGCGGCCGCTTCGACTACGGCTCGTTTCCAGGTTTGGCTGGGGTCAGGGTCACGGCATTTCATGTTATAGTATAACAACGCAATTCAACCAGCCCCCACCGTCCCCCATTGGTCTGAGATCACTCCATGCGCAATCATTTGAAATTCGTATTGGCGAGCGCGTTGTTGCTGTGGGTATTAAGCGCTTCAGCCCAAAGCTCGCTCTTGGCTAATTGCACCCGAAGTGCAAATTTGCTGGCGTGCGTGGATCTCCAAGGCAATGCCTACAGCGTTGCGACCGCGGGAAACACTATTTATTTACGGGGTTTTGAAGCGGCCAGTCGTCGTTATTGGGCGCAAACGAACAGTCGTTACGGTCAGCTCACATTCTTTACTGGCTTGGCATCGGATGGAGAAAGCTGGGTCGGATATAGCCGGCGTGTGGGCTGGACGACTCTCAATCGTTTCTCGAGTTCTGGCGGTAGCGCGGGCGCATTTGTATGCGGACGCATGAACGGGTGTCAGGACTCATCGCGCTGATGTTTCACGTGGAACGTGAACGTTTAGGGAGATGAAACTCCTTTCATGGAAAAGGTTTCTTTAAATTCATTGTTATACTATAACATCTAATTTTGAACCTTCGATGGACCTTGACCATGAACGCGTTAACACTGCCCGACGTCGCTGCGCAGGCTTCACGTCAAACCCTGCCCCTTGATTGGGTGGGCATGTGTGGCATCGCAACGCCGGTGCTGATTGACGGCCAGCGTCTCAGTGCAATGGCCGACGCGGGTGTCAGCCTTGATGACGCTGAGGCGCGCGGCATTCACATGTCACGTTTATACCTGGCGCTAGAGCTGCTTGAAGAGACGACGCTGTCGCCAGCGTTGTTGCGCCGAATCCTGCAGCAGTTTCTCGATAGTCATGAAGGCTTGTCCCACGCGGCATCGCTCAGTGTGCATACCGATCTGCTGCTCAAGCGTCCGGCACTTATCAGCCCATTGATGGGTTGGAAACGCTATCCAGTGAGCATCGAAGCCCACTTGAAAAACGCAGTGTTCCACGTGGAACTGAACATTCAGATCCCCTATTCCTCCACCTGCCCTTGTTCGGCCGCACTTGCTCGGCAATTGATCCAACAGCAATTCGTCGACGACTTCGCTAACAAGAAACTTGAGCATGCCGAAATCCTGGCCTGGCTAGGTTCATCGAACGGCATTGTCGCCACCCCTCATAGCCAACGCAGTACGGCGACCCTGAGCCTACGCCTGAACGCCGATGCCGACGATTTGCCGCTGCAGTCGTTCATCAACGAAGCCGAAGCAGCCCTCGGCACCGCTGTGCAGACCGCCGTCAAACGTGCCGATGAACAGGCCTTCGCCCTCGCCAACGGCCAAAACCTGATGTTCTGCGAAGACGCCGCGCGGCGATTAAGCACAGCCCTGAGTCGGTCACCCGATATCGTTGCGCTGAATGTGCGCGTCGTTCATGCCGAAAGCCTGCACGCCCATGACGCCGTGGCGCAAAGCTGCTGGACCCGGGACGCGTCATGATCAACTGCCAAGCGCTGTGCTGGGGCGCCCCCGGACAACCCCTCACGCCGCCGCTCGCCATACAGCGACCTGCCGGCAGCCTCACCGCCATCATCGGTGCCAACGGCTCGGGCAAAAGCAGCCTGTTGAAAGTGCTCGCGGGGCTGCAAAAACCGCTCTCCGGCAAAGTCACCCTGGAGGTTCCACGCCGCGGAGGGGTTTCGTTCATGCCGCAGCAACAGCATCTGGATCGGCAATTCCCCATCAGTTTGCAAGAGTTGGTGGCCGCCGGTTCCTGGGGTAATCGACACACGCCAGCCATGCGAAGGCAATTGCTCCAGACCGTACTGGCCGACTGGGCGTTGACCGGCCTGGAGCATCGTCCATTAATGGCGTTGTCTGGAGGCGAACTGCAACGCGCCCTGCTTGCTCGCCTGAGCTTGGCCGAAGCGCCACTGCTGTTGCTCGACGAACCCCACGCCGCCCTCGACGAACAAGGCCAGGCGCTGCTGTGGAAACACATTCATCAATGGCATGCCGCGGGCAGAACCGTGGTGGTGGTGTGCCATGATCTGGCAGCGGTCCGCCAACATATTCCCCATACGCTGCTGATCAGCAGCACTGGCTGCGTACTAGGCCGCAGTGTCGACTTGATCGCCCAACAACCTCTGACGTGGGTGGCCTGATGCTTGCGGTCACTCATCTCTGGCAACCGTTTCAAGAGTTTGTCTTCATGCGCAGGGCCTTGCTTGGCGGCCTGGTGCTGGCGTGCAGCACGGCGCCGTTGGGTGTGTTCCTGATTCTTCGGCGCATGAGTTTGATCGGCGACGCCGTGGCGCACGGTATTCTGCCTGGCGCCGCCCTCGGCTTCTGGTTTGCCGGGCTGAGCCTGCCCGCCCTGACTGTTGGCGGCCTGGGCGCGGGCCTGAGCATGGCCGGGCTCGCCGCCTGGATTACCCGGCGTACCGGTCTAAGAGAGGACGCCAGCCTCGCGGCGATTTATCCGATTTCCCTGGCGGCCGGCGTGTTGATTCTCGGCATGGCCGGTAAACGCCTGGACTTGCTTCATCTGCTGTTCGGCTCGGCCCTGGCGGTAGACGGTCCGACACTCACCGGCATGCTCTGGGTTTCCGGTGCCAGCCTGGTGGCGATGGCATTGATTTACCGACCGTTGCTGCTCGATACCCTGGACCCACTGTTCCTGCAAACCGTCAGTCGTCTCGGCCCGTTGGCCCATGGCGTGTTCCTGACCCTGGTGGTGTTGAACCTGGTGATCGGCTTCCAAGCCATCGGTGCGTTGATGGTGGTTGGCCTGATGATGTTGCCGGCCGCCGCGTCGCGATTCTGGAGCCGTCGCTTGCCGCTGCTGATGCTGATCGCGGGGCTGCTTGGTTGCCTCTCGGTGTGGCTTGGCCTGTTGTTGTCCTTCTATTACTCACTGCCCAGCGGGCCGTCCATCGTGCTGGTGGCGGGCGCGTTGTACCTGCTTTCGGTGGTATTCGGTCCGGTGCACGGTTTGCTGCGCCGCCCGCCTTTGCTCACATCCCAATGAGGTGTTTCCCAATGCGCGTTCTGCTCGTGCTGTTCACTCTGATGCTGTCCATGTCTCTGTCCGCCGCCGAAAAGCTTCAGGTGGTGACCAGCTTCAGCATCCTCGCCGACATGACCCGACAGGTCGGCGGTGCGCATATCCACATCACCAACATGGTCGGGCCGGACGCCGATGCACACACCTACGAACCCACTCCAGACGACGCCAAGGCATTGCTCAAGGCAAAATTGATCATCAAGAATGGACTGGGCTTCGAGCCCTGGTTGGATCGCCTGGTAACCAGCACTGAAACCACGGCTCCGGTGATCAGCGCCAGCCATGGCGTCATTCCGCGCTCACTGGATGAGGATGGCGAGACCATCCCCGACCCGCACGCATGGCACAACCTGGCGAACGCCGAGCTTTATGTCAGCAATATCACCAAAGCATTGGAAGCTGCCGACCCGGCCAACAAGGCCGACTACGAACGCAACAGCCAGGCGTATCTGAAGAAAATCTATGCCTTGCTCGCCGAAGCCAAGGCCAAGCTCGGTGCGTTGCCACCAGGCAATCGCAAGATCGTGACCTCCCACGACGCATTCGGTTACCTGGGCCAGGCCTATGGCATCGAGTTCATGGCGCCTCAGGGTTTATCCACAGAGCGTGAACCATCGGCGGCAGAAGTCGCGGCGCTGATTACCCAGATCCGCCAGGCTAAGGTCAAAGCGGTGTTCATGGAAAACATCAAGGACGCACGCCTGCTCAAGCAAATCGCCGACGAGAGCGGTGCGCACATCGGCGGCACGCTGTACTCCGATGCACTCGCGGCTAGCGGACCGGCCAGTACCTTTACGGGTCTGTTCGAATACAACCTCAATACGTTGTATGAGGCGCTAAGTCGGCCTTGATAGAACATTTGTGGGAGCAAGGCTTGCCCGCGGGCGATGCACCGAGTTGTCTGCATCGCGATGCAAGCCTTGCTCCCACAGATTCTGCAAACGATTACTTCATACCCGCTTCAAGCCCTCGGCTTGACCGTTCCGCAATCCTGCCCCAACCACACCGCGCGAGTGTCGAGGCTGCCGTTCTGCTGGATGCCGGTGGCATTGAAAGTGCCGTTGACCTTGGTGGTGAATTCACGATCGCTCTGGAACGTCGCGACGCCATTACCCTGGGCTTTCGGGCAACTGAAGCGAAACTTCCACTGATTGCCGGTACGCTCGGTGATCTGTTGCTTGCAACCCGATTGCGGGTCTTGCAGCGGAATGTCGTTGGTTTGCACCTGCGCCGGGGTCAGGCAGACACGAATACCTTTACCGCCCATGGTGATGCCCTGCTTCTCCAGCATCGCTCGCTGCTCCGGCGTCATCTGGTTCTGCACCTGGCCCAGGATTAGCTGCAGGTCCGGCAGGTTCTGGTTATCGACCTTCATGTTACTGGTGGTCAGCTCCCATAAACCCGGCTGGAGCATCTGCGCCTGAGCCGCCATCGGAACCGACAACCCCATTGCCAAGACCACACCCAGCAGACGAACATTCATTGCATAAACTCCAAAGGACAGGTGGCCGTTAGACGCCGCCCACAGGCTTCGGTTCAGGCTTGGGACGAGTGAATTAAATCGCGACATTCGCCATGGAACATGGTCTGTTAAGCATTGAAACCTCCGGAGCAAGAATGCCCCATGGATTATTTCGGCCCGCATGTTTTCGGTTACCTGATCGCGCTGCTCCACACCCTGGGTTCCATTGCCGCCGTCCACGCCGTCTTGACGGTGCGCACGGCCCAAGGCTCGATTGCCTGGGCCCTGTCGTTGCTGTTCATACCCTACCTGACCTTGATTCCTTACCTGGTTTTCGGACGCAGTACCTTTGATGGCTACATCAAGGCGCGCCGACAAGCCAATGAAGAGATGCGCAAGGCGATCTCCGAGCTCAACTGGCGACCGTGGGTCGAAGAGGCCCTGACCGCCCGCGCTTCCCAGGCCTACGACTCGTTGCGGGCCATGCCCCAGCTGGGGCGCACACCGTGCCTTGCGAACAATCAGGTGCGCTTGCTCGTCAATGGCCAGGCCACGTTCGAGGCGATCTTCCAGGCCATCGATAACGCCCGGCAGGCCGTGCTGATTCAATTTTTCATCATCCACGATGATCGCCTTGGCTTACGCCTGCAGGCACTGCTCCTGAAAAAGGCCGCCGAAGGCGTGGCGGTGTATCTGCTTTATGACCGCATTGGCAGCCACTCCCTGCCCCACCGCTACGTCCAGGCGCTGCGCGACGGTGGTGTCCACGTGAAAGCCTTCGCCACCCGCAGTGGCTGGCTCAACCGGTTCCAGGTCAACTTTCGCAACCACCGCAAGATCGTGGCGGTGGATGGCGTTCTAGGCTTCGTCGGCGGGCACAACGTGGGCGATGAATACATGGGCGAAAAGCCCCCCCTGGCGCCGTGGCGCGACACCCATGTCGAAGTCCGCGGTCCGGTGGTGGGGAGCATGCAGGAGTCGTTTGCCGAGGACTGGTTCTGGGCGGCCCGTTCGCTGCCCCCGCTGATCCTGCCAGACACCTACCCGGACGACGGTGTGCTCTGCCAGTTGCTGACCAGCGGCCCGGCCGATGCCTACGAAACCTGCTCGCTGTTTTTCGTCGAAGCAATCCATGCGGCCAGCGAGCGAGTCTGGATCACAACGCCTTACTTCATCCCCGACGAAGCGGTGTTCGCAGCCTTGCGCCTGGCGGTACTGCGCGGGGTGGATGTGCGCATCCTGCTGCCCTCGCGGCCGGACCACAAGATCGTCTACGCCGCATCCAGCCTGTATGCGTTTGAGGCGGTGCGGGCCGGTGTGCGGATGTTCCGTTACACGCCGGGCTTCCTGCATCAGAAGGTGGTGCTGATCGACCGGGAAATCAGCGCCATCGGCAGTGCGAACCTGGACAACCGTTCGTTCCGCTTGAATTTCGAAGTCATGCTGCTCACGGTGGATATCCGGTTCGCCACCGAGGTCGAGCAGATGCTTGAGCAGGACTTCGCCCAAGCCGTGGAAATCGACAAACAGGAAAGCCGGGAGACCCACCGCCTGCAGAAGGTCGGCATGCGAATCGCCCGGCTCATTTCCCCGATTCTTTAAGGGGTGTAGATGTCGTCGCGGGTCCAGGGCAAATCATGGCTACCGTCGGCGTGGGCCTTCACCGCCAGGATCTGGTGCAGATTGATCCAGCCCTTGGCGAACGCGTAGGCGCAGCCGGCCAGGTACAGACGCCAGATCCGCAATGCCTGCTCCGACACCTCCTTCGACGCAGCCTCGAGGTTGTCCTCCAGGCGTTCACTCCAGTGATCGAGCGTGCGCGCGTAATGCAGGCGCAGGCTTTCCACGTCGACGATCTCCAGCCCCGCTTCGCTGATCTGGGCGGAAATCATCGACAGGTGCGGCAGCTCGCCGTTGGGGAACACATATTTCTCGATGAAATCGCCTGCGCCACGACCGACCGGACGACCGTCGGTGTGCTTGGCGGTGATGCCATGGTTCATCACCAACCCGCCCTCGCGCACGGCGCCGAACAGCGTCTTGCAGTACTGCTCGAGGTTGGCGTGGCCGACGTGCTCGAACATCCCCACACTGACCACTTTGTCGAAGCGACCGTCCTGCGGCAGGTCGCGATAATCCAGTAATTGCAACTCGACCAGATCCTCCAGGCCCTCTGCCTTGACCCGTTCCTGAGCCAACGTCAGCTGCGCCTTGCTCAGGGTAATACCGAAGACCTTGGCACCGAACTCGCGCGCAGCGTAACGCGCCAGACCACCCCAGCCGCAACCGACATCCAGCAGATAGTCACCCGGCTGCAATCGCAGCTTGCGGCACAAATGGCGGAATTTGGCTTGCTGGGCCTGTTCGAGGGTTTCACTGCCCGTCTCGAAATAGGCGCAGGAATAGGCCATGTCACTGTCGAGCCACAGCTGATAAAACGCGTTGGAAAGATCGTAGTGATAGGAGATCGCCTTGGCGTCGGTTTCCTTGTCGTGGAGCGATCGCACCGGCAGGTTGTCGGCGTCATCCTCGAGCAATGCCTGGCTCCATTCATCGCAGACACGAATGACTTCGTGAATCGAACCTTCGAGCTCCAGTTTTCCCTCTACGAAGGCGGCCCCCAGCGCATCAAGGCTGGGATGGGTGAATTGCGCGACCATTTGTGGGTCCTTGACCACGATCGTGACACTGGGGTCGTCACCCAGTGAAAATTCATGGCCATCCCAGAGCCGTAACCGAAGCGGAAGGTGCAGATTCTGTAAGGCCGGTGGAAGTTGCGCGAGCATGAATAAACCCCCTTGTTTCAGACGTCTGAAATGAGGGTAGACCATCATAGAAAAATAGCAGGCTATCGAATTTATAGCCTTTATCTATCACTGCCCCAAATTCACTCCTTGTGCCGGGTACTGCCAGTATGGGTACGCCCTCTCCAACAGAGACTGCAAGGGTGACGCACAGTTCGCCAAGGGTTTATCCAACGGTTCCCTTCGCTTGGATTTTCAGGAGTGGCTCCTGGAACCGCAGCAATCGCCCTGCATTACCTAACACTAGCAGGGTACTGAGATTGTGCAGCAGCGCAGCGATCATCGCCCCCGCCGCGCCGAGCCAACCGAAGGCGGCAAACGCGACGATTGCCAGCGTCCAGCCCAGGCCAATGATCACGTTGACCTGCAACGTGCGCCTGCATTGACGACTCAATCGCACACAGGTGCCGAGGCGCCGCAGGTCGCTGCCGATCAGCACGATGTCTGCCGACGCCAGGGCAATGTCTGCACCGCCGGCTCCCATGGCGACACCCACCACCCCAGCCTTTAGCGCCAGGGAATCGTTGATGCCATCGCCCACCACCATAGGGCGGAACCCATGGTCGATTTCAGCCATGACCCGCTTGAGTTTGTCTTCCGGCAGGGCCTGGGCTTGCAAATCGCCAATGCCGACATCCCTGGCCAAGGTCGTGGCCACACTCTGGCGGTCGCCGGTCAACAGCAACTGCCGCCCCAGGCCCAGCTCGCGCAGCTCGGCCATGGCAACCCGTGCCTCCGGCTTGACACTGTCGGCCAACAACAGCCAGGCGAGGAATTGCCCGTTCAGGGCCAGGCCGGCAATCGGGCCATCGTGCTCAGGGATCGTTGAGGTTTGAATACCCAACTGTGCAAACAACTCCGGCCGCCCAAGCGCCGCTTCGCCCTGGTCGGTCATCGCGACCACGCCCAACCCTTGGCGCTCATGGATGTCCGTCAGCGCCAGGCAGTTTTCCTTTTCCACCAGTCCTGCCAACGCTCGACTGACCGGATGACTGCTGGCCGAACCGAGGCTGGCAGCCAAAGGCAGCAACGATAGAGGAGCATCCTGGGCATGTTCGATGGATTGCAGGCGCAGGACGCCGAAGGTCAGAGTACCGGTCTTATCGACCACCAACGACGTCAGGTCCGCCAGTTCTTCCAGGAAGGCCGAGCTGCGGATCAGGATCCCGTGGCGCGCTGCCACCGCGATCCCGGCAATGGCGGTGGCCGGCGCCGACAGCACCAACGCACAAGGACAGGCGGCAACCAACACCGCCAGCATCGCCTGGGCATCGTTGGTCACGAACCAGGTCACCGCCGCCAGCAACAACACCAGTACCAGGTAACTGCCGGCGTAGCGTTCCAGCAAGCGAGTGATGGGCGGCTTGGAGCGTTCGGCGTTTTGCATCAGGGCGATGACCTTGCCCAAGGTGGATTCTTCGCCGGTGCGGGTCACTTCCAGGCGTAGCAAGCCATCCAGATTGATCGCGCCACCAAAGACTTCAGTGCCGATCACGGCCTCCAACGGCACCGACTCACCCGTGATGGGCGCGGTGTCGAGGCTGGCCTGGCCGGACAACACCAGACCATCGGCCGGCACCCGGTCGCCAGCGCGCACCTCCACGACATCGCCGGGGTGAAGCGTCGCGTTGTCGACATCAATGATCGAACCGTCGGCCTGTACCTTGCGACCTTGGCTGCGGGTCAGTTGGCCAAGGGCATGGATCGCCTCCTGGGAGCCAATGACGCTGCGCTCTTCCAGCACATGCCCGAAGATCATGATGATCGGCAACAATGCCGCCGTCAGCAAGTCGCCAGTGGCCCAGGCACCGAGCATCGCCAGGGCGATGAGTTGGTCAGTAATCCCGTGCAGGCTTGGATAGCGCAAGCTGTACCAGGCCGAACGCATCACCGGCACCGCCACCAACAGCGAGGCGAACCCCAACAGCAGTTGGCTGACTCCGCTCTGCTCCGGCGACCAGGCGCGCCATACCAGGCCCAATGCGAGCAAGCCGAGGGCGAGCATTGCCAAAGTCAGTTGCCGGGCGGCGATGCGTTGTTCCGTCGAGGACAACATCGGTGCAGCGCTGGTTTGGGCGGTCATTGTCCGGCTCCCTGGATGATCAGGCGGGCATCGTCTTTCGGGTCGACCGTGGTCACTGAACCGGCCTGGCGAAGGATGGCAGGCATGCGTTCGCGATACAGACGCAGCAGCATTTGCGGATCGCTGCCTTGGGTCTTCGCCAGGCCGAGCACCGTGGCGGTGTCGGCCGAAGCCTTGGCGAGTCGTTCGCTGGCCTGGGCATGGGCGACTTGCACGGCACGGTCGGCGTCCTGGCGGGCGGCCTGGGTGAGCTTTTCGGCTTCGGTGCGCGCGTTGGCCACAGCTTTATCGGCTTGCTGGCTGGCCGTCAGTACCGCGTTGAAGGCGCTGACCGCCGGCCCCGGCAGACTCGATTGCACATCGACCCGCACCACTTCGATCCCCAACCCCTGCCCCGTCGACGCTAGGTCAGCCAGGCGTCGGTTAAGCCCCTGCACCAGATCGCCACGCAAGCGTTCGCGACGTTCGGCCGCCTGGTTATCGCTGCCCATCAGTTCGGGGCGCGCCACCAGAATGGTGTCCAGGTCCCGAGCTGCGGTCAGGGCCACGGCACTGCGGGTCGCCAGCCGGTCCAGTGCCGGCAGGACATGCTCACCTTGCAAGACGAACGCGTAAGGGTCGGTGACTTTGTAGAACACTCGCACATCGAGTTGCACGACGCCGGCATCACCGGTCAATAAATAACCAGAACCGGCCAACGCATCGCTGACCGGCGTGGCGAAACTGGCAACACGATCAGCCTGCAAGGCCGCATCCGAGCGCAGCAGATTTTCCACCCGCCGCTCCAGCACCCGATCCGCCGCCGGCAACAAGATCACTTGTTCCACAGGACGAGGCCACGCCAACAAGAGGCCGGCATTCTGGATTCGATCCAAGGCTCCAAAGTGCAGCACCACCGCACGATTCTGCGGATCGATCTGCCGCACGTTGGAAAAAACCCAGGCCAACGCTGCCAACACCGTGACGACGTAAAGGGCAAGAAATGCCAGGCGTCCGGCCTGGATCCACGGACTGGATAACTCATTTGTTCCACGTGGAACCAAACTCATGGTTGTGTTCCACCTTTGCCTTCCACGGAAACAGGACCGTCCACCAGCACACGGAATGGCGCCGCATCGGTGCGCAGAATCAACTTCGTGCCTGGGCTGACGATCGTGCCCAAGGTGTCCAACGAACGGAGCAGGTTGTAGAGCTGCGGGGAACCTGCGTACGCACGGCCATAGATCTGGGCCGCTTCTACTCGCGACTGGGCTTCGATATCCGCGGCCTTCACCGTGGCATCGGCTTGCATGACTCGCGCATCACGCTCCGCGGCGGAGCGAATCTGCGCCGCTTCGCGCTTGCCGATGGCTGTGCGTTCGGTGGCGATGGTCTCACGCTCGGCGCGCATGCGATCCACCGTCGCCGTCAGTGTCACCGAGGGCAAGGTCAGGCGTTCGACGCCGACTTGCAACACGCGCACGCCATAAGTGGTGAGCAACTGTTGATCGATCTGCTGACGCAGCTGGGCTTCGAAATCGGCGATGCGCACTTGGCTGGCATCGGTGTTGACCAGGTTCGCCAGGTCAAAACTGGCGGCCGTGGTTTCCAGCGCCGAGCCGACGAATGTACGAATCTGCCGTGCGGCTTCGTCCGGTTGGTTCTGCACCGCACGCATGAAACGCTGCACGTTGTCCGGGTCTCCCTGCACCTGCCAAGCCACGTAGGCCTGGACGATGATCCGCAGCCCATCACGGGTGCCGACATCCTGCAGGCCACTGGATGTAGTGCGCAGTCGCAAATCTACCGGGATCGCCGCCTCGAACGGCGCCGGCCAGCGCCAACCCAAGCCAGGTTGCAGCAACACCCGCGCTGGATTGCCGAAACGGGTGATGACCGTGGCCTCCCCCGAACGCACTTGCACCAGGCTTGCGGCCGCAACGGCAAACGCCACCAACAGCGCCGCCCAACCCATCCGTCGCCACGGGAACGGACCGGCTTGCTGCGGATCGCCATGATGGTGGTGATGATGATGGCCATGGTGATGACCGGAATGGCCGTGATCGTGACCAGCGTGGTCGTGGTGATCGTGTGAAGAGGACTGGCTCAATGGGCAGCTCCTGGCGGGACAGGGTTACGCGGCGACGCGGGGTCTGCCGGCAGCGTGAAGGTACGCAAGTCGATGGTCGGCCCGTTGCCGTTGCCGCCCAGGCGATGGTCGAGAATCAGCAACCGGGCATTGGCGAGGCCCTGGCTCAGTTGACCCAGGTAGTGTTCCAGCACAAAAGCGTGCCCCGCCGTGGCGTAGGCTTTGCGGTCGGCATTGAAGCGCAAGTCGGCGGCCTGGGCAGTTGCGTTGATTTCCCGGGCGGTGGCCGTGGCCTGGTCATGGGCGACGCTGGCTTGCAATTTCGCCTGGTTCGTCTGTTCCGCCGCCGCGCCGCGCTCTCGAGCGATCAATGCCTGCGCGCCGATCTGCGCCGCCTGCACGCCGTGGTAGGCGTTGGCCGCTCCGGCCGGTGGATGAATCGCCTCCACGACCGTTGCCAGGATTTCCACGCCGCTGTCGAGCGATTGCAAGTCAGCCTGGACGGCGCGACCGATTTCGTCGGCGAGGCTGACACGGTCCGCTCCCAACAAACCGTCCAGCGTGCGCGACGCGAACTCATGCACCAGGATGCGGCTGGCGGTGCTGCGAATCAGCGTCGGCACATCGGCGCTGTTGTAGGTCGCCGCCAACGCCGCGGCGTCCGTCAAGCCGATGCGGTAGACGAAGCGCACGTCCATGTTGACGATCTGGAAGCTCTGCTGGTCGGCACGACGACTGGCAATGACCTGGGACTTGTCATTCACATGGCTGGCGTCCCACAACCGATTGGCGATTGCCGGTGCGGGTCCCTCCGCCGGTTCAGCCTCGACCACTGCCCGACTCTCCGCGACGCTGGTGGCCAGTTCATGCACAACGCCATTCTCGACGTTGAGCACCCTGCCCCACGGCCAAGGCAACGCGACATGCAAGCCCGGGCCGAATACCTCTACCGGTTTGCCGAAACGCTCATAGATGCCACGCCCCTGCAGCGGCACTTCGTGCACGCCCGTCAGCAACCAGCCCACCAGCACCACCAGCGCCAACACCGGCAAAAAAGCCCGGCGCATGTAACTGAAGGCCCAGATCTGGCGCAGGTCGATGCCAAAACGGTTGTGCAGTTCATGTTGCAAGGCCAGCCACGGTTGCGGCGGCCAGCGCAGCAGATCGGCGATGACGCTGCGGCCCAGCAGCGTCGGTTCCAGGGCGTCCCGGCGTGGGATGAATAACGACAGCACCGCGCGCAACAACAACTCTGCCGCCACCAGCCCCGGCAGCAACCCCATCAGGACTGCCAGGCGCGTCGGCCAGAGGGACGTTTCTGCGCCGAACAACAAGCACAAAGCGCCAAGCACCAGCACGATGATCGCCACCCGCGTCAGTTGCGCCAGCGGCGGCGCTTCCGGCCATTCCACGGGAGATTGCTGGGCCAATTGCCGCTCGAACACCAACAGCCCGAACGCCAACAACAACGACAACACCGCCCCCACACTGGCCGAGCCACCGAGGGCGGCAGCCGGCAGTTGCAAGTTCCAGGCTTGTTCCAGGCCCAGCAATACCAACACTGACCAACCCGCCAGCCACAACGCAGGCGCACCGATTTGCTTCAGCAGACCGACCCCGCGAGCCCCCATTCGCTCCAGCAGCCGCTCATACCAACCCAAGTTATCAACAGGCTCGTTTTCCGTCGGCAGGTTATCCACAGCCGGCAGCAGCGCCCTGCTACGCCATTGCGTGACCCACCAGGCCGATTGCAGACCTGCCACCAGCACCAGCAGTCCCGCAACTTGGCTGACCAGCAGCACCGGCCACAACGATTGCGGCGAAAACACCCCGATAAAAAACGCCAGTAACAGGCCCACGCCCGCCACGCTTCCCAGACCGAAAGCAATCTGCTTCAAGCGGCGTCCCTGAAACGACGCGCGCTGAAAACGCGGCCATTGGGCCACCTGTGCCCCTTCGACATCAAGATCGACTTGCATACCACCCCAGCACTCGTGGCGCTCAAAATCCGGGCCCGTGGACAGACGCCACCGACGCTTCGTTACATGCCGTTACCTTATAACCATTACTGTGAAATTTCCGTTTTGAATTCTTCATGCCAAGGCCAGTGCCGACCTATTGACTTAAGCCTTGACCGAAATCGCTGGAAACGCTCATATTACGATCATAATTTTTTATCAGGGCAAGCGGGAGAACAGCGATGAGCAACTACGACGTGATCATTCTGGGCGGTGGACCCGGCGGGTATAACGCAGCGATTCGGGCCGGGCAGTTGGGGTTGAAAGCCGCCTGTGTCGAAGGTCGCGCCACCTTGGGCGGCACCTGCCTGAACGTCGGCTGCATGCCCTCCAAGGCCTTGCTCCACGCCTCGGAACTGTACGAAGCCGCCACGGGAAGGGAATTCGCCAACCTGGGCATTGAAGTCAGCCCCACCCTCAACCTTGCGCAGATGATGAAGCAGAAGGACGAAAGCGTGGCCGGCCTGACCAAGGGCATAGAGTTTCTGTTTCGCAAGAACAAGGTCGACTGGATCAAAGGCTGGGGCCACATCGACGGGCCGGGCAAGGTGACCGTTACCGGCAATGATGGCGCCAAGACCGAACTCAGCGCCAAGGACATCGTCATCGCCACCGGCTCCGAACCCATGCCGCTGCCAGGGGTGGTCATCGATAACCAGCGCATCCTCGACTCCACCGGCGCCTTGTCCCTGAGTGAGGTGCCCCGGCATCTGGTGGTGATCGGCGCCGGTGTCATCGGCCTCGAACTGGGTTCGGTCTGGCGACGCCTGGGTGCCCAGGTGACCGTGGTGGAATACCTCGATCGCATCTGCCCGGGGGTGGACGCAGAAGCCGGCAAGACCCTGCAACGGGCCCTGGGTAAACAAGGCATCCAGTTCAAGTTGAGTTCGAAGGTCACGGGTGCCATTACTTCAGCCAGCGGCGTGCAATTGCAGATCGAGCCGGCGGCGGGCGGCGAAGCACAGGCCCTGGACGCCGACTACGTGCTGGTCGCCATCGGCCGTCGACCTTACACGCAAGGGTTGGGGCTGGAGAACGTCGGGCTGAGCATTGACCCGCGCGGCATGCTCGCCAACCAGCATCAACGCACCGAAGCACCCGGCGTCTGGGTTATCGGTGATGTGACGTCCGGACCGATGCTCGCCCACAAGGCCGAAGACGAAGCCATGGTCTGCATCGAACAGATCGCCGGCAAGGCCGCCGAGGTCAACTATGCGCTGATTCCCAGCGTCATCTACACCCGTCCGGAACTGGCCAGTGTCGGCAAGACCGAGGAACAGCTCAAGGCTGAAGGCCGCGTCTACAAAGTTGGCAAGTTTCCCTTCACGGCCAACAGCCGGGCCAAGATCAACCACGAGACCGAAGGGTTCGCCAAGGTCCTGGCCGATGAACGCACCGATGAGATCCTTGGCGTACACCTGGTGGGCCCGAGCGTCAGTGAGATGATCGGTGAATACTGTGTGGCCATGGAGTTCAGTGCCTCGGCCGAGGACATCGCCCTGACCTGTCACCCACACCCTACCCGCTCGGAGGCGTTGCGCCAGGCGGCCATGAATGTGGAGGGGATGGCGACGCAGATGTAGGAACAACGCAAAGCCAGGGTGAACAATCTTTGTGGCCAGAGATTGCTCCCTCCGGACCGCGCCCGTAGGAGCTGACGAGTGAAACGAGGCTGCGATCTTTCCCCAGACACTTGAGTCTCAAGCGAAAGATCAAAAGATCGTCCGAACGCGGCCCGAGCCTTCGCCAGTTCCTACAGAGCCGAGCCAGCGCCAAGCTCTGGCCACATTCAACTTAATTGGCCGCCATCCGCGCCTTGCGCCGGCGGCGACTGATCAATCCCAACCCCACCGCCACTACCAGCACCAAACCACCCATTTGCAGCCAACCTTTGTAAGGTCGCAGCATCGAGCGGATCGGGTCCAAGGCCTGGGTCACGTAGCGTTTGTTCGCCGTGCCAAAGTCCGGTTCCTGGCATTGATGACCGAAATCCTCGGCCCAATCCACATACGGACCTTCCTTCACGTACCGTTGATACAGCGCGCTTTGATCCTCGAGGCTGGAGTTGTACCCCACCGCTTTGCACAGCACCGCCGCAAACGCCTGGCTGGTATGCGGCAATTGATCCGCCGCCTGACTCGCCAACGCAGTGGCAACAAACCGATAGTGGTAACGCACCTCAGGCTTCGCCGCGCTGGCCTGCTGGCGTTGCACTTCGCCTTCGGCCACCAGCGGTCCGACCTTCAGCTCAACCGGTTCCAGGCTGTAGTTGCCGCCCAGGCTGGCGTAATCCGGCGCCATCTCATAGCCAAGCAACTCCATGCCCCATTTGCGCGCCATCCAGGACGCATTGAAATACGCCTCGGCCCGTCGGGTTGGCCACCATTTGGACTCCGCGTCCTGGCGCAATTGCCCATAGGCGCGGGCCTTGTCCTGCAGGTCCGCGTTATCGAAATAAGCCGGCGCCTCATCAAAGCGCCCTTCCCTCAGCAAACGCCGGCCCAGCAGGTTGCGCAAACTCGCAGCCACCGGCAGCGGCACGTAGTTATCCCGATCCTCCTGGCTCAACGCCGGTGGCGCCGGGACTTGAGCGTCGACGTACTGCTTGAGTTCATCCACCGTGAGCACACGCTCGGCGACTGCGGCAGCGTCGTACCAATAGTTGCTCTGGCTGCGATAAAGCTGATCGAAGGCTTGCAGGTAATCGCCGCGCTGCAAGGCCAGGATCGCACTTTCACCTTCGACCCGGCACTTGGGCTGCACCGACTCGAAGTTCCAATCCGGTGTCCGCCGGCTGCCCCAGGATTCATCGCTCGGAAACGCCTGGGCGGCCTTGGCATAAGCCGCCGCCGCGGCAACCTTGTCGCCGTCGCGCAGGGCCAGCTTGGCGCGCACCCACCAGGCCAGCCCCGTGTCGGAGGCCTTTTGCACAAACGCCTGGGCGCTGGCGTAATCGCCGTGCTGGTAACTCACCGCTGCCAAACGGTCGGCATCGTCGAGGCTGTCCCGGGCGTTGGCTTGCAACAGTTGGACGAGCCTTTTCTCACCCGAGGGTTCTTCACCGTCCCACCAGCCGACGCGGCTGAGCAGGTAGGCGGTGACCAATCGCTGCACCGCCCTGGTTTTGAGCAATTCGCTCAAACGTTCATCCGGTTGGACGCTCAAATCACCGGCCAATTGCAACAACGAGCTGTAGCCGACCGCAGATCCTTGCAGGTTCTGGATCGCATACAGGCCGATGGCACTGTCCCAGTCGTCAGCGGTGTAGGCCACCCGGGCTTCTTCGCCAAGGCTGGCGATGCCCAGTTCCAGCGGATCGCTGAAGCCGGCAATGCTCAACTCGCGGGCCTGGCGAAACGCCGCTCGCGCCTGGTCCCGCAAAACCACGGGGTCGCCGCTGCCGGCCTCGGTGCTCACGGCGAACAAGGCCCGCCCCAGAGAGTACGCGGCCCAGGTGCTGCGCAACCGACGTTGCTCACCCGGTAACGCCAGCAATTGCTGGAATGCTTCCACGGCGCGCTGATGCTCACCAACGTGAAAAGCCGCCGCACCAATCGCATACAAGCGCAGCTCATCAGGCAGATTGGCCGCCTCGGCTGCCACCTGGTCGACATCGGTGAGGGCCCGCAGGCGCTCCACCACCGCTTGCTGCGGCGGGGTCAGGCCGATCTGCTCGGCCTGGTTGCGTTGTTCCACGTAGGAAGGCAGGTCGTCATAGCTGTAGTTCGGGTTGCGCGTCGCCTCGGTGGCCGGCTTGAGCCCGGCAATCGCCTGGCCAAGGCGGCTGACCTCGAAGCGAAAACTGCCTTCGGGCAATTCGGCCAACGACTGGGCGCGGTTATCCAGCAAGCGCATCGGGAAATCCGGCCCGCAGGCCAGCGCCGGGCCCAGGGGCAGGCACAGGCTCAGACACAGCAAGTGACGAGGCCACCTACGGATAAACATTGAAACCTCCTTGGTCAATTTTCGTACAGCGCGCCCAGCCGATTGCCCGTTGGCTGCCGGCAGCCAGGCGGCCTTCCTGAATGCGGGTGAAGGTAAGCAGTCCGGGGGTTTGTTGCAACGTATAACCGGCCAAGGCATCGACGCCGTCACACGCGCCAACAGCCAGCGTCAGGCGCTGGGGCCAAGGGCTGTCGAGATTGCCCTGGTTAACCAGGCGGATATCGTACAAACCGCCCTGCTGCTCCCACTGCAGTGCCAAGCGACTGTCCAGGTTTTCTCCCCGCGCGACGGCGCCGAGCGTGGTCAGGCTCCACGCCCGTCGGTCGCCGGCCAGCGGCAGGCGAAACCAGATCAACCCAGCGAGATGTTTCGGCGGATCGGCACGCAAATCTGCCGCAAGCCCGGCCACTTGTTGCGGATCGGCCAGCAGCTCCCGACGCTCACCGCCGCGATCGATCGGCACCTCGCTTTCCACCACCGGCACGCCGCTCTCCTGGGTCAACAGCGCCACGCCGTACGCCGGCAGGGCCAGATAAAACGGCCGTGTGGTGACGTCGCTCCAGCGTTGCGCCCACTGCCGGGCCTGTTTCGGATCGAACAATCCCTGCCGTGGATCGCTCACCGCGTGGACCTGCAGCACGCTGCTGTCCACCGCTTCCAACAACCCCGGCAATGCTGGGCTGTCGAGCCAGGCCGGCAGCGCGGTAATACTCAGCCGCAGGTTGGGGGGCAGGACGTGGCGCAGTTGGCCGAGGAATTTTCCATAGGCCGGCAACCGTGCATTACCCGCATCGTGATCGATCTCCACACCTACCGGGGTCAGGCCTTGGGCTTGCCAATCGCCCAGCACTTGTTGGATCTGCGCGATCACCTCGTCCTGGTCCAAGGCCTTGAGCTGACCGTCCAGGCGAATCACGGCGATCAGCGGACGGCCGTCAGCCTTGAGCAAGGCCGGATCGACCCGCGCACGGCTCCAGCCCGCCCCGGGAAAAGCCTGCAACGCCAGCACCCGTAGGCTGGAAAAGTCGTCATGACTCTGGCGCAACGCCAGCTCGTGGGCCGGTGTCCATTGGCGTTGCCAGATATAAAGCTGCTGATCGAGGGCCGGGGCCGGGGGCTGTTCGCAGCCCCCTGAAAGCAGCACGGCGAGGGCCAGGGATAGCCGGAAAAGAACTGTCATGAGGCCTTACCGCCCGCAAAAAATGTGCAGATTAACGCCGTGCACACATTTGTGGGAGCTTGCTCGCTGCCACTGACAGCCCATCAAGGCTTACGCGCAATAATCACCTGACTCTTGGCCACCACCGCGTCCAGCGCCTGCTTGATTTGCGCGCCGCGCGGTGAATTCAGCACGGCTTGCCAGGTATCGGCCCAATGATTGAGCAATGGGTGGTCGGGGTTGCTGAAATCGACCTTGGCCTCCCAGAACAACAGCATCCACAGCGACCAGTAAAAACCATATTGGCTGTGGCTCAACACCGTAAGCCCCGCATCGCTGACCATCGCCTTGAACTGCTCTTCGCTGATGATGCGAATGTGGTTGGGCTTGCGGAAGTACTCCGGCGCAGCGATGTCCTTCTGCAGGTCTTCGGAGCTGGGGTGCGGCACGCTCAACAGATACAGCGCACCGGGCTGGCCAACCCGTACCAGTTCGGCGAGGAACTGCGCCGGGTCGTCGACATGCTCGATGACTTCGGTGGAGACCACCCGCGTGGCCGTGGCATCGGCAATGGGCAGCGGGTTGCAGTCGGTCACGTGGCACTCGACTTCCCGCGCGGGAGTATCGCTCAGGCGTTGGCGAGTGGCCTCGACCTTGGCCGCGTCGATGTCGGCGATGATGATCTTCGCCCCACGCATCGCACAAAAATGCACGTTGCCGCCATCGCCGCAGCCCACGTCCAGAAGCGTATCCTCAGAGGTCACCGGGAAACCTGTGAACAGTTCGCCGGTTTGCTGGTTGAACCAGCCGCTGAGCACCGCATCGTGCAGCCCGAGCATATACGGGTCGACCTTGTCGGCGACCGGCTCAGCGGGCGCAGGCGTGCCCGTGGTGAGTTTCTTCAAAAGGCTCAGCATGACGGGGCTCCAGGGACAGGAAGGACGGTTCGGGCGGCGGCCAGGCGTTCAACCAGTTGAGCGCCACGATTGCGCATGGGCATTTCGACCCAGCGGTAGTTGAGTTCACTCAACAGCCCGATCAGCGACAAGGCACAGGCCAGGGCCAGCCAGGGGTGGCTTGCCGGGTCCGGCGAGCCCAAGGGTGCGAAACGAAACCACAACTCGCGCAACAGAAAAAACACCGGGATGTGGATCAGGTAGATTCCATAGGAGCGACTCCCCACCCAGGTCAACACTGTTTTAAACCGGCTGCGAGGGAACAGGTAATCCCGATCATACGAGGCCACCCAGACCAGCACGGCACTGAGCACTGCAATGACCCCGAGGCGGTAGAACGACAAATTGAAGTGCTCGGTCGCGATCCAGGCCATCACGCTGCCAAGGCCTACCACCAATAGCACACCCAAGGGCGGGCGGCGCAACCATGTGGGCTCGAAGCGCCAGTAGCTGGGCCGCAGACTCCAGATCGACAACAACACACCAAGCGCCAAGGCATCGGTGCGGATCACCGACAGCCACAGCGCCCGCCAAGTAAAGAACTGCACCAGCACCACCGCCAACAGCACCCACACCAGATAGCGGCGCGAGACGAACACCAGCAACGGCAGGATCAAATAGAACTGCTCTTCCAGGGAAAGCGTCCAGTACACGAAGCTTGCGCCGTATTCATAATGCATGAACGCATCGGCAAAACGCAGATTGGCGAACTGCAGAAAACCGGCCAGGGTCGCCTGCAGGTTGGCCTGCACGCTGCCGAACGCGCCGGAACGGTTCAGGAAGAACACCGCGAACAGCACCAGCAGCAGCCAGAGCCAGGCCGACGGCAACAGCCGAAACGCCCGGCGAATCCAGAATTCCCGAGTAACGGCCCAGAATTGCCGAGGGCTGTCGCAGCGACTCAATTGCGGGATCAGACTGCGTCCAATGACAAACCCGGATATCGCGAAGAACAGATCCACGCCCCACCACAATTGGAAACTCTCGGCCAGGGCTGCCAGGCGCGGCCATCCGCCAGGAAACGGCATGCCCTGCAGGTGATGAAACAGCACGCCCATCACCGCAACGGCACGCAGCAACTCGATGTCCATGATCCGCTTGCTGCTCATGGAGTGCTCCCGGAGAAAGGATCGGGTTTGCGGGCAATGATGACCTGACTCTTGGGCATGAACCGGTCGAGCACCTGCTTGATCGCCAAGCCGTCGGGTTGCGTCAGCAAATCCTGCCAGAGGCTCGCCCAGCGCTCCATCAACGGTGGATACGGCGCCTGGATGCGGTCGCGCACAGCACCCTCGAGATCCCGGCCCGCCGCCTGTTCGCTGGCCCAGAAAAAGATCATGCCCATGACCCAGAAAAACCCGCTGGCCTGGCGATGCTCGATCACCAGCCCGGCCTCCTCCACCAGCGCGGCAAATCGTTCGGCACTGAAAATCTGCACATGGTTGGGCGCTTGAAAGTAGCCCGACGGCGCGATGCCTTGCTGCAAATACTCACCCACCGATGCCGGCACGCTGAGCAAATACTGCGCCCCTGGCCGGCCCATGCGCACCAGTTCAGCCATGAACGGCTCTGGCTCATGGACATGCTCGAGCACTTCCATGCAGACGATCTTGTTCGCACAGCCATCGGCCAGGGGCAGCGGCAAGCTATTGCTGACCAGGCCCAAAAACGGTGCGGCGGTCTGCGCCTCGACCTGGCGAGCCAGATCGCGCACCTTGGCCTGTTCGCTGTCAGTGAAGATCACCGACGCCCCCTGGCGCATTGCAAACAGCGTCGCCACGCCTTCCCCGCACCCGACGTCCAGCAAGGTATCGTCAGCGGTGATGGCAAAGCCTTTGAGCAACTCGCCGGTTTCACTGCGAAACCAGCCGTCGAGCATCGCGTCGTAGAGGCCGGCATCACGGGGCGAAACGGACGCCGACGACGCAGGCGAAGGTTCCACTGCTGGCCTGAGCCCGGCAAGCCACCGCCGGATCATGGCTGCTGTGCGTTCCGGCGACGCTCGGATAGCTGTTCGAACAACGCCCGCAAATGCCGCTCGGCGTTGGCCTGGCTGCAGAACTTCTCCAGGCTGCGTACGGCATGGGCCGACATGCGGCGATAACGCTCGGGGTCGTTTTTTGCCACGTCATAACTGGCTCGATAGGCCGAGCACAGTGAGTCCCAGTCGGTGACATAACGCAGGGCCCGGTACGCGGCACGGGGGTCGTGGGGCCAGGCGGTCAATTCCTCGGTCGAATCCACCACGAACGCATTGTCGTGGTCGATGTAGTCGGCCATCGCCGTGTTCAGCGGCGCAATCGCCGGACGGCCGCAGGACATGAACTCCATCAACGGCAAGCACTGCCCTTCGCCATAGGAACTGTTGACCACATATCGGGTAGCTTCCACCAGCCGCTCGTAATCCGCATCCGCCAAGTAGCCATGTATCAGCACGATGCGGCAGCGGTACGAGTGGTTCTTGTAGACATGATGGAGCATGTCGGTGAGCGCGGCGGTGACATCGTGATGGGTCAGCTTAAGCACCAGGGTCGCGTCGGGAACGTCGCGGAACGTCGTGCAAAATGCGCTGATCATGTCCTTCCAGTTCTTGCGGCCGTCGTAAGGGTTGAACACGGAGGTATAGATCACGCCGTCCAGGAGCAACTCACAATCCTGGGCCGGGCCGTCCAGCACCAGCGGCGTACCGGCCTGATGCGCCGGCGGGCCATAAGGCCGCAGGTCGGTGGTGCGGCTGTCGATCAACAGGCCACGCAATTGCAAGCGCATGTGATCCACCGTCGGCCGCTGGGCCAGCACCGCGCCGCGTGCGGCAAAGCGGTCCCACACCGGCGCCGCAATAGCGGCGATGGGAAAATCCGCCCCCATCACTTCGCGGACGGTTTTAACGGTGAAGCTGGAGTGGGTAATCGCCATGCCGATTGCGCCCAGGACCACCCGCCAGTCATGCCGGGGCTCGCCCTGCCAGCTTTCGGTAGGAATGGTGCTGAATTCCCAAGCGAACACCGCAATTGTCGGGCAAGCGTAGTGGGCAGCGGTGCGATGAGGGGGGGAGAACGACAGAAACACGCAATCCTCGCCACGTCCCAGGCAATCGGCGTACAGCTGATCGACCTCGTCGTCAGGCCGAGTCACTTCGACGACCCGCCCCAACCGCTCCAGCACCGGGCGAAACTCCTTGAGCACGAAGTAATAGCTGTACTCGGGCTTGCCGAGGTTCTCCAGAATGTTGCTCTGGTTGGTTTCCGAATAAATGATGATCAACATGAGGCGGTACCTGCCTGGAGCACCAGCGGCAGCCCTTCGTCACAGCCGGGCGTAGCCAGGAAATCCATCAGGCGCTGCCGCACCGGGGCGAAGCCACAATAGCGGCGCATCCGCTCATTCGCGGCAACGGCCATGGCCTGGTAGGCCTGCGGCTGGTTTTTCGCCATGGTGTAGCTCTGCTGGTAGGCGAGTTTCAATGAGCCCCAATCGGGCCGATGGCGCAGGGTGCGATACAAGATGCGCGAGTCTTCCGGCCAGATGGTCGGTTCGCGGCTGGACTTGACGATGAAAGCCACGTCGGCATCGATGTAATCGCGCATCGCCGTGTGGTCCGGTGCGATGACGGGGCGGGCGCAGGACATGAACTCCATCAACGGCAGGCACAGGCCTTCGCAGCGGGACGCATTGACGTAGAAGCTCGCCGCGCCATACAGCCGGGCGAATTGTTCGTCCTCCAGGTAACCGTGCATCACCACCACGCGGCAACTGAACGGCGATAGTTGGGACAGCAGCGTCAGCAGCTCGACGTAATAGGTCGACAGGTCATTCTGGGTCATTTTCAGCACCAGCGTGGCGTCCTCGACGTCGCGCAGGGCCCAACAGAATGCGGTGATCAAGTGATGCCAGTTCTTGCGACCGTCATCGGGGTTGAACACGCTGACGTACACCACCCCACTGACGTCGGTCTCCACCACCTGGCTGGTGTCCGGCAGGAGGGCCTGGGGATGTTCCGGTGGCGCGGGCTCTGGAATGGGTGCAGGAACAGGCTCTGGAACGGTCTCGACGATCACCGGCGGCGGTGCCGGTCCCCTCAGGATCCTGCTGACCGCAACGCGTATCGGCACCGGTATCAAGTCGCGAACCGCTTCGCGATACAAGTACAACAGGTTGTGCTTGAACAGCCACACAGGGCCCTGTTCGGTCTTGCCAGTAAACGCGCGAATCATTTCACGCAGGTAATGGCGGGAAATGAATGCCCGCCGCCGCCAAGTCAGGGGCGGCGGCTCGATGATGGGTTCCGGTTCTGGTTCGGGCGCAGGTTCTGGCTCCGGCGCCTCTTCGATGATCGGCGCGATCAAGCCGTCCGCCGAAAGTCCGAGGGGCCGGCTATCGATGATGCAACCTTTGATCTGCAAGGTCGTTCCCGGGTTGACCGGCAGGCTTGGGTATTGTTCGCGAACCGCCGCGAAACGCTCCCACAGCGGCGTGGGCAACACCAACACCGGGAAGTCCTCGCCCAAGGTCCGACGGATCGCCTCGGCCGTGTGGCTGGACAGGGTAATCACCCGGCCGTGACGGGCCAGCGTGCGACTCCAGTCATGCCGCAGGTCATCATCCCAATGTTCGGCCGGGATCGAATCGAACTCCCAGGCCACCACGCACACCATCGGACAAAGCAGGTCGAGCGGCGTCTTGTGCGGAGGTGAAAACGAAAGGAACAGGCAGTCCTGCCCGGCCTGCTGCAATGTTTGATAAAGCGGATCGACCTCGGCGACCGACGACACCACATGCACCGGCCCCAGGTTTTCCAGCACGGGACGATAAGCCTTGAGCACGAAGTAATAGCTGTACTCAGGGCGACCGAGGCTCTGGCTGATGGAGTGATCGTTTACGTCCGAGTAAAGAATGAAATTCATGGCATCCCATCATGGCGCCGCCATCCCGGCAGCCCCACTTCATGACGGTCGATTCACGCATCGAGCCGGCCCGGGGCCGCCACGCGTCGTTCGTCTTGCTACCCGTCTCGTTCTTGTTTTTTTGTGGTCCGGCCCCTGCGGTTGGAGACGAAAATCGGCGCCAGAGGCATCGTGACGAGGGGCATTCTAAACACATCCACCAAGGGTTCGTGAACCGCTCGGCGCGAATAAACCCGCTATAAATATGAGAACTGACCGGTCACGGTTTGCGCTGTTGAAATTGCGTTGAAATTGGCACAGATTGGCAACCAAACAATTACAACAAATGCTTCTCTAGACTGATCATTGAGTGACTTTTCCCCGATCTTACGGAAATTTCCCACTCAGTTCGCGATAGACGAAGCAACCGTCAAGGAGACTGGTGCTTGAAAAAACGTCTGTTCGTTACAGGCCTCAGCGGTTTCGTTGGACGTCACCTCAAATCTCGACTGATCGGTCATGATTCGGCGTGGCAAGTCATGCCTGTCGCTGCCCGCTACGACCTGACGGACGCCAAGACCCTGGAAGGCCTCTGGCCCGAGATTCCCGACGCCGTGATCCACCTGGCGGGCCAGACCTTTGTCCCTGAAGCCTTCCGCGATCCGGCGCGCACCCTGCACATCAACCTGCTGGGCACCTTGAACCTGCTCCAGGCCCTCAAGGCCCGGGGTTTCACCGGCACATTCCTGTACGTCAGCTCCGGTGATGTCTATGGCCAGGTCAGCGAAGACCGATTGCCGATTACCGAACTGCAACTGCCCTCCCCGCGCAACCCGTATGCCGTAAGCAAGCTGTCGGCCGAACTGCTGAGCTTGCAATGGGGCATGAGCGAGGGGTGGCCGGTGCTGGTGGCCCGCCCGTTCAATCACATCGGTCCCGGGCAGAAGGACAGCTTCGTCATCGCCAGCGCCGCCCGGCAAATCAGCCGGATCAAACTGGGCCTGCAACCGGCCCGGTTGCAAGTGGGCGATATCGATGTGACGCGCGACTTCCTCGATGTCGACGACGTGATTTCGGCCTACCTGGCCCTGCTGGACAAAGGCACCCCGGGGCAGATCTACAACATCTGCTCGGGTCGCGAGCAGAGCATTCGCAGCCTGATCGAACAACTGGGCGATAACGCCCAGGTCGACGTGCAACTGATCCAGGATCCTGCGCGTCTTCGCCGCGCAGAACAGCGTCGTGTCTGTGGTAGCCCAGCCAAGCTACGACAGGCCACCGGATGGACGCCTGAAACAACAACACAACAATCCTTGCGGGCGATCCTGTCCGACTGGGAGATACGGGTACAACAAGAATGAAAAGTGCATTGATCACAGGGATAACCGGCCAGGACGGCGCGTATCTGGCCAAGTTGCTGCTCGACAAGGGTTACAAAGTCCACGGCCTGGTGGCGCGACGCAGCAGCGACTCGCGCTGGCGACTGCGAGAGATGGGCATCGAACAGGACATCGTTTACCTGGACGGTGACATGGCCGACGCCTGCTCGGTGCAACGGGCGGTGATCAAGTCGGCGCCGGACGAGGTGTATAACCTGGCCGCGCAAAGTTTCGTCGCGGCCTCCTGGGATCAGCCGGTGACCACTGGCATCGTCGACGGGCTGGGGGTCACCCACCTGCTCGAAGCCATTCGCCAGTTCAGCCCGCATACCCGCTTCTACCAGGCGTCCACCAGCGAAATGTTCGGTCTGATCCAGGCCGAAAAACAGGACGAGCACACCCCGTTTTACCCACGCAGCCCCTATGGCGTGGCAAAACTGTACGGCCATTGGATCACCGTCAACTACCGGGAAAGCTTCGGCCTGCATGCCAGCAGCGGCATTCTGTTCAACCACGAATCGCCACTGCGTGGCATCGAGTTCGTGACCCGCAAGGTCACCGATGCCGCTGCGCGCATCAAGCAAGGCAAGCAACAGGAGTTGCGCCTAGGCAATATCGACGCAAAACGCGACTGGGGCTTTGCCGGCGATTACGTCGAGGCCATGTGGCTGATGTTGCAACAGGACACCCCAGACGATTACGTGGTGGCCACGGGTGTCACCACCACTGTGCGCGAGATGTGCAGGGTTGCCTTCGAACACGTGGGCCTGGACTACCGTGACTTCGTCAAGATCGACCCGGCGTTTTTCCGTCCGGCCGAAGTCGATGTGTTGCTCGGTAACCCGGCCAAAGCACAACGCGTCCTGGGCTGGAAGCCCCGGACCGACCTCGACACCCTGATCCGCATGATGATGGATGCGGACATGAAACGCGTCGCCAAGGAGTAGGCCATGCTCATTCCCGTGATTCTTTCCGGCGGTGCCGGGACGAGGTTGTGGCCGGTATCCCGCGAGGGTCATCCCAAGCCCTTCATGCTCTTGCCCGACGGCCAGTCGCTGCTGGGCAAGACCTATCGGCGCGCCGCGGGATTGTTCGACGGCCGGGGCGACATCGTCACCGTCACCAATCGCGAGTACTACTTCCAGAGCCGCGACCACTACCAAGGCGCCCATCTGGAGCGTTATCGCGCTCACTTCGTACTCGAACCGACGGGCCGCAACACCGCGCCGGCCATCGCCACGGCCACCCTCGCGGTACAGGCCCTGCACGGGGACGACGCGATCCTGGTGGTCATGCCTGCCGACCATCTGATCCAGGACGAGGCCGCTTTCCAGGCATCCGTGGCGCACGCCGTGGAACTGGCCAAAAACGGCCACCTGGTGACCTTCGGCGTACTGCCCTCGGCGCCAGAAACCGGCTTCGGCTATATCGAACGGGGCCAGCCCCTGGACACCAAGGGCGCGGCCAAAGTCGTGCGCTTCGTCGAAAAGCCCGACCTGCAGACCGCCACGCAGTATCTGGAAAGCGGCCGTTTCCTGTGGAATTCGGGGATGTTCTGCTTCTCGGTCAAGGCCCTGCTGGCGGAGCTGCAAACCCACGCCCCCGAGCTGCTGGACCAGGCGCGCGCCTGTGTCACGGCCAGTACCGCAGTGGAAACCTCAGGGTGTGTGCAGCAGGAATTGTCCGCGGCGCACTTCGCCGAAATGCCGGACATTTCCATCGACTATGCCCTGATGGAACGCTCCGCCAATGTCGTGGTGATCCCGGCCGCATTCGACTGGAGCGATATCGGCTCCTGGAGCGCCATCGCCGACCTGGTACCCGCCGACACGCAGAACAACCGTGCGACCGGTGAAGCCCTGTTTATCGACAGCCAGAACAACTTCGTCCAGAGCGACGGCCGCCTGGTGGCCGCCCTGGGCGTGGAAAACCTGATCATCATCGACACTGCCGACGCCGTGCTGGTGGCCCATGCCGACCGTGCCCAGGATGTGCGCCGCGTTGCCCGGCAACTCAAGGACAAGGAACACGAAGCCTATCGCCTGCACCGTACGGTCAGCCGTCCATGGGGCAGTTATACCGTGCTCGAAGAGGGCCCACGCTTCAAGATCAAGCGCATCGTGGTCAAGCCTGGCGCATCGCTGTCGCTGCAAATGCACCACCATCGCAACGAACACTGGGTGGTGGTCGAAGGCATGGCCAAGGTCACCAACAACGGCTCGGGTTCGCACCTGGTCGCCAAGAACGAATCGACTTTTATCCCCGCCGGCCACAAGCACCGCCTGGAAAATCCCGGCGTGATCGATCTGGTAATCATCGAAGTGCAAAGCGGCGAATACCTGGGGGAAGACGACATCGTCCGTTTCGAAGACCACTATGGCAGGGCCGTCTGATGCTGCTGGCCTTGCAACGCACGCTGTGGAGCTACCGTGGCTTCATCCTTGGCAGCGTCAAGCGCGAGTTCCAGGCGCGGTATCGCAACTCGTTGTTCGGCGCGTTGTGGACGGTGCTCAACCCGCTGTCGATGATCCTTGTCTACACGGTGATTTTTTCCCACATCATGCGTGCCCGCCTGCCCGGCGTCGAAGATGGCATGGCCTACAGCGTCTATCTCTGCGCCGGTCTGCTGACCTGGGGCCTGTTCGCGGAAATCACCACCCGCAGCCAGGGCATGTTCCTGGAAAACGCTAACCTGCTGAAAAAGATCAGCTTCCCTCGGATCTGCCTGCCGGTGATCGTGTTGTTCAACGCCGGGATCAACTTCGCGATCATCCTCGGGCTGTTTCTCGGTTTCCTGCTGCTCACCGGGCGCTGGCCGGGCATGGCTTTGCTGGCCCTGGTTCCATTGCTGGCCCTGCAAGTGATGTTCGCCGCCGGGCTGGGCATGCTGCTGGGGATCCTCAATGTGTTTTTCCGTGATGTCGGGCAGTTGTTCGGTATTTGCCTGCAATTCTGGTTCTGGCTCACGCCGATCGTTTACCCGATGACAATCCTGCCGCCGCCGATCCAGCAACTGCTCGCCTTCAATCCCATGACCGCCCTGATGCAGAGCTACCAGAACCTGTTTCTCTACAACCAATGGCCGGTCTGGAGCTCGCTGGTGCCATTGCTGGTGGTCGGCCTGCTGTTATGCACCTTGGGCTTGCGCATGTTTCGTCGGCGCGGCGGTGAAATGGTGGACGAACTCTGATGGGACATTTGCGCGTCAGTGGCCTGGGCAAGGCCTACAAGCAGTATCCGAACCGCTGGAGCCGGCTGTTCGAATGGTTGATCCCCTTTTCTCGCCAGCGCCATCAGTTGCACTGGATACTGCAGGGTGTGGATTTCGAGATCCAGCCCGGGGAAGCGGTCGGCATCGTCGGGGTCAACGGTGCCGGCAAAAGCACGTTGCTCAAGATGATCACCGGCACCACCCAACCCACCTGCGGCCACATCCAGTTGCAAGGCCGCGTCGCCGCCTTGCTGGAATTGGGCATGGGCTTTCATCCGGACTTCACCGGTCGCCAGAACGCGTTCATGGCCGGTCAGTTGCTGGGCATGCAGGTGGAAGAAATCGAAGCCTTGATGCCCCAGATCGAGGGGTTCGCCGAAATCGGCGAGGCCATCGACCAGCCGGTACGCACCTATTCCAGCGGCATGCAGATGCGCCTGGCCTTCAGCGTCGCCACCGCCCGGCGTCCGGACATCCTGATCGTCGACGAGGCGCTGTCGGTGGGCGACGCCTACTTTCAGCACAAGAGCTTCGAGCGCATCCGCAGCTTCCGCAAGTCCGGCACCACGCTGCTGATCGTGTCCCATGATCGCTCGGCGATCCAGTCGATCTGCGACACCGCCATCCTGCTGGAGCATGGGCGCATGGCTATGCGCGGCAAGCCCGAAGAAGTGATGGATTACTACAACGCGATGCTGGCCCAGCGCGAGGGCCAGGTGGTCCGCCAGGAGATGCTCGCCAACGGCCAGGTGCGCACGATTTCCGGCACCGGCGAAGCAGGCATCATCGATGTACAACTGCTCAACAGTCAGGGGCAGTCGGTGGAAGTGGTCGAGATCGGCCAGCCGATGGTGTTGCAAGTGCGGGTTGAAATCCGCCAGGACATCGAGCGGCTGGTACTGGGCTTCCTGATCAAGGACCGTCTTGGCCAGCCCATGTACGGCATCAATACTCATCGCCAGGATAAAGCCGTGACCGACCTCAAGGCCGGCGAACGGATCACCTTCCGCTTCAGTTTCGACATGCGCCTGGGCAAGGGCAATTACTCCGTCGCGCTCAGCCTGTCGCGGCTGGATTCGCACCTGGACCGTAATTTCGAATGGCGCGACTACGGGCTGGTGTTTCACGTGATCAATAATCGCCAGGAAGATTTCGTCGGCTGTTCCTGGCTCCAGGCCGAGACCTGCATCCAGCGCTCGAGCCAGCCTGTCGTCGAAGGGTTGCCGCAAAAGGAGTTGCCATGAGCCGTCTGTTGGTGGAATGCACCTATGTCTATGAAAACCCGAAGGCCAACTCCGGGATCCAGAGAGTCGTACGTAATGTTATCCGAGAGCTGCCGGCCAAGGACCCGGAGCGCGAGTGCATTGCCGTCGCGATGTTGCAAGGCAAGCTTTATGAGGTAAAAAGCCTGGCACCTGCGCTCAAGAAAGCATGGGACCTGGTCAGCCTGCGCGCATGGCTGGAACAAACGGCCAATCTGTTCTGGCTCAGGTATCGGACGCTGGAATCGCGACGCCCCTTCAGCCAATCGGTCTGGGCTCGCCGGCTGTTGTACATCGGCTGTCGGCTGTTCGTGTTTGGCTGCCTGAGCATCCCGATTCGTCTGCTCAACCTGCTTCTCAGACGCCGGCAAGTCCCGGCGCGCATCGTGCCGCTGGAACACCGGGCCGGTGACCAACTGGTGTTACTGGACTCCTCCTGGCACGCGGACTTCTTTCCCTTGGCCGAACAGCTCAAGCGTGACGGCGTCGGGATCATCTCGGTCGTCTACGACCTGATTCCCCTGACCCATCCACAATTCTGCGACGCCGGGCTGGTCAAGGTGTTCAACCGATGGTTCGATTGGATTGCCCGCACCGCCGACGGCTACATTGCCATCTCCACGACCATCCGGGACCAGCTTCGCCAGGAAATGGTCCGGCGCATTGGCGAGCAGCAGGTACAAGGACGCTGGTTCGACTATTTCCATTTGGGCAGCGAGCTGGACCTGATTGATGCCACCCACGTCGTCGATCCGAATCTGCAGCGGCTGTTCAAGCGCTCCGAACCGGTGTTCCTGATGGTCAGCACCATCGAGCCGCGCAAAAACCATGTTTACTTGCTCGATGCATTCGAGCGAGCGTGGGCCGCAGGTTCCCAGGCGCGGCTGTGCATCGTCGGGAAGATCGGTTGGAAGTGCGAGGCTTTGATCGAACGTATCCGGCGTCATCCACAACTCAACAGCCGTTTATTCATGTTCAACAACCTCTCGGACCAAAGCCTGGAACACGCCTATCGACACGCCACCGCGCTGGTATTCCCGTCCTATGTGGAAGGTTTCGGCCTGCCGCTGGTGGAAGCCATGCAGCGCGGCTTGCCGGCAATGGGCAGCGACATTGAAGTGTTTCGGGAAATCGGCGGTGATTTCATGGCCTATTTCGATCTCGACGAACCCCAAAGCCTGGCGAACCTGGTCACCGACATGGAACACACCGGCGTATTCCCGGCCAAGCGCAATCTGGATCAATGGCAATGGCTGAGCTGGCGCGAGGCCAGTGCGCAACTGGTCGAACGGATCGAGGCCCACGTTAACGAAGTCATCGTCGACCGGGAAACAGCATGCGGATAGCCCTCAACGCGCGCATCCTCCAGGCGCCACGCACCGGCATCGGCCACTACGTAGCGGAACTGGCTACTGCCTTGGCCCGGGAGCCGGACATAAAGCTGTCACTGTTCCATGGCTGGGGCTGGAGCTCGCAGTTGCCGCAAGCAGCCAAGCCTGGCTATTCAACGCTAAGCCCCTTGCTGCGGCGAGTTCCGGGCGCCTATCAGGCGCGACGCTGGCTGGAACAGAAGCGCTTCGACCAAGGCCGTTCAAAGGCTATCGACCTTTATCACGAACCCAGCCTTTGGCCGCTGGCCTTCGAAGGGCCGACGGTAATAACCCTTCATGACCTCACTCACCTGCGCTACCCAGAGACGCAACCACCGGCACGCCTGAAGGAAATCGAGCGACGTCTCGGCCGCGCGGTGGAACAGGCACAGCTGATTCTGACCGACTCGCAGTTCATCGCCGATGAAGCCCAACAGTATTTCGGCCTCCCCGCCGAGCGCCTGCGGGTCGCTCCGTTGGGGGTATCGGCGCGTTTCCACCCGCGCGAACCCGCAGCCATCGACGCCGTGCTCAAAGCCCATGGCCTGGAGGCGGGTCGTTATTTCCTGTGTGTCGGCACCCTGGAACCGCGCAAGAACCTGTCCCTGGCCCTGCGCGCCCATGCCGGACTTCCTGAATCCGTACGTCAGACATTTCCTTTGTTCATCGTAGGAATGAGCGGATGGCAACAGGCACAGCTCAATGATGAGTTGAAAGACGCCCTGGCTGGCGGTCATGTTTGTCTGGCGGGTTATCTACCCGACGAACAGGTCGCCCAACTGTTGGCGGGGGCACGGGCACTGATTTTCCCGTCTTATTACGAAGGCTTTGGCTTGCCGGTGCTTGAAGCCATGGCCAGCGGCACACCGGTGATTACCACCCGTTGCTCGGCGATGCCTGAGGTGGCAGGACCGGCCGGCAATTATTGCGAGCCGGACGATGCCCAAGGCATGCGCGAAGCCATGGATCGGTTGTTGGAAGATCACCCGCACTGGCACGCATGTCGCGAGGCGGGGTTGCAACAAGCGGCGCTTTTTTCCTGGGAACGCTGTGCGAAGGTCACCGCCCAAGCGTATCGCCAGGTCTTGGGAGGTTGAATGCGAGTCCTGCACTTTTACAAAACCTATTTGCCAGACTCCATGGGCGGCATCGAACAGGTCATTTTCCAGCTGTGCGACAGCACTGACCGGTTAAGTATCGATAACACCGTGCTGGCCCTGAGCAGGCAGCCAGCGCCCGAACCGATCAAGATTCGACAACATGTCGTTCATCAGGCGCGAATGGATTTCCAACTGGCGTCCACCGGCTTCTCCTACAGTGTGTTCAAGAAATTCCGTGAGCTGGCCGCCGAAGCGGACGTGATCAACTACCACTTCCCCTGGCCGTTCATGGACCTGGTGCATTTTTTCACCTCCGTGAAAAAACCCTACGTCGTAACCTACCACTCGGACATCGTTCGCCAGCGGCACCTGCTCAGGCTCTATCGCCCCCTGATGCGACGCTTTCTGGACGGCGCCGAGCGCATCGTCGCGGCGTCGCCGAACTATGTTCATACCAGCGATGTGCTCAAGGAATACCCCGCCAAGACCCGAATCATCACCTACGGCCTGAACAAGACCAGTTATCCACAGCCTGATGCCGCGCGCATGGCAGGGTGGAAGGCAGAACTGGGCGAGCGTTTCTTTTTGTTCGTGGGGGTGATGCGTTACTACAAAGGCCTGCACATTCTGCTCGACGCTCTCAAAGGCGTGGACTACCCCGTGGTCATCGTGGGCGCCGGCCCGCTGGAAAAACAACTGCACGCCCAGGCAGCGGCATTAGGCCTGCGCAACCTGCATTTCCTCGGGCGCCTGGGGGATGAAGACAAGGTCGCGCTGCTGGAACTGAGTTATGCCATCGTATTCCCTTCGCACTTGCGCTCCGAAGCCTTTGGTATCTCCCTGCTCGAAGGCGCGATGTTCGGCAAGCCGATGATCTCCAGCGAAATCGGCACCGGCACCAGCTACATCAACATCCATGACGAAACCGGCCTGGTGGTGCCACCGAGCGATCCCGAAGCTTTCCGCGAGGCGATGCGCACCCTGTGGGACAACCCGGCCCAGGCCCAGGCGATGGGTGCCAGGGCCGAAGCCCGTTACCGACAGTTGTTCACGTCTGAAGAAATGGGCCACAAGTGGGTGCGGCTATACGAGGAACTGCTGGAGGAAAAGGTGCTTTCCTACGCCTGATCTCAGTGAAAAGGGAACCTGCTCCCACCGAGCCTGTAGGATCTGAGTAGGAGCTGTCGAGTGCAACGAGGCTGCGATCTTTCCCCAAACACTTGAATCTTGAGCGAAAAGATCAAAATCAAAATCGCAGCCTCCGGCAGCTCCTACAGTGCAACCCAGCGAGAGCAGCTACCTCGATTCAACTGCTCATGAATACCTTTGCAACCCGACAACCGTACGCGGCATGCCCACGAACCCGGGCAAGGCTTCGATCCGCGCCAGCCAGGCCCGCACATTGGCATAGTCCTCCAATGACACATTGCCTTCCGGTGCGTGGGCGATGTAGCTGTAGCCAGCGATGTCCGCGATGGTCGCAGTGTCACCCGCCAGATAAGCGCGGCTGCTCAATTCTTGATCAATGACTTTCAGCACGTTGTGGGAACGGGCAATTACGTCCTCGGCGTTGTAGGCTGCGCCAAACACCGTGATCAGCCGTGCCGTGGCCGGGCCGGCATGAATCGGGCCGGCCGCCGCCGACAACCAGCGCTGCACCCGGGCGGCGCCGACTGGGTCGGTCGGCAGCCAGCGGCCCTTGCCATATTTGTGCGCCAGGTACACCAGGATCGCGTTGGAGTCCGCCAGCACCACGCCGTCATCGTCAATGACCGGCACCTGGCCAAACGCATTGAGCGCCAGGAAATCCGCCTGTTTGTGCGCGCCCTTGGCCAAGTCGACGAAGACCTCTTCGACAGGCAGCCCGAGCAACGAAAGCATCAGTTGAACGCGATGGGAATGGCCGGAAAGCGGGAAGTGATAGTGCTTGATAGGGTTCATGGTCGACTCCGCTGCAAGTGACGCCATCAGCACAACGGCGTCGATGGGGTCATCTTCCGCTCCAGGCAAAAACAAGAGAATCACCCAGATATGCAATCCATTGTTTCAGCCTGAGAAACAATGCTTCAACCGCTCAAGGCCGGATGTTCGCGCAGTGCACTGACGACGAAATCGACAAAACTGCGCACCCGCGCCGGCGCATTGCGCCCGCCCTGGTACACCACATGGATCGGCAGAGGCGGCAATTCGAAATCGGCCAGGACGATTTCCAGTTCCCCAGCCGCCACGTTGCCTGCCACTTGGTAAGACAGGACCCGCGTCATCCCCAATCCCTGACAGGCGGCCGTGATCGCGGCCTGGTTGGCTGTCACCACCAGCCGAGGCACGGGCCGGACGGTCAACGGCTGGCCTGAATCGATGAAGGTCCAGCTTTTGACCTGACCGATGGCCGATGACGCCACCACCGGCATTCGCTCCAAATCCTCCGGATGCCGGGGTCGCCCGTGACGGGAGAAGAAATCAGGGGCGCCGCACACCACCCGTCGCACTTCACCGACACGCACGGCATGCAGATTGCTGTCCGGCAGCTCGCCAATGCGCAGGGCAACGTCGATGCCCTCCTCCACCAGGCTGACCGTGCGGTCCAACAACAAGGCGTTAATGCTGACCTCGGGGAACTGGTGCAAGTAATCCACCAGCAGCGGCGTGACGAACAACTGACCGAACAGCACTGGCGCGGTAATCGTCAACTGCCCACGGGGCTGGACATGGCTGCCGGCCGCCGAATCCTCGGCTTCCTGCAGATCGCTCAGGATCCGCCGACAGTCCTCGAGAAAACGCTGGCCGGCCTCGCTCAAGTACACATTGCGGGTGGTGCGCACCAGCAATGGCGTGCCGATCCGTTGCTCCAACGCCGCCACCGCCCGCGTCACGCTGGCCGCCGACAACCCCAGGCGCCGCGCCGCCGCCGAAAACCCCGATGCCTGGGCCACGGCAAGGAAAACCTGCATTTCCTGGAACCTGTCCATCCATCCCCCGATGAGAAATCCTGATACAAGTTTTCTGCGCGTCTCAAAGCAGCGCTACGCGGCCATTGTAGAGGCCTGGGCCAGTGAACCACAGCGTAGCGCAGCCAGACACCGGGACATTGGCTCGGCCAGGCGCGAATACCCTTGATACCATCCCGCCCATCATGACAATTTCATGACCGAATGAAGAACCCTCTGTGGGAGCGAGCTTGCTCGCGATAGCGGTGTATCAGTCCATATGGCGTGCGACTGACTGACGCTATCGCGAGCAAGCTCGCTCCCACAGGGTAGGTGTGTTGTTCAATGGATTGGCTTCAACGAAAGGCCTGCTTTTTGTGAATTTTCTTCGTCGCGCTTCAGCCCACCCCCGCGCCACCCTCATCGCCCTGATTGGCTGCGTACTACTCGTCCCCATGGGCCTGCGTCTCGCCCTGGGCTGGTCCGACCCACTGGGCTATCTCTCGGACCTGGGTATCGGCGGGTTGCTGATCGTGCTGCTCCATCGCCGCCCCGGGTGGTTGGCTTTCCCGGTATTGCTGGCTTGGAGCGCGTTGACGCTGGCCAGCACCGAGCTGGTCAGCGCAGTCGGGCGGATGCCCAACCCTTCGGACATTCATTACCTGACCGACCCGCAGTTCGTTGAAAATTCCACCAGCGGCGGCTTCGCCCATCCCTGGCTGGCCGCAGTCCAGTTGGCCGCCCTGGCGCTCTGGCTGGTGACCCAGTGGACCAGCCGCCCACGCCAGGCGCCACGCTTGCCTCGCCACGCCTGGGCCGTGCCCGTTGTGCTCCTGCTGAGCCATGGCGCGCTGCAAACCTGGCGCCCGAGCGAGGCGGACCAATGGAACGTATTCAACCTGCCTCACCAACTCGTCACGGCGGGTATCGCCGCCGGGCAGGACCACGCCCGACAATGGCTCGACGGCGATACGGTGGACCCAGCCCCGTCGATGGAGGGGCTGACCCGCCTGGATCTCGATGGCAACAGATTGCTGGCCGAACCGGGGCGTGCGCGCAACGTCCTGATCATCGCCCTAGAGGGCATTCCCGGCGCCTACGTGGGCGCCAACCGCCAGGCCTTGAAAAGCAGCTACCAGGAAAACCTGATGCCGCACCTCAGTGCCTGGGCCGAGCGCGGCATGAACACACCCGATTACGTCCTGCACAGCCACCAGACCATCCGCGGCCTCTACGCGATGCTGTGTGGCGACTACGACAAGCTCGACAACGGCACGCCCAAAGGCGTCGAAATACTCAACCAGACCCAGCGCAACCAGGCCTGCCTGCCGGCTCAACTGCGCCAGAACGGCTTTTCCACGCACTTCCTGCAGGGCGCCGGCCTGCGGTTCATGGCCAAGGACCGGATCATGCCGCACATCGGCTTCGACACGACCCTGGGCATGGAGTGGTTCACTCGCCCCGCCTACCTGGAATTCCCTTGGGGCAAGGACGACAAGACCTTCTTCGAAGGCGCGCTGGACTACGTCGGGCAACTGCAGCAGGCGGACAAACCCTGGATGCTGACCCTGCTGACCGTCGGCACGCACCAACCCTACTCGGCCCCGGATGACTACCTGCAACGCTACGACACCGCCAAGCAGGCGGCCGTGGGTTACCTGGACGACGCCTTGGAGAACTTCCTCGCGGGCCTGGAACGCCAGGGCATCCTGGACAACACCCTGGTGGTCATCACCTCGGACGAATCCCATGGCATCGACGACGTGCGGCTGGCCTCGTCCTGGGGATTCAACCTGACGCTGGCGCCGGAGCCGTTGCCCCGGATCAAGTCAGGCACCTACGGCCACGTCGACCTGACCGCCTCAATCCTCGATTACTTCGGCTTTACGGTGCCCACGTCGTTGTCCGGCCGCTCGATGTTCAGGGATTACCCGACGGGCCGGGAAATCATGTCGTTCACCAACGGCCAGCTGCGCTACCACGACGGCAAGGGCACCTTTACCGAGTGCGACTTCCTCCAGCATTGCCGCTATTACACCAGCGCAGGCTTCATCGCCGACCGCGCCACCTATGGCGGGCAATACAGCGGCCGGCGCGCCAGGCTGATCGGCGCCCGGGCCACGGCCCTGGACCAGACCCTGTTGCGCACGCCCTTGAACCAGCAATACCAGTTTGGCAGCGCGGATAAAATCCCGCTGCCGGCCCAGGTCACCAACGACTGGACCGACAACCTGATCGGTGCCCAATACCTGGAAATGCCCAAGGGCTCACAGACCCGCGTCAGCCTGACCATCCGCGCCGTGGATGAGCATGCCGCCTACATTTCCCTCAAGGCCAAGGAGTTCGAGCAGGATGTGCCGATGGACCTGCCGACAGACGTGGCGGTAACACCCGACCAGCCGCTGGTGATGAACATCCGTTTCGAAAACCCGCAGCAGCGCAAGGCGTTTTCCTTCCATTTGCTCGGTCATGGCGTCGGCGCCATCGAGATCAGCGACTTCAGCGTCGTGACCGAACTGCCGGAACCGGCAGACCAGCCGCAATACCTGGACGATATACAGGAAGACAGCGAGGCCCAATCCAGCTGAGCGAAAAACGCGGCTAATCCAGCAACCGATGCAGCTTGGCGTACTGCAACAGCGTGATGGTCTTGCCGTCGCAAATCTCCCCGGTCTCGATCATGCCCAAGGCCTGGTCGAGGGGCAGCTCCAGCACTTCGATCTCTTCGCCCTCGGCTTCCAGGCCACCGCCTTCGTGCTGCTTGTCTTCGTCGAAGTATTCGCCGACGAAAAATGCACCCGCTATTACAACGATACCGGAACGCGGGGCAAGGCTCGTTTGTGGGCCGTCTTGAGGTAGGCGCGTTCAATGATCTGTCGCGCTTGCGGCGACACCTCTTCGCCCATCAGATACCCATCGATTTCCTCGTAGCTGCAGCCATACGCCGCTTCATCCAGCTTACCGGGTACCAGGTCTTCCAAATCAGCGGTCGGAGCCTTGTGCACCAGATAGCCGGGGGCGCCCATCGCATCGGCCAATGATCTCACCTGAGTCTTCGTCAACCCGGACAGCGGGGCCAGGTCGCACGCGCCGTCGCCGAACTTGGTGAAAAACCCCATCACCGCCTCCGCCCCATGATCGGTGCCAACCACCAACCCGTCGCTCAGATTGGCAATGGCGTATTGCGCCAGCATCCGTGCCCGGGCCTTGGCGTTGCCTTTGGCGAAGTCGATGAGCTCGGCGCCAGGCTGCAAACCATCGATTGCGATTTGGCTCATCAACCCGTCAACACAAGCGGCGATGTTGCTGGTGGTGATCGAGTCCGGCCGGATGAAGTCCAGGCAAGCCTGGGCGTCTGGCTCGTCGGCCTGGGCCTTGTAGGGCAACCGGACGGCGATAAAACGCGCCGCGTAGTCTTCATCCCGCAATTGCTCCACTGCCAACTGGCATAGGCGGCCGGCGGTAAGAGAATCGACGCCGCCACTGATCCCCAGTACCAGGGACTGGCAGCCCGACTCGCGCAAGATCTGCTTGATGAATTCGATGCGGCGGGCAATCTCGCTTGCTTCGCCACCCCGTGTGAGTTGACGGTCGATGCCCAGCTCCCGGGCAATGCGTTCTTGCACGAGCGTAGTCATATCAGGCTCCCAGCTGTGGATTGATCAGGGCAACGTTGAACACTTGGGCGGCGTACCGCAGAAACGACGCATCCTCGCAGACGTTCTTGATCGGGTCGTCGGAGAACTTCACGACCGGCTCACCGTGAACCCGCACCAGTTTCATGACGATACTCAGCGGTTCGACACCGTCGACATCGCAGGCCAGACTGGTGCCCATGCCAAAACCGAATCTGGCCTTGCCGCGAACATGACGCAGGATCGGCAGGCACTTTTCGAAATTGAGGCCATCGGAGAACATCAGGTCCTTGGTGCGCGGGTCGATGCCCAGTTCCTGGTAACGCTCCAGCACCTTGTCCGCCCAGACGATCGGATCACCGGAATCCTGGCGCAGGCCGTCATAGAGCTTGGCAAAGTACAGGTCGAAATCCTTGAGGAAGAAGTCGGTGCTGATGCAGTCCGTCAGGGCGATACCGAGGCGGCCGCGATACTCGCGCACCCAGTTTTCCAGCGCCGCGTTCTGGCTCTCGCGCAAGCGCCCGAGTTGTTGATGCACCATCAGCCATTGGTGAGCCATTGTGCCGATCAGGGGCAGATTGAACTCATAAGCCAAGTGAGCGTTGCTGGTGCCGACAAACACGCCAGGAAAATCGTTGCGCATGACATTCACCACTTCACGCTGGGCCCTGAACGACAGCCGTCGCCGGGTGGAGAAGTCTGAAACGCGAAACTCGGCGAGTTCTTCACGGCTGGCGTTTTTCTCCAGCCATTCGAACTTCTGGTACAGCTTGCGGGTGACGTCGGCCAACTCGACTTCGGGGTATTTCTCGCGGTTGCGCAGTTCGCTGACCATCGCCAATACCGGTTGCTCGAACATGATGCAGTGCAGCATCGGCCCACGGACGCGGATGTGCAGTTGGCCGTCGACTTGCGAAACGTGTATGTAGCGCAAATTGAAGCGAAACAGGCCGAGAAACTGTTCGAAGTCTGGTGTCAGGTACTCGCGGAAACGCTTGTTGAACAGAAACCGCTGCTCTCCCTCGCGCAGTTGCAGCCCAGCGAGCTTCTCAAGCTCTACACGAATGTCCGGGATCAGGTGACCGAGCCGCTCCTTGGAACGCACGATGAACTGGTATTCCACCTCGACATTCGGGTGTTGGTGCAAGACCGCCTGCATCATGGTGAAGGTGTAATAGTCGGTATCCAGAAGACTCTGGATGGTGCCGCTGGTTGAATCGAATGCACTGTCCATGGCGCTTCCTTATGCGTTTGCCAGGCGAATGGTTGCTTCGCGCGTCGCGGCAACCGAGACGCCCGCTTGCCGCATGTCTTGAATGGCTTGATTGGCCCCCTCCTCACTGATGGCCCGGCAGGCCGGGAGGTGAATGATCACCTTGAAGCCGGCGGCGGCCAGTTGCAGAGCGGTGGTCTTGACGCAGAAGTCCAGCGCCAGCCCACCAACAATCACTTGCTGCACACCCAGGCCGTTCAGGTACTCGATCACCCCGGTGGACAGCTTGCCGTGCAGGTCGTGGTAGCACGCGCCGTAGGGGTGCAAATCCGGCTCGACGCCCTTCCAGACGAAATAGTCGTAGTCGTAGGGAGTCGGCAGGTGATCCAGCAAAGCGAAACCTTCGGTGCCGGGAACGCAGTGGCTGACCCAGGTGATGTCGGCATGCTCGAGCCCGGTCGGCACGAACATCTGTGCGTGATCGGCGACGACCCACGGGGCCAGGGGCGAATGGGCGTCCTTGCTGCCGATGCGAAGGCTGGCCAGGGAGGCAATGAAATTCAGCTCACCGGCAATCTGGTCACCGCCCGGCACTGGAAGCTCATCAGGGCATAGCGGCGTAAAGCTCTTTTGCGCATCGACATCGAAGGAAGCGGTTTTGCGGGTCAGGCTGTTCATGCTGGGTTTCTCCTCTTCATGGCTACTAAAGTACATAATATGTACTTTCGTAACAAGCCACGCCGAGAGAATATTTTCGATAAGCCTTTTATGTCCTTATCAAACGGTTAGTCAGAACGTAGGTTTTCATCAAAAAGACTTTGCCGTTAGAGTACATCTCATGTACCAAATAGGATGAGCCATGTTCGAGATTGCCCTTTATGGCGGCGCCTTCAATCCCCCGCACGCCGGTCACGCCCAGGTAATGATCGAGGCCTCACGCCTGGCCAGACGTGTGCTGGTGGTCCCCAGCTTGCAGCATCCCTACGGCAAGCAAATGGTCGACTATGACGTTCGCCTGAACTGGCTGGAATCGATCGTCGAAAAGGTGCAGCCACTGTGCTGCGCCGAAGTGCGTGCAAGCCGGGTGGAACAGGTCGTGGCCCGTGGCGTTGAAGGCGCAATCTACAGCTACACCCTGCTCGCCCATCTCGCCGACAGCCTGGCCCTGGACGGCAAGCGGATTGCGTTGGTGGTGGGCCAGGATGTCGCGGATCGGCTGCCGACCTTCTACCGCGGCCAGGAATTACTGGAGCGTTTTTCCATTCTTTGCGTGGAGGAAAAGATCCACGTGCGCAGCACGGTGGTTCGCGACCGACTGGCCTTGGGCAAGCCGATTCCCAGCGACTGGATGGCACCCGGCATGAACCCGTTAAACTATGACCTTTACGCTACCCACGGAAATCGACATGCCCACTAGCACAGCCCCAGCGCGCGGTTATCTGCACACCATCGATCTCTGTGTGCTGCGCTTCTGCCGGGAAACCCAGGCGCTGGAAATCCTCCTGAACCGACGGGAAGCCGAGCCGTTCGCCGGCCATTGGGCGCTGCCCGGGATCGTGGTCAATGGTGACGTCGAAGATCTCACGCTGAACGACGCCGTGGAGCGTTTGCGCAACTCAAACAAGGTAGGCATGCCGCTGGCCTGGATCGAACAGGTCGGTACCGTCGGCGACGCGTTCCGCGATCCGCGCTGCTGGTCCTCCTCGACGTTCTACCTGGCGATTGTCAGCGATGCGGTCCAGCTCGCCGAACACCAAGGGTTTTTTCCGCTCAAGGATGTGGCCGACGCCTCGATCAAACTCCCTTTCGACCACAACAGTCTGGTGGCTGCTGTACAGGAGCGGTTGTTGTCCAAAGCCCTCTACAGCAGCCTGCCGCTGATGTTCCTGGGCCCGGAATTCAGCGCGCCGCAAGCGGTGAGCATTTTCTCCGTGGTGCTCGATCGTCCGGTGCTCAAGACCAGCATGCGCCAGCGTTTGCTGAAGATGACCGAGGCGGGTTATTTGCAAGAAACCGGTCGCAAAAAAAGCGGCGAAGGCGGCCGGCCGCAACGCACGGTGGAGAATCTCAAGCCGACCAGCGTTTATCTTTTTGATCGTTGTTTTCTGGAGTGACTTGTGCGTGCGGCCAGCACATCTTCCTGACCCCGACCCCAAAGGCTAGGGGCTCTGCCGGATTCGAGAACAGCTTAGGAGAGGCCTTCGAGCAATCCGGCCTCACCCAGCAGGTCCACGATGACATGCTCATCAACCGCGTAGACACCACGAGAGGCTTTCCAGACCAGCTTCTTTTCCTGAAGGGCTATGAGTGCTTGCTGAACACCCGGCACTTCGACCTTTATATCGCGCTCTGCGATACCGGCCTGCTCCATCGCTTTCGCGTAGAGCTCCATGGTAGGTGCCTCGAAGGGCGCATAGTTACCGCCTTTGGCACTCATGACGCGGATAACGGCGGACTGAATAGGGGTCAGGCTATGAATAACTTTCTTAAAGTTTGCGTTGAGCTCATCAGCTTGCGCCCGAACCAACAATGCGAATCGCTCGGGGATGGTTGCAGGGTCCAACGCAAAATCGAACCTGATCTCATCTGCGGCGGCACCTAGCAACTCAGGTCGATAACCACTCTCCCTGAACAACTCGAACACATTAGAGGGATCGAGCGGATGGGCGAGGTCGATATTCGCGCAGAACCAGTTGATGAACTCTTGATCCAGGGTTGGAAATTGAACCATGGAGGCCCCAAAGAAAGCTTGGTCCTTACTGTTTCGGAGCATGGCGAGCTTGTCCCGGTTCGATCCGGTGCACACGATGCGCAGACCATGGTGCTTCGAACTGTTGAGTTCATCCCTTGCCGCTTTCAGTGCGAAAAGCGCAGCAACGCCTTCATCCGTGGTGATCGCATGTTGAGCTTCGTCGATCATCAGGACGATGATCTTCTTCGACTCATCCGAAAGCGCCGCAAGCGCGGTGGTCAAGTCGATGTCCTTGCCCAGCCCAATCTTGTCCAGACTGAAACTCAGGCCGCCGACCGTCACCTTCTCCATACCAGCACTTTTCGCCAGACGGGTTACGAATCCTTCGCTCTGGCCAAAGGCTTCTCGGACAGCCTCTACGATGACCAAGCCAGGATCTTTCGTCAGGTCTTTCCAAAGATCGGCATACAGTACGATCGCTCCTGCTGCCTCCAATGCTGGCCGCAAATCTTCTCGAGCGAAGGTGGACTTTCCCGTACGCCGAGGAGCAGCCAGAAAGACGCCCGAACTGGCAGCGCTACCAATGGCAACCTGCATGATCAGTTTTGATAGGCGGGCAGCCAAAACGGGACGGTGGTAAACGATCTCGACCATTGGGAACCTCTGGCGGGATTCTATAGAAAATTATAGAGCGACTATAGATCAATTATTTTTAAGAGACGCCGAGTTCTCATTGGCAATTTATAGCCAATTATAGAGGGACTATAGACCGATCACCCTGAACCTGCCCAGCGCTAGTTTTTCCGATCCCGAAAGCTGTTGACGGTTGCAGCGTTGTCGCTTCAATTCATGTAATTGCTCTTGCAAGGCTTGGTAACGCTGCCAGCCATCGGCCACCAGTTGCAATGAATGCTGTTGTTTTCTAGCGGTTTCCAGCTTTTGGTGAATGTCGGTCAGATCATCATATGAAAATATTTTTTCATAATTGCGAGAATAATCGAGAAATACCTCCAGTCACTCCAGCCCGACGCTGAAAACCTTGCCGGGGTTCATCAGCCCGGCCGGGTCCAGCGTGCGCTTGATGGCACGCATCAGCTCCATCTCCAGAGGGTCCTTGAAGCGCACCGCCGCGCCCGGTTTGGCCTGCCCCAGCCCATGTTCGGCACTGATGCTGCCGTTGAAGGTGCTCGTCATCCGGTAGATGACTTGCATGATCGCGTGTTCGCGGGCCTTGAACGATGCGTCCGCATCGCCGACCGGCTTGCTGATGTTGTAGTGCAGGTTGCCGTCGCCCATGTGGCCATAGGAAACGATGCGCACGCCCGGGAAATCCTGTTGCAGGGCCTTGTCGGTGCGTTCAATGAATTCCGGGATCCGACTCACAGGCACGCTGATGTCGTGCTTGAGGCTGGGGCCTTCATGATTCTGCGCCTCGGAAATACCTTCGCGCAGCGCCCATAGCGCCGCGGCCTGTGCCTGGCTGCTGGCCAATACCGCATCGATGACCCAACCGTGCTCGAAGGCCTGGGCCAGGCCGTTTTCAAGCAACAGCGTCAAGGGCGCGTCGGGCACCGTGTCGCGCAGCTCGATCAAGGCGTACCAAGGGTGCTTCGTTTCCAGCGGATCAGTGCAGCCGGTCACATGGTCCAGGACAAAGTCCAGGCTCTGGCGCGACATCATCTCGAAGCCCGTCAGGCGGTCGGCGCACAAGCTGCGAACATGACCGATCAAGTCCACCGCGGCCTGCGGCGAAGGCAGCGCGACCCAAGCAGTCGCCGTGCTGTGGGTCGCCGGAAACAGTTTCAGCACCGCAGCGGTGATGATGCCGAGCGTGCCCTCCGAGCCGATAAACAGATGCTTGAGATCGTAGCCGGTGTTGTCTTTACGCAAGCCCCGCAAACCGTTCCAGACGCGCCCGTCAGGCAGCACCACTTCCAGGCCGAGGGTCAGCTCACGCATGTTGCCGTAGCGCAACACAGCCGTGCCGCCGGCATTGGTCGCCAGGTTGCCGCCCACCGTGCAGCTGCCCTCGGCCCCCAGCGATAGAGGGAACAGGCGTCCGGCCTGACTGGCAGCATCCTGTAGCTGCTGCAGTATCACCCCGGCCTCCACCGTGATGGTTTCATTGGCCAGGTCGAGTTCACGGATGCGCTTCATCCGGCTCAAGGACAGCACCACCTGTCGACCGGAAGCGTCCGGAATCGATCCGCCGCACAACCCGGTGTTGCCCCCTTGGGGCACCAGCGCCACCCCGGCGTCATGGCAGAGCCGCACCACCGCCGCCACTTCCTCGGTGCTGCCAGGACGCACCACCAACGCGGCCAAGCCTTGATAAGCGTTGCGCCAATCGGTCAGGTAGCCCTGCATGAGTTCGGGATCGCGCACCAGCCCGGCGGGACCGACCAAACGCTCGATATTTTCGATCAACTCCTGACTCAACAGCGACGACATCGTACCTCCTCACGCACGCTGGCCAATCTCGACCTGTTGCGCAGTCCAACCGGCGACTTGGTCGCTGAGCGACAGGCCAAGCCCTGGCCGGGTCGGCACGAGCATGCGTCCGTCCCGGGTTTGCATACGCTCGTTGAACAGCGGCTCCAACCATTCGAAATGCTCGACCCAGGGCTCGCGGCTATAGGTGGCAGCCAAATGGATGTGCAACTCCATGGCGAAATGCGGCGCGATCATCAGCCCCGCTTGCTCGGCCAATGCCTGGACCTTGAGGTAAGGGGTAATGCCGCCAACACGGGGCGCGTCGGGCATCAGGTAATCGGCCGCGCGCAGCTTGATGAACTCCCAGTGCTCGGCAACGCTGGTGAGCATTTCACCGGTCGCGATCGGTGTATCGAATTGCAGCGCCAGCGCGGCATGTCCTTCGGCGTCATAGCAATCGAGCGGTTCCTCGATCCAGACCAGGTTGTACTGTTCCAGCTGGCGGCACATGCGCTGCGCCGTGGGCCGATCCCATTGCTGGTTGGCGTCGACCATCAGCGGAAAGGCATCGCCCAGGTGTTTGCGAATACTGCTGACACGGTGCAGATCCAGCGCCTGGTCTGGCTGGCCGACCTTGAGCTTGATCCCACCGATGCCCTTCTCTCGGGAGATATCGGTATTGATCATCAACTGATCGAGCGGCGTGTGCAGGAACCCGCCGGAGGTGTTGTAGCACTGGACCGAATCACGATGGGCGCCGAGCAGACGGGCCAGGGACAGATTGGCCCGCTTGGCCTTCAGGTCCCACAGGGCGACATCGAATGCGCCGATGGCTTGTGTTGCCAGGCCGCTGCGCCCCACCGAGGCGCCGGCCCAGCAGAGCTTGTCCCAGAGCTTTGAAATATCGCTGGGGTTTTCACCGATGAGCGTGGGGGCGATTTCCTGGGCGTGGGCAAATTGCCCAGGCCCACCGGCGCGCTTGGAATAACTGAAACCCAGGCCGCGGTGGCCGTCTCTGGTTTCAATTTCCACGAACAACATGGCGATTTCGGTCATTGGCTTTTGCCGACCGGTCAGCACCTTGGCATCGCTGATGGGATTGGCCAGCGGCAGAAATACCGACGCTATGCGCAGCCAACTGATGCGGTCGTCGTCGGCTGACGGAAGAGGGGTCGGGCTTGACATGGCAGTCCTCCGGTTCGACCGGCGCAATGCAAGATTGCATTGCGCCGGCCAAAACCATGGGTTGAGCTGAATCAGCTGCGCATCAGTTCAATGGCAGCGCTCTTCTTGTGACGGATCACGGTCACCAGGTGCCAGGAGACAGACACCGCGGCGAGGGCCAGGAAAGCGGCCGAGATGGGAGTGGTCAGGAAACCGCTGAAGTTGCCATCGGACAGCATAAGGCCGCGTCGCAGGTTGGTTTCCGCCATCGGCCCCAGGATGAAGCCGATGATGAACGGTGCAATTGGCAGACCGCTTTTGACGAATCCGTAGCCCAGCAAGCCAAACAGCAATACCGCCCAGACATCGAAGATCCGGCTGTTCAAGCCAAAAGCCCCGACCACGCACAACACCAGGATGATGGGCAGCAGGATGTGCTTGGGCACCGCCAGCAATTTGATGAACATGCGCAGGCCGTAGAACTCGAGTACCAGCATGAACACCGAAGCCAGGATCAGCGCAGCAAAGATTGTGTAGACCAGCGGCGCCTGGCTGATAAACAGCAGGGGGCCGGGCTGGATGCCATGGATCATGAAACCGCCCAACAGGACAGCCGTGGTGGTATCACCAGGAATACCCAGGGTCAGCAGCGGGATCATCGCGCCGCCGATACCGGCGTTGTTTGCCGTTTCACTGGCAACCACGCCATCGATCGTACCTTTGCCGAATTCCTCCGGATGCTTCGATCGTTTCTTGGCTGCGATGTAAGAGACGATATTCGACGTACCGGCACCGATGCCCGGCAGGATGCCGATGCCCAGGCCAATCAGCGATGAACGGGTGGCGTTCGGGAGTTGGCCGACAAATTCCTTCATCGAGAAACCAAAACCTTTTACGCCTTTCATACTGACGTTCTGCGGTTTGGCCCGGTGACTCAGGCGCGCGCTTTCAGCGAACTTCAGCACTTCGGCGACTGCGAACATACCGATCATGACGGTGAGCATGGCGAAGCCGCCATTGAGGCTCGGCAGATCAAAGGTGAAGCGGCGAATGGCTTCGACCGGGGCGATCCCCACAGTGGAGAAGGCAAAGCCCAGGACACCGGCAAACAAGCCTTTGACCAGCGAGCCGGTGGACAGCGTGGCGATCAACGTCAGCGAGAAAATCGCAATGGAAAAGTATTCGTGCGGACCAAAGCTCAGGGCCAGTTCAGCCAGGATCGGGGCGATGAACATCAGCGCGGCGATGCTGAAAATCGTCCCCAGGAAAGAAAACACCACACCAACGCCCAAGGCCTTGACGCCCAGGCCCTTCTTCATCAGCGGCCAACCATCGAATGTCGTGGCGATGGAGGCCGGCGTTCCCGGTATGTTGAGCAATATCGCCGATATCAACCCTCCCGAGGTGGCACCGACAAACAGCGCGACCAGCAGCGCCAGGCCAGGGCCAGGGCCCATCGAATAAGTCAGCGGCAAACAGAGTGCGATAGCCATGGTGGCCGAGAGGCCGGGCACCGCACCAAAAACAATACCCACCGCCACGCCAAGGGCAATGAGGACAAAGACGTAGGGGGTGAGAACGGCACCGAAGCCTTGCTGCATAAGTTCAATCATGGCCGTCCCCTAGAAATCCAATAAACCGACCGGCAGGAGCAAGTCGAAGCCATGGCGAAAAATGTAAAAAATCAAGACCGCGGAAATGATCGATATCAGCGCGTACAGGGGATGCTTGACCTTCTGGTCAGCGGGGGTCAAAACGATGAACTGAGCGTAGAGAAAAAGCACGGTCATGATCACGAAACCCACGGTCTCCAGCAACGCTGTAAAAACCAGCACCAAGGCCAGGGATTTGATGACCGTTGGATAGTCAATCGACTCGGGCTTTTCGGCGGGCTCGGCCGTTTTGTCCGGCAGCTTTCGCCACGCCCACAATTGCAACGCACCCAACAGGCACAACGCGACAGCAAGTAACCAAGGCACGAACGCGGCATCGACGAAACCACGACGCGGCAGGTTCAAGGTCAACACCAGATAAGCCACGCCGGCGCCGAGCATGGCCAGGCCGGTTAGCAGCTCGTTTCTTTTATAGGAATCCATACCGGCTCCTCTTATTGGAAAGGACTGGGCGTCAGGTGCTTGCCGCCCACGCGGCGCACACCCGACCCCCGTTACGCAAAATTACTTCCCTTTACGCATCTCGTCCTTGAACTCCATGAAGCTGTCGCGGGTCTTGCTCAAGGTGGCAATAGCTTCTTCGGTGCCCTGGAAGCTGACCGGCTGCTTGAAGGATTTTTTCAGCTCTTCGGCGTATTCCGGCTCTTCGGTGATTTTCTTCATGGTGTCGGCCATTTTCTTGACGATGGCCGGGTCCGTGCCTTTCGGGAAAGCGACGACATAAGGCTTGTCCAGAATCAGATCCACGCCTTGTTCCTTGAAGGTCTTCACATCGCCCAGCAACGCGTTGCGCTCGGCGTTGGGTTGGCCAAGGGCAGTCATCTTGCCGCTGGCAATGTAATCCTGGACCGAGCCGTAGCTGATGGCGCCCAGGTCGATGCGCTTGCCCAGCAAGGCAACGATTTTTTCGGACACCGTGCCGCTGTCGACCATTTTCAGTTTCACGCCGGCGAGCTTCTCGAACATCAAGCCTTGCAGGTGAGAGAAGTTGCCCATCTCGGTGCCGTAGGTGATGGTGCCGGGCTTGGCCTTGGCTTGTTTGATCAGTTGGTCAAGGCTGTCGATGCCCGAGCTTTTCGCCGAGACGAACACCGCGCCTTTGTCGACGCCAGCGATGCAGGAGATATCAAGCGCATCGAAGCGGTCCTCCGACAGCCCCGCGACCTCGTTGACGATCAGCTGGCCGGTATGGGTGAACAAGATGGTATTGCCATCCGGCGCCGCGTTTTTGACCGCATCGGCGGCAATCGTCCCACCCCCGCCGGCCATATTGGTCACCACCATGGATTTGCCGGTGAGCTTGGTGAAGTACTTGGCCATCATCCGTGCGTTGAAATCGGTGTCACCGCCGGCGTTGGCAATCACCACCACCTGCACCGGACGGCTTGGCCAGTCGCTGGCGTCGGTGGCCATTGCCGTGCCAGCGGTCAGGCTCAGAAAAGAGGCGATCAAAGAGGCGCAGAGTGTTTTCTTCATTATTGTTCTCCAGGTGCTGCCATTCATTGTGGGTTTGAAGTTGCGCAAGAAACGAGCACGCCCAGCGCTAACGCCTGACGAGGCAAGCGTGCGGGCCTGAACGTTGGGATCGGGGAATTGGATAGCAGTTGGGAGCCGGCTTGGGGCTTTTTGCAAAGAGAGAAAGGTAGCTGGCGCCCTGCGATAACGCGTGGGACCGGTGACCTGCAAAATCGCTGGGCGGTAGATGTAGAAGACATGACTGCGCCTTTCGTTTTTATTATTTTCTATGTCATACGTTGTCGTATGACTTGATCTCATCACCTCTGTCCCGTGTTGTCAATGCAGTTGTTCGGCGGCTTGCCCTGAATACGACGAACAGGGCCGGCCGACCCAGGCGCGAATGAGCTCGGTTCCCAGCCTGACCCGGCATGAAGTCTAGTCGCCCCTAAAAAAAAACCCCCTGAATCAGGGGGTTGGTTTCTATCAGCGTTTCGGAGTCGAGCCAGCAGGCAGGATCCGCTACATCCTTACTCAACCGTGACCGATTTCGCCAGGTTACGCGGCTGATCCACGTCGGTGCCCTTGAGCACTGCCACGTAGTACGACAACAACTGCAATGGGATGGTGTAGAGAATCGGCGACAGGATGTCGTGGATGTGCGGCATGTGCACCACGTGGGTGCCTTCGCCATTGGTCATGCCAGCCTTCTCATCAGCGAAGACAATCAACTGGCCGCCACGGGCGCGCACTTCCTGCAGGTTGGACTTGAGCTTTTCCAGCAGCTCGTTGTTCGGCGCGACGGTGACAACGGGCATGTCGTTATCCACAAGCGCCAGCGGGCCGTGCTTGAGTTCGCCGGCCGGATAGGCCTCGGCGTGGATGTAGGAAATCTCCTTGAGCTTGAGGGCCCCTTCCATCGCCACCGGGAACTGCGCGCCACGGCCCAGGAACAGGGTGTGGTTTTTCTCGGCGAACAGCTCGGCGATTTTTTCCACAGTGCTGTCCATGGCCAAGGCTTCGCCCAGGCGGGCCGGCAGGCAACGCAGTTCTTCCACCAGTTCGGCCTCGACGCCCTTGCCCAGCGTGCCGCGCACTTGGCCCAGGGCCAGCGTCAGCAACAGCAACCCCACCAGTTGCGTGGTGAACGCCTTGGTCGACGCTACGCCGATCTCACGGCCAGCCTGGGTCAGCAGGGTCAGGTCGGATTCGCGCACCAGCGAGCTGATGCCCACGTTGCAGATCGCCAGGCTGGCGAGGAAACCCAACTCCTTGGCGTTGCGCAGGGCGGCCAGGGTGTCAGCGGTTTCACCGGACTGGGAGATGGTGACGAACAGCGAATCGGGTTGCACCACCACTTTGCGATAGCGGAACTCGCTGGCGACTTCTACCTGGCACGGAATACCGGCCAGTTCTTCCAGCCAGTAACGAGCGACCATGCCGGCGTGATAACTGGTGCCGCAGGCCACGATCTGCACGTTGCGGACCTTGGCGAACAACTCGGCCGCCTGTGGACCGAACGCCTGGACCAGCACCTGGTTCTGGCTCATGCGGCCTTCCAGGGTGCGTTGCACCACGGCCGGTTGTTCGTGGATTTCCTTGAGCATGAAGTGGCGGAACTCGCCCTTGTCGGCGGCTTCGGCACCGTCGCGGTACTGGACGGTCTCACGTTCCACTTCTTTGCCGTCGAGGTCCCAGATCTGCACGCTGTCGCGGCGAATTTCGGCGATATCGCCTTCTTCCAGGTACATGAAGCGGTCGGTAACCTGGCGCAATGCCAACTGATCGGACGCGAGGAAGTTTTCCCCCAGGCCCAGGCCGATCACCAATGGGCTACCGCTACGGGCCGCCACCAGGCGATCAGGTTGTTTCGTGCTGATGACCGCCAGGCCATAGGCTCCGTGCAGTTCCTTGACGGTGGCCTTGAGGGCGACGGTCAGGTCCACCAGGTCCTTGAGCTTGTGATTGAGCAAATGGGCGATGACTTCAGTGTCGGTGTCCGAGGTGAACACGTAGCCGAGCGCCTTGAGCTGTTCACGCAGGGCTTCGTGGTTTTCGATGATGCCGTTGTGCACCACCGCCAGGTCGCCGGAAAAATGCGGGTGAGCGTTACGCTCGCAGGGTGCGCCATGGGTGGCCCAACGGGTGTGAGCGATGCCCAGGCGACCGAGCAACGGTTCGGCTTCCAACGCCTGCGCAAGCTCGCTGACCTTGCCCGGACGACGCATGCGTTCGAGCCTCCGTTCATTGGTTAACACCGCCACGCCAGCGCTGTCGTAGCCGCGGTATTCCAGGCGCTTGAGGCCTTCGAGCAAGATTGCTGTGATGTTGCGTTCAGCAACGGCGCCGACAATTCCACACATGCTATTTCTCCTGGCTGACAGGCGCGCAGATCACGGTGATGCCGCGGGCCTGAATCTGATCGCGGGCCTCTACGGGCAGGCGATCATCGGTAATGAGGGTATGGACGCTGCTCCACGGCAGCTCCAGGTTGGGGATCTTGCGGCCGATCTTGTCGGCCTCCACCATCACGATCACTTCGCGGGCAACCTCAGCCATCACACGGCTCAAGCCCAGCAGTTCGTTGAAGGTGGTGGTACCTCGAACCAGATCGATGCCGTCGGCACCGATGAACAACTGGTCGAAGTCGTAGGAACGCAGGACCTGCTCGGCGACCTGGCCCTGGAACGACTCGGAATGAGGGTCCCAGGTGCCGCCGGTCATCAACAGCACCGGCTCGTGCTCCAATTCGCTCAAGGCATTGGCGACGTGCAGGGAATTGGTCATCACCACCAGGCCCGGCTGTTGGCCGAGTTGCGGAATCATGGCCGCCGTGGTGCTGCCGCTGTCGATGATGATGCGCGCATGTTCGCGGATCCGCTTCACCGCGGCCCGGGCAATGGCGAGTTTGTACTTGGAGACGCTTTGCCCGTTATCGGCCACCAACTCCTGCGGCATCGGGACCGCGCCACCGTAGCGACGCAGCAACAGGCCATTGGTTTCCAGGGCGGCGAGATCCTTGCGAATCGTAACTTCCGAGGTTTCGAAGCGCTTGGCCAACGCATCCACACTGACCTCACCCTGCTCTTGGAGCAAGGCAAGGATGTTGTGACGGCGTTGTGGTGTGTTGCGTTTCGACATGGCGGTATAAGTTTCGATTCGAAAGATAACGTAAGCAATCAAAACCTATTGAAGGGATGTCGTCAAGGCAGGAGAAGAAAAATTCAGAAATCATGAGCGCTGTGTGCGAGCGGGCTTGCTCGCGAAGGCGGTCTGTCAGTTCAGGCTGTACCGTCTGACACGACCCCTTCGCGAGCAAGCCCGCTCCACAGGGGGTTGTGGATAACTTAGCTTTTCTTGATTTTCTCCGGGCGCTTCCAGCCATCAATATTGCGCTGACGGGCGCGAGCCACAGCCAGTTGGGACTTATCCACATCCTGATTGATAGTTGAACCTGCGGCCGTGTTTGAACCATCACCGATAGTCACTGGAGCTACCAGAGAGTTGTTGGAGCCGATGAACACGTCTTCTCCAATGGTCGTCCGGTACTTGTTGGCGCCATCGTAGTTGCACGTGATGGTCCCGGCGCCAATGTTGGTGCGGGCGCCGATTTCAGCGTCACCGAGGTAGGTCAGGTGCCCGGCCTTGGCGCCTTCGCCCAGGTGAGCATTCTTCAGTTCAACGAAGTTACCCACATGGGCACGGGCTTCCAGCACAGAGCCTGGGCGCAGGCGAGCAAACGGGCCGGCGTCGCTGCCCTCCCCCATGACTGCACCGTCGAGATGGCTGTTGGCCTTGATCACCACGCCTTTGCGCAGGGTGCTGTCCTTGATCACGCAGTTCGGGCCGATGACCACGTCGTCTTCGATCACAACCTTGCCTTCGAGGATGACGTTGATGTCGATGACCACGTCGCGGCCCACGCTGACTTCACCGCGCACGTCGAAACGGGCCGGGTCGCGCAGGGTCACCCCTTGGGCCATCAGGCGGCGAGCGGCGCGCAACTGATAGTGGCGCTCCAGCTCGGCCAATTGCCGGCGATCGTTGGCGCCCTGCACTTCCATGGCGTCCAGCGGCTGCTCGGTGGCAACCACCAGCCCGTCGCCGACCGCCATGGCAATCACGTCGGTCAGGTAGTACTCGCCCTGGGCGTTGTTGTTCGACAGACGACTCATCCAGTCACCCAGGCGCTCGGCCGGCACGGCCAGGATCCCGGTGTTGCCTTCAGTGATCGCGCGCTGGGCCTGGTTGGCGTCCTTCTGCTCGACGATGGCGGTCACTTGGCCATCAACGTTACGCACGATGCGACCGTAACCGGTGGGGTCGTCCAGCTCGACGGTCAACAGGCCCAACTGTTGTGGCGCAACATGCTTGAGCAGACGCTGCAAGGTGTCGACTTCGATCAGCGGCACATCGCCGTAGAGAATCAGTACCGTATCAGCCGTGATGAACGGCACGGCCTGGGCCACCGCATGGCCGGTGCCCAGTTGTTTGTCCTGCAGGACGAAATTCAAGTCATCCGCGGCCAGGCGTTCGCGCACCGCATCGGCACCGTGGCCAATCACCACGTGAATGCGCTGTGGATCAAGTTGCCGGGCGCTGTGGATAACATGGCCGAGCATGGAATTGCCGGCTACCGGGTGCAAGACCTTAGGCAGCGCCGAACGCATGCGGGTGCCTTGACCGGCCGCGAGGATAACGATTTCGAGAGACATGACTGGCTACCAATCCTGGGTGGTCAGCGGCTGCGACCAGATGATGAGTGTCGGGAAAAGAAAAAAGGGTAGCCGAGGCTACCCTTTTTAATCAATCACACAGAAAGCAGACGGCTTAGCCGCCGAACTTCTTGCGGATCTGCTGGACGGTGCGCAGCTGGGCTGCGGCCTCGGCCAGACGTGCAGCAGCAGAACCGTAATCGAATTCCGCGCCTCGCTCGTGCAGGGCCTTCTCGGCAGCCTTGACGGCTTCCTGAGCGGAGGCTTCGTCCAGGTCGGCAGCACGTTGCACAGTGTCGGCAAGGACCTTGACCATGTTCGGCTGAACCTCGAGGAAACCACCGGAGATGTAATACACCTCGGCTTCCCCGCCCTGCTTGATCAAGCGGATCGGACCTGGTTTCAGATTAGTGATCAGCGGTGCGTGACCCAGAGCGATACCAAGATCACCCAGCTCACCATGCGCAATCACCATCTCGACCAGACCGGAGAAAATTTCCCCTTCCGCACTGACGATATCGCAATGGACTGTCATAGCCATCTGATTGCCTCAACCTAAATTAGCGCCCGTTGCCGGGCGCCGGGATTACAGTTTCTTGGCTTTCTCGATCGCTTCTTCGATGCCGCCGACCATGTAGAACGCTTGTTCTGGCAGGTGGTCGTAGTCACCGTTGAGGATGCCTTTGAAGCCAGCAATGGTGTCTTTCAGGGAAACGTATTTACCCGAGGCACCGGTGAAGACTTCAGCCACGAAGAACGGCTGCGACAAGAAGCGCTGGATCTTACGAGCGCGGGATACCAACTGCTTGTCGGCTTCCGACAGTTCGTCCATACCCAGGATCGCAATGATGTCCTTCAGCTCTTTGTAGCGCTGCAGCACGTACTGGACGCCGCGAGCGGTGTCGTAGTGCTCCTGGCCGATCACGTTCGGATCCAGCTGGCGCGAAGTCGAGTCCAGTGGGTCAACCGCTGGGTAGATACCCAGGGAAGCGATATCACGGGACAGAACGACGGTGGCGTCCAAGTGGGCGAAGGTGGTCGCTGGCGACGGGTCGGTCAAGTCATCCGCAGGTACGTATACCGCTTGGATCGAAGTGATCGAACCTTCCTTGGTCGAAGTGATACGTTCCTGCAGAACGCCCATCTCTTCAGCCAGGGTCGGCTGGTAACCTACTGCCGAAGGCATACGGCCCAGCAGTGCGGATACTTCGGTACCGGCCAGGGTGTAACGGTAGATGTTGTCGACGAACAGCAGAACGTCGTTACCTTCGTCACGGAACTTCTCGGCCATGGTCAGGCCGGTCAGGGCTACGCGCAGACGGTTTCCCGGCGGCTCGTTCATCTGGCCGTAGACCAGTGCCACTTTGTCCAGAACGTTGGAATCCTTCATCTCGTGGTAGAAGTCGTTACCCTCACGAGTACGCTCACCCACACCGGCGAACACGGAATAACCGCTGTGCTCGATGGCGATGTTACGGATCAGTTCCATCATGTTTACGGTCTTGCCTACACCGGCACCACCGAACAGACCGACTTTACCGCCCTTGGCGAACGGGCAAACCAGGTCGATAACCTTGATGCCGGTTTCCAGCAGGTCGTTGCCGCCTGCCTGTTCAGCGAAGGATGGCGCAGGACGGTGAATGCCCCAGCGCTCTTCGGTGTCGATCGGACCCGCTTCGTCGATCGGGTTACCCAGTACGTCCATGATCCGGCCCAGGGTCGCTTTACCGACCGGTACGGAGATGGCAGCGCCAGAGTCGACAACGTCCAGACCGCGCTTCAAGCCTTCGGTAGAACCCATCGCAATGGTACGAACGATGCCGTCGCCCAGCTGCTGCTGAACTTCCAGGGTAGTTTCCGCGCCTTGTACTTTCAGCGCGTTGTAGATGCTCGGTACGCTGTCGCGTGGAAATTCCACGTCGATAACGGCGCCGATGATTTGAACGATACGTCCGCTACTCATAGCTGGATCCTCTGAATATTTGAACCGTTAAACCGCGGCAGCGCCGCCGACGATTTCCGAGATCTCTTGGGTGATCGCAGCCTGACGCGCCTTGTTGTAGATCAGCTGCAAATCGCTGATCAAATCACCGGCGTTGTCGGTAGCGTTCTTCATCGCGATCATCCGCGCTGCTTGTTCAGCTGCGTTGTTCTCGACCACCGCCTGGTAGACCTGCGACTCCACGTAGCGGACCATCAAGCCGTCAAGCAGCTCCTTGGCATCCGGTTCGTAGAGATAGTCCCAGTGGTGCTTGAGTTCCTGTTCCGGGGTCGCCACCAGTGGGATCAACTGCTCCACGGTTGGATGCTGCGTCATGGTGTTGATGAACTTGTTGGATACCACGGACAGGCGGTCAATCCGGCCTTCCAGGTAAGCATCCAGCATCACCTTGACGCTGCCGATCAGATCATTGATCGACGGCTCTTCACCCAGGTGGCTGATAGCAGCGACGACGTTGCCGCCGAAGTTGCGGAAGAAAGCCGCACCCTTGCTACCAATCACGCACAGATCGATCTCGACGCCTTGTTCGCGGTTTACAGCCATGTCCTTGACCAGGGCCTTGAACAGGTTGGTGTTCAAGCCACCACACAGACCACGGTCACTGCTCACCACGACGTAACCGACGCGCTTGATAGCACGGTCGATCATGAACGGGTGGCGATATTCCGGGTTGGCGTTGGCCAGATGACCAATAACCTGGCGGATGCGCTCCGCATAAGGGCGGCTAGCAGCCATGCGCATTTGTGCCTTGCGCATTTTGCTGACCGCCACTTTTTCCATGGCGCTGGTAATTTTTTGCGTGCTTTTGATGCTCGCAATCTTACTGCGAATCTCTTTTGCGCCTGCCATGTAACACCTATCAGGTTAGCAAGCGGGAGCCTTGCGACTCCCGCTGCGGCTTACCAGGTTTGGGTGGCCTTGAACTTCTCGATACCGGCTTTCATGCCAGCGTCGATTTCGTCATTGAAGTCACCCTTCACGTTGATCTTGGCCAACAAGTCGGCGTGATCGCGGTTGAAGTAAGCAATCAGCGCTTGTTCAAAGCTGCCGACCTTGGCGATTTCAACGTCAGTCAGGAACCCACGCTCAGCGGCATACAGCGACAGCGCCATGTCAGCGATCGACATTGGTGCGTATTGCTTCTGCTTCATCAGCTCGGTAACGCGCTGACCATGCTCAAGTTGCTTACGGGTCGCTTCGTCCAGGTCAGAAGCGAACTGGGCGAATGCCGCCAGTTCACGGTACTGGGCCAGGGCGGTACGGATACCACCGGACAGCTTCTTGATGATCTTGGTCTGAGCGGCACCACCCACACGGGATACCGAAACACCGGCGTTCACAGCAGGACGGATCCCGGAGTTGAACATGGCCGATTCCAGGAAGATCTGACCGTCGGTGATGGAAATCACGTTGGTCGGAACGAACGCGGAAACGTCGCCAGCCTGGGTTTCGATGATCGGCAGCGCGGTCAGGGAGCCGGTTTTGCCGGTCACTGCGCCGTTGGTGAACTTCTCTACGTACTCTTCCGAAACGCGGGATGCGCGCTCCAGCAGACGGGAGTGGAGATAGAACACGTCGCCTGGGTAGGCTTCGCGGCCTGGTGGACGGCGCAGCAGCAGGGAGATCTGGCGGTAAGCCACTGCCTGCTTGGACAGATCGTCATAAACGATCAGCGCGTCTTCACCGCGGTCGCGGAAGTATTCGCCCATGGTGCAACCGGAGTACGGTGCCAGGAACTGCAGCGCTGGAGATTCCGATGCGCTGGCCGCCACGATGATCGTGTTGGCCAGGGCGCCGTTTTCTTCCAGCTTGCGAACCACGTTGGCGATGGTCGATTGCTTCTGACCGATGGCTACGTAGACGCAGAAAATGCCGCTGTTCTTCTGGTTGATGATCGCGTCGATCGCCAGAGCGGTCTTACCGATCTGACGGTCACCGATGATCAGCTCACGCTGGCCACGGCCGACAGGGATCATGGCATCGACAGCCTTGTAGCCAGTCTGTACAGGCTGGTCTACCGACTTACGCCAGATCACGCCAGGAGCAACTTTCTCGACCGCGTCGGTCTCGGTGTTGTTCAGCGGACCTTTGCCGTCGACAGGGTTGCCCAGTGCGTCGACAACGCGACCCAGCAGTTCCTTACCAACCGGAACTTCGAGGATGCGGCCAGTGCACTTGGCGCTCATGCCTTCGGCCAGCGACTGGTAGGCGCCCAGTACAACGGCACCTACGGAGTCTTGCTCCAGGTTGAGGGCCATACCGTAGACGCCGCCCGGAAACTCGATCATCTCGCCGTACATGACGTCGGCCAGACCGTGAATCCGCACGATGCCGTCAGATACGCTGACGACAGTGCCTTCGTTACGGGCTTGGGAGGTCACATCGAGCTTGTCGATGCGGCCCTTGATAATTTCACTTATTTCGGAAGGATTGAGTTGCTGCATTGCTCTGCTGCCCCTTCAAACTCAAGATTTCAATGCTTCGGCAAGTTTCGCGATTTTGCCGCGAATCGAGCCATCGATAACCAGGTCGCCGGCGCGGATTACAACGCCCCCTATCAGGGACTTGTCTTCCTCGACTTGCAGGCGCACTTCCCGGTTGAGTCGTGCACTGAGAACCTTGGCGAGTTTGTCTTGCTGTTCTTGGTTCAATGCAAAAGCACTGGTCACTTCCACGTCTACCGACTTCTCTTGCTCGGCCTTGTACAGGTCAAAAAGAGTGGCGATCTCCGGCAGAAGCAGGAGACGGTCGTTTTCGGCAACGACGTGAATGAAATTCTGTGCCTTGGCATCGAACTTGTCGCCGCACACGTCAATGAACGTGGCGGCCTTTTCTGCGCTCGTCAGTCGCGGGGCCTTGAGCACGCGCTGCATGGTGTCGTCTTGCGACACCGCTGCAGCCAGGCCGAGCATGGCTGACCAATTGGCCAGTTGCTGGTGGGCCTGAGCGTGCTCGAAGGCCGCCTTAGCGTAAGGTCGGGCCAACGTGGTCAGTTCTGCCATGATCGCCCTCGCTTAGATTTCAGCAGCCAGTTGGTTAACCAGCTCTGCGTGCGCGTTTTGATCGATTGTGGCACCCAGGATCTTAGAAGCACCGCCAACGGCCAGGGCACCCACTTGGGCACGCAGCGCGTCTTTGACACTGTTGAGTTCCTGTTCGATCTCGGCTTGAGCCTGAGCCTTCACACGGTCAGCTTCGACGCGAGCCTGTTCACGGGCTTCGTCGACAATCTGGGTACCGCGTTTCTTGGCTTGCTCGATGATTTCAGCTGCCTGAGCTTTCGCTTCGCGCAGTTGATGACCCACTTTCTCTTGGGCCAACTCCAGGTCGCGAGCTGCACGGCTGGCAGCGTCCAGACCATCAGCGATCTTCTTTTGACGTTCGTGCAATGCCGCAATGACCGGAGGCCATACGAACTTCATGCAGAACAGTACAAAAATCAGGAACGCAACGGACTGGCCAATCAGGGTCGCATTAATGTTCACGCCAACACCTCGCAGTTACGTTGTCCATCACACCAATCTACTCGAGACATCCGAGTAATTAGCCAGCGATTTGACCAACGAACGGGTTCGCAAAGGTGAAGAACAGCGCGATACCAACACCGATCATGGTCACGGCGTCGAGCAGACCGGCCACGATGAACATTTTGACTTGCAGCATTGGAACCATTTCTGGCTGACGCGCTGCGCCTTCCAGGAACTTGCCGCCCAACAGGCCGAAACCAATTGCGGTACCCAGTGCGCCCAGGCCGATCAACAGTGCAACAGCGATAGCGGTTAGACCAACTACAGTTTCCATCTTTCCTCCCGACTTTTACGTCGTATGGTTTAGGTTTTTTAGATTAAAGCGGTAAAACAAATCGTTTCTCAGCCCGGTTCGGGCTCCTTCCCGTTTGACCGGGAAGGACATCAGACTAGTCGAGACTGGCCTTAATGGTTTTCTTCGTGCGCCATCGACAGGTAGACGATGGTCAGCATCATGAAGATGAACGCCTGCAGGGTGATGATCAGGATGTGGAACACAGCCCACGCCCACTGCAGAACTACACCCAGGCCGCTGAGCCACAGCAGGCCGCTGCCGAACATCACAGCGATCAGGATGAACACCAGTTCGCCGGCATACATGTTGCCGAACAGACGCAGTGCCAGAGAAATCGGCTTGGCGATCAGGGTCACGAATTCGAGCAGGAAGTTCACCGGGATCAGCAGGGCTTGAACCAGGATGTTCTTGCTGCCGAACGGGTGCAGGGTCAGTTCGCCGATGAAGCCGCCGATGCCCTTGACCTTGATGCTATAGAAAATGATCAGTGCGAAGACCGAGAAGGCCATGCCCAGGGTCGCGTTCGGGTCGGTGGTCGACACGGCGCGGAATGGGATGTGCTGGTCGCCGGAGATCAGGATGGCCAACTGAGGAATCCAGTCGACCGGTACCAGGTCGACGGCGTTCATCAGGAACACCCAGACGAAGATGGTCAGTGCCAGCGGTGCGATCACCGGGCTACGGCCATGGAAGCTGTCTTTCACGCTGCCATCGACGAATTCGACCAATACTTCAACGAAGTTCTGCAGTGCACCAGGCTGACCGGAAGTCGCCTTCTTTGCCGCCATGCGGAAAAGAAGAACGAAGATCAGACCCAAAGCGACCGACCAGCCGAGAGTATCGACGTGGAAAGCCCAGAAGCCCATTTCCTTGGCTTCTGCTGCGGTGTGGGCAAAGCCCCAGCCGCCGTTGGGTAGCTGACCGAAAGTCAGGTTCTGCAAGTGGTGCTGGATATAGCCCGAAGCGGTTGTCTCTGCCATGGTTGCCTCAAACGCCCTAAGGTCTCGAAAGTCTTGTTCTCATTAGCAGGGGAGCGAACCAGCTAACCAGTTGGGTCAGCACGAAGACGCTGAATACAGCCAGCGGCGCCAGTGGCTTCACACCTGCGAACGTCAATGCAAACAGCACTGCCGTCAAAATCAGTTTCCCCGCCTCGCCGGCATAAAAAGACCGGACGATAGCCTGGGCTGCTCGGGCGCCGGAAAACCGAAAGGCCCTGTGAGCGAAGTAAATATTGGGAAGCAAGGCTATCAGGCCTCCGCAAAGCCCTGAGTATCCGGTGACGACTCCTTTCCATTGCCAGAGCGCCAGTGTGGCGATCAGTACGACGGTAAATTGAGCCATCAAAACCGGGAAAACTGCCAGGCGATGGAACGGCAAGCGGTTTGGCGTGCGGGTTTCCATCGCTTTTGCTCTCCAATGATCGGCCGCCATAATTCAATAACTTGGCATAATTTGTGCCGACAAAATGCGCGCAGAGTATAGGGGCGGTTCTGCCCCTATTCAACTGTCAGGTAGTGATTTCCGACTGCGCGCTACAAGAGCAATTGTTTCAGCGAATGTGCGCAAGGACACCTTGCAGCTCATCGAGGGAGTTATAACCGATCACCAATTGCCCTTTACCCTTCTTACCGTGGCGGATCTGTACCGCAGAGCCCAGGCGCTCGGCCAGGCGCTGTTCCAGGCGAGCGATATCAGGATCGGTTTTGGGGGCTTCGACAGGGGCCGGTTTGCCGCTCAGCCACTGGCGAACCAGTGCCTCGGTTTGGCGCACAGTCAGGCCTCGTGCGACAACATGTCGCGCCCCTTCAACCTGTTGATTTTCCGGCAAACCGAGCAATGCCCGGGCATGACCCATTTCCAGGTCGCCATGGGACAGCATGGTCTTGATGACTTCCGGCAAGGCAATCAGGCGCAGCAGGTTGGCCACGGTCACACGGGACTTGCCCACCGCCTCGGCAACTTGTTGCTGGGTCAATTGGAATTCCTGCTGCAAGCGCTGCAGGGCCACGGCTTCCTCGATCGGGTTGAGGTCTTCACGCTGGATGTTCTCGATCAGCGCCATGGCGATAGCCGTTTCATCCGGCACATCGCGGACCATTGCCGGGATGGTTTCCTGGCCGGCCTGCTGGCTGGCGCGCCAGCGACGTTCGCCGGCAATGATCTCGAAGCGCCCATTGGCGATCGGCCGGACCACGATCGGCTGCATCACACCCTGGCTCTTGATCGACTGGGCCAGTTCTTCCAGCGCCTGTGGGTCCATGTCCCGGCGCGGCTGGTATTTGCCGCGCTGGATCAGGTCCAGCGGCAAATGCTGCAACTCACGCTGATCGACCTGGACAGCCTGTTCTTCCAGCGAGCTGACAGTGGGACCGCTGAGCAGTGCATCCAGTCCACGTCCGAGACCTCGTTTCTTGACGGCCATGGGGTTTCCTTAAGTTGGCTGGGCTGCAGCGGTGCGAGGGTTGCGGCGCTGACGGCGAACCATCTCGCCCGCCAGGGCCAGGTAAGCCAGCGCACCACGGGATTGTTTGTCGTAGGCCAGGGCCGGCATCCCGTAGCTCGGCGCTTCGGCCAGGCGGATGTTACGCGGGATGACGGTGTCGTAGAGTTGCTCGCCGAAGTGCTCCTTGAGCTGGGCCGAAACGTCGTTCATCAGGCTCAGGCGCGGGTCGTACATGGTCCGCAACAGGCCTTCGACCTTCAGGTCCGGGTTCAGCAGTTCGGCGATGCGCTTGATGTTATCCACAAGGTCGCTCAACCCTTCCAATGCGAAATATTCGCACTGCATGGGGATAATGACCCCATCGGCCGCCACCAGGGCGTTGAGGGTCAGCATCGACAGCGACGGTGGGCAATCGATCAGGATGTAATCGTAGTTTTCCCGGATCGGCGCCAAGGCGCTGCGCAGACGGCTTTCCTTCATCTGCATTTCCAGCAGCACCACTTCGGCCGCCGTCAGGTCACGGTTGGCCGGCAGCAGTTGATAACCGCCATGTTCGGAAAAGTGCATGGCCTGGCCCAGATCGCACTCGCCGATCAGGACGTCGTAGATGGAGTTTTCCAGGCCATGCTTATCCACACCGCTGCCCATGGTAGCGTTGCCCTGTGGATCGAGATCGATCAACAGCACCCGGCGCTTGGTCGCGACCAGGGATGCTGCGAGGTTGATACAGGTGGTGGTCTTGCCCACACCACCTTTCTGGTTCGCTATCGCGAATACCTTAGCCATTCTTGCTTGTGTTCCCAATCATGCCGTGCGGCGCAGTATCAGCAGATGGCGTTGGCCTTGGCAACCGGGTACGGCCAAGGCGTGTTCGCTATCGAGGTGGAAGTCTGCCGGCAATGCTACCAGCTCATCGGCCGGATGAACGCCCTTCATTGCCAGCCAGCGCGTATCGGCGTCGCCCAGGTGGCGAGTCCAGTTGCTGAAGTTCTCCATGCTGCTGAACGCCCGGGAGATGATCCCGTTGAACGGCTCGGCAGGTTGGAACGCTTCGACGCGGCTGTGGATAACTTGCAAGTTATCCAGTTTGAGTTCGAGTTTGACCTGGGTCAGGAAGCGGGTTTTCTTACCGTTGCTGTCCAGGCAGGTCACTTGCGAGTCGGGAAACAGGATCGCCAGCGGGATGCCCGGCATGCCTCCGCCGCTGCCGACATCCAGCCAGCGACCGTCTTCGATGAAGGACATGACGCTGAGGCTGTCGAGCAAATGGCGCGAGACCATTTCGTCCGGATCGCGCACGGCGGTCAGGTTGTAGGCCTTGTTCCATTTGATCAACAACGCCAGATAACCTAGCAATTGCGCGTGCTGGGCTTCGGTCAGGCTGACGCCGAGCTGACGGGCACCTGTGGATAACTCTTCAGCGTGTTGCGAGGTGACCATCGAACTCAAGCGCTTTGCTCCAACTGGCGGCCGGCGCCGCGTTTTTTCAAATGAATCATCAACAGCGAGATCGCCGCTGGCGTGACGCCTGGAATGCGCGAGGCCTGGCCCAGGGTTTGCGGACGGGTCGCACCGAGCTTGCCCTGGATTTCTTTCGACAACCCGGAAATGCCGGTGTAATCGATATCCACAGGCAACTTGGTGTCTTCACTGGCGCGCAGACGGGCGATTTCGTCCTGCTGGCGGTCGATGTAACCGGCGTATTTGGTCTTGATCTCGACCTGTTCGGCCACTTGTGGATCTTCCGCGCCCTGGCCGGTCACTTCCACCAACCCGGCATAATCGATTTCCGGGCGGCTCAACAGGTTCAGCAGGTTGTATTCGTGGGTCAGCGGCGTGCCGAATTTCGCCGCGATAGCATCGCCCTGCTCGGTACCGGGACGAACCCAGGTGCTTTTCAGGCGCTGCTCTTCCAGCTCGATGCTCTCGCGTTTCTTGCAGAACGCAGCCCAGCGCACGTCATCCACCAACCCCAGTTCGCGACCTTTCTCGGTCAAGCGCAGGTCGGCGTTGTCTTCACGCAGGATCAGGCGGTATTCGGCGCGAGACGTGAACATCCGATACGGTTCCTGGGTACCCAGGGTAATCAGGTCGTCCACCAGCACACCGATGTACGCCTCATCGCGGCGCGGGCACCAGGCTTCTTTGCCCTTGGCGAGCAATGCGGCGTTGGCTCCGGCGAGCAAACCCTGGGCACCAGCTTCTTCGTAGCCGGTGGTGCCGTTGATCTGCCCGGCGAAGAACAGACCGCCGATAGCTTTGGTTTCCAGGCTGTACTTCAAATCGCGCGGATCGAAGTAGTCGTACTCGATCGCATAACCCGGACGCACGATGTGCGCGTTCTCCATGCCACGGATCGATTGCACGATCTGCAATTGCACGTCGAACGGCAGACTTGTGGATATCCCGTTCGGATACAACTCATGGGTGGTCAAACCTTCCGGTTCGATGAACACCTGATGGCTTTCCTTGTCGGCAAAGCGATGGATCTTGTCTTCAATCGACGGGCAATAGCGCGGGCCGACACCTTCGATTTCACCGGCAGCTGAATACATCGGCGAACGATCGAGGTTCGCCGCGATGATTTCGTGGGTGCGGGCGTTGGTGTGGGTGATCCAGCAACTGACTTGCCGTGGATGCTGTTCCTTGTTGCCCATGAACGACATCACCGGGATCGGCGTATCGCCAGGCTGCTCGGTCATCACCGAGAAATCCACGGACTTGCCGTCGATGCGAGGTGGCGTACCGGTTTTCAGGCGCCCGACACGCAATGGCAACTCACGCAGGCGGTGAGCCAGAGCAATCGACGGCGGATCACCGGCGCGACCGCCGGAAAAATTCTGCAAACCGATGTGGATAAGTCCGCCGAGGAACGTCCCGGTGGTCAACACCACGGAATCGGCGAAGAAACGCAGACCCATTTGCGTGACGACGCCGCGTACCTGGTCCTGTTCGACGATCAGGTCATCGGCCGCTTGTTGAAATATCCACAGGTTCGGCTGGTTTTCCAGAATTTCGCGGACAGCGGCCTTGTACAGGACTCGGTCGGCCTGGGCGCGAGTCGCGCGCACGGCTGGGCCTTTGCGGCTGTTCAATACGCGAAACTGGATACCGCCTTTATCGGTGGCCATGGCCATCGCGCCCCCAAGGGCATCGATTTCCTTGACCAGGTGGCTTTTGCCGATCCCACCAATGGCAGGGTTGCAACTCATGGCACCGAGGGTTTCCACGTTATGCGTCAGCAACAGGGTTTTTGCCCCCATGCGTGCTGATGCAAGTGCTGCCTCGGTACCGGCATGACCGCCGCCGATGACGATCACTTCAAAACGGGAAGGGAAATCCACCACGCACCTCGTGCCTGCTTAATTCAGGTAATTCGGAAATAGGTCTTGAGCCTGGCCAGAGCGTTTTTCGAGCCAGGTCGGCAAGTATAGGGACTTCCCCTTTCCTAAAGAACCCTTTGCACAAAATTTAACCAGCTGTGGAAAACTCGCGGTTAAAGAAATTAAAAAGAAAGAAATTTATAAAACCTTTGTTTTTATGTTTATTCTTACTGAGCCAATTATCTGTGGATAACGTTACACAGGCCTTTATTTTCAATGTGTACAGAGATTCAAAACCCTGTGGTCAGGTGGCCATGAGGGGTTTGGATAACCGGTGTAAGCCTGTGGATGAATGGGCCTGTTATCCACAGGAGCGGTTATCTCCAGATTTGAAGGGGGTTTATCAACCGACCTCAATGGCAGTTATTCACAGGGCTTAATCCACAGAAAACCGCCGCGATGGACAGCCGCAGCGTCCACAGGCAAGCCGCCATCAAGGGCAATCGTTTCAAAAACAGAGGGGAAGAACCGGGTTTGCGTTGGACTCGAGAGGCTTCGAGGGCAAACCCGGTTTGAAAAGCAGAGTTATTTACCGATGCAGAAGCTGGAAAAGATCCGCCCCAACAGGTCATCGGAGCTGAAGGCGCCGGTAATTTCCCCAAGGGCATGTTGGGCCTGGCGAAGGTCTTCGGCCAACAACTCACCCGCCCCCGCCAAGGTCAGCTGCGCGCGACCGTGCTCCAGGGCGGCGCTGGCATGGCGCAAGGCTTCAAGATGTCGCCGGCGGGCGCTGAAGCTGCTTTCCGAGGTCTGCTCATAGCCCATGCAGGCCTTGAGGTGTTCACGCAGCAATTCCAGGCCTTCGCCCGCCGCCTTCGCGCTCAGACTGATGGTCACATGGCCGTCGTTGCTGACTTCAAGGACAATCGCTTCCCCGGTCAGGTCGGCCTTGTTGCGGATCAAGGTGACTTTTGCCGGATCTGGGCGGACTTCGAGGAATTCAGGCCACAAGGCAAATGGATCGTCCGCTTCCGGTGCGGTGGCATCCACCACCAGCAGGACCCGATCGGCTTCACCGATGGCCTTGAGTGCCCGTTCAACGCCGATTTTTTCCACCTGGTCCTCGGTGTCGCGCAAACCTGCGGTATCCACCACATGCAGTGGCATGCCATCGATGTGGATATGTTCACGCAGGATGTCCCGGGTGGTGCCGGCGATCTCGGTGACAATCGCCGCCTCACGGCCGGCCAAGGCATTCAACAGGCTGGACTTGCCGGCATTCGGCCGCCCAGCGATCACCACGGTCATCCCATCGCGCAACAAGGCGCCCTGCCCGGCTTCGCGCAGTACTGTGGATAACTCATCGCGCACTTTATCCAACATGCTCAACACATGGCCATCGGCAAGAAAATCGATTTCCTCTTCCGGGAAATCAATCGCGGCTTCGACGTAGATCCGCAGGCCGATCAATTGTTCGGTGAGGTTATGCACACGCTGGGAAAACGCGCCCTGCAACGAACGCAATGCGTTGCGTGCCGCCTGTGCAGAACTGGCTTCGATCAAATCGGCAATCGCCTCGGCCTGGGCCAGGTCGAGTTTGTCGTTGAGGAATGCCCGTTCACTGAACTCACCCGGCCGGGCCAGGCGACAGCCCAGTTCCAGGCAACGCTTGAGCAGCATGTCCAGCACGATGGGGCCGCCGTGCCCCTGCAGTTCCAGTACGTCTTCGCCGGTGAACGAATTCGGCCCCGGGAAATACAACGCCAGCCCCTCGTCGAGCACCTGCTGGTCATCACTGAAAAACGGGCCGTAATGAGCAAACCGCGGCTTGAGTTCACGACCGCTGATTGCCTTGGCCGCGACACTGGCCAAGGGTCCCGAAATACGGACGATGCCGACACCACCGCGACCTTGGGCGGTGGCAACGGCGGCAATGGTTTCACGCGGTGCGCTCATAAACCGGTATCCAGACAAAAGTGGCAGATAGCAAAACGCCCCACTAGGGGGCGTTTTGTGTGGTTATCCACAGAGCAAGTTACGCCTCGGCTTTTTTCGTAGCCGCTTCGATCTTACGCGTGATGTACCACTGCTGAGTAATGGACAACACGTTGTTCACAACCCAGTACAGCACAAGACCTGCAGGGAACCACAGGAAGAAGAAGGTGAAGATGATTGGCATCATTTTCATGACCTTCGCCTGCATTGGATCCGGAGGTGTTGGGTTCAACTGCTGCTGGATGAACATGGTCGCGCCCATGATGATCGGCAGGATGAAGAACGGATCCTTGATCGACAGGTCAGTGATCCACAGCATGAACGGCGCCTGGCGCATCTCCACGCTTTCCAACAGCACCCAGTACAACGACAGGAACACTGGCATCTGCACAAGAATCGGCAAGCATCCACCCAGCGGGTTGATCTTCTCTTTCTTGTACAGCTCCATCATGGCCTGGGACATTTTCTGCCGGTCGTCGCCATGTTGCTCTTTCAGCGCGGCCAGTTTCGGGGCCACGGCGCGCATGCGGGCCATGGATTTGTAGCTGGCGGCCGACAATGGGAAGAACAGACCCTTGATCAGCATGGTCAGGAAAATGATCGACCAGCCCCAGTTACCGACGATGCTGTGGATATGTTGCAGCAGCCAGAAGATCGGCTGGGCAATGAACCACAGGAAGCCGTAGTCCACAGTCAGCTCCAGGCCTGGGGACAACTCTTTCAGCACAGCCTGGCTTTTAGGACCGGCATACAGAATGGCGCTGGTTTCGGCTTTCGCACCTGGCGCGGCAGTCAATGTCGGGCCGGTGTAACCGATGATGTAGTTGCCTTTGCTGTCCTTGCGCGTCTGGACGATATTGTTTTCGCCCTTCTGCGCAATCCAGGCGGTTACAAAGTAGTGCTGCAGCCAGGCAACCCAGCCACCTTGGACGGTTTCCTTGAGCTGGCCCTTGTCCATGTCCTTCATGGACACTTTTTTGTACGGCTCCGAACTTGTCCACAGGGCGGCGCCCAGGTAAGTCGCGGTGCCGGTGGCAGTGCTCGAAGACGGATCGGAGCTGGCGTCACGCTTCAACTGCGCGAACATCGCACCGGACCAGGGCTGTGCGCTCTGGTTGTCGATCAGGTAAGAGACGGTTACGTCATACAGGCCACGTTTCAAGGTGAAACGCTTGATGTAGTTGACGCCATCCTTGCTGTACTTCAGGTCTACGACCAGTTGGTCCTGACCGTCAGCCAGTTGATAACTCTTCTTCTCGGCGGAGTAGATCGGGCGACCGGCCGGGTTCGAATCCGGGCCGTTCGTACCGATCAGGCCACTTTGGGCCAGATAGGTCCGCTCGTTACCGTTGTCGAACAACTGGAACGGGATTTCCGGATGATCCTGGCGACGCGGGTACAGCGGCAGTTTCAGCTGGGCAACGTCACCACCTTGTGGATCGATTGCCAGCTCAAGCACGTCCGTCTTGATCTGGATGAGATCTTTGCTTACGGCCACAGGGGCTTCGGCGGGAGCGCTGGTATCGCTTGCCGCGCGCGGGATGTCGTCATTGCTGGCAGCGTTGTTGCCAACAGGGACATCCGGCAGGCTCGGTGCGGTATTGCTGGCTGCAACATTCTGAGTCGGCAGGGCAGCCTGGCCATAGTCCTGGTTCCATTTAAGGACCATGACGTAGGACACGATTGCCAGGGCGACGATCAGGATCGTGCGTTTGATATCCATGATTACTCGGCCATCGAAGAAGAACGGGAGGTAGGGATAGGCGGAACCGGGTCATAACCGCCGGGATTCCACGGATGACAGCGACCTAAACGACGAAAGGTCAGCCAGCCACCGCGCAGTAGGCCATGATTTTCTATGGCTTCATACGCGTAGCAGGAACAACTGGGGTAGAAACGACAGTGACTGGCCATCAAAGGACTAATGGCATAGCGGTAAAACTGGATCGGAACGAGTGCCAGTTTACGCATCGGGACTGTCTACCCCTACAGTTTCGGTGTTGACTGCTGGTACTGGCTTGTTGCGTGCCAGACGCTTCCAGAGCTTGCCGAAATGCTGAATCAGTTCGGGGTTTTCTACGTCACCCAAACCTTTGCGCGCGACGATAACGATGTCCCATCCAACCAGTGAATCCTGGTTCAGGCGAAACGATTCGCGCATCAGACGTTTGAGGCGATTGCGCTGAACGGAGAGCTTGACGCTCTTTTTCCCGATAACCAGCCCGAGTCGGGGGTGATCGAGATCGTTACTGCGCGCAAGGAGCAGGAGATTTTTCCCCGGAACCTTGCCGGTAGGGGAGTCAAAGACTGCCTTGAAATGCCGGGGTGTAAGCAAACGCTTTTCCCGACTGAAGTCCTGACTCACCTCCAGTGCCGGATTATCAAACTGCCAGACGCGCACGACCTTTGGCGCGACGACGCGACAGGACGGCACGACCGTTCTTGGTAGCCATGCGAGCACGGAAACCGTGGGTACGAGCGCGTTTGATAGTGCTTGGTTGGAAAGTACGTTTCATGTCGTGTTACCTGGTTCGTCCACAACGGGCCGGAATGGCCCCCGTTTTAAGAGACCGGGGATTCTAGAGAAAGCAAGCCTCTAGGTCAATTTCCAACCAGCGTTTCCTTTAAATAGATATCCAGGCACTTGGGCGGATTCATCACACAGCGCTAGATATAGAAATAAAGAAGGGAATTATTTAAAGCTTTTCTGTAAAGCTTATAAAAGCAAGGCAGCCACCTCTCTGTGGATAACCACGCTCAGGCCTTGTAATCCGCCATGTACAGAGAATGACAACTACAGGGGAAAGCAGTGGCCAGCCTGTGCTGCGCTGTCGGATAAGCTGTGCGTGGAATGGCATGTTATCCACAGCCCAGTTATCCACCGACTTTCGCCCCCACTTGTGCAACGACCTCAGGCCCGGTTATCCACAGGGCTTATCCACTGACCGCCCGTCGTCTTTCTCGCGTTTAACGCATTGATAAATCATGGGCGATCAGCAAGCTGCATGTGGATAAGTGGACGTCTGCTCGCTACAATGGCCGCTTGTTTTTGCCTCACCGGCTTTCAACTTAGGGGATATCCGTGTCAGTGGAACTTTGGCAGCAGTGCGTAGAGCTTTTGCGCGATGAGCTGCCTGCCCAACAATTCAACACTTGGATCCGTCCACTACAGGTCGAAGCCGAAGGCGACGAGTTGCGTGTCTATGCACCGAATCGTTTCGTTCTCGACTGGGTCAACGAAAAGTACCTGGGCCGGGTCATGGAGCTGCTCGACGAGCATGGCAATGGCATGGCGCCTGCGTTGTCCTTATTAATAGGCAGCAAGCGCAGCTCGGCACCGCGCGCCGCACCCAACGCGCCGCTGGCAGCCGCCGCGTCACAGGCCCAGCAGGCTGTAACGGCACCGGTTAACAATCATGCCGCCCCGGCACCCGCGCCTGCCCCGAGCAAACGCAATGCGCAAAAGGTCGCCGAGGTCAGCGAAGAGCCCTCCCGGGACAGCTTCGACCCGATGGCCGGCGCCAGCTCCCAACAGGCTCCGGTGCGTGCCGAACAGCGCACCGTCCAGGTCGAAGGTGCGCTCAAGCACACCAGCTATCTGAACCGGACCTTTACCTTCGAGAATTTCGTCGAAGGTAAATCCAACCAACTGGCCCGCGCGGCGGCCTGGCAGGTCGCGGACAACCCCAAGCATGGCTATAACCCGCTCTTCCTTTATGGTGGCGTAGGCTTGGGTAAGACCCACTTGATGCACGCGGTGGGCAACCATCTATTAAAGAAGAACCCGAATGCCAAGGTCGTGTACCTGCATTCCGAGCGTTTCGTGGCCGATATGGTCAAGGCGCTGCAACTGAACGCGATCAACGAGTTCAAGCGTTTCTACCGTTCGGTGGACGCCTTGCTGATCGACGATATCCAGTTCTTCGCCCGCAAGGAACGTTCCCAGGAAGAGTTTTTCCACACCTTCAACGCATTGCTTGAAGGTGGGCAGCAGGTCATTCTCACCAGTGACCGCTACCCGAAAGAGATCGAGGGCCTTGAAGAACGCCTCAAGTCGCGTTTCGGCTGGGGCTTGACGGTGGCCGTCGAGCCGCCCGAGCTGGAAACCCGTGTGGCGATCTTGATGAAGAAAGCCGACCAGGCCAAGGTCGAGCTGCCTCACGACGCCGCGTTCTTCATCGCCCAGCGTATCCGCTCCAACGTGCGTGAACTCGAAGGTGCCCTCAAGCGGGTGATCGCTCACTCGCACTTCATGGGCCGCGACATCACCATCGAGTTGATTCGCGAATCCCTGAAGGACCTGTTGGCGCTTCAGGATAAATTGGTATCTGTGGATAACATTCAGCGAACGGTTGCTGAATACTACAAAATCAAGATTTCCGACCTGCTGTCCAAACGCCGTTCGCGTTCGGTGGCACGTCCGCGTCAGGTGGCCATGGCCCTGTCCAAGGAACTGACCAACCACAGCCTGCCGGAAATCGGTGATGTGTTTGGTGGACGCGACCACACCACCGTGCTGCACGCCTGCCGCAAGATCAACGAACTTAAGGAATCCGACGCGGACATCCGCGAGGACTACAAGAACCTGCTGCGTACACTGACCACTTGATGACCACCAGCGCAGCTTATTAAGGCAAGGGACTAGACCATGCATTTCACCATTCAACGCGAAGCCCTGTTGAAACCCCTGCAACTGGTCGCAGGCGTCGTCGAACGCCGCCAGACCTTGCCGGTACTTTCCAACGTGCTGCTGGTTGTCGAAGGCCAGCAACTGTCGCTGACCGGTACCGACCTGGAAGTCGAGCTGGTCGGTCGTGTGCAACTTGAAGAACCGGCCGATCCGGGTTCAATCACCGTGCCGGCGCGCAAGCTGATGGACATCTGCAAGAGCCTGCCAAACGACGCGCTGATCGACATCAAGGTCGATGAGCAGAAGCTCGTGGTCAAGGCCGGTCGCAGCCGTTTCACCTTGTCCACGCTGCCAGCCAACGATTTCCCGACTGTTGAAGAAGGCCCGGGTTCGCTGACCTGCAGCCTGGACCAGAGTAAATTGCGTCGCCTGATCGAACGCACCAGTTTCGCCATGGCCCAGCAGGACGTTCGTTATTACCTCAACGGCATGCTCCTGGAAGTGTCTGCCGGCGTCATCCGCGCCGTCGCCACCGACGGGCATCGCCTGGCCATGTGCTCGATGCAGGCCGATATCGGTCAGCCGGATCGCCACCAGGTGATCGTGCCGCGCAAAGGTATCCTGGAGTTGGCCCGTCTGCTGACCGAGCCGGACGGCAACGTCAGCATTGTGCTGGGCCAGCACCACATCCGCGCCACGACCGGCGAGTTCACCTTCACGTCGAAGCTGGTGGACGGCAAATTCCCTGACTACGAGCGCGTGCTGCCAAAAGGTGGCGACAAGCTGGTACTGGGCGATCGCCAGGCACTGCGCGAAGCCTTCAGCCGCACCGCGATTCTCTCCAACGAGAAGTACCGTGGCATCCGCCTGCAACTGGCCAATGGTCAGCTGAAAATCCAGGCGAACAACCCGGAGCAGGAAGAGGCGGAAGAAGAAGTGGGCGTTGAATACAACGGGGGCTCCCTGGAAATCGGCTTCAACGTCAGCTACCTGCTCGACGTGCTGGGCGTGATGACCACCGAGCAAGTGCGTCTGATCCTGTCTGACTCCAACAGCAGTGCGCTGGTGCAAGAGTCCGATAACGACGATTCGGCTTACGTTGTCATGCCGATGCGTCTGTAATCATGCCAAGCAAAAGCTAGATGTCCTTAAGTCGCGTCTCGGTCACCGCGGTGCGCAATCTGCACCCGGTGACCTTCTCCCCTTCCCCCCGCATCAATATCCTTTACGGCGCCAACGGCAGCGGCAAAACCAGCGTCCTGGAAGCCGTGCACCTGCTCGGGCTTGCCCGTTCGTTTCGCAGCACCCGCCTGTTACCGGTCATCCAGTACGATCAACTGGCGTGCACGGTGTTCGGGCAGGTGGAACTGGCAGAAGGTGGCCATAGCGCCCTGGGGATATCGCGGGACCGGCAAGGCGAGTTCCAGATCCGCATCGATGGGCAGAACGCTCGTAGCGCGGCACAGCTGGCCGAGATCCTGCCATTGCAGTTGATCAACCCGGACAGCTTCCGTCTGCTGGAGGGCGCACCGAAGATTCGCCGGCAATTTCTCGACTGGGGCGTGTTCCACGTGGAACCGCGCTTCATGACGACTTGGCAGCGCCTGCAGAAGGCGCTGCGCCAGCGAAACTCTTGGCTGCGACATGGTACACTTGACGCCGTTTCGCAAGCGGTTTGGGACAGGGAACTGTGCCAGGCCAGCGCTGAAATCGATGAATACCGCCGCGCTTACATCAAAGCCTTGAAACCGGTCTTCGAGCAGACCTTGAGCGAACTGGTTGAGCTTGAGGGCCTGACGCTCAGCTATTACCGAGGCTGGGACAAAGACCGGGAACTGAGCACCGTGTTGGCTGGCTCGCTGCAGCGGGACCAGCAGATGGGCCATACCCAGGCCGGACCACAACGTGCTGACTTGCGTCTCAGATTGGGCGCACATAACGCCGCGGACATCTTGTCCCGGGGGCAGCAGAAGTTGGTGGTGTGTGCCTTGCGCATAGCCCAAGGGCATCTGGTCAGCCAGGCCCGCCGCGGTCAGTGTATTTATCTGGTGGATGACTTGCCGTCCGAGCTGGACGAAGCCCACCGCCGCGCGCTATGCCGCTTGCTGGAAGACTTACGCTGCCAGGTGTTTATCACCTGTGTAGATCTCGAATTATTGAGGGAAGGCTGGCAGACGGAAACGCCAGTCGCCCTGTTCCACGTGGAACAGGGCCGTATCACCCAGACCCACGACCATCGGGAGTGAAGGCATTGAGCGAAGAAAATACGTACGACTCAACGAGCATTAAAGTGCTGAAAGGCCTGGATGCCGTACGCAAACGTCCCGGTATGTACATTGGTGACACCGACGATGGTAGCGGCCTGCACCACATGGTGTTCGAGGTGGTCGACAACTCCATCGACGAAGCCCTCGCCGGCCATTGCGATGACATCAGCATCATCATCCACCCGGATGAGTCCATCACCGTTCGTGATAACGGCCGTGGCATCCCGGTAGACGTGCATAAAGAGGAAGGCGTTTCCGCTGCCGAGGTCATCATGACCGTCCTCCATGCTGGCGGTAAGTTCGACGACAACTCTTACAAGGTCTCCGGCGGTCTGCACGGCGTAGGTGTCTCGGTAGTGAACGCACTGTCCGAAGAACTGGTCCTGACCGTTCGCCGCAGCGGCAAGATCTGGGAACAGACCTACATCCACGGTGTTCCCCAGGCACCCATGGCGATCGTTGGCGACAGCGAGACCACCGGCACCCAGATCCACTTCAAGGCTTCGAGCGAAACCTTCAAGAACATCCACTTCAGCTGGGACATTCTGGCCAAGCGGATTCGTGAACTGTCTTTCCTAAACTCCGGTGTTGGCATCGTCCTCAAGGACGAGCGCAGCGGCAAGGAAGAACTGTTCAAGTACGAAGGCGGCCTGCGTGCGTTCGTTGAGTACCTGAACACCAACAAGACCCCGGTCAACCAAGTGTTCCACTTCAACGTGCAGCGTGAAGACGGCATCGGCGTGGAAATCGCCCTGCAGTGGAACGACAGCTTCAACGAGAACCTGTTGTGCTTCACCAACAACATCCCGCAGCGCGACGGCGGCACCCACCTGGTGGGCTTCCGTTCGGCGCTGACTCGTAACCTGAACAACTACATCGAACAGGAAGGCCTGGCGAAGAAGCATAAAGTCGCCACCACCGGTGACGATGCCCGTGAAGGCCTGACCGCGATCATCTCGGTGAAGGTGCCGGATCCGAAGTTCAGTTCCCAAACCAAGGACAAGCTGGTGTCTTCCGAAGTGAAGACCGCAGTCGAACAGGAGATGGGCAAGTACTTCTCCGACTTCCTGCTGGAGAACCCGAACGAAGCCAAGCTGGTGGTCGGCAAGATGATCGACGCCGCCCGTGCCCGTGAAGCGGCGCGCAAGGCCCGTGAGATGACCCGCCGCAAAGGCGCGCTGGACATCGCCGGCCTGCCGGGCAAACTGGCTGACTGCCAGGAAAAGGACCCTGCCCTGTCCGAACTGTACCTGGTGGAAGGTGACTCTGCTGGCGGTTCCGCCAAGCAGGGCCGCAACCGCCGCACCCAGGCCATCCTGCCGCTCAAGGGCAAGATCCTCAACGTGGAGAAGGCGCGCTTCGACAAGATGATTTCCTCCCAGGAGGTCGGCACCTTGATCACGGCGTTGGGCTGCGGCATTGGCCGCGAAGAGTACAACATCGACAAGCTGCGCTATCACAACATCATCATCATGACCGATGCTGACGTCGACGGTTCGCATATCCGTACCCTGCTGCTGACATTCTTCTTCCGTCAGTTGCCGGAGCTGATCGAGCGCGGCTACATCTACATCGCCCAACCGCCGCTGTACAAGGTCAAGAAAGGCAAGCAAGAGCAATACATCAAAGACGACGATGCCATGGAAGAGTACATGACGCAGTCGGCCCTGGAAGACGCGAGCCTGCACCTGAACGAAGATGCCCCGGGCATTTCCGGCGAAGCCCTCGAGCGCCTGGTCAACGACTTCCGCCTGGTGATGAAGACCCTCAAGCGCCTGTCGCGCCTGTACCCACAGGAACTGACCGAGCACTTCATCTACCTGCCAGCGGTAAGCCTGGAGCAACTGTCCGATCACGCAGCGATGCAAGATTGGCTGGCCCAGTACGAAGTACGCCTGCGCACTGTCGAGAAATCCGGCCTGGTCTACAAAGCCAGCCTGCGCGAAGACCGTGAGCGTAACGTCTGGCTGCCAGAGGTCGAGCTGATCTCCCACGGTCTGTCGAACTACGTCACCTTCAACCGCGACTTCTTCGGCAGTAACGACTACAAGACCGTCGTATCCCTCGGCGCGCAACTGAGCACGCTGCTGGACGAAGGTGCGTACATCCAACGTGGTGAACGCAAGAAAGCCGTGACCGAGTTCAAGGAAGCCCTTGAATGGCTGATGGCCGAAAGCACCAAGCGCCACACCATCCAGCGATACAAAGGTCTGGGTGAGATGAACCCGGATCAGCTGTGGGAAACCACCATGGACCCAGGTTCGCGTCGGATGCTGAAAGTCACCATCGAAGACGCCATTGGCGCGGACCAGATCTTCAACACCCTGATGGGTGATGCGGTCGAGCCTCGTCGTGACTTCATCGAGAGCAATGCGTTGGCGGTGTCCAACCTGGATTTCTGATCCTTCAGCAACGTCCGCTCCAAAAAAACCAACGCTCATGCGTTGGTTTTTTTTTACGTTTGAAAACCACGCACCCTTTTAAGGCCTGTGGTTAAAAATGGGGTAACTCGGTAACACCTTGGCACAAAGCCTTCATGTTCAATAGGTTAGGAATAGTGTGAAAGCCCCGGATAACGGGGCCTCAGATTTTCTGGCGCAGAACTTGCGTGTTAAATAACTTACACGCCGTTTCTTTAAATTGACAGGGAAGCGGTGGGTACGAGGTGGCACGAATAAATCCAATACCAAGGGTAGTCTCAATGAGCGGTACGCAAACTTCCAACCATCTGGAGCAAGGGCTCAAACCCCGGCATGTGACGATGCTATCCATCGCCGGCGTCATCGGCGCTGGCCTTTTCGTTGGCTCCGGCCACGCTATTGCAGCGGCTGGTCCGGCGGTGCTGCTGGCCTACGCTGCCGCTGGTGCCTTGGTGGTGCTGGTGATGCGGATGCTGGGCGAAATGGCGGTGGCGTCGCCGGACACCGGTTCCTTCTCGACTTATGCTGACCGCGCGATCGGTCATTGGGCCGGTTTCACCATCGGCTGGCTCTACTGGTGGTTCTGGGTCCTGGTGATTCCGCTGGAGGCCAACGCCGCCGCGACGATCCTGCATGCCTGGTTTCCGAACGTGGCGATCTGGGCCTTCACCTTGGTCATCACCCTGCTGCTGACAGTCACCAACCTGTTCAGCGTGAAGAATTACGGTGAGTTCGAATTCTGGTTCGCCTTGGTCAAGGTGGTGGCAATCATCGGCTTCATCGGCCTGGGTGTGATGGCGATCTTCGGCTTGCTGCCGACCAGCCAGGTCAGCGGTGTTTCGCACTTGTTCGACACCCAGGGCTTCCTGCCCAACGGTATGGGCGCGGTGTTGGGGGCGATCCTGACCACTATGTTTTCGTTCATGGGTACCGAGATCGTGACCATCGCGGCCGCAGAATCGAAGAACCCCGGCCAGCAGATTTCCAAGGCGACCAACTCGGTTATCTGGCGGATTGGCTTGTTCTATCTCGTGTCCATCTTCATCGTTGTCGCCCTGGTGCCGTGGAACGATCCGCTCCTGGCCAGCGTCGGTTCCTATCAGACGGTGCTGGAGCGCATGGGCATTCCCAATGCCAAGCTGATCGTCGATATCGTCGTCCTGGTGGCGGTCACCAGTTGCCTGAACTCGGCGTTGTATACGGCTTCGCGGATGATGTTCTCGTTGGGCAAGCGCGGCGATGCGCCGGCCGTTTCCCAGCGCACCAACAAGAGCGGGACGCCTTACTGGGCGGTGATGCTGTCGACCGGGGCGGCTTTCCTGGCGGTATTCGCTAACTACGTGGCGCCGGCTGCTGTGTTTGATTTCCTGCTGGCCAGCTCCGGCGCCATTGCGTTGCTGGTGTACCTGGTCATCGCGGTTTCCCAGCTGCGCATGCGCAAACAACGCACGGCGCGCGGTGAAAAGGTCGCCTTCAGCATGTGGCTGTTCCCCGGCCTGACCTACGCGGTGATCGTCTTCATCGTGGGAGCCTTGACCATCATGCTGTTCCAGGAAGCCCACCGTGTGGAAATCCTCGCGACCGGTCTGCTCAGCGTATTGGTCGTCGCGTCCGGGTTGCTGGTGCAGCGCCGTCGGATCGCCAAAGCGGGAAGCTTGGTGCGGACGATCGGTTGATATTTATTGTGGCGAGGGAGCTTGCTCCCGCTGGGCTGCGCAGCGGCCCCTCTTTTTGTGAGTGCTTCGCACTCAAGCGGGAGCAAGCTCCCTCGCCACAGATGCATCCAAACTGACCGTTGTTTAACTCGCCACAGACGCTTCGCTTCCCGCCGCCACACTTTCCAACCGATACCCATACCCATAAATCGTCAGCAATTGCCAACCCCGGTCTGCCGTCAGGCCGAGCTTGTTGCGCAGGCGATAGATGTGGGTGTCGAGCGGGCGGGACGAGGTCATTTCCTCGTGGGTCCAGAAGCGTTCGTAGAAATACTCCCGGGACAGCGGCCGGCCCAGGTTGGCGAACAGGCACCGGGCCAGGCGGTATTCCCGCTCGGTCAGGCTGATGGGGATGCCGGCGCGGGTGATGGTCAGCTCGGCGTCGTCGAACGCCAGGTCGTTGAACACCAGTACGTCGCTGGCGGGCGCGCGTTGCAGGTTGTGACGGCGCAGCACGGCGGTGACCCGGGCCTTGAGCTCGTTGGGCCGGAAGGGTTTGCTCACATAGTCGTCAGCGCCGGCGTTGAGGGCCTGGACGATATCGTGCTCGCCGTCGCGGCTGGTCAGCATGATGGCGGCCGGTGGCGAATCCATGTGCTCGCGGGTCCAGCGCAGCAATGAAAGTCCGCTGATGTCCGGCAGTTGCCAGTCGAGGATCAACAGGTCGAAGGTTTCCCGGCGCAGTTGCCGCAGCAAGTCTTCGCCTCGCTCAAAGCTGTGCAGGGTCCACGCTTGCTCGCCCCTGCCAGGGATTTGTTGCAGTGTCTGTTCTACCCGGCGCAGCTCGGCCGGTTCATCGTCCAGTATGGCGACACGCATGAAATGCGATTCCTTGATCTCGAGAGTAACGGACATCTTCAGGTGGCAATGAAACGCAGCCCGTGGCTGATTCGTTGTCATTGACCTGTCGCTGGCTGCGACAATACCGGCTCACGGCACAGAGGGAAAGGCAGCAGTACGCCACCCATCGAGTCCGTTATAGTCGTGGGCTTTGCAGGCTTGTGAACAAATCCCCAGTCCTTGAGTTTGGCCAGGAGGCCTATGAGTAACCAGCGTCGCCGTGAAAGTCGTGAGCCAACCCAGGTCCAGCGGTTGTTTCGACAGTTGGTACGGGAGTGGTTGTGGATAAGTCTGTTGCTGTTGCCGCTGACAGCCTTGCTGTCATTGAGCAGCCAAACAACGGGCAACCGTACGGGCGCCGCGTTGTTGTCGGTGGGCCTGGTGGGGTGTGTATTGGGCTTGCTGCTGTTGCGCCCGCGCCTGGCGCTTTGGACCACGGTGGGCGGCATGAGCCTGGCCCTGTTGATCAGTGCCGTGCTGGGTGCGCGAGGTTGGTGGTGGTCACCCATGGCGAGTGTGCTGGGCATCATGTTCGGCTACCTGATCTGGAACTGGCGGCGCCTGAGCGTGGTATTGGCCTATTTCGGCTGGGAGCTGGCCCGCCTGGACGCGGAGCCCAAGGTCTTCCCGGAACGTCGCCGCCCCTCCTACACCGGCAGCGACCGCTTGCAGGGCCAGATCATGGCCCTGGAACAAGCCATGAGCCGAACCCGCGACACCCGGCGCTTCATTGCCGACGGCCTGGAATACCTGCCGGTGGCGACCATGATCAGCGATCCCCAAGGCAAGCTGTTGCTCGGCAATCGCAAGGCACGCGAGCTGTTCGGCCATGACCTGGCGGGCGGCGACGTGCTGGAGCATCTCGGACAATTGGGTTATCCAGGGTTGGAGCATGGGGCGCATCACCGGTTATCCACATTGCCCCTGGTGGAGTTTCGCGACATTCGCGAGCGCAGCTTGCGCCTGGAACGGGCGGCTTTGTTGCCGGTTGATGGCGATGCGCCGATTGGCTGGTTGTTGAGCCTCACGGACCTGAGCGCCGAACGTGAGGCTGAAGAACAGCGCAGCGTCATGCTGCGTTTCCTTTCCCATGACTTGCGCGCTCCGCACTCGGCGATCCTTGCCCTGCTCGATGTGCAGCGATACCAGGGAGGTGGGGATAATCCGCTGTTCGACCAGATCGAGCGCCAGGTACGTCGCGCCCTGGACCTGACCGAGGGCTTCGTGCAATTGGCCAAGGCCGAATCCGAGGCGTATCAATTCCAGCCGACGCTATTCGCCATGCTGGTGCTGGATGTACTCGACCAGGCGCTGCCTATCGCCCAGGCCAAGCGCATCCAATTGATTCATGAAATAGAGGATGAAGAGGCGATGGTGAGGGCGGATCAGCCGTTGCTCACCCGTGCCCTGTTCAATCTGCTGGAAAATGCCATCAAGTACAGCGCGCCCGACACCTGCATTTCGCTGCAGGTTCATTGCACCCCGGGCTGGTTGATCTGCAATATCGCCGACCAGGGCAAGGGCATCAGCGCCGAAGAGCTACCAAACCTGTTCAGTCAGTACCGACGGTTTTCCTCGGCTCACGGCGTGGATGGCATCGGCTTGGGGCTGTCGATGGTCAAGGCGGTGGTGGACCATCACGAGGGGAAAATCGAGTGCCGCAGCGTGATGGGTAAAGGCACGACGTTCAGCCTGCGCTTTGCGTTATTGGCAGATTGAAAGATCGCTATAAAAACTTATGCACCTAACCGTCGGTTTTATGTGTTTAGGAAATATGTATTAAAAACAAATACCTACAACATAAAAGCGACGGATTTCGATAAAACGGTACACAGGTTATCCACAGATCTCAAACAGCGGCTTGTTCCGTGGGGACTTCGGTGACAGGGCCGGGAGGCAGCGAGCCCATTTCCCGTTGTGCCTGTTCATTCCAGGCTTGTACGCGGTCATTGAGCTCGGCGATGGCGCGGGGCCCAGTGCCTTCGGCATACATTGGCGCGCCGATCACTACAGTGATCACGCCCGGTGTCCTGATCCAGCCAGCCTTGGGCCAGAATTTGCCGGCATTGTGTGCAATCGGCAGCACGGGCAGATCGGCGTTCACGGCCAATGCCGAACCGCTGCGGGAAAATTTGCCGACGGTTCCATAAGGGACACGGGTGCCCTCGGGGAAGATCAGCACCCAAACGTTATCTCTGAGCAGTTCGTCGCCCTTCTTCGCGACCTGCTTGAGGGCCGCCTTGGGATTGTCGCGGTCGATGGCGATCGGGCGCAGCATCGCCATGGCCCAGCCGAAGAACGGCACGAACAACAGCTCACGCTTGAGCACTTGGCTCAACGGTTCGAAATAGGCCGAGAGAAAGAATGTCTCCCAGGTGCTCTGGTGGTTCGACTGGATCACGCAGGGCCGGTCAGGTACGTTCTCGGCACCTTTGACTTCATAGCGGATGCCCAGGAACACCTTGCTCAACCACAGGGCGCAGCGGCACCAGTACACATTGATGAAACGGTAGCGCGCCTTGAACGGCAAGAAAGGCGCGATAAAAAAACTCAAGGAGCACCACAGCAAGGAACTGGTGCCCAACAGCAGGTAAAAGAGAAAGGCTCTGATGGCCTGCAATATAGACATAGCGGCATTTACCGTTGCGGGCAGTGCCCGCCTGTTCAAGCGCTTCCCGAACAATCCTTGATCAGGTTGTCTTGGGAGCTCTAATTGTGGATAAGTTCAGCGGCAATCGCCGCCAAGTCGTCAAAAATCAAGGTGCCCACCGGCAGGGTCTTGCCCAGAGTCTTTTCGCCTTTCCCGGTCTTTACCAAAACTGGCTGACAATCGACGGCCTTGGCCGCCTCCAGGTCACCGAGGCTGTCACCGACGAACCACACACCCGCCAATCCCACATCGTAATGGGCGGCAATGGTTTTCAACATGCCTGGCTTGGGTTTGCGGCAATCGCAGCCGTCGTCCGGCCCGTGCGGGCAATAGACGATCAAGCCGACTTCCCCGCCCTGCTCCGCCACCAATGCCCGTAAGTGCTCATGCATGGCGTCCAGGACGGCGAGGTCATAATAACCGCGGGCAATGCCCGACTGGTTGGTGGCAACCGCCACCGTCCAGCCGGCCTTGCTCAACTGCGCGATGGCTTCGATCGAACCGGGCAGTGGCAACCACTCCTCCACCGATTTGATGTAAGCGTCGGAGTCGTGATTGATCACCCCGTCCCGATCGAGAATCAGCAGTTTCAAGCGTTACCCCAGCAACGAAATATCGGCGACGCCGAGGAACAGCCCACGCAGACGCGCCAGCAACGCGTAACGGTTGGCGCGTACCTTGGCGTCTTCGGCATTGACCATCACCGCCTCGAAAAACGCATCCACCGGTTCGCGCAGTGCAGCCAGGCGCGCCAGGGTTTCGCTGTACTGACGCGCCGCCGCCATTGGCTGGACCGCCTGGTCTGCCTGCTGGATCGCCGAATACAGGGAAAACTCGTTGGCGTTGTCGAAGTACTTGGCTTCGACGGTGGCCGCGATGTTGCCGTCGGCCTTGCCCAGCAGGTTCGATACTCGCTTGTTCACCGCCGCCAGCGCTGCCGCTTCCGGCAGTTGACGGAACGCCTGCACCGCTTGTACGCGCTGGTCGAAGTCCAGGGCCGAACCCGGTTTCAGGGCTCGCACCGACAAGTAGGTGGCGACGTCGACGCCTTCATCTTCATAACGTGCCCGCAGGCGGTCGAAGATGAATTCCAGCACCGCATCGGCCAGGCCGGCAGCCTTGACCCTGCTGCCGAACGCGTTGACGGCGAACGCCACGGCGTCGTTCAGGTCCAGGTCCAGCTGTTTGTCGATCAGGATCCGCAACACGCCCAGCGCCGCGCGACGCAAGGCATAAGGGTCTTTGCTGCCGGTGGGCAGCATGCCGATACCGAAGATACCGACCAGGGTGTCGAGCTTGTCGGCGATGGCCACGGCCGCACCGGTCAGGGTGGTTGGCAGTTCAGCGCCGGCACCGCGCGGCATGTACTGCTCGTTCAGTGCCAGGGCCACGTCTTGCGGCTCGCCATCGTTGAGGGCGTAGTAGTAACCGGCGACGCCTTGCATCTCCGGGAACTCACCGACCATTTCGGTGGACAGGTCGCACTTGGACAGGATGCCAGCACGGGCCGCGCGCTGGGCGTCGCCGCCGATGCGTGGGGCGATGAACGCCGCCAGTTTCGACACGCGCTCGGCCTTGTCGTAGACGCTGCCGAGTTTTTCCTGGAACACCACGTTGCGCAGGCGCTCGTTGAAGCTTTCCAGGGGCTGTTTCTTGTCTTGCTTGAAGAAGAACTCGGCATCGGTCAGGCGCGGGCGAACGACTTTTTCGTTACCGGCGATGATCTGCTGCGGGTCCTTGCTTTCGATGTTGGCGACCGTGATGAAGCGCGGCAGCAACTTGCCTTCAGCGTCCAGCAGGCAGAAGTATTTCTGGTTGTCTTGCATGGTGGTGATCAGTGCTTCCTGTGGTACTTCAAGGAAACGTTCCTCGAACGAGCACACCAGCGGCACCGGCCATTCCACCAACGCGGTCACTTCGTCCAGCAGGTTGGCCGGCACGATGGCGGTGCCTTCCTGCAGGGTGGCCAGCTCTTCGGTGCGCTTGCTGATCAGTTCGCGGCGCTCGTTGGCGTCGGCCAGCACATAGGCGGCACGCAGGTCGGCCAGGTAGTTGGCCGGCGAGGTGATGCGCACGCTCTGTGGATGATGGAAGCGGTGACCGCGGGAATCGCGACCGGCCTTCTGGGCCAGGATCGTGCAATCGATCACCTGGTCACCGAGCAACATCACCAGCCATTGGGTTGGACGCACGAACTCTTCCTTGCGCGCGGCCCAGCGCATGCGCTTGGGAATCGGCAAGTCATTGAGGGAGTCTTCGACGATGGTCGGCAACAGGCTGGCGGTCGGCTTGCCCTTGATGCTCTGGCTATAGCGCAGCTTCGGGCCGCTCTGGTCGATTTCGCTCAGGTCCACGCCGCACTTCTTGGCGAAGCCCAGGGCGGCTTGGGTCGGATTGCCGTCGGCGTCGAACGCGGCCTGGCGTGGCGGGCCGTCGAGGTTGATGCTGCGGTCTGGCTGCTGGGTCGCCAGGGCGGTGATCAGCACGGCCAGGCGGCGCGGCGCAGCGTATACCTGTTTGGCTTCGTAGTTCAGGCCGGCGGCTTGCAGGCCTTTGTCGATACCGGCCAGGAACGCATCGGCCAGGGTGTTCAGGGCTTTGGGTGGCAGTTCTTCGGTGCCCAGTTCAACCAGAAAATCTTGAGCACTCATTGTGCAGCCTCCAGCTTAGCCAACACTTCATCACGCAGGTCCGGGGTCGCCATCGGGAAGCCCAGCTTGGCACGGGCCAGCAGGTAGGCTTGCGCGACGGAACGCGCCAGGGTGCGTACACGCAGGATGTATTGCTGGCGCGCGGTCACGGAAATCGCCCGGCGTGCATCCAGCAGGTTGAAGGTATGGGACGCCTTCAACACCATTTCATAGCTCGGCAACGGCAGCGGCTGGTCCAGCTCGATCAGGCGCTTGGCTTCGCTTTCGTAGAAATCGAACAGCTCGAACAGCTTCTCGACGTTGGCGTGTTCGAAGTTGTAGGTCGACTGTTCCACTTCGTTCTGGTGGAACACGTCGCCATAGGTCACTTTGCCGAACGGGCCGTCGGCCCACACCAGATCGTAGACCGAATCCACACCCTGCAGGTACATGGCCAGGCGTTCCAGACCGTAGGTAATTTCGCCGGTGACCGGGTAGCACTCGATGCCGCCCGCTTGCTGGAAGTAGGTGAACTGGGTCACTTCCATGCCGTTGAGCCAGACTTCCCAGCCCAGGCCCCAGGCGCCCAGGGTTGGCGATTCCCAGTTGTCTTCGACGAAGCGAATGTCGTGCACCAGCGGGTCGAGGCCGACGTGCTTGAGCGAGCCCAGGTACAGCTCCTGGAAGTTTTCCGGGTTCGGCTTCAGGACGACCTGGAACTGGTAGTAGTGCTGCAGACGGTTCGGGTTTTCGCCGTAGCGGCCGTCAGTCGGGCGGCGGCTGGGCTGCACATAAGCGGCGTTCCAGGTTTCCGGGCCGATGGCACGCAGAAACGTGGCAGTGTGGAAAGTGCCGGCGCCTACTTCCATATCGTAGGGCTGAAGTACCACGCAACCTTGCTCGGCCCAGTATTGCTGGAGGGCGAGGATCAAGTCTTGGAAGGTACGCACGGCTGGCGTAGGCTGGCTCACGAAATTCACCTGTTTCTTGGGCTGCGATTTAAAGAGCGGGAGTATACCCGATTCGTTCGTGCGCACGCCCCCTGGAGCCTTATGCCACGCTGCTTTTGGTGTTCTGACGATCCGTTGTACATGGCTTATCACGATCAGGAGTGGGGCACGGCGCTGCGCGATGCGCAGGGTTTGTTCGAGTTGCTTTTGCTCGAAGGGTTCCAGGCCGGGCTGTCCTGGATCACCGTTTTGCGCAAACGCGAGCGCTACCGGGAGGTGCTGTACGACTTCGATGTGCAGCGGGTGGCGCAGATGAGCGACGCCGAAATCGATGAGCTGATGCTCGACCCCGGCATCATCCGCAACCGCCTCAAGCTCAAGGCCGCCCGCCGCAACGCCCAGGCCTGGCTGGCGTTGGAAGACCCGGTGGCATTTCTCTGGTCGTTCGTGGGCGACAAACCCATCATCAATCATTTCAAGGACCGCACCGAAGTGCCGGCCATCACGCCCGAGGCGCTGGCGATGAGCAAAGGCCTGAAGAAAGCCGGATTTACTTTTGTCGGACCGACCATTTGTTATGCGCTGATGCAGGCCTCGGGCATGGTCATGGACCACACCCAGGATTGCGACCGCTACGCCGAGTTGGTAAACGGCGGTTAGAATAGCCGGCTCGCAACACGGCCCATACATTCAGGAGTGACCTGTGGATAAGTTGAAAGGCGCCTTGCTGGTCGGCGCTCTGCGGTTGTTTGCGCTGCTGCCCTGGCGGGCGGTGCAAGCGGTGGGCTCGGCCATTGGCTGGTTCATGTGGAAGCTGCCCAACCGCTCCCGCGATGTGGTGCGGATCAACCTCGCCAAATGTTTTCCCGAGATGGACCCGGCCGAGCGCGAACGCCTGGTGGGCCAGAGCCTCAAGGACATCGGCAAATCCTTGACCGAAAGTGCCTGCGCCTGGATCTGGCCGGCCCAACGCTCCATCGACCTGGTGCGTGAAGTCGAAGGCCTGGAAGTATTAAAAGAAGCGCTGGCCTCCGGCAAAGGCGTGGTGGGCATCACCAGTCACCTGGGCAACTGGGAAGTGCTCAACCACTTCTATTGCAGCCAGTGCAAACCGATCATTTTCTACCGCCCGCCCAAGCTCAAGGCAGTGGATGAATTGCTGCGCAAACAGCGGGTGCAACTGGGCAACAAAGTCGCCGCATCCACCAAGGAAGGCATCCTCAGCGTCATCAAGGAAGTGCGCAAGGGCGGCCAAGTAGGCATCCCCGCCGACCCGGAACCGGCCGAATCCGCCGGTATCTTCGTGCCCTTCTTCGCCACCCAGGCCCTGACCAGCAAGTTCGTGCCGAACATGCTCGCTGGCGGCAAAGCGGTCGGCGTCTTCCTTCACGCCCTGCGCCTGCCGGACGGCTCCGGCTACAAAGTCATCCTCGAAGCCGCGCCGCAGGCCATGTACAGCACCGACACCGAAACCGCCTGCGCTGCCATGAGCCAAGTGGTGGAGCGCTACGTACGGGCCTATCCGAGCCAGTACATGTGGAGCATGAAACGCTTCAAGAAACGCCCGCCGGGCGAGGCGCGGTGGTACTAAAGGCCTGTTGCTTGGGTGTGGTGAATGCTTGATCTTGAACACCCAAGAACCCCTGTGGGAGCCGAGCTTGCTCGCGATAGCGGCCTGACAGGCGCCGCATATTGAACTGCTGCACCACCCACCGTGGCGAGGGAGCTTGCTCCCGCTGGGCTGCGCAGCAGCCCCAACCGGGCTAACGTATTCCCCCAGGCAAACCCGACGGAGACCGAATGGATAACGCTCCAGGCAAGCACGTCATCGTCATCTGTGCCGGCATCGTCGGCGCATCCCTGGCCTACCATCTGACGACCCAAGGCGCGAAAGTCACGGTGGTCGAGGCCGAAGGCATCGCGTCAGGCGTGACCGGCAGCTCATTCGCCTGGATCAACAGCTCTCATGGCGAACCCGACCCCATTGCGCCATTGCGCGGCGCTGCCATCCAGGAATACCGCCGACTCGAAACGCAACTGCCCGGCCTGAAGATCCAATGGACTGGCGCCCTCTCTTACGGCCCGAGTTCAACAGCTTCGGCAAACCGGATATCCCGATCACAGATTCGTGAACTTGAGCCAAACCTCAAGAACCCTCCTCAACAAGCTTCGTATGCGGCAGAAGAAGGAGCGCTGGACGCCGTAGCAGCAACCCATGCGCTGATCGCTGGCGACCAGGCCAACGGCGCGAAAGTGCTCACTCAAACGCCGGTTCTGCCTGCCGATGACATCCCCATCATTGGTTATCTTCCGCAGGTCGGCGGCGTCTACGTGTGCGTCATGCACCCCGGCGTTACCCTGGCCGCGATTGTGGGTCGTCTTGCCAGTGAAGAGATCGTCGGCGACAAGGCTTGCTCTGCCCTCAACCCCTGCCGTCCGGATCGTTTTTTCCAAGCTTAGTGAGGGTTGAATGGCCTAAGTTCGCTTACTCCCAAATCAGCCAAGGAAGCGTCAAATTCCTGAACGCGTTGACCAAAACCTTTCGTTCATTAGACAGGGCATCATTGAGGTACTTTAGTTCGCGTTCAATTTGACTCACGTAAATTCGGTGTATTCCCGCTATAGCTGCTGGCTCTTCTTGTGAAAGATTAATAAGTTTCGTTGACGACCGGCCTTGAATTCAGGCCCGCCATGCTCATGCTCACCATAAAGCAGTCAGTAATTAAAGCGTCATAAATCCAATGAATAACTACTGCCAAGAGCAGCCTATTTCTGCGCTGTCTTGCTAGCCATAAGTCGAATACAGCCTTCATAAACTGAGCCTTATAGTGCGCGACGCAAAAACAATCTCGACCTTGAATTAATCACGGATGGTTTATGTCGCTAAAAAGAGTTAAGACTAAAGCGCTTCCAATCACTGAGGAGTTATTGCAATTGCTACGTGCCACACAACACGCTCAGGTTGTATGGAGCGTCGCCGTCAATGATATTGACGCGTCATGTGATGAGGTATGGCTTGCTCGAATGTGGGAGGTCGAGGGCCTCGAAGCCCGATACAGAGCCTGCCAAGACCGGCTATTTTTTTACCTGAAGCAAGCCATCGAGATTTAAACCTTCCGTCACACACTGCACTGTTTTCGTGCTTGCACTATAAGTATGGGCCCAGCAGAACCGAACGATCATGAACATTCGACTAAAGAACTAGACAGTTTATGGGGTGTTTGAAATGCCCCGTTAGTTTCGGAACGCACTGCTCTTGGAATGGCCGGCAGGCTGGGCGCTGTATCCTTTCAGCTACCTCTTAACCGAATAGCCCTCGACAACGGTATATTTTTTTTCGTATGAGGCTAATTGCCCTCCAGAGTACTTTTGCTGCCACTCTAGAACTAAAGCATTCAGGCTCATGGTCGACATTCCGGACGCCATGTTCAATCAATCTGAGTTACGACTGGAGTCTCTATGTTTGGCTGGATCAGCAACATCCGTGTCAGCGCGAAATTAAGCTTGGGCTTCGGCCTGGTACTGGGGCTTGCGTTGTTACTCGCTTCGACGGGTTGGTACGCCATTGCGACGTTGACCGACCGCGGCGCTAAAATCGAGAAAATTGCTCAAATCAGCGATTACACCAAAGACCTGCGAATCAGTCGTTTACGTCTAGGTGCAAACCCTCAACCAGATGCCTATCAACCGCTGCAGAAAATTCTGGACAATCTGGCAGCCCACTTGCAAAACATCAACACCCAGTTCACTGCCCCGATTGACCAGCAACTGATCCAACAACAGAACACTTCCGTCAGAGAATACGGACAACTGCTGCTTGATCTGGCCAAACCCAATACTGACCAAGCGCCCATATATAAACGTATGGGGCAGCTGGGTGATCTGTTGCTCGATACGACGCAAAAACTCATTGATTCGCAAAATACCAAGCGCGATGCCGACGCCGCGTCTGCCAAGGTTCTGCTGGGGCTTGTCGCAGCCTTGACGTTGCTACTGGGCGCACTTGCAGCATGGATCATTACCCAACAAATCGTTAACCCACTGCAGTACACGCTACAGGCCGTGAATCGTATTGCCGGGGGGGATTTGAGTGAGCCCGTGCAGGTCAACCGGCGTGATGAGTTGGGTCAGCTGCAATCAGGTCTTCAGCAGATGATGCTCAACCTTCATGAGCTGATCGAGGGCATTCGATCCGGCGTCATTCAGGTTGCCAGTGCTGCCGAACAGCTGTCGGCGGTCACCGAGCAAACCAATGCGGGCGTCAATAATCAGAAAACCGAAACGGATCATGTCGCCACCGCGATGAGCGAAATGACCGCAACGGTGCAAAACGTCGCTCGCGATGCTGAAGAGGCCTCAACTGCCGCATCCGCCGCGGATCAGCAAGCCTCTGAGGGAGAGCAAATCGTGAATGAGGCCATAGCGCAGATCAAGCGCTTGGCCGAAGAGCTCAATCAGTCGGCCGATGCTGTACGCCATCTCCAGGAACAAAGTGAAAAAATCGGCGGGGTACTCGATGTGATAAAGGCGGTGGCCCAGCAAACCAATCTGCTGGCGCTGAACGCGGCCATTGAAGCCGCACGCGCCGGCGAGGCTGGCCGTGGCTTTGCGGTGGTAGCAGACGAGGTGCGCAGTCTTGCCTTACGCACCCAGCGTTCCACTGAAGAAATTGAAAGTCTGGTGGCCGGTGTACAGAGTGGTACTCATGCCGTTGCCTCAGGCATGGAAAGCAGCCAGCTGTTGGGCGAGAGCAGCGTCGAATTTACCCATCGCGCGGTGATCGCCCTGGAAAACATCACGAGTAAAGTATCGATCATTCAAGCCATGAATCAGCAAATCGCCACCGCAGCGGAGCAGCAAAGCGCAGTCGCCGAGGAAATCAATCGCAGTGTCATCAACGTTCGCGATATCTCCGAGCAGACGGCAAGCACCTGCGAGGAAACCGCTTCTTCAAGTACCGAACTCGCACGGCTGGGTCATGAACTGGAAAGGCTGGTAGGACGCTTTAAAGTGTAGACGTGGCAGAGACGGCGCCGTTTTGCACCCGCAATGCCTCAGGCATCTCGGGCACCGGCGCCGGCTGTGTTTCTCCTCTGCGCTCAACCCCTACCGTCCGGATCGATTTTTTCCAAGCGTAGTGGCGGGTGAATGGCCTAAGCTCGCCTCTTCCCAACCAGCCAAGGAAGTCGCAATGGGCATTCGCGGTAAAGACCGTCAGATCGATAACATCGAGTTCAATGTCAACGACATCGCCCGCAGCAAAGCCTTTTATGCAAGCGTATTCGGTTGGAGTTTCGTCGACTACGGCCCGACCTATACCGAGTTCAGCGACGGTCGCCTGACCGGTGGCTTCACGACCGGCGAACCTGTGCGCCCAGGCGGCCCGTTGATTATCTTGTATGCCGATGACCTTGAAGGCACCCAACTCCGGCTCAAGGCTGCGGGGGCGTCCATCAGCCGTGAAGTGTTCGCTTTCCCGGGTGGCCGACGTTTCCACTTTATCGACCCGGATGGCTATGAACTGGCGGTGTGGTCGGCTTCCTGATGGTTGATTGACCGCAAACAGCTCCTTTGCCACTGATGGTGGTGTGGTGGATAGCATCGTTTAGCAGAGAGCATCGTGAAAAGTGGGAGCATGCGAAACCAAGGCAATTAATGACGCCCAGGCGCTAGGAAGTTACTGCATTAAATAAAAAGAGCCACGCACCGCGTGACTCTTCTGTTTTAGCCGGCTGGCCTTTTAAAGTGATTGTAGAGAAATGCTGGCGCTCGTAGAGTCTTGTTGACTATCAGCGTCCATCCAGACCCACTGCGTACCGTCTCCTTGCAAGTTGTTACTGATATTCTGAATCTGCGTCGCAACAATGGTCACTGCGCCTTTTTCCGAAGCAGTAGGTCCAATATTGGTGACTTGGCCAGCCAGCAGGCCGTTGGATGTTTCATTGACAACAAATACAGTAGCAGCAGCTTCTCGGAATTGGCACGAAATAAACTGAGTGATCTTGCTGACGATTGTCAGATTCATCCACTTCGAAGGAGGCACCGCATAATAGCGATTATATTTGTTGAACGGGTACTGCTCTCCGTTAGCCTGCAATGCGTTATTGCTAAGTCCGCTGGTGTTGGTCGGCATGCTGGTACTGCCCAACCACAGTTCGACCTGAGCAATGCCACTGTTGCTGGGTAGCGAAACTGAAACGGTCTGAGTGTCACTGCCAGAAACAAAGCCCAGAGAGGCCAAGCCGGCATTGGCCGTGGTGCCTGGAACAGTAATTGTTGCAGGAGGCTGGCTATTGCTCCATACAACACTTACGGCGGCATTGTTGTCGCTGTTAGCAGAGTTATATATGAAAATGCCGTAAATCTGACCAGGGCGCAAAGTGGTACAGGTAGCGGTATCACCCGGATTCAAAGTGATTCGTTGGCCGCCATTCCAGTTGATTTGTGAAGCTGCGATAGCGAAGCTTTCCATGGGATAGTCCTTTAATAGATCCATCATAGTAGGTGCGCGATACGTCCTTCATCCGTTGCGCGATTACGAGATTAGTTAGCTTTAAAAAATATGCTATGCAGTTCTTAGAGTCATTGGCTATTAGCGGTTGATGGCTAAAAGCTATTTATCTTCTCGACACAATGAGGTGCTGTTTTCGTGAAAATAATGTTCGGAGAAATATCATGCAGTTGATGGGCTGATGTCAGCTGTTTTGCCGATTCTGTTGAAAAGTCGGCCATGGTTTGCACGGCAGAAAAGTATGCGACCGAGGGGGAACACTTTGCATCGTTTAGGATCCGTGACACGTTGCAAAAAAGCCGCTTCCTCATGAGAGATAAGCGGCATTTTTTGTTTTGGAAGCAACATAGGTTGATTCGACCGGCTTACGGAGTGGTGAAGGGATTGTTCAGCCCACCCTGTTTTCCATCAGGCGATCCGAACCGCCTTCAGCTACGCGGTTTTCGATGAGTCGATCGGAGCCGCCTTCAGCTACGCGGTTTTCGATGAGTCGATCCGAGCCGCCTTCGGCTACGCGGTTTTCGATGAGTCGATCCGAGCCGCCTTCGGCTACGCGGCTTTCGATCAGGCGATCCGAACCACCCTCGGCGAACGTAGGTTGAACAGAAGAAGTCGCGAACGCATTACCGAGCGACAGTGCCAGAAGCGAGCCAATGAGCGTTTTGCTGAGCGTGTTCATGTCCTGATCCTTTTTATTCGTAGATAAAGTGAGTTAGACGGTGACGTGCAAACGGACGTCGACGTTGCCGCGTGTCGCGTTGGAATACGGGCAAACCTGGTGAGCCGCGTCGACCAGCGCTTGGGCATCGGCTTGATCCAGACCTGGCAGGTTGATGTGCAGATCAATGTCCAGACCGAAACCACCAGGGATCTGGCCGATGCCAACGTGTGCCGTGATTGAGGCGTCGGCAGGAATGCTGCGTTTGCTTTGGCTGGCGACAAACTTCAATGCGCCAATGAAGCAGGCGGAGTAGCCGGCAGCGAACAACTGCTCGGGGTTGGTGGCTTCACCACCCGCACCGCCCAAGGCTTTTGGAGTGGCCAGTTTCACGTCGAGAATCTTGTCGCTGGAAACAGCACGGCCATCACGGCCACCGGTGGAGGTTGCGACTGCGGTGTAGAGAACGTTCATGGTGTTTCCTCTATTGCTGATGGGTTGGATCGAGATTGGTTGCGCTAAATGTTTGCGCACTAACCAGTTGCGATAAAGTTAACGGATGAATAGTTAGCGCGCAAGATAAATTTTGAGAAATTTACTGATTGCGAATTAACTAATTGATCTAAAAGGAAATTTATTTTTAGGCATTTGCAATGTCGCCAGCCCGGGTGAGCTGCGAGGTGAGCCAGGGGAAGGAGGTGCTAGGGGGGATCAGCAGGACCAGCGCAATTGCAGGCCTTCAAAGAGAGGGAAATTCATAAGCAGAACACTACGCCTCCGCCAGCCCACACATCCTTGCGCCTTTGCCTACAACCACACCAGAACCCACCTGCTTGTGTGCCTCGCCCCCGGACTCTATTGTTTTTTCGCCCTGTCCATCATCGTATCCACCACATGAAACGACCACGCATTAGCAACTTCAAGCATCAGGTGTTCCGCTCGACCGCAATGCAGCTCGCTAAAGAATTTTTGGTGGATGATCCTAAGGCACTATCAGAGAAAGGTATCGATGCTGAGCGGATAAGATACGAGCCGATAACCCAAGAGGCACTCGACCAATGCAATCTATGGGGCTCAGAAGCCCAACTTTATCCATGGGAGGAAATACCTGTCTGGAAGAATCGCGACGGGAAAGCGTTTGACCTTTCTCTGTGGTATGACCAAGAGTTATGTGGGCTTTGCTTTTCCACGCCAAAATCAAGCACCTTGTCAATCAAGGTTGTCCTCTTGGAGGGCAAGCCTGACGCCACTCACCCTTTAAAGGGCGAAGTGGCCGGTTTAGTCTTGATCGCGATCAGCCGATATGCGCGAATGCTGAAGCTTCGGGAGATTGAGATTTTTGAGCCTGACCCTGGCGCTGTCCAGTGGTACCAGTATCTGGGCTTCGATTTCGACGACCAGCGGCGCCTTGTTATAGCGGTGAACGAGGCATAACATGAGCCCCAATTCTATTGTGAGTTTTCTATGAAGGCTTCCAAGCATACTCCAAAGCCATTGCTTGCAGCTCAGTACCAAGCGGAAGCTCGCCGTCTGGCTGGCTGCGCGACCACTATAGAGCGCCAATTCTTGTCGGTAAGCCTCGCCAAAGGTAAGGAGCTTGAGCCCGTTGGCCGAATGGCTGGTGCCAGAACCTGATTTTCTGCTGATACAAAAAAACCGCCGAATTGGCGTTTTTTTTGGTTTCGCGCTGGGCAAAGCCAACCCGACTAAGCAACAGCCACCCGATTACGCCCCTGCGCCTTCGCTCGATACAGGGCTTTATCCGCATCATTCATCAAGCTGTGAAGATCCTTATTACAAGCCTGCGTCGATGCGACGCCAAGGCTGGCTGAGATATGGTGAACAGGCTCGATCATCAAACCCGCGATGGTATCGATGAGCCGTTCCGCTATCTGGGTGGCAACCTCAATGGACGTGTCCGGAAGCAAAATGGCGAACTCTTCACCACCGAGCCGACCGAGGATATCCGTTGTCCGAAACGATGAACTGATGACTGCCCCCATCTGGCGCAATACCTGATCGCCCACCTGATGGCCGTAGGTGTCGTTGATGTGCTTGAAGTGATCCATGTCCAACATGACCGCGCACAACCCTTGCCGCTTGGCCTTGCATTCGTTGTAAAGCTGCTGGGCATGCTCGAAAAATGCTCGTCGACTCTTCAGGCCGGTCAGTTCATCGGTTTGTGCGGCGCGGGTTGAAATGCTGTTCGCCTGTTCCATTTCACGGGTGAGTCGAAAGGCGATTTCCAGTGCCTGGGACATTTTGTGCGTGGCACGGGCCGCAAATGCCATGAACACCAAAATCGAAAGTGCCATGCCGACTTGAATCGCAGACGGTTGAAACAGCAGCCAGACGGTGCACGGCAGCAACACCACGCCGATGGAGACCAATGTCATATCGCGATAGGCCGAGTAGCAGGACACGGCGCTGACGGACATACCAACCGTAAAGAGCATGACCAACGCCTGCGACAACAGATCGTCCGCCGGCATGAGCACAAACGCCCCACCGCCCCAGATGCTGGCGGATAGCACCAGCGTGACCCAGTATTTGCGCTCCCAATGTTCAGGTGTGCGCTGACTTTCGTCGCTGCGGAAATAGGCAACGAACATCGCGATACGCACCAGCGTCGATGCGGTCAGGATGGCCAGCCACCAAAAAATAGCGCTGTGCTCAAACCGATCCCAACACAGCCAAATCAGCATGATGGCAGCCAGGTAACTACCTAAAACCGCAGAAACGGATTGGCGGAACAGTTGCTGCAGTCGGTCGGTTCGCACCTGTTCGGCTATGACAAAATCCTGGCCATTGCGCAGTCTTGGGCCATCCATTTGAACCACCTGGTTTATGACGCGACCAAAAAAACGATTGTGGCACCCTGCCACCAACGCAAACAACTGAATTACTGTGACGAGCTGATTTAGCGAAATATCTCACTGCCCCACTGAGCTTTTGTAGGAGCTGCCGAAGGCTGCGATCCTTTGGTCTTTCGCTTGAAACTCAGGTGTCGGGAGAAAGATCGCAGCCTCGTTGCACTCGACAGCTCCTACAGGGCGCAGCCCAGCGCTCCTACAGACAAACCGCATCAACGCCTGCTCCTCGCCAACCTCAGCGAAACCCTGGCGGCAGCCGACGCGATGGCCAGCAACCTGGCCTTCGACCTGGAAGGCTCCTGCCGTCACATTGCTCTCGGTATACAGCAATTGATCGAACTGAGTTCATTGCTGGCAAATCGGGTGTTGGATACCGTTGATCCGCGATAGCAAGTAAACGTCCTCCAAAAAGCAAACCCGACATCTTGTGTCGGGTTTGCTTTATTTCACCGGTCGGTCCTTTTCGATACAAGTGATAACCGGGCCTGCGCCTGAGGATCCCTCAAGGTATCGCCGCCTGGTGAACACGTATCGCAAGCAGCTCCAAATCGCTGAGATCGGTTGGAGGTCTCCCGGCGACCTTGGCCGCCTCGTCCCAGCGGCGCAAACGCAGGCTGTCGGCAAACAGCGGGTCGGCCTCGAAGGCCTCGGCTTCACGGGTCGTCATCGGCCCACCCTGCCAGTCCAGGGTCTGCCGGCTGGCCTCACTCAACCCTGCCAGATAAGCCGGTTCGCGCCAGCTCAGGTAACGCTTGGCGTCTACATGCCGCGCCACCAGCCCCGCCAGGCGCTGGGAGAAGCCCAACCCCAGCAACCAGTTTGAACCCACCCGCTCATGACCTCGACGGCCCAGGCCGGCCATTGAGTTTTGCGCCGTCAGCGGCGCACAGAAGTGCCCGACATCGTGGCAGAAAGCAGCCAGCACCAGCTCCTCGTCCGCCCCTTCGTCACGCGCCAGCTCGGCGGCCTGGACCATGTGTTCGAGCTGGCTGACCGCTTCGCCGATATAGTCCGCCTGCGCCTGCTGACGGCACAGGGCAAACAGCTCGGCCACCGCCTGCTCCGCGCTCATGCGACGCACGCTTGCGGCCATTCTTCTTCGCCGAGCAACGCCGCCAGACTGCGCTCACCCAGGCCCAGGCCGACGCTCATGCCCAGGCCTGTGTGCATCAGTACGGCGCTGACGCCTGCCCCGGCTTGCACCACGCTGAACGGGCCGGGCCCGCGCGAGCCGTATACGCCCTGCCAGCGTTCCAGCACCTGCAGCTTGCCGCCCAGGGTGTGCTCGGCCAGCGCCAGCATGAGGTCGTCCACGCCCTCGGCGTTGAACGGCGAGGCGTCGCTGCCGTAGTCGTGGGAGTCGCCGATAATCACCTCGCCATGGGGCGTCGGGCTGACCAGCAGGTGAATGCCGTGGGTTTCCAGTTCCGGCTGCTCACGGCGGATCTGCGCACGGATGGCTTCGGCTTCCGGCAGATCGGCGAAGGCGCCGTAATGCACGCAGCTCAGACCGGTGAGCACCGCGTGTTGCAGGTCCAGCGGCTGTTGCAGGCGGGCGCGCAGCATCTGCAAGCGACACACCGAAGGCTGGAGCGCGGCCAGCGGTTCGGCCAGCAACGTCTGATAATCATGTCCGGAGCAGACCACGATGTGCCTGGCGCTGAAACTTCCGGCGCTGGTCAGGGCGCTACCTGGCTCGACGTCACGCACCAGGGTGGAGAAGTGGAACTGCACGCCCAGCCCGCGCAGGTATTCGACGATCTGCGGCAGCGCCTCACGGGAATACAGCTGCTGGTCGTCGAGGCCATGCAGGGCGGCGCGATGGTGGGCGAAACGTCCGCGGTACAGCTCATTCAGGGCGGTGCCGCGCAGCAGCTCGACGCGGTAGCCCTGTTCACGGGCGCGGCCTGCGCAGAAGGCTTCGAGCAAGGCTTCTTCGGCTTCGCTGCGTGCAAACAACAGTGAGCCCTGTTGCTTGAGCTGCAGACCGGCGGCCTGGCCCAGCTCGGCCCACAGGCCGCGGGACTGGCGGGCCAGGTCGAGCATCACGCCGGGTGCCTGGCCAGTGACCAGGGCCTGGCCGAAGTTGCGGATGGAGGCGCCGAGCGGCGTGTGGCTGCGCTCGAACACACGGACCTTGAGGCCGCGCTTGGCGCCGGCCCAGGCATGGGCGAGGCCGAGCATGCCGGCACCGACGATCAACAGATCGCAGTCGTGCTGACTCATGGGGAAACTCCTGGAACGAAAAAGGCGGCCGCCAATGCAGCCGGATGAATCAACGGGTAGCAGTGATGGGCACAATCGCTCTGGCAAGGCTGGCGGGAGAGCCGTGCAGCAAACCCGCGTCACCCAACCAGCAGGATTGTGCCGGTCACGTCACTGGGCTACCGGCTCGGACTTGCCGTCGTAGCGCTTGCGCCATTCGGCGAGGATCTTGTCGCGGTTCTCCGAGGCCCAGGCGAAGTCGTTCTTGATCAGGCGCTGCTCGTAATCGGCGGGCAGCTCCTGGAAGCGCTCGGCGATGCCCGGCTGGGCCAGCACGGCGAAATTCGCCTTGTACAGGTCCATGGCCTCGCGGCTGGCGGAGAAGTCGGCGAGCTTCTTCGCCGCTTCCAACTGCTCGGTGCCCTTGATGATGCCGGTGGCCTCGATCTCCCAGCCCAGGCCTTCCTTCGGCAGGACGATGTCCAGCGGCGCACCCTTGCGCTTGAGCTGCACAGCCGGGTACTCGAAGGAGATGCCGATGGGGAACTCGCCGGCGGCGGCCAGCTTGCACGGCTTGGAGCCGGAGTGGGTGTACTGGCCGATGTTCTGGTGCAGCTTGTCCATGTAGGCCCAGCCCTGCGGCTCGCCGAAGGTCTGCAGCCAGGCGCTGACGTCGAGGTAGCCGGTGCCGGACGAAGCCGGGTTGGGCATGACGATCTTGCCCTTGTACACCGGGTTGGTCAGGTCTTCCCACTTGGTGGGCTTGGGCAGGCCCTGCTTCTCGGCCTCGATGGTGTTGAAGCAGATGGTCGCGGCCCACACGTCCATGCCGACCCAGGCCGGCGGGTTGGCGGCGTCGCGGTAGTTGGCGCCGATCTTGTCCAGGTTGGCCGGGGCGTAGGCTTGGAGCATGCCCTGCTGCTTGAGCACAGCCAGGCTGGAGCCGGCCAGGCCCCAGACCACATCGGCCTGCGGGCGATCCTTCTCGGCCAGCAGCTTGGCGGTGACGATGCCAGTGGAATCGCGTACCCACTTGATCTCGATATCCGGGTGCAGCTTTTCGAAGGCGGTCTTGTAAGCGGCCAGTTGTTCCACTTCGAGGGCCGTGTACACAGTCAGCTCGGTGTTGGCCTGGGCCGGCAGGGCGCAAGCGGCGAGCAGCCCGGCGGCCAGAGCGGTACGTTTGAACATGAAGAGCTCCTTGGTTGGCATTGCGTGGCGTTGGTTGTTCGAATTCAGCTGGCTTGCGGGCTTTCGCCCCGGGCCAGGCGAGCGTTGATCGCGTCGATCACCGGCGGCAGTTCGGCGAGGGTGTCGATCAGGTAGTGCGGCCGGCTCGGCGCGAACAGCGCGTCGATGCGTGTGCGCTCGGCTTCGCGCTGCGCGGGCGTCAGGGCCTGGTACTGCGCCCAGTCCAGGCCCAGGAAGTTGCCGGAGAAGCGCAGCGCCACGGTCCACATGCCGGCGCTGTGGCCTTCGAGGATGCCCGGCTCGGTGTCGTCGACCTTGACGCAGGCGGCCACATCGTCGAGGCCCAGAGCGATGACGTTGGCCAGCGCCTGGGCCGGGCTTGGCCGGCCTTTCGGCACCTCGTCGGTGGCGACCACATGGTCGGGGCTATAGCCATTGGCGGCGGCCAGTTCGACCACCTTGTCCATCACCTGTTTGGGATAGCCGGAGCAACTGCCGAGCTTGAGCCCGCGCTCGCGCAGGGCGGCGATACACGCCAGCGCGCCGGGGATCAGCGCCGAGTGCTCGCCGACCTTGGCGATCTGCAAGGGCATGAAGCGCTCATAAATCGCCGTCACATCTTCGTCGCTCGGCAGGCGACCGAAGCGGCGTTGGTAGCGCTCGGCAATCGCCGGCAGGTTGCACAGGGCGCGGATGTGGTCCCACTTGCCCATGCCCATCGGCCCGCGCGCCTCCTCCAGGCTGATCTCGACGTCGAAACTGGCGAAGGCCTCGACGAAGATGCGGGTCGGCGCGAAGGAGCCGAAATCGACCACGGTGCCGGCCCAGTCGAGAATGGCCGCGTGCAGGCGGTCGGGGTGTTGGTAGTGCATGGCAGTCTCCAGGGTAATCAATGGCCGGCGGCCGTGCGCCAGGCTTGGGCCCGACGCAGCACGCCGCGTGAGGCCCCCGCCAGCAGCAGCGAAACCGCGGCCGAGGTGAGCAGAATCAGGGTGGACATGGCCGCGGCGCCGCCGACATTGCCGGCGTCGTCCATGTTCAGCACGGCGATGGCGGCGAGCAGGCTGTCCGGGCTGTAGAGGAAGATCACCGCCGACACCGTGGTCATCGCCGAGACGAACAGGTAGCGCAGGATGTCGAGCAACGCTGGCAAGCAGATCGGCAGGGTGACGCGCAAAAAGTGGCGCAGCAGCGGCACCTTCAGCGACAGCGCGGCGGCCTCGAACTCGCCATCGAGCTGACGCAGCGCGGCGCTGGCGGTCAACTGCGCGGTGGTCAGGAAGTGCGCGATGGTGCACGCCACCAGCAGGGTCATGCTGCCGTACAGGCCGTGCAGCGGATTGCCCGGCAGGTTGAAGAAAAACACGTAGCCCAGGCCCAGCACCAACCCCGGCACCGCCATCGGCACGAAGCTGAGCAGGCGCAGGACCTGGGTCAGCGGGCTCTGCCGGGTCTTCTCCAGCAGGTAGGCGCCGGTGAAGGTCAGCAGGCTGCCGAACACGGCGGTGCAACCGGCCAGCAGCAGGCTGTTGCGGTACACCTGCCAGCCGCCGGGGAGTTCGGAAAAGGCGTAGTGATGCAGCGACAGCGACAGGTCGTAGGGCCAGAACTTGACCAGCGACGAGTACATCGCCATGCCGAACACGCCGAGCAGCGCCGCGCAGATCAGCAGCACCACGGCGAGGAAGGCCAGGTCGCGGCGTCGCGACGGTTGCGGGCGGTAAACCTGGGCGCGACCACTCATTGCCTCGCGCTGACGGCGGCGCAGCCACAGGTCGACGGTGAAGCTCAACAGCGCCGGCAGCAGCAGGACCATGCCGATCAGCGCGCCGCGGCCGAACTGCTGCTGCCCGACCACCGCTTTGTAGGCTTCCAGCGCCAGCACCTGATAATCGCCGCCGACCACCACCGGCACGCCGAAATCGGTGATGCACAGGGTGAATACCAGGCAGAAGGCGGCGAACACGCCCTGTCGGCTGCCCGGCCAGGTGATGCTGCGAAATGCCCGCCAGGGTGAAGCGCCCATGCTCGAAGCGGCGTCGAACAGGCGCGCATCGGCCAGGGCCAGGGCCGAAAGCAGCACCATCAGCGCATGCGGGAAGGTGTAGATGGCTTCGCCGATGACGATGCCCCAGAAGCCATAGATATTGTCCGTGAGCAGGTGCCGGAGCGCGCCCTGGTTGCCGAACAGGTAGATCAGCGCGATGCCCGGCAGTATCGACGGCGCCAGCAGCGGCAGCAGGGAAATACCGCGCCACAGGCCCTTGGCCGGCACGCAGGTACGCTGCAGCGCATAGGCGAAGGCGTAGGCCAGCGGCACGACAATAGCGGCCACGGTCAGCGAAACCGCCAGACTGTTGCCCAGCAGCCAGCGGAAGTTGGCGCTGCCGAACAACTCGGCCGCCGCCGTCAGCCCTCCGCCCTGCCCGGGCTCGCTGGCGAAGCCGCGCCAAAGCATGGCCAGTAGCGGCAGCAGCACGGCGAGCACCAGCAGCACCAGCAGCAACCACTGGCCACCGTGGACGAATATCCGGTCGGCCAGGTCGGCAGGCAGGCGCCGCGCGCCGGCCTGGGGCTTGCTCAGCAATACCTGTTCCATCAGGCGAACACTTGCAGGCTGCGCGGCGGCAGGGCCACCCAGATATGCGGGGCGGCCAGGCGCGGCATGGCGTCCGGCGCCAGCTCGGCAAGCAGGGCATGACCCGGCAGGGCGTCCAGCTCGAAACTCAGGCGGCAGCGATTGCCGAGAAAGGTGATCTCGCGCATCTGTGCGCTGAACAGGTTGTCTTCATGCACCGGCGGGTTGACCACCACCGCCTCGGGGCGGCAGAACAGGCGACCGCGTTCGGCCGGACGGACGCCATGCAGACGCAGGCTCAGCTCGCCAACCCGGGCGTGCTCGCCGTCGCGCTCGTAGGGCAGCCAGTTGCCCTGGCCGACGAACTCGGCAACGAAGGGCGTGGCGGGCGCGCGATAGATCTCCTGGGGCGTGGCGTACTGCTCGACCCGGCCGTGATTGATCACCGCGATACGGTCGGCCATGAGCATGGCCTCGTCCTGGTTGTGGGTGACCATCACGGTGGTGATGCCCAGGCTCTTCTGCAGTTGGCGCAGCTCACCGCACAGGTGTTCGCGCACGCGAGCGTCGAGGGCCGACATCGGCTCGTCCAGCAGCAGGAGCTGGGGTGCCGGCGCCAGGGCACGGGCCAGGGCCACGCGCTGTTGTTGGCCGCCGGAGAGCTGGCCGGGGTATTTCTGCTCGCTGCCCTTGAGGCCGACCAGCTCAAGCATCTCGGCGACCCGCGCGCGGAGGGTCTCGCGGCTGTTGCCGGCCAGGCCGTAACCGATGTTTTGCGCCACCGTGAGATTGGGAAACAGCGCATAGGATTGGAACAGGATGCCGTAGTCGCGCGCCTGCGGTGGCAGCGTGGAGACATCACGATTGCCGAACAAGAGAGTGCCGCGGTCCTGGCGCTCCAGCCCGGCGATGCAGCGCAGCAGGGTGGTCTTGCCGCAGCCCGAGGGGCCGAGCAGGCACACCAGCTCGCCAGCAGAGACGTCCAGCGACACCCCGTCCAGCGCCTGAAAGGCGCCGAAGGCCTTGTGGATGTCGTGCAGTTGCAAGCTGACCGTAGCCATGGCGGAACCTCGTCGGTGGAATACGAGGTCCATCCTGGACGCAGGGTGCTAAAGCTTTATGGCAGTTGGGCAAAAGCTGCCGATAGTGGCATCGGCGGATTTGTGTAGGCGATGTGTTTGCGCCCCGGCGCGAGGGCAGCGAGGCGTCTTACGAGGTGCCCGCGGCTTCCCGCGCCAGCGCAAGAAAGGTCGCCGGCAGGCGCGCGCTGCGGCGCTCCTTGAGGCAATAGAGGTATTCGGCAATCAGCGGCGCGCCTTCCAGTTCGATCACCCGCAGCTCGGCACTGGCCGGCACCTCGTGGCGGGCGGTGATGCTGATGCCGATATTGCGCAGCACCGCTTCGTGGATCGACTCGCGGCTGCCAATCTCCAGCAACGAGCCCAGCGCCACGCCAGCGTCGCGCAGCAGTTGCTCGGTGAGCACGCGAGTGGTCGAACCTTTCTCGCGCATCAGCAGACAGTGCCCGGCCAGGGCCGCGAGCGGCACGCGCTCCCGCGCGGCCAATGGGTGACTACGGTGTACGGCCAACACCAGTGGATCGTGGCCCAACAGCAGGCGGGTCAGTCGCGGGTCTTCGACCAACAGCGAGGAGGCGGCAAGGTCTACGCGGTAGTCTTCCAGTGCCTCGATCACCTGCTGAGAATTGCCGATCTCCAGGGTCACCTCGCACTGCGGCAGTTGCTCGCGGAAGCGCCGCACCAGGTCGAGCATGTAGTAAGGCGCAGTGGCACCGATGCGCAGGGCACCTTGTACTTGGCCGCAGTTGCGCAAGAAGAACTCAATATCGGCCTCCTGCTGCAGCAACTGTTGCACCATGGGCAGCAAGCGTACGCCTTCATCGCTCAGGGTCAGACGCCGACCACCCCGGTAGAACAGCTCGACGCCGTACTGCCCTTCGAGGCTGCGGATCTGCGTGGTGACCGTGGGCTGGCTGAGGCCGAGCTTCTTCGCCGCCTGGGTGATGCTGCCCAGGCGGGCGACCATGTGGAAGGATTTCAGCTCAGCGAAGGACATTATGTATACGGCTCTCGGTACGGATCGCCCTTGAAGGCGCGTGAGCATACGTTACAACTTGGACGTGACAGAACGTCAGTAAAACATGGCTGCGGGCAAATCGACTTGCAGCGTTGTGTAATGCGTCCATAGCTAAAACCGGCCCTTTAGCTCCGAAATTGAGCCGCGATAGCGGATGAACCCGCCCAAGAAAAACCCGACGCTATACGTCGGGTTTTTCTTGGACTTTTCGCTTGGCCTATCGCTTCTTCTTGGCGATATATGTCAGCTGCCCTCGGCAGCTCATTCCGACCCGCGAGTGAGTCACGGGTGCAAAAGGGATGGAGCGCAATGTTGAAGACGTGCTCATCGTTTACGGATTACTCGACTTGCGACAGCTTGGCGTCGTCGCAACCGGCAGCACGGCACTCGCGCTCGACAGCTTTGAGTATGACGATTCGCGCCTCGGTCTTCTCATTGGCACAGTCCAGGTAGAGCAGGCCATTATTGGAACAGGCGTTGTCGCGAATCTTGATCCACTGGATTTGAGCGGCTTTCACCTTTTTCTTTTGATCCGGGTTCAGCGCACTCATCGTCTTCTTGTATTGATCGTTGATGTCCTGATCCGACTGAACCATTTTCAGCGACGCGCAATAGGTTCTGTCATAGGCGTTTCTAGGGTTATCGCAACTCATCGCAGAGGCCGATGCTGATGCCATGGCCAGCAATGCCCCAACCAACAAAGACTTGATCACTTACTTCTCTCCCTGAATGCCCTCTATTCATTAGTGGGCGCGGCGGGGAATTTATCATGCGGGTTGTAGAACAATGAAGCAGATCCTAATGGTTCATTCGGCCCGAACAAGGGCGCAAATGCTGATGACTGCCGCGCCGCCGGCCGCTTGATCGACCTGATCAACTGGGCATTTCAGTACCGAGGGGAAAGATCGCAGCCTCGTTGCACTCGACAGCTCCTACAGGGGCAGCCTCCTCATTCCTACAGAAAAACCGCGTCGATGCCTGTCCCAGTGAGCAAAAACGGGCCCTCTGGCTCCGAGTTTCAAGGCAACACAACGTTTTGTTTATTCCTCCTGCACCACCCTTCCACCAAGCTACACATCCTTGCGCCATTGCCTACAACTACGCCAGAATCCGCCCGCTTGTGCGCCTTGCTCCCGGGTTCTATCGTTTCCCTGCCACTGCTCATCAGTGGTCGGGTTTAGTAGCTCGGTTAGTCATCTACGGTTGCATGAGTGTCATCCAGTCAGGCGTTTGCCTGCACTTGATGGTGGCTGTGCGCAAGGCGCCTTCGGGCGCGCCGGGTTTGGTGACTTTACCGGTCTACTAACTTGCGCACAGCTGCCTCCTTTTGTTTAGTAGCGAGATGGTGGCGGCCCTACTATAGGAAAGTCCCAATGTTCAAACCTACTCCGAACCCTCCAAAGACAGGCCCCGTCAAATCCGAGGCCAAAAAACACGACGAAGCCGCCAAACGCACCTTGGATTACTACCTGCTACCCAAACCGGAAAAGTCCGAAGATGCGTCCCAACCGGGCCAACTCTTCACCGTCGCCAAAAACGCCGACAACGAATCCCTCCTCGCCAACCTCAGCGAAACCCTGGCGGCAGCCGACGCGATGGTCAGCAACCTGGCCTTCGACCTGGAAGGTCCGCGCCGTCATATCCTTCTCGGCATCCAGCAATTGATCGAATTGAGTTCATTGCTGGCGAATCGGGTGTTGGATAACGTCGATCCGCGATAGCTACAGTTCTCAACGAAAATCAGACGCCACGCGTCGGGTTTTCGTTGAGACATTCATTGACCTAGCATCCGTCTCTTGGAAAGCACGATGAACACCAAAAAAATTCATGCCTTAACCCTTATGGGAATCAGCATCACTGTCGTTGGAGCCGTACAGATTCTTCTGTATGAAGCCATGATAATAATTGAGCAAGCAAGGTCTGGAAGCATTCCTTATCAGCTAAGTGCGGAGATACTGTTCGTGGTGCTTATCCACGCACTCTTCATTACTGTAATTCCGCTGTTGTTAGTCATCAGAAATAAAATCTTGGCAAGCTACATTGTTCTTGTGATTTTTCTGTCGATCTACGTGCAGTTTGTAGCAAGTGTCAATATTGCTGGGGTTGTGATAGCTATAATAATTTTATCTGTGTTGATTTTTTATGCACTCCAAAAAGCAAGCTTCGCCATTCGTTACTTTCGTTCAAAGTAAATTTGTTCTGCGACAGGAAATAAAGCCTAAACAAAAAAACGGGCCTGCATTCCCACGCAGCCCCGTTTTTTCACCACCTGATCAGATCAAAACGCCGGCAAAACCGCGCCTTTGTACTTCTCAAGAATAAAAGCCTTCACTTCCGGCGTATGCAGCGCCGCAACCAGCTTCTTCATCGACTCACTGTCCTTGTCATCCTCACGGGCGACCAGGATATTCACATACGGCGAGTCGTTACCTTCAATCACCAGCGCATCCTTGGAAGGATCAAGCTTGGCTTCCAACGCATAGTTGGTATTGATCAACGCCAGGTCCACCTGGGTCAGCACCCGCGGAATGGTCGCTGCTTCCAGTTCACGGAATTTCAAGTCCTTGGGGTTCTCAACAATGTCCTTGGTCGTCGACAGGATGTTGTTCGAATCCTTCAACTTGATCACCCCAGCCTTAGCCAGCAACAACAGCGCACGGCCACCGTTGGTGGCGTCGTTCGGGATCACCACGTTGGCGCCGCTCGACAGTTCGTCGAGTTTCTTGATTTTGCTGGAGTACGCGCCCAGAGGTTCCAGGTGCACACCGGTCACGCTCACCAGGTGGGTGCCCTTGGCCTTGTTGAATTCATCCAGGTACGGCTGATGCTGGAAGAAGTTGGCGTCCAGGCGCTTTTCGGCGACTTGTACGTTCGGCTGGATGTAGTCGGTGAAGACCTTGACCTTGAGGTCCACGCCTTCTTTGGCCAATGCCGGTTTGACGAATTCGAGGATTTCCGCGTGCGGCACCGGGGTGGCCGCGACGGTCAGGGTGTCGGCGGCGTGGGCGGAAAATGCTGCGGCGGCAGCGAAGGCAACCAGTAGTTTTTTCATTCAGCTAACTCCTTGTGGGGCGCCTGCTCTTGGCACCTGCCAGCGAATGGCCGGCTCATGGTTTATTGGCCGCGAGGCCTTATTTTCTAGAGAAATGCACAACCAGTTTGTCGCCTACGGTCTGCAGGACCTGCACCAGCACCAGCAGCAACACCACCGTGACCACCATGACGTCGGTCTGGAAACGCTGGTATCCGAAACGGATCGCCAGGTCGCCCAAACCACCAGCGCCGACCACACCGGCCATGGCCGTGTAGGACACCAGCGTAATTGCTGTCACCGTAATCGCTGCAAAAATGCCCGGGCGGGCTTCCGGCAGCAAGGCGTTGATGATGATCTGCCGCGTCGTTGCGCCCATGGCCTGGGTCGCTTCGATGATGCCGCGGTCGACTTCGCGCAGGGCCGTTTCCACCAGGCGGGCGAAGAACGGTGTGGCGCCGACCACCAGCGGTGGGATCGCGCCGGCCACGCCCAGGGAGGTGCCGGTGATCAATACCGTGAACGGAATCATCACGATCAACAGAATGATGAATGGCAGCGAGCGCAAGATGTTCACCGCCAGCGACAGCAGCGCATAGATGCCCTTGGCCTCGAGCAACTGGCGCGGGCTGCACAGGAACAGCAGCACGCCCAGCGGCAGGCCGAGCAGCACGGTGAACAGCAGCGAACCGAACAGCATCAGGAAGGTGTCGCCGGTGGCCAGCCAGATTTCCAGCCAGTCGATGTTGGAGAAGAACGAATTGAGCAGTTCCATTAGCGCAGCACCTCCATGTGGACATCGGCCGCGGTGAAGCGGGCGAACGCCGCCTCCATGTCACCGCCGGTGACGGCGAGGGTCAGTTGCCCGTAGGGGGTGTCTTTGATGCGGTCGATGCGGCCAGCCAGGATGCTGTAGTCCACACCGGTTTCCCGGGCGACGGTGCCGAGCAATGGCGCGTAGGTCGCTTCGCCCTGGAACGTCAGACGCACGATGCGCCCGGGCACGTGAGCGAAATCGTCGCGCTGTTCGCTTTCGTCGATCTGCTCGTCTTCCTGGACGAAACGCTTGGTAGTCGGGTGCTTGGGGTGCAGGAACACCTGGGCCACCGGGCCTTGCTCGACGATCACGCCGGCGTCCATCACGGCCACTTGATCGCAAACGCGGCGGATCACGTCCATTTCATGGGTGATCAGCACGATGGTCAGCTTCAGTTCGCGGTTGATCTCCGCCAATAGTTGCAGCACCGAGGCGGTGGTTTGCGGGTCGAGGGCGCTGGTGGCCTCGTCGCACAGCAGGATCTTGGGTTTGGTTGCCAGGGCGCGGGCGATGCCGACGCGCTGCTTCTGGCCGCCGGACAGTTGCGCCGGATATTTCTTGGCGTGGTCGGACAGCCCTACCCGCGCCAGCAACTCGGCGACGCGCTGGTCGATTTCGCTGCGGGACAATTCGCCCGCCAACGTCAGTGGCAGCGCCACGTTGTCGGCCACGGTCTTGGACGCCAGCAGGTTGAAGTGCTGGAAAATCATCCCGACCTGCTGGCGGAAGCGGCGCAGGCCGCTGGCGTCCAGGGCGGTGACTTCCTCGCCGTCGACGATGATCTTGCCGCCCGTGGAATCTTCCAGGCGATTGATCAGGCGCAGCAAGGTACTTTTTCCCGCACCGGAATGGCCAATCAGGCCGAAGACCTGACCGTTCTCAATCGTCAGACTGGTCGGATGCAGGGCGGGGATATCCCTACCGGCGACTCGGTAGGTTTTATGGACGTCTTGAAACTCGATCACGTAGCGAACCTTGTGGGGCGCGTTGGAAAAGGATCAGCGGTTAGCCGGGCGCGCATTTTAGCCTGTCTGTATAGAGGTTCTTAGCATTTATTTGCGATCGGACCTGTCATTTGGCAATAACGCGATCAATGGCCATAAAAAAGGAACACAGCCAAACGGCATCGGTCACTCATTAAGCCACTCGAAATGCCGGGGTCATGCACCTGCGGCATCGAACTCAGATTCCTGGCCACGGCGAGGAACGCAAAGAGGAGTCATGCCTGATGAGTACCCAAAAACCCACGGTCAACAAGAGCCAACTGGCCGGGACCGACACGCTGGATCGCGGCAACACCAACGCCAAGCTCGAGAGCCTGGAGCAGTTTCGCTCCGACGCCACCGAACAGGCGCTGCGCACCAATCAGGGCGTGAAGATCGCCGATAACCAGAACACCCTGCGCGCTGGCCCCCGCGGCCCTTCGCTGCTGGAAGACTTCATCATGCGTGAAAAAATCACGCACTTTGACCATGAGCGTATCCCGGAGCGCATCGTCCATGCCCGTGGGACCGGCGCCCATGGTTATTTTCAGAGCTATGACGCGCATTCGGCATTGACCAAGGCCGGTTTCCTACAAGATCCGAGCAAGAAAACCCCGGTCTTCGTGCGTTTTTCCACTGTGCAAGGCCCACGCGGCTCCGGCGACACCGTGCGCGACGTGCGTGGCTTTGCAGTGAAGTTCTTCACCGACGAAGGCAACTTCGACCTGGTGGGCAACAACATGCCGGTGTTTTTCATTCAGGACGCGGTGAAGTTTCCTGACTTTGTCCACGCGGTAAAACCCGAACCCCATAACGAAATTCCTACAGGCGGCTCGGCTCACGACACGTTCTGGGATTTTGTCTCGCTGGTGCCGGAATCGGCCCACATGGTGATTTGGGCGATGTCTGACCGGGCCATTCCAAAAAGCCTGCGCTCGATGCAGGGTTTTGGTGTGCACACCTTCCGCATGATCAACGCCGAAGGCAAAAGCAGCTTCGTTAAATTCCACTGGCGCCCTACAGCCGGGACGTGTTCATTGGTGTGGGACGAAGCCCAGAAGCTGGCGGGTAAAGATACTGACTACCACCGTCGCGATCTTTGGGAGTCGATCGAGATGGGCGACTACCCGGAATGGGAGTTCGGCGTGCAGATTGTCGCCGAGGAAGACGAGCATAAATTCGACTTCGACCTGCTCGACCCAACCAAGATCATCCCTGAAGAGCTGGTGCCCATCACGCCCCTGGGCAAGATGGTGTTGAACCGCAACCCGGACAATTTCTTCGCCGAAGTGGAGCAAGTTGCGTTCTGCCCCGGGCACATCGTGCCGGGCATCGACTTTTCCAACGACCCATTGCTGCAGGGGCGGCTGTTTTCCTACACCGATACGCAGATCAGCCGACTCGGCGGGCCGAATTTTCATGAGCTGCCGATCAACCGTGCGATCACCCCGGTACACAACGGCCAGCGCGATGCCATGCACCGCACCACTATCGACAAGGGGCGCGCGTCCTACGAGCCGAACTCCATCGACGGCGGCTGGCCGAAGGAAACCCCGCCCGGCCCGGAAGACGGCGGTTTTGAAAGTTATCCAGAGCGCATCGACGCCTACAAGATCCGCCAACGCAGCGATTCGTTCGCCGATCATTTCTCCCAGGCGCGGTTGTTTTACAAGAGCATGAGCCCTCATGAGCAGGAGCACATCATCGCTGCCTACAGTTTCGAGCTGGGCAAGGTGGAGCGTGAGTTCATACGGGCGCGGCAGGTCAATGAGATTCTCGCCAACATCGATCTGGAACTGGCCGGGCGAGTGGCGAAAAACCTCGGGCTACCGGCGCCTGCCGCTGGCACCGTCGATGTGCCAACCCCATCGCTGGAGCAATCCCCGGCCTTGAGCCAGGCGAACCTGCTGTCCGGCGACATCAAGACGCGAAAAGTGGCGGTGCTGGTGGCTGACGGTGTCGATGGGGCGATCATCGATGCGCTCAAGCAGGCCCTTAAGGCCGAGGGCGCCCACACCAAAGTGCTGGGGCCGACTTCGGCGCCGGTTACCACGGTCGATGGGAAAACCCTGGCGGTGGATGCGTCCATGGAAGGCTTGCCGTCGATTGCCTTTGACGCGGTGTTCGTGCCCGGTGGCGCGGAATCGATCAAGGCCTTGAGTCGCGACGGCGTGGCGTTGCATTACGTGCTGGAGGCCTACAAGCATCTGAAAGCCATTGGGCTTCATGGTGAGGCCCGGCAGTTGTTGGTGGAGTTGAAGCTGGAGGTGGATGCGGGGTTGATCGAAGATGCGGATGCGAGCGGTTTTTCGCGGTTTTTCGCGGCGATTGCTCAGCATCGGGTTTGGACGCGGGAGCCCAGGGCCAAGGCGGTTCCAGCCTAAGGAGAGTTGGTGTCTGGTAGGGCGTTATCGCGGGCAAGCCTTGCTCCCACAGATCAGCTCCACAGGATCAACTCTCACAGGGAGCAATTCTCACAGGGGGCAACTCTCACAGGGAGCAAATCTCACAGGGAGCAATTCTCACAGGGAACAAATTGCCCTGTGGGAGTTGCCCTGTGGGAGCAAGGCTTGCCCGCGATGCTCTTAGGGTTTGCGAGGTGTCAGCACCATCTGCGCCGGCGCACTGCGCAAAATCTGCTTTTGCAGTTTCAAATCAAACCCCGGGTCCAGTTTCTTGACCCGCTTGGTCAGCAACGTCGCCAACCATGGATAATCATCGGTGCGCGGCGCCTGGATGCTGACGTCGCATTGATAATTCACCACGTCTGCGGCGATGGCATCCAGTTGTCGACGCATTTGCTGTATATCGGCGAGGTTAAGCGCAACCGTGGTGCTGGGTGCGCTGGGGTCGATCACTTTGGCGACCGGTTTGGCTTCGGCGGCCTGGAGGGCGGCTTCGGCTTTTTCCAGGTCGGCCTTGCGGGCTTCGGCAATGGCGCTGTTGACCTCGCCGGTGAGCGCCGGGGCCTTGGGCATCAAGGCTCGGGCACGGCTCAGGGCGGTGGCGGCGGCGTTGACGTCGCCTTTTTGCAGATCGATCTGGCTGCGACGCAAATATGCCTCGGCCAGTTGCCGCTGGTAGGGTTCCAGCGACGGGTCTTCGGGTGACTGGGCTTGCAAGGCGGCCAACTGGTCTTCAGCGGTGGCCAGCTCGTTGCTGGCCAGGCTTTGTTCGAACTGCGCGATGGCCGGGCCCCGCGTATCGGGGGCCTGGGTGACCGGCGGTGTACTCTGGCAAGCGCCCAGCAGCAGGGAAAATGCGACAAGGAGCAGATAACGGGAGGCGAACGGCTTCATTCCTGCGACTCTCTATTTGCGCAAAAAGCGAGCAAGTCTACACCCCTCGACGAGGCAGGACAAAACTCAGCAGAAACAACGCGGCGGCGCTGACCACGATCGACGGTCCGGCCGGGGTGTCCTTGAACCAGGAAAGTGCCAGGCCGCCACACACCGCGAGCATGCCCAGCAGGCTCGCGCCCAGGGCCATTTGCTCAGGGGAGCGGGCGTGACGCTGTGCCGCAGCCGCCGGGATAATCAGCAATGAAGTAATCAGCAACACCCCGACGATTTTCATCGCCACCGCGATGACCACCGCAATCAGCAGCATCAGCGCCAGTCGCAACCCCAGCACCGGCAAGCCTTCGACCCGGGCCAGTTCCTCGTGCACGGTAACGGCCAGCAATGGCCGCCAGAGCGCCACCAGCAACAGCAGCACCGCCGCGCTACCGCCGAGGATCCACGACAGGTCCGTCGGACTGATCGCCAGCAGGTCGCCGAACAGATAGGCCATCAGGTCAATCCGCACGTCATGCATGAAGCTTAGTACCACCAGCCCGAGGGACAGGGTGCTCGGCGCCAAAATACCCAGCAGCGTGTCGGACGCCAGCGGCTGGCGGTGTTGCAAGGTCACCAGCACCAGCGCCAGCAACAGGCAGCCAACGGTCACCGCCACCGCCGGGCTGACGTCCAGCAGAAACCCCAAGGCCACGCCGAGCAACGCTGCGTGGGACAAGGTGTCGCCGAAATAGGCCATGCGCCGCCAGACCACGAACGAGCCCAGGGGGCCGGCGACCATCGCGAGAGCCAGGCCTGCGAGCAGGGCGTACAACAGAAAATCAGCCATGCTTGCAGCCATCTCCATGAACATGATTGGAAGCAGAAGGGGCACGGACCACCGAGCCATGCAGGTCATGGGCGTGGTCATGGTGGTGGTGATAAATCGCCAGGCTTTGTGCGTTTTTTCCGAACAACTCGACGAAGGCCGGATCGCCGCTGACTTGCTCGGGATGCCCGGAACAGCAGACGTGGCGGTTGAGGCAGACCACCTGGTCGGTGGTGCTCATCACCAGGTGCAAATCGTGGGAGACCATCAGTACACCGCAGCCGTGGCGGTCGCGCAGGCGCGTGATCAAGCTGTACAGCTCGGCCTGCCCCGCTACATCGACCCCTTGCACCGGCTCGTCGAGCACCAGCAGTTCGGGTTCGCGCAACAAGGCACGGGCCAGCAATACGCGCTGCATCTCGCCACCGGACACGCTTTGCACCGGGCTGTCGATCACCTGTTCGGCCCCTACTTCCTTGAGCGCCGCCAAGGCTCGCTCACGATCAACGCCCGGCACCAGGCGCAGGAAGCGCAGCACGGACAGCGGCAACGTTGGATCGACATGAAGTTTCTGCGGCATGTAGCCGACCCGCAGCCGCGGCTTGCGCCACACGCTGCCGCTGTCGGGCTTGAGCAAACCCAGCACCGCGCGCACCAGGGTGGTCTTGCCGGCACCGTTGGGGCCGATCAAGGTCACGATCTGCCCCGGCTCGACGCTCAGGTGGATGTTGTCCAGCACGCTCTGTCCGGCGAACGTCACGGCCACCTGTTCGAGGCGGATCAACGCATTGCTCATCAGGCCCCCTGGCAGCCGGAGCAGAGACCGACCACTTCGACGGTCTGGGTGTCGACCACGAAGCCGACCTCCTTGGCGCTGGCGATGATGGCATCGCTGATGGACTTCTGTTCCAGCTCGATGGCGGCGTGGCATTCGCGGCAGATCAGGAACTGGCCTTGGTGGGCGTGCTCCGGATGGTTGCAGCCGACGAAGGCGTTCAGCGACGAAATGCGATGCACCAGGCCGTTTTCCAAGAGGAAATCCAGCGCCCGGTAGACCGTCGGCGGCGCGGCGCGGCGGCCGTCCTGCTCACTGAGCACGGCGAGGATGTCGTAGGCACCCAGTGGCTTGTGGCTTTGCCAGACCAATTCCAGCACGCGCCGACGCAAAGCGGTCAGGCGCAACCCTTGGCGGGCGCAGATGGCGTCGGCCTCGGACAGCGCGGTGTGCACGCAGTGAGAGTGATCGTGGGGACGACTGGCAAGGGGTGTAATAGGCATGGGCAGCGACGAGTTTAGTGAGAGACGTTATTATGTTACCCGTTCTCGCCTCTACGAGTGGTCATCGTGTCCCGATTTTTTTCGCTCTTTGTCGCTTTTGTCGCAAGTTTTCTACTGATGGGCTCGGCCCAGGCCGACGTCAAGGTGCTCACCAGCATCAAGCCGCTGCAACTGATTGCCGCCGCCGTGCAGGACGGCGTGGCCGTTCCAGAGGTGTTGCTGCCGCCAGGGGCTTCGCCGCATCACTATGCGTTGCGGCCATCGGATGTACGCAAGGTGCAGTCGGTGGACCTGCTGTATTGGATCGGCCCCGATATGGAAGGCTTTCTGCCGCGGGTGCTCAACGGTCGCACGCTGCCCTCCGTCGCCATCCAGGATCTGCCCGGGCTCAAGTTGCGTCACTTCGCCCAGGACAGCGCGTCCCACGAGGATGATGACCATGATGGCGATGAGCACGATCACGATCATCGCCCCGGCACCGTGGATGCCCACCTGTGGCTCTCGCCGTTCAACGCGCGGGTGATCGCCGCCAAGATGGCGGCTGACCTGAGCGCGGCGGATCCGGCCAACGCGGCCCGCTATCAAAGCAACCTCAAGGGCTTCAACCAGCGTCTGGATGCCTTGGACACACGCCTCAAGGCACGTCTGGCCGGGGTCGCGGGCAAGCCGTATTTCGTGTTCCACGAAGCGTTCGACTATTTCGAAGACAACTACGGCCTCAAGCACGCCGGGGTGTTCGCCGTGGCCGCCGAAGTCCAGCCCGGTGCCCAGCATGTAGCGGCGATGCGCACGCGCTTGCAGACCGTGGGCAAAACCTGCGTCTTCAGCGAACCGCCCTTGCGCCCGCGCCTGGCCGAAACCCTGGTGGCCGGGTTGCCGGTGAAGTTGGCGGAGCTCGATGCACTGGGCGGCTATACCCCGGCGACGGCACAGGGGTATGAGCAGTTGTTGGAGAAGTTGGGCAATGATCTGGCGGGGTGCTTGGAGTCGTTGTAACCCCCCCCGCCGAACGCTGTACCTGTGGCGAGGGGATTTATCCCCGCTGGGGCGCGAAGCGGCCCCAAGAAATATCAGCCGCCGCAGTCCGTCAGATCGAAAGCCAGGGGCTGCTTCGCAGCCCAGCGGGGATAAATCCCCTCGCCACAAAAGCCTTGCGCTTGTCGGTTGTTACAGGGCGAAAGGCAGCAACGCGTGAACCGTCTGCCGCTGCGCCAAGCGCTGCTGGAACTCCATCGGGTCGTGAATCAACACATCCTGCCCGGCAAACGATTCGGCGGCGATCAACCGCGACAGCCAGAACCGCACGCACGCCACGCGCAGCATGGTTGGCCATAGCTCGGCCTCGGCGGGAGTGAACGGTCGCAGCGCCGCATAGGCCCCCAGCAACGCCCGCGCCCTGGCGCCATCGAGCACGCCGTCGTCGTCCGAGCACCAGTCATTCAAGGCAATGGCGACGTCATACAGCATCGGCCCGGAGCAGGCATTGTAGAAGTCGATCAACCCGGTCAGGTGCGTGCCTTCGAACATTGCATTGTCGCGGAACAGATCGGCATGGATGTTGGCGCGCGGCAGCGCCAGGATGCCGACCTTCTGCAGGGCAATTTCATCCAGCGCCGCCTCGAGCAGCCGACGCGGCTCGGCGTCGAGGTGCGAGAGCAGCTTGGCGCCCTCCTCCTGCATCCAGTCCAGGCCGCGATCGGTCTTGCGCTTGATCATGTTGTCGCGGGTTGCCAGGTGCAGATGCGCCAGCAACTCCCCGACCTGGGCGCAGTGCTGGGCGTTGGCCTGCTTGATGTGCTTGCCCGCCAGGCGCGGTTGCAACAGCGCCGGCTTGCCTGCCAACTCCCGCAGCGCCACGCCATCGGTGGTGCGCAAGGCGTAGGGCACCGGCAGGTCGGCGTCATGCAGCACGTCCAGCAGTTCGATGAAGAACGGCATTTCCTGCACCGGGCCACGTTCCACCAGGGTCAGGACGAATTCGCCCTGCTCCAGGCTGATAAAGAAATTGGTGTTTTCGCTACCAGCGGCGATCCCCTGGAAATCAAGCAGGCGGCCAAGCCCATAAGGGGCGAGAAAGGTTTCCAGCTCGGGCCGAGCCAAGGGGGTGAACACAGACATGGTCAAAAACTGCTCAGTTCGGGCGCCGTGATTGACACGGCGCCGATTAAAGTTAAGAAACTACTTCCACTCAAAGATTTTCCACGAAGGGATCAGCATATCCGGCTGGTCCGAGCGGATGAAGTTTGCATCAGTGCCATCGGCGCGTACCAGGAAATAAGGCTTGCCGTGCTTGGGCGTGACCTTGATCGCGTACAAAAATCCGTTTTGCCGATACTCCTGAATGGTTTTATCTCCTTCGGTGCGGATGGTGACGTCCGGGTCCGCCGAGGGCGCGTCATCCGCCGCCATGACGGCCAACGGGGTGATTGCAAACAAGCCAGCCAGTAACAGGCGATTTAGTGTACGCATGATAACCTTGTCCCTTTGTCGTCAACGGTCCCGCTATTCTAGCCCCGGACCCGCCGAAAAGGTTGATCCTGCTCATGAGCCAAGCTCCCCTCGTCCTGGTGGACGGTTCTTCTTACCTGTACCGCGCCTTTCACGCGCTGCCGCCGCTGACCACGTCCAAAGGCCTGCCGACCGGTGCGGTCAAGGGCGTGCTGAACATGCTCAAGAGCTTGCGCAAGCAGTATCCGGACAGTCCGTTCGCCGTGGTCTTCGACGCCAAGGGTGGGACGTTTCGCGATGCGCTGTACGCCGAATACAAGGCCAACCGCCCGAGCATGCCCGACGACATGCGCGTGCAGATCGAGCCGCTGCATGCCAGCGTCAAGGCCCTGGGCTTCCCGCTGCTGTGCGTGGACAACGTCGAAGCCGATGACGTGATCGGCACCCTGGCCCGCAGCAGCGCGGCGGCCGACCGTCCGGTGGTGATCTCCACTGGCGACAAAGACATGGCGCAACTGGTCGACGGTCACATTACCTTGGTCAATACCATGACCGGTAGCGCCCTGGACGTGGCTGGCGTGAAGGAGAAGTTTGGCGTCGCTCCAGAGCAGATCATCGATTACCTGGCCTTGATGGGCGACTCTTCCGACAACATCCCGGGCGTCCCGGGTATCGGACCGAAGACCGCTTCCGGCCTGCTGGTGGGCGTCAATGGCGGCCTGACCGAGCTGTATGCGCAACTGGACATCGTCGCCACCTTGCCGATCCGTGGCGCCAAGACCCTGGCCGCCAAGCTCGAAGAGCACAAGGAAATGGCGTTGCTTTCCTACGAGCTGGCCACCATCAAGACCGACGTACCGTTGGATATCGGCCTCGACGACTTGCAAATGGGCCAGCCGGATCACGAGAAACTCGCCGAGTTGTACACGCTGTTGGAATTCAAGAGCTGGTTCGAAGAGAACCAGCGGGACGCCAAGCGTGCCGGCCAGGAAATCGTCGAAGTTACCGAAGAGCAGCCCGGCGCTGCCGAGGCCAACTACGAAGTCATCCTCGACCAGGCGCGCTTCGACGCGTGGCTGGCCAAGCTGGACAAAGCGCCGCTGTTTGCCTTCGTCACCGAAACCAACGGCGGCGATGCCCAGCATTCGCAACTCGTCGGCTTGTCGTTCGCCGTGGCCCCTTTCGAGGCAGCCTACATCCCGCTGACCCATTCCTACATGGGCGTGCCGGAGCAACTGGACCGCGACACGGTGCTCAAGGCGCTCAAGCCGTTGCTGGAAAACCCGGACAAGCTCAAGGTCGGCCAGCACGCCAAGTTCGAAACCAACATCCTGGCCAACTGCGCCATCGGTGGCGATCAGAGCAATGGCATCCTGGTCCAGGGCATTGCCTTCGACACCATGCTCGAATCCTACGTGCTGGACTCCACCGCGACCCGCCACGACATGGACAGCCTGGCGCTCAAATACCTGGGCCAAAGCAAGACCGATTTCCAGGACATCGCGGGCAAAGGGGTCAAGCAACTGACCTTCGACCAGATATCCCTGGAACTGGCTGGCCCCTACGCCGCCGAAGACGCCGACGTGACCTTCCGCCTGCACCAGGCCTTGCAGGAAAAGCTGGCCGCCACGCCAAGCCTGGGTCCAGTGCTCAACGACATCGAAATGCCGCTGATGCCGGTCCTGGCACGCATCGAGCGCCAGGGGGCCCTGGTCGATGCCAACCTGCTGGGCGTACAAAGTGTCGAATTGGGCGAGAAACTGGTGGCGCTGGAGCGTGAGGCGTTTGCCATCGCTGGCGAGGAATTCAATCTGGGCTCGCCCAAGCAATTGGGCGTGATCCTGTACGAAAAACTCGGCTTGCCGGTGCTCAGCAAAACCGCCAAGGGCCAGGCGTCCACTGCCGAAGCAGTGCTCGCCGAGCTGGCGGAGCAGGATTACCCACTGCCCAAGGTGCTGATGCAGTACCGCTCGCTGAGCAAGCTCAAGAGCACCTACACCGATCGCTTGCCGGAACAGATCAACAGCCGCACGGGCCGCGTCCATACCAATTATCAACAGGCCGTCGCCGCGACCGGGCGCCTGTCGTCCATCGACCCGAACCTGCAGAACATTCCGATCCGCACGGCCGAAGGCCGACGTATCCGCCAGGCTTTCATCGCGCCGAAAGGCTACAAGCTGCTGGCGGCGGACTACTCGCAAATCGAACTGCGGATCATGGCGCACCTGGCCAAGGACGAAGGCCTGCTCTATGCATTTCGCCATAACCTGGATGTGCACCGGGCCACGGCGGCCGAGGTGTTCGGCGTTGAGCTGGAAGCCGTCACCCAGGACCAGCGCCGCAGCGCCAAGGCGATCAACTTCGGCTTGATCTACGGCATGAGCGCGTTCGGCCTGGCCAAGCAGATCGGTGTCGATCGCAAGCAATCCCAGGCATACATCGACCGCTACTTCGCCCGCTACCCGGGTGTGCTGGCGTACATGGAACGCACCCGCGCCCAGGCCGCCGAGCAAGGGTTCGTCGAAACCATTTTCGGTCGCCGGTTGTACCTGCCGGACATCAACGCAAAAAACCCGGCCCTGCGCAAAGGCGCCGAGCGCACTGCGATCAACGCGCCGATGCAGGGCACGGCGGCCGACATCATCAAGAAAGCCATGGTCGCCGTGGACCGCTGGCTGACGGAGTCCGGGCTGGATGCGAAGGTCATCCTGCAGGTACACGACGAACTGGTGCTGGAAGTGCGTGAAGACCTGGTCGACCAGGTGCGCGAGGAAATCCGCCAGCACATGAGCGCCGCCGCCACGCTGGACGTGCCGCTGTTGGTGGAAGTGGGCGTGGGCAATAACTGGGACGAGGCGCACTGATTCCGAGGGAGCTTGCTCCCGTTCGGCTGAGCGCTGTAGGAGCTGCCGGAGGCTGCGATCTTTTGATCTTGATCTTTCACTTGATACTCAAGCGTCAGGGGAAAGATCGCAGCCTCGTTGCACTCGACAGCTCCTACACGGCTCCTACACGGCTCCTACACGGCTCCTGCGGGGGGCGCTTCGAGCCCCAGCGGGAGCAAAGCGCCCTCGGCACAGCGAGTCACCGAAAACCCAGGCGCGGCGTCATTGGCTCTGAAAATTCCTACGGTTATTTCCAAAAAAATCTGAACTAAACCCGTGAATTGCCACTCAGAGATTCTGAATGGCTGGTGAAGCCCTTCAATGCTCCTATGTTGTGTTAAGTGTTGGCAGATATCTGGACCTCGCCCTAGCGGTCCGGAACTTGGACCCCGAACTTCCCCCTCCCCATAAGAAGTCCGGGGTTTTTTTTGCCTGCGATTTGGCTTATTCGGCCTCTTCGCTGCCCTTGTCCGCCAATTCCATCCAGTCGGCCAGCACCGTGTAGGCTTCTTCCAGGCCCATGCGCTTGGGCGCCGAGAACAGCTGGATGGTGATCGCGTCGCCCCAACCTTTGCGAATTTCCGACTGCACTTTGAGCAAGGTATTTTTTGCCGCGCCGTAGGTGAGCTTGTCGGCCTTGGTCAACAGGATGTGCATCGGCATGCCGCTGGCGACTGCCCAATCGAGCATCAACAGGTCGAAGTCGGTCATCGGATGGCGAATGTCCATCATCAGGATCAGGCCTTTCAAACTCTCGCGGCTGCCCAGGTAGGCTTCCAAGTGACGCTGCCAGTGCTGCTTGAGCGGGATCGGTACCTTGGCGTAGCCGTAGCCGGGCAGGTCGACCAAACGCCGTTCATCGTCTAGCTTGAAGAAGTTCAAGAGCTGCGTGCGCCCCGGGGTTTTCGAGGTGCGTGCAAGGCTTGCATGGGTCAAGGTGTTCAGCGCGCTGGATTTGCCGGCGTTGGAACGCCCGGCAAAAGCCACTTCGAAGCCTTCGTCGTCTGGGCATTGATCGACTTTGGCGGCGCTGAGCATGAAGGTGGACTGTTGGCACAGGCCAAGGATGGGGTTCTTCAGTTGCATGGGATTTCCGATGTGGGCGGCGTCGGGAATGGACGCGGCAAGCTGTGTCGTTTCCGTTTCAGTGACGCCAGTATATAATGCCGCCGATTTTGTGTGCGCTTTGTCCCAGCGTAGGATGAAGCTCACGGGAGCGATCGACCGAAATTGCGCATTAGAACGCAGCTCGTTCCCAACCCTGAAAAGGTCGTTTTATGACGAAATGGCTGCTAGCTGCCGGTGTCTTGATGCCGCTTTACAGCGCTCAGGCTACACAGGATCCGGAAGCTGTGTACAACCGTGTTTGTGGTGCCTGTCATTCCGGCCAACTCCCCATGGCGCCCCGCAAGGGCGATCAGGAAGCTTGGACGCCGAGGTTGGCGAAAGGTATGGAGACGCTGGTGCAACACGTGACCCAGGGTTTCAAGGCGATGCCGCCGCGTGGTTTGTGCATGGACTGCAGTGCCGAGGATTACCGAGCCATCATCCAGTGGATGAGCGAGTGAACCCGGTCCATAACTCTTTAACCCTTAGCCGTAGTTGGATTAGCTGATGAACAAACTGATCGTGAGTCTGCTGTTGACCTTGGGGATATCCGGCGTAGCCCACGCCGCTGGCGATGCCACTGCCGGTCAGGCGAAGGCGGCCGTATGCGGAGCCTGCCATGGCCCGGATGGCAATAGCATGGCGCCTAACTTTCCGAAACTGGCGGGCCAGGGCGAACGTTACCTGAACAAGCAACTGCAAGACATCAAGTCCGGCAAGCGCACGGTGCTGGAAATGACCGGCCTGCTGACCAACCTGAGCGATCAGGACCTGGCGGACATCGCGGCGTATTTCGCCAGCCAGAAGGGCAGTGTCGGCGCCGCCGATCCGAAGCTCGTGGCACGTGGTGAAGCGCTCTTTCGTGGCGGCAACCTGGACAAAGGGCTTGCAGCCTGCACCGGTTGCCACTCGCCTGACGGCAAAGGCAATGCTGCAGCCGGCTTCCCGCACCTGGGCGGCCAGCATGCCCAATACGTAGCCAAGCAATTGACCGACTTCCGCAAAGAAGAAGGTGGCCGGACCAACGACGGCGATACCAAGCCGATGCAGAGCATTGCGAAAAAACTGAGCGACGAGGATATCGCCGCGGTATCCAGCTACATCCAAGGCCTGCACTGAGGCCTTGGGCTGGCGTTGCGAGGGGCGTACATCCCTTGCAGCGTTAACGCTCGATTAATCTGTCGATGCGAGCATCAAAAGGGTGGCTTTGGCCGCCCTTTTTTGTGGCCGCTGCCGTTACACTAGAGAACTTGAACCCGCCACGGTCTGTCTTAGAAACAGGTCTCGCGAGGCCCCCTCATTGTCCAGGAGTAAAGCATGCGTAATCTGATCATCAGCGCCGCGCTCGTCGTTTTCAGCCTGTTCGGCATGGCCGTTCAAGCCAACGCCGAGGAGTCCAAAGCCCCTTACGTCGAACTGAGTAACCCCGTTCCGGTGGCGGTGCCTGGCAAGATCGAAGTCGTGGAGCTGTTCTGGTACGGCTGCCCGCATTGCTACGCTTTTGAGCCGGTCATCAACCCATGGGTCGAGAAGCTGCCTTCGGACGTCAACTTCGTACGCGTCCCCGCCATGTTCGGCGGCCCATGGGACGCCCACGGCCAGATGTTCCTGACCCTTGAAGCCATGGGCGTCGAGCACAAGGTTCACGCCGCGGTATTCAACGCGATCCAGAAAGAAGGCAAGAAGCTGGTCAAGAAAGAAGACATGGCGGACTTCCTCGCCACCCAGGGCGTGGATAAGGACAAGTTCCTCGCCACGTTCGACTCCTTCGCCATCCAGGGCCAGATCAAGAAGGCCAAGGAGCTTGCGAAGAAATACGAGATCACGGGCGTACCGACCATGGTCGTCAACGGCAAATACCGCTTTGACATCGGCTCCGCCGGCGGCGCAAATGAAGCGCTGCAACTGGCCGACCAACTGATCGCCAAAGAGCGAGCGGCCACCAAGGCTGCCGCCAACTAAGCGCGGCCCACGCCCATGGCCCGCTGGAGCACCGAACGCATCGTTGGCCTGCATGAACCGCGGGTCAACGAGCATCATGTCACGTCCACGGGCCTGCCTGGCGACAGCCGCTTGCGGCTGCTCAGCTTCAATATCCAGGTGGGCATCAGCACCGAGCGCTACCGGCATTACCTGACTCGCGGCTGGCAACATTTGCTGCCGCACACCGGACGTGCCGGTAACCTGCAGAAAATCGGCGACCTGCTCAAGGACTTCGACCTGGTGGCCCTGCAAGAAGCCGACGGCGGGAGCATGCGCTCAGGTTACGTCAACCAGGTGGAGCACCTGGCCCAATTGGGCGCTTTCCCCTACTGGTACCAGCAACTCAATCGCAACCTCGGACGGCTCGGCCAGCACAGCAATGGTGTGTTGAGTCGCTTGCGCCCGTGGGCGATCGAAGACCATCCCTTGCCGGGGCCCAAGGGGCGCGGGGCGATCCTCGCGCGTTTCGGCGAAGGCCCCGAGGCGCTGGTCGTGGTCATGATGCACCTGGCGCTCGGGGCGCGTACCCGGACGATGCAGCTGGCGTACATTCGCGAGCTGATCGGTGGCTACAAGCATCAGGTGCTGATGGGCGACATGAACACCCATGCCACCGATCTGCTGCAGACTTCGCCCCTGCGCGATCTCGGTCTGCTCGCTCCACAACTGGAAGCGACATTCCCCAGCTGGCGCCCCCAGCGCTGCCTGGACCATATCCTGTTGAGCCCGACCCTGACCCTCGAACGCGTCGAGGTGCTGGCCCAACCCATTTCCGATCACCTGCCGGTCGCGGTAGAAATTCGTTTGCCGGGTTCGCTCACGGCCGATGCATTCCCCGCGCTGAGTCCTGCCCCTCGCGGATCCGATGAATGAGCGACGACGCCGAACGCTGGAGAGAGAAATATTTCAAGAGTATCGAACAGCAGGAAAAGCTCGAGCGCCGTTGGGAGGCTCGACTCGACTTGCTGCGTCGGGGCCTGGTGCGCAGCACCTTGGCTGCCGAGGGCACTGACCGGGCTGTCGATCAATGCATGAAAGAGATGCGCGAGGTGGTGCGCACCGATGACATGGATGCCGCCCTCGCTGCCCTGCTGCCGCGCCTGGAGAAAGCCGTACTCGATTCCGAACAGCGCCGCGAAACCCGGGTCGAGCAGACGAGCGCCGCGTTGACGGCCCTGGTTACCCAGTTGCAGAGCCTGCCGCTGCCCAAAGAAGTCAGCCGCTCGCTGAAGAAGTTTGCCAAGCAACTGGAAGATCGGGCCAGCCAGGCCCGGGAGATTCCGTTGCTGCTCAGCGAGTTGAGCGGCCTGCAAGGCAAGGCAATCAGTGCCCAGGAAGCCCCTGTCGAACCGAGTCGCCCCGGCCTGCTGCAACGGCTGTTTGGTGGCCAGGGCCATGAAGAAGCGCCGCGCCAGTCCCTCGAACCTGCCCGGGCCAGCGTGGCGCCTGCGACAGAAACCGTTTTGCCAGTGGCTGTGGAGCCAGCAACTGCCGCAGAATTCGTCGCACCAGCACCAGCACCAGCACCAGCACCAGCACCAGCACCAGCACCAGCACCAGCACCAGCACCGCAGCCATCGGTGGCAGAGCAAGCGCCAGCGTTGGAGACAACGCCCGTGCCGGTTGTCCTCACTGCGCAGAAGATCGAGCCAGACCCGGCACCCGCTCCAATACCAGCAGCCGAGGTGGTTCAGCCCACCAGTGAACCGGAGGAAGCAACCGAGCCTGCGCCACTGTCGACGCCGCTGCCGTCACCGGTCGTCGAAGAACGCCCGGTAGTGCCACCCACGCTCGAGAATCCCGACGAACTGATGCCCGAGGAGCTTGCGCAGGCCCTGCCCGCCCCCTCGCTGGCGTCTGTGGAGCCCGACGACGAGGCACTGGAAGTCGCCGATGTGGTCGACGCCCAGTACGCCCTGCCCGACTCACCGGAGCCGTCCTACAGCTCGGTCGCCAAGCATATCGAAGACACGCTGTTGGGCCTTTTGGGTGACCTGACCTTGCCCGAGCGTCATCGACCACAAGCCGAAGCCATGTGTGAGCGTCTGCGAAATGGCTTGAACTGGTACGAATTGTTGCCGATCCTCGATGATCTGGCCGTACTGATGCTCGCCATCACGGACACTGGCCAGCATGAATTCGAAGCCTACCTGCAGCGCCTCAACGATCGGCTCGAGTCATTCCAGAGCAGCCTGCAGGCCGCCAGTGAAGACCACGCCGACAACCTGTCGGCCTCCAGGGAAATGGACACCCAGATTCGTGAGCAGGTGGACGGCCTGCAAAGCAGCGTGAAGGAAGCCGATGACCTGGAAGGCCTCAAGCAAGTGCTCGAGAATCACCTCGAAGGCTTGCTCGGCACGATGGACCACCACCGTCAGCAACGTGATCAACGCGAGCAGGAGGTCTCGGTTCGCCTGAAAAGCCTGGCCGACCGCGTCGCCCTGATGGAGCAGGATGCCCAGGTCGTGCGGGAGAATCTCGAGGAACAGCGGCAAAAAGCGCTGATCGATCCGCTCACCGGGCTGCCCAACCGCGCCGCCTGGTCCGAGCGCCTGGAACATGAAGTCGCCCAGTGGCAGCGACATGGCAACAGCTTGCTGCTGGCCATGCTCGATCTCGATCACTTCAAGCGCATCAACGACAACTACGGTCATCTGGCCGGTGACCGGGTGCTGAAGCTCATTGCCTCGGTCCTGCGTAAACGCCTGCGTGGCAGCGATTTCATTGCGCGTTTTGGTGGCGAGGAGTTTGTCCTGCTGGTGCCCGATACGCCCATGGCTGCCGGTACCAAGCTGGCCGAGACGCTGCGCCTGGCCATCGAAGCCTGTCCGTTTCATTTCAAGGGCGAGCCGGTGACGGTGACGGTGTCCATTGGGCTGACCGCCTTCAAACCTGGCGAACACAGCGATTTGGTGCTTAAAAGAGCCGATCAGGCGCTTTACCGGGCGAAAAATGCCGGGCGTAACCGAGTGGAACTGGGCTAAGGGGCTAATTGTTCCAATTTGTTTAATATCGCCGCGCGCACCGGATCATCGCGAGGCGATACGTTACACTGTTGCATTACTTCCAGCGTGTATTGCCTTCCACCATGAAATTTCTTTCGCTCATTGTTTCTATATTTATCCTGGCCGGCTGCACCAGCGGCCCGCGGCTCGACACCAGTCATCCCTCCGTCAACCATGACAACCGCATCCAATTCGTGGTGGTGCATTACACCTCGGCTTCCCTGGAGCGTTCCCTGGCCCTGCTGACCCATGGCGAGGTTAGTGCCCATTACCTGATCGGCGACGATAAAGGCGCGACCGTCTACAAACTGGTAGATGAAAGCCGACGCGCCTGGCACGCCGGGGAAAGTGAATGGGAAGGCCGAACCTGGCTCAATTCCAGTTCCATCGGCATCGAAATCGTCAATCCGGGCTTTGTCGACACGCCCACCGGGCGCCTCTGGTATCCCTACAGCCAAGCCCAGGTCCAGGCCTTGATCGTTTTGCTCAAGGACATCATCCAGCGCAACGGGATCAGCCCGCGCAACATTATTGGCCACAGCGACATCGCGCCCCTGCGCAAGCTCGACCCGGGGCCGCTGTTCCCCTGGAAGCGCCTGGCGCAAGCCGGCCTGGGGGTCTGGCCAGACGAACAGGCCGTCGCTCGCCAGCAGGCCGTCTTCGCGCCGCAACTGCCGCCTGCCAGTTGGTTCCAGGCCGAGCTGGCCCGCCTGGGCTACCCGACGCCGCAGACCGGCGAGTGGGACGTGGCCACCCACCATGTGATGGCCGCCTTCCAGATGCATTACCGGCCGACCCGCTTCGATGGCATGCCGGATGCGCAAAGCGCGGCGATCCTGCAGGTGCTCAACCAGACAAAATAATGACGCCCGTCTGACGGATCGGGCCAAATCCAAATCAGAAGCTATAACTCATTGGTAACTTTCGGATTACCCATGATGACGGCTGCCCGCGAAACCCTACAAAGCTGGCTTCATCGCCCCCTTTTCCTGGCGATGGTGGCAACTGCCCTAAGTACCGTCCTGCTGCTGGCGGGAAGTCTGTTCGTGGTCGTGCAGCAGATCCAGCAGCGCGAAAGCGACCAGATGAATGCCCAGGGCGAGCGCTTTCTGCAGCGCCTGGAACAGCTTTTCGGGCAGTTGCGTGAAAGCCTCGACGACCTGCAAAACCAGCCGTTGCGCGGTTGCGACGATGACATGATCGCGACATTGCAACAGGTCAGCTTCAACTACCGTTTCGTCTACGAGGCGGTTTATATCGATGGCAGCGGCGTCTGCTCCAATCGTCCGCGCCAGAGTGGGTTGTCAGTGACCCGCCCGCCCGACATCCGCGGGCCAACCTACAATTACTGGCTCAACACCACCACCGAGCCCGACGAAGACCGCGCAGCGTTGATGCTGGGCCGCGGCAACTTTCGGGTGGCCACGTCCCGGGGGCATTTGACCGACATGGTCGATTTACCACCGGGCAGCAGCCTGCTGGTCGTCCTGGATGACGGTAAACGGGCCATTCCCGTGCTCGGGACGGACCAATACTGGCCACCGATCGAGCCCTGGCCGCCGAAAGGCCACAATGCCTTGCAAGTGACACAGGACCGGCTGATCTATCGGATGCCGACCGACAGTCCGGTTTATCAACTGGTACTGATCGCCCCGCGCAACGGTTTTCAGGTTCCGGCCAATGCCTGGTGGATGTTGCCCATCAGCCTGATGCTGGGCCTGGGGATTGGTTTCCAGGTGTTTCTGCTGGCGCGCCAGCGCCAGTCCATGGACGCCGAACTGCACGGGGCCATCCGGCGAGGTGAATTGCAGGTGCTTTACCAGCCGATTTTCGACCTGAGCAGCCGCAACTGCGTCGGGGCTGAGGCCTTGTTGCGCTGGCGAAGACCGGACGGCACCCTGACCAGCCCGGACTTGTTTATCCCGATGGCCGAGAACACCGGGCAGATCCGCCAGATCACCGATTTCGTGCTGCAGCGGCTCTTCGATCAATTGGGCCAGCTGTTGCGGGCCAATCCGCAGTTGTATATCTCGGTGAACCTGGCGGCCTGCGATGTAATGGTGCCGCGTATTGGCGAAGTGATCGCCCGCCTGCTGGCGCTGCATCGCGTGTCGGCGCACCAGATTGCCTTCGAGGTGACCGAGCGTGGGCTGATCGATGTGTTGGTCGCCCGGGATAACCTGCAATCGCTGCGCGACGTCGGGCATCAGGTGTTGATCGACGACTTCGGCACCGGTTATTGCAGCCTGGCCTACCTGCAAACCCTACCGGTGGACTGCCTGAAAATCGACAAGGCCTTCATCGACGCCTTGGGCCACGATGCCGCCAGCAGCGGCGTGGCCCCGCACATCATTCGCATGGCCCATGCGCTGCAACTCAAGGTGATTGCCGAAGGCATCGAGCATGAAGCCCAGGCTTCCTACTTGAGCAGCGAAGGGGTGAAGTTCGGCCAGGGCTGGCTGTTCGCCCATGCCCTCAGCGCGGTGCAGCTCATCGAACTGATTACCCGTGGCCGACGCCTGCGTGGGCGCCGCCTTGATGACGAAGCCTGAGCCTGCTCATACCGTCCACTCAGACCGCCAGCGCCATGTAGAACTGCGTGCCCTGCCCCGGCCTTGAATAAACGCCCATGCGCCCGCCGTGGAGCTGGACGATCTCCTTGCACAGCGCCAGGCCCAGGCCAGCACCACCCTTTTTGCGTCCGACCTGGACGAAAGGTTCGAAGATCCGTCCCTGCTGGCCGTAGGCAATGCCTTCACCGTTGTCTTCGACACTGATGATCACCCGCTCGCCGTGACGCCGGGCCTGCAAGCGAATCTGACCGTTTTCGGCGGTGTGGCGCATGGCGTTGTCGATCAGGTTGTCGAGCACTCGATCCAGTTGCGCAGCGTCGGCATGCAATCGCGGGAGCGGGCCCTGGATCGCCACGAGCAGCTCGATACCCTTGGCTTGGGCCTGTTCGGCAAACCGCAACCGGGCGGCCTCCAATAGATCGTCGATGGAGCACGGCGCCAGGGTCAGCTTCTGCAGGCCGTTCTGGTAGCGGGAGAAGTTCAGCAGGTCATTGATGAGCTGCATCAGCCGCTGCATTTCTTCGTTGACGGTGTTGAGCAGGTCTGCCTCGCGGGAGTCTTCAGCGAAATGCACGCGCTCCTGCAACAGGCCGAACGCCATGTGCATGCCGGTGACGGGGGTGCGCAGTTCGTGGGACGCGCGTAACACGAACTCACTGCGTACCCGTTCGAAAGCACGCTGTTCAGTGACATCGTGCAGCACCATCACAGCGCCAAGGATATGACCCTGGGTATGGCTGACCGGTGTGAGGCTGTAGGTCAGTACTCGCGACTCGCCATCGACCTCGATGCTCAGGTCGTCCGGCGCCCGTTCCTGGGTTCCGCCGCGCAGGACCAGATGCAGTTCTTCATTGAGTTCAGGGCGGCTCAGCGCCTCGCCCAATCCCTGCCCGAGGCGCTCCTCATCCCAGCCCAATTGACGCTGGGCCACCGGGTTGAGGTGCTCCAGCTGGCCTTGGCGGTCGATCATCAGCAAGCCGTCGTCGATGCTGTCGAGCACCGCTTGCAAACGTTGCTGGCCAGCGAGCAGCTCATCGACGTTGGTGGCCTGGTGCTCGCGCAAGGCCTCGGCCATGACCCCGAAGCGACGGGTCAGGAGGTTCAACTCTGCGGCCGAGGAAACGGGTAGCGTGACCTCGAAATTGCCTTGGCCGATGTCGTCCGCCGCTGCGGCCAGTGCCTCGATTGGCGCGCCGAAACGCCGGGCAATGCCATGGGCGGTGATAAATCCGATGATCAGCACTGCAAACCCCACCAGCCCCAGCAGTCCGGAAATCCACATCGCGCGTTCACGGGCGCGGTCCTGGGTTTCACTGATGCTGGTCAAGGCCTGGCGATAGCTCCCGATCAGCCCATTGCGCAGCACGTTGAATTTTCCGGTGAGGTCCTTGACGCTCGTGAGCTGGCTCGGCTGTTGGCGAGATGCGGTGTAGGCTTCATAAAAATCAATGTAGTCAGCCTTGGCCTTGCTGAAGCTGCCTGGCGCATCATCCAGCCCCTGTTCGTGAGCGATGCCCTCGTCGATCAGCGCCAGGTATTGCTGCCTGGATTGCTCCAACGCAGCGAGGTTGGGCTTGTCATCGAGCATGATCATCAACTGATCACCGAGGCTCTTGCGCAGCTTGAGGCCCAGGTCCAGCAGGACGAAGTTGTCGCGTACCGATTGTTCCTGGGTATTGGCCATCTGCATCACGCTGACCAGGCCAAGCACCAATCCCAGCAAGGCCACGGTAATCAGGGCCGAGATACTGAGAAACAGTCGTGTGCGCAGCTTCATCGCCAGTTTCATAAGGTGTCGCTCACAGGTTGTACTGCTTGCGTTTGCGATACAGCGTGGAGGCATCGATACCCAGGGTCTTGGCCGCCTGGTCGAGGGTGTCGGCCGTGGCCAGTACCGCGCCGATGTGGGCTTTTTCCAATTCGTCGAGGCTCAGTGCGGCGCCAATGCGCGGAGCGTTGTTGACAGGCTGCTCGGCCATGCCCAAATGACTGATTTCGACTTTTTCCTGAGGGCAGATGATGCTGGCGCGTTCGACCACGTTGCGCAGTTCCCGGATGTTGCCCGGCCACCGATAGCCTAGCAGCGCTTCGCGCGCTTCGTCGCTGAAGCCCCGGGCCGGGCGCGCGTATTCCTTGACGAAGCGGGCCAGGAAGCGGTCGGCCAGGGTCAGGATGTCTTCGGCGCGCTCTCGTAGCGGCGGCAGGTGCAGGGTGATGACGTTCAGGCGATACAGCAGGTCTTCGCGAAAGCGCCCGTCGCGCACCATGTCTTCGAGGTTGAGGTTGGTCGCTGCGAGAATCCGCACGTCGGCGCGACGGGTGACTGGGTCGCCTACTCGTTCATATTCCTTGTCCTGGATGAAACGCAGCAACTTTGGTTGTAACGTCAGGGGAAAATCGCCGATCTCGTCGAGAAACAGCGTGCCACCGTCGGCCTGGTTGACGCGTCCCAGCGTGCTTTCGCTGGCGCCGGTGAAAGCCCCACGGCTATGGCCGAACAATTCGCTTTCCATCAACTCAGCGGTCAGTGACGGGCAATTGATGGTGACGCAGGACTTTTTCGCGCGCTTGCTCCAGCCATGGATCGCTCGCGCCAACTCACCTTTACCGGTGCCGGACTCTCCGAGGATCAGAATGTTGGCATCGGTACTGGCAACCTGACGCGCGGTCTCCAGGACGACTTTCATCGCCGGGCTGTGGGAGTCCAGGCCGTCCTTGGGTTTGCGCACTTCCCCTTCAAGGGCTTCGAGCCTGGCCGACAGTTGGCGTACTTCCAATTGCTTGGCGGTCGCCAGGCGCAATTGATCAGGGCTGCAAGGCTTGACCAGATAGTCGGCCGCCCCGGCCTGGATCGCATCGACCGCAGTATCGACCGCCGAGTGGGCGGTGACGATGACCACGCGCATCCAGGGTGCCTGGATACGCATTTGTGCCAGGACATCCAGGCCATTGTCCTCCCCCAGGCGCAGGTCGAGAAAACACAGGTCGAACACCTGGCGTTGCAGCAGTGCGTCGGCCTGGGCGGCGCTGTTGGCGGTGGCGACGCTATAGCCTTCGTCTTCCAGGCAGTATCGGAACGTACGCAGGATGGCGGACTCGTCGTCTACCAGCAGAATGCGGCCTTGGTGCTCAGTGGCGGATTCCATTTTTCCTACGCTCCTTTAGTCAATGATGTTGGTTAGTGTCAGAAAAATCGGGCAAGTTGCATGGTCGATTCTGAGGGAATATTACTCACCGTGAATGGCTCTGTGGACGTCAGACTCCTAAAAGACTGATTTGAGTTCCTTTTTTTATGATTTGTGTGGTTCGGACGGTTCGCATCGCTCATTCCGACAGCTGTGTCTCACAGCCAATTCGAAAACAATCTAACGTCTTTTCTCTTTCATTCGTGCAATACGCACGACCCACAGGGGGGCCATCGTGCAGGATGCGCTCCCAGTGTTGTGCAGTTATTTATTAACTTATTGATTTTAAAGATGTTTTCATCTTAAAAATTCCTGGCACGCCGGCTGCAATGCTCTGGTTAACGTGGCGTTCGCGCGCCTCAACCAGATCACTGCACCCGGGTGGGGGAGGAATTCCAGGATGAATCGTCAACGTGCCGCTCGATTTGGCGCCGCCCAATTTAAAAGCGCTGCCCAATTTCGACTCTCTTCCCTGCACATCCAGCAGGGCATGTGGGCAGCCTTGGCATTGTTGGTCACCCTCGTGGCAGGCCAGCAATGGTTGCTCTGGCATGAAAGCCAGCAGCCCGAAGCGCCGCAGGTGTCGATTCACCGCGCCCCACAAACTCATTTCAGCGCCGTCAGCAGCCTCAAAGAAGCCTCCGCTTCAATGCGCATGATGGATGTCGACCAGGCTCAGCCATTGGGCGCCATGCCGCGTGAAGAGCGTTGGGTGTTCTAACCCGATGAACCGGTCGTCCACTGCGCCGGAACCATCACCGCAAGACCCTCACTAAATAGAAAAAGCGTAAGGAGAATCACCATGTTGAGCTGGGCAATTACCTTCCTGATCATTGCCATCATCGCCGCGGTACTGGGCTTCGGTGGTATCGCAGGCACCGCCACGGGCATCGCCAAGATTCTCTTTGTCGTGTTTCTGGTGATGTTCATCGCTTCCTTCTTCTTTGGCCGTCGTGGCCGAGGCTGACCATGAGCGTTTCATTCAAAGGACTGGCCGCCGCCCTGTTGCTGGGCGGCAGCGCCATGGCAATGGCTGCCAATGATGGACAGATGCGCGTCAATGAGTTGCTTGAGGCCGACCCGCAATACCGTGAAACCTGGCAGCAGGTCGTGGAAAAAGAAGAACGCCTGCCTGAATGGGTGATGAACCTGTCGGGCGATGCCCAGCAGATGAATGCCGTCGAGGAAGACGGCGACAAGTACTTGGTGGGACCACTGTGTGAAACCCAGGCGACGTGCCGCAGCAAGCGCCTGTTTGTCGCCGTCAGTTTCGACAAGGACGAGGCCTACGCCATGTTGGTTGAAGTCCCTGCCGCACTACCCGCCGACAAATCGCCGACTCGTCACGCTGACTACCGTTTCCTCGGCAAGCCCGATGACGGTATGCAGAAACTGTTAATGGAACAACTCAAGAAAGATCCGAACTGGTACTGATTCTGAAAAACGGGAAAGGCAGCCCTGCTTTTCTCTGCTGCACAGCCCGAAGAGGGCCGGTGCATGACCAGGGGGCCGGGACGTTCTGACGGATGAGCGTCGGAGTGACCTACGGGCACAAGGGGTGCCTGCGAAAGAGCCGGGTCAGGTAAAAGCTGCGACGCAGGTTCGCGAAGCCATCATGGCTTGGCGAACTTGCGTAGAGCTTTGTGACGCAAGATGCTTGCGCCAGAGCGGTTGCCGGATTGGGCGCCGCAGGCCGCCCGGCGATGCGGCATTTTGTCTCCTCCCGCCTGTTTATTCCCCTTTCCCTGACCGTATATCGGAGAATGCCGACGCAATTTCTCCCTGGGGCCGCGTCTCGATTCGCTGCCGTCTCACCGGTTCCCCCCGCTTGCGAGAGAAAGCCCAGCTACGCTGAAATGGCCGGTTCACGGCACTTATGCCTGCATAAATGTCGTATTCGAACCGCTTGGAGGGCGGGTTTCGTTTGAAAAATCTCATGCCGATTCGGCATAGGGTAGGCGTTTACGGCATTAGACGAGCCCCCCTTGCATCGCAATAGTTGCGCCTTTTTTCGCCTGCCAGTAAGCCGCTAACGCGCTCGGGGTGACCTTATACGGGGGCGGGGGCGCGGATGTTTTTCGTCATCGACGATGCATTCGCGCCACTGTCCGAGTCCAACTGAAGTAAGGGTAACGATATGAAGAAGGCACGACTAAGCCTCGCCTGGCAGATCCTCATCGGTCTGGTGCTAGGGATTGCATTGGGCGCGCTGCTCAACCATTTCAGTGCCGAGAAGGCCTGGTGGATCAGCAACGTGCTGCAACCGGCGGGCGATATCTTTATCCGTCTGATCAAGATGATCGTGATCCCGATCGTGATTTCCTCGCTGATCGTCGGCATTGCCGGAGTCGGTGATGCCAAGAAGCTCGGGCGCATCGGTCTCAAGACCATCCTTTACTTCGAAGTCGTCACCACCATCGCCATCGTCGTCGGCCTGCTGCTGGCCAACTTCTTCCAGCCCGGCAGCGGCATCGACATGAGCACCCTGGGTACGGTGGATATTTCCAAATACCAGGCCACGGCCGCGGAAGTCCAGCATGAACATGCGTTCGTCCAGACCATCCTCAACCTGATCCCGTCGAATATCTTCGCCGCCGTTGCCCGTGGCGAGATGCTGCCGATCATTTTCTTCTCCGTATTGTTCGGCCTGGGCCTGTCCAGCCTGCAATCGGACCTGCGCGAGCCGCTGGTGAAGATGTTCCAGGGCGTGTCGGAAAGCATGTTCAAGGTCACCCACATGATCATGCAATACGCCCCGATCGGCGTGTTCGCCCTGATCGCGGTGACGGTCGCCAACTTCGGTTTCGCGTCGCTGCTGCCGCTGGCCAAACTGGTGATCCTGGTTTACGTCGCCATCGCCTTCTTCGCCTTCGTGGTGCTGGGCCTGATCGCCCGCCTGTTTGGCTTCTCGGTGCTCAAGCTGATGCGCATCTTCAAGGATGAGCTGGTGCTGGCTTACTCCACTGCCAGTTCCGAAACCGTGCTGCCGCGCGTGATCGAGAAGATGGAAGCCTATGGCGCGCCAAAAGCCATCTGCAGCTTCGTGGTGCCCACCGGCTATTCGTTCAACCTCGATGGCTCGACCCTTTACCAGAGCATCGCGGCGATTTTCATCGCCCAGCTGTATGGCATCGACCTGTCCATCAGCCAGCAGTTGCTGCTGGTGCTGACCTTGATGGTCACCTCCAAAGGCATCGCCGGTGTGCCGGGGGTGTCGTTCGTGGTGTTGCTGGCGACCTTGGGCAGCGTGGGCATTCCGCTCGAAGGCCTGGCTTTCATTGCCGGTGTCGACCGCATCATGGACATGGCCCGTACCGCCCTGAACGTTATCGGCAACGCCCTGGCCGTGCTGGTCATCGCCCGCTGGGAAGGCATGTACGACGACGCCAAGGGCCAGCGCTACTGGAACTCCCTGCCGCACTGGCGCAGCAAAGAGCCGCTGCCGGCGGGGGAAACTTCCAGCCATTGATGCCAAGCAAACCCCGGAGAAATCCGGGGTTTGTCGTTTCTGCCAGCCCCGCTATCATTCGCGGCATCTTCCGGGGGATTTGACCGATGCTCAATGGCCTGTGGCTTGGCTTCTTTATCGTGGCAGCCGTGTCGGCGCTGGCGCAGTGGCTGATCGGTGGCAACGCCGGAATCTTCGCGGCCATGGTGGAAAGCATTTTTGCCATGGCCAAGCTGTCGGTTGAGGTCATGGTCCTGCTGTTCGGCACCTTGACCCTGTGGTTGGGCTTTTTGCGCATCGCCGAAAAGGCCGGCATCGTCGACTGGCTGGCCAAGGCCCTCGGCCCGCTGTTCTTGCGCCTGATGCCCGACGTGCCTGCCGGCCACCCGGCCATTGGCCTGATCACCCTCAACTTCGCCGCCAACGGCCTGGGACTGGACAACGCGGCCACACCCATCGGCCTCAAGGCCATGCGCGCCCTGCAAGACCTCAACCCCAGCCCGACCATCGCCAGCAATGCGCAGATCCTGTTCCTGGTGCTCAATGCCTCGTCGCTGACGCTGCTGCCGGTGACGATCTTCATGTACCGCGCGCAGCAAGGCGCGCCGGACCCGACCCTGGTGTTCCTGCCGATCCTGCTCGCCACCAGCGCCTCGACCCTGGTGGGACTGCTGTCGGTGGCGTTCATGCAACGCCTGCGGTTGTGGGACCCGGTGGTGCTGGCTTATCTGATCCCGGGGGCGCTGGCGCTGGGCGGGTTCATGGCGCTGTTGGCAACGCTCTCGGCCACGGCGCTGGCGGGGTTGTCATCGATTCTTGGCAACCTGACGCTGTTTGGCCTGATCATCCTGTTCCTGGTGGTGGGGGCCCTGCGCAAGGTCAAGGTGTATGAAGCCTTCATCGAGGGCGCCAAGGAGGGCTTCGACGTCGCCAAGACGTTGCTGCCCTACCTGGTAGCCATGCTCTGCGCCGTGGGCGTGCTGCGGGCTTCGGGGGCGCTGGATTTCGGCCTCGACGGCATCCGGCACCTGGTGCAGTGGGCCGGCTGGGACACGCGCTTCGTCGATGCCTTGCCGACCGCCTTGGTCAAGCCATTCTCCGGCAGTGCCGCCCGGGCGATGCTGATCGAGACCATGAAGACCTCCGGCGTCGACAGCTTCCCGGCCATGGTGGCGGCAACCATCCAGGGCAGCACCGAGACCACGTTCTACGTGCTGGCGGTGTATTTCGGCGCCGTGGGCATCCAGCGGGCGCGCCATGCCGTGGGGTGTGCGCTGCTGGCCGAATTCTCCGGGGTCGTGGCGGCGATTGGGGTTTGCTACTGGTTCTTCGGCTGAACCCCAATCCATTGCTTCAGATGGCGCGCCTTCAGTCAGGCGCAGGCGTTGCGAAACGCTGGCCTTGCTCCAATGTCCAGGCCACTACTTCGGCCGTCAGCCGGTCACCGGCCCGGCCAAAGCCGTCCACCACCGCCGGCACTTTCACATCGCTCAACGGCTGGCGCACTTCAAAACGGCGACTGGCCAGGATGCGCTGGTCGAACCCGCGCACCAGCAGCGCGTCCAGGCGAACCACCACGGTGGCCGCAGTGCCCTGGTATTCGGTCTGGAACGCCTGCAATTGCCCGCCCAGCTCCAGGTCTGCTTGCAGGTTGCTGTCGGCGACGCTCAACAGCCTGACGCGTCCATCCTGGGCGAAGCCATCGAGCAGGCGGTTGCGCAACAACACCGGGGCCGGGTCGCTCCAGCGCGAGGCGGCGTAGCTGCTGAACAGATTGCCCTGGGGGATCACCGCGATTTTCGGGCTGTTGAGCACCTCGCTGGCCTGGGGGCTGGCCAGGCGCAGCGACCAGCTCACCGCCGTGCCCGCAGATGCCGGGACCTGGGTGGCGGGCAAGCGATACACATTCGAAGGTTCAGCCTTGGGCAAAATCGAGCAACCGCCTACCAGGACAAATCCTGCCAGCAAGAGAAGAGGGCGGATAAACCGGTTGGACGGCTTCATGGCGTGAACTCCTTGTCCTTGTCATTGCCCAGCAAATAGCCGCTGGGGTTGGCATCCAGGCGCCGGGAAATCCCCCGCAAGGCGCTCAGGGTTTCGCGCAGCTCGCGCACGGCTGGCGCAAGGGCATTGAGGCCTTGCATGCCGTTATTCAACGAATCGCGGTTGTCACTCAACAGTTTGTCGAGCGTTGCGGTGCTGCGAGCCAGGGACTGCATGGCCTGGCCGGCGCTGCCGAACGCTTGTTTGCCCTGGTCGTTGAGCAAGCCATTGGCGTTGCGCATCAACGCGGTGGTCTGTTCCAGCGTGGCGCTGGCCTGTTTGCCGATGGACGCCAGTTGCTGCATGGCCTGGCGAATATCGCCGCGCTGCTCGGCAATGACCCCGGTGGTTTGTTCCAGATGCTCGAGCGTCTTGCCCAGGCTTTGAACGTTGTCCGAGGAAAACACCTCATTGGCGTTGTGCAGCAGCAGGTTGATGCTGGTCATCACGTCATCGCTGTTGTTGAGCAGGCGGGCGATAGGCGAGGGTGCGGCGATGATCACTGGCGGCTCACCGTCGTGCCCCGTCAGCGCCGGGCTTTGGGGCGTGCCGCCGCTGAGCTGGATAATCGAGGTGCCGGTGATGCCGGTCAGTGCCAGCTTGGCCTGGGTGTCTTGCTTGACCGGTGTTTCCCCGCTCAAGCGCACCCGCGCCAACACCCGGCGTGGGTCCTTCGGGTCCAGGCGCAGGTTGACGACGTCGCCGACCTTGATCCCGCTGTACTCCACCGAGCTGCCTCGGGACAACCCGCTGACCGCCTCGTTGAACACCACTTCGTAATACTTGAATTCGCTGTCCACGTTGGACTTGGCCAGCCACAGGCCAAACAACAGGGCGCCGGCCACCACAATGACGGTGAACAGGCCGATCAGCACATGATGGGCTCGGGTTTCCATGTCAAACCTCGTTGGATTGTGTAGCGGCCGATAACGCCGCGCGGCCGCGAGGGCCATGGAAGTATTCGTGAATCCAGGCGTCGTCGGTTTCCGACACCTTGTCGATGACATCGGCCACCAGGACTTTTTTCTGCGCCAGCACCGCCACCCGGTCGGTGATGGTGTAGAGGGTGTCCAGGTCGTGGGTGACCAGGAACACGCTCAAGCCCAGGGCATCGCGCAGCGTCAGGATCAACTGGTCGAACGCCGCCGCACCGATGGGATCGAGGCCGGCGGTGGGTTCGTCGAGAAACAGGATGTCCGGGTCCAGGGCCAGCGCACGGGCCAGGGCCGCGCGCTTGATCATGCCGCCGGACAGCGAGGCGGGGTATTTGTCGGCGGCCGAGAGTGGCAGCCCGGCCAGCGCGAGTTTCACCGCCGCCAGGTGCTCGGCGTCGGCCCGGCTGAGCCCGGCATGTTCGATCAGCGGCAGGGCGACGTTTTCTGTCACGGTCAGTGACGAAAACAGCGCGCCTTTCTGAAACAACACGCCAAAGCGCCGTTCCACCCGCGAACGTTGCTCCGGGGGCAGGCTCGGCAAGTCCTCGCCGAACACCCGCACGGAGCCTTCGCTGGGGCGGTTCAGGCCGACGATGCTGCGCAGCAGCACCGATTTGCCGCTGCCGGAGCCGCCGACCACGGCGAGAATCTCGCCCTTGTACACGTCCAGGTCGAGGTTCTCGTGCACGCTCTGGCGGCCAAAGCGATTGCACAGGCCCCGCACTTGAATCACCGCCTCAGCGGGTGGTCGTAGGGCTTGGCTCACCAGTTCATCTCCATGAAAAACAGCGCGGCCACGGCATCGAGCACAATCACCACGAAAATCGACTGCACCACGCTGGACGTGGTGTGAGCCCCGACCGACTCGGCACTGCCACTGACCTTGAAACCCTCCAGGCAGCCTACGGCGGCGATCAGGAAGGCAAAGATCGGCGCCTTGGCCATCCCCACCAGGAAATGTTGCACGCCGATGTCCGACTGCAACAGTGTCAGGAACATGGCCGGTGAAATACCCAGCGACAAAGCGCAGACCACGCCGCCACCGATAATTCCTGAAAGCATGGCCAGGAAGGTCAGCATCGGCAGCGCCACCAACAGCGCCAGCACCCGTGGAATGACCAGCAACTCGACTGGATCGAGGCCAAGGGTGCGGATCGCGTCGATTTCTTCGTTGGCCTTCATCGAGCCGATCTGCGCGGTGAACGCGCTGGCAGTGCGGCCCGCCATGAGGATGGCCGTGAGCAATACGCCGAATTCGCGCAGGAACGAGAACGCCACCAGGTCCACGGTAAAGATGCTGGCGCCGAAATCGGCCAGCACCGTCGCGCCGAGGAACGCCACCACCGCGCCCACCAGGAATGTCAGCAGGGCGACGATGGGGGCCGCGTCCAGGCCGGTCTGTTCGATGTGAACGACCATCGCTGTCATGCGCCACCGCCTGGGACGAAACAGGTTGCGGCCCAGGGTTTCCAGGATCAGGCCGACAAAACCCAGCAGTTGCAGGGTGTCTTGCCAGACTTTGTCCACGGCGCCGCCGATCCGTGCCAACAGCTGTGTCATCACGCTGACCTGCGGCTCTTTCACCGGCACACAGAAGTCTGTCAGCGAGCAGTAGACCGTCTGCAACAGCGCCCGCTCGGCGGCCGGCAAGCGGCAATCGGGGTGCTCGGCGGTCTTGCCCAGCCGTTCGGACCCCAGCAGCTCCACCAGCAACGAAGCCCCGGCGGTGTCGAGGGCGCCGAGGCCGTTGAGGTCGATCAGGGTGTTCTCGTCGTATTGGCCGCGCAAGGATTCGCTCAAGCGCTTGAGCTGCGCGTAATGGGCCAGCGTCCAGTCGCCGCCGACCCGTAGCTGCGCCGGAGAGCGAGACGTGTCCAGCCGGGCAGTGCCAATGTGGGATCCGGGGGTCATAAGCTCCATGCTCGTTCGACTTGAACAGCGCTACCTAATAGCACGACCGCCGTTAATTTGCTTCGGGCGTGGCGGCGTTCACCGTGAAACGCAGCACGCCGATCATCTGGCCATTTTCCGTCAGCACCCGCACTTGCCATTTGCCCGTCGGGTCTTGCGGGAAGTTCTGCTTGTGGGTCCAGGCGCGATAGCCTTCCTTGCGCCCGCCGTGGATGTCCAAGGCGATGCGGTCGACTTCTTTGCCGTTGAACTGCCAGACGTGATAAATCCGCTCATCAAGCCCTCGCGGCGCATTGATGGCGGTGTAGGCGTACAGGCCGTTGCCGCGAATCTGCGCCGCACTGACCTCCTTGAGGCTGGCGCCCGGCGTGCGGTCTTCCAACTGGGTACTGATCGCCACTTCGGTCATCCACAGCGTGGCCGGTGGCACCCAGGAGCGCAGCACCCAGCCGGCGGCACCAATCCCCACGGTGATGCACAGGATCGCCAGGGCGTTGCGCACGGTGCGGATCGGGAAAATCGAGGCCAGGCTGGGAAACGACAGCAGCATGGCAATGCCCAGGGCCAGCTTGAAGCTCTGGTCGGTGGTCAGGTGCAGGATGACCGGCAACGCCGTGAGCAGGGCGGCGAACAGCGTCAGCGTGTGCAACGCCAGGAAGGCCCAGCGCCGGGGCGCCAGCCATTTGTAGTACAGCGGGTCGATGATCGAAATCAGCGCCGCGACGGTCAGCAGGCCGGTGAAAATCAGCTGGCTGCTGTTCCAGGTGGTGGTGATGAAGAAAAACGGCAGGACGAAAAACAGGCTTTCCTGGTGAATCATCTGCGTAGCGTAGCGCAACAGCGGCTGGGGGATTTCCCGTTTGAAAATCCGCGCGAACAGCCGGGTCATGCTGTTCTCGACCATCAGCCAGAGCCAGCTCACCAGCATCATGATGGCGATCCACGTCGCCAGGCCCTGCTGGCGATCCACCAGCATGAAACTGCCGACCCCGGAAATGAAACCACCGAGCGCAATGACCCCTGGATAGCGCTTCATTAATTCAAGGATGCGCTGGATGTAGAGCGTCAGGTTTTGCATTCGGCGGTTCACAGTAAGTCGTAGGAAATATCCCTGACAGAGTATCGTCAGGACATCGATGTGACGAGTGCTCTTGTGGCAAGTGGATTTAGCAAAACTTGGCACCTCCCTGTAGGAGCTGCCGAAGGCTGCGATCTTTTGATCTTGATCTTTCACTTGATACTCAAGCGTCAGGGGAAAGATCGCAGCCTCGTTGCACTCGTCAGCTCCTACGTCGCCGTCGCACTTGCCAAATCACCAGTCCGAGCAACAGCAACCCCAGCAAGCCGCCCAGCCCCCAGACGAATTCATCATCACTGAGCAAAGGCTTCTCGATGCGCAGGTAACCCGGGTCCTTGAGCAGTTCGCGCAGGGCCACGTTGGCTTGTTCCAGGCTCACCTCCTGCAGGCGCAGGGCCGGGTTGGCGAAGCGGCCGTCTTCATAATCGCCCAGGGCACCCCAGTAGTAATCGGCCAGTGCGCTGTTGCCTTGAACCGCCCAGGATTGGTGGGCAATGGCCGCGCGTTTGATCCGCACGAAACCGGCGGGGTCCAGGCCATCCTTGAGCAATGTCTTGCGCAGTTCTTCCAGCGCCTGTTCGGCTTGGGGCAGGTCTTCGCGGGACAGGTCCGCGTTCAGGCTGAAAAAGCCAACGCCGCCGAACACCTCGCGCTCGGTCCACGGTCCGTAGGACAAGCCGCGTGCCAGGCGCAGTTGGCGATAGAGTGCCCAGTCCAGGTAATCCTTGAGCAGGTCGAAGGTTTCGTCATGCTGCTCATCCAGCACCGGCTCCGGGAACAGCCAATGAAGCTTGGCGCTGTCGCCGACCAGGCCGTGGATCAGGTTGCGCTTGGTGACCGCCTTGTAGCGGATCTGAGGCAGTGCCTCATGTGCGCTGGGCTCCACCGGATCGAGTTCGCCAAAGGTGCGTTCCAGGTAGGCCGGCAACAGTCGGTCGAGATCGCCAACCACGATCAACGTCATGTTGTTCGGTGCATACCAGGCCTTGCGCACTTGTTCGAGGCGGGCAAGGGTGTGGCGCTGGACCTCGGCCCGTTCCGCGCAGTGCAGGCCCAACTCGACCGCCAACTGGTTGCTGGCCTTGTGGCCCAGGTCCTGGTGATCGAGCCAGCGTTGCAGGTGGGTGTAGTGGCCACCGTCCTCGCGTTCCACCACCCGCTTGGCCGCCTCCAAGGCGTTTTCGTCGATACGGGTGCGGGTCAAAAGCGCCAGCAGCAGGTCCAGGACCTTGCGTTGATTGCGCGCCGGCGCCTCGATAACGAACGTGGTGTCGGCGTTGCTCGTGAAGGCATTCCACTCGCCACCCAAGGCTTGCATGCGCTCCTCCAGGCCGCCTTCACCGCTCTCATCGACGCCGCTGAACAGCAGGTGTTCGAGCAGATGCGGCAGTTCCTTGTCGGCACAGCTGAAGTCGTCCAGGCCCACGCCGACCACCAAGCGGATCGCCACATGCCCGCGCTCGGTGCCGGGCTTGAGTATCAGCTGCATGCCGTTGGGCAACGTATAGCCTTCGACCTGAAACCGGTCCAGGGCGACCACGGGCAGTGAACCGAGCAAAAGAACGGCGAGCAACAAACAGCGCATAAGGGCTTCCTGGCGGCTGAGTGGAGGTCCATGGTGCCGGGCAGGCCGTCATCGGCGGAGCGCCGCCCGGAGTCGGCTCGTCCCCCCTATCGAATCTATGCGTTTTTCATGACAGCGGGAGCAGGCGGGCCGGCGAACGGTTCAGGCCCGAGCCATGTTACTGGCTGACATTGTTACTGACTGACCAATGCGCCAGACGTTCACGGCGAATGGGTAATGTCGGAAATTTCATCCGCCTCCAGCGCGCCGATCTCGGAGGTTTCCAACACGACATAGGCGCTGCCGCAAAACAGCGAATTGAGGCGCCTCATGTCGGCGATCAGTTCCAGGTGCAGGGAACTGGTCTCCAGGCTTTGCACGACCTTGCGCTGCAAGCGACTGACATGGGCATGAGCCATGCGCCGTTCCTGCGCCCGAAAGCGACGTTTCTCACGCAGCAACTGGCGGGCGCTTTCCCGGTCGGCACTGAGAAATACCGACAGCCCCAACTGCAGATTGGCGATCAAGTGGCTGTGCAGCCCCGCCAGTTCCTCCAGGCCCACCTCGGAAAAGGAGCGACGCTGGGAGGTCTTCTGTTGCTGGACCTTGCGCAACATGCGCTCGATCAGGTCGCTGGCCAGTTTCAGGTTGATCGCCAGCTCGATGATTTCCGCCCAACGGCGGCTGTCCTGCCCACTGAGGTCCTCACGGGGCATTTGCGCCATGTACAACTTGATTGCGCTGCACAACGCTTCGACGTCGTCATTCATGCGCCGTACGTCCTGGGTCACCGCCGTTTGCGTACCCCGCAGCACATCCAGCATGGCTTCGAGCATGCTTTCGATCAGATCGCCAATGCGCAAGGTTTCCCGGGCGGCGTTTGCCAGCGCCAGGCTCGGGGTGGCAAGGGCGGCAGGGTCCAGATGTCGCGGCTTGGCCGTGCCGTTGGTGTCCGCACGTTCCGGCAGCAACCAGGCACAGAGCCGCGCCATGGGCGCGACGCTGGGCAGCAGCACCAGGCAACGCACGGTGTTGTAGAGCAGATGAAAACCGATCACCGTTTCCTGGGGGCTGAAATCCAGGCGGTCCAGCCAGCCCACCAGTGGGTCGAGCACCGGGATAATCAACAACAGCCCGATCAGCTTGTACAGCAGGCTGCCCAGCGCCACCTGGCGTCCGGCGGTGTTCTGCATGCTGGTGCTGAGGAACGCCAGTACACCGCTGCCGATGTTGGCGCCGATCACCAGGCCGATGGCCACCGGCAGGCTGATCACCGCGGCGCCGGCCAGCGTTGCGGTCAACAGCACGGCGGCCAGGCTGGAATAGGAGATCATCGCGAACAGCGCGCCGACCAAGGCATCGAGCAGGATGTCGCCGGTCAGCGAGGCGAAGATCACTTTCACGCCCTGGGCATGGGTGATGGGCGCCGCGGCTTCGACGATCAATTGCAAGGCCAGGATGATCAGCCCCAGGCCGATGCCGACCCGGCCCATTTGCCCGGCGCGTGTCTGTTTGCGCGACAGGAAAAAAATCACCCCGAGGAAAATCAGCAGCGGTGACAGCCACGACAGGTCGAGGGTCAGCACCCGTGCCATCAGCGCGGTGCCGACATCGGCGCCGAGCATGGTCGCCAGGGCCGGGGTCAGTGCCATCAGGCCCTGGCCGACGAACGAGGTGACGAGCATGGCCGTGGCATTGCTGCTCTGGACCATGGCCGTGACCATGATGCCGGCGACGAACGCCAGCCAACGTCGTGACATGTTCTGGCTGATGACATGGCGCAGGTTCGAGCCATAGACCCGCAAGATGCCGGTACGCACGATATGCGTGCCCCAGATCAGCAGGGCCACGGCGGAGAGCAAATTGAGCAGGGTCAGCATGAGAAGCCCCCTGTTAGCGTCCCAAAGGAACAAATTGACGATGCCACATTCTTCGTTCTTGTACTTAAGCTGTAGTTGGCGAACGGTTCGGGCGCCAGCATTGCACAGCTAAAGAATCGTTTGAAACAAAACCGTCATAAAAATACATTCCTCAAAAACACCCAAACCCCCTGTGGGAGCTTGCTCGCGATAGCGGCCTGACAGCCAAAGAAGATGTTGGATGTCATGGCCTCATCGCGAGCAAGCCCGCTCCCACAGGGTTTTGCATCCGGCCGTTTTTTTGCGGGCATGAAAAAGGGGCTCCAAGAGCCCCTTCATTCATTGCCCTATACCGTTACTGACCCGGCATATCCTTGCGCAGTTTCACCGGATCCTGCTGCTTGCGCTTGCGCGCAATCGCGGTGCGCATCTTGATGTTGATGGCTTCCACCGCCAGGGAGAACGCCATGGCGAAGTAGACGTAGCCTTTTGGCACGTGCACGTCGAACGATTCGGCGATCAGCACGGTACCGACCACCAGCAGGAACGACAGCGCCAGCATCTTCAGCGACGGGTGCTTGTCGATGAACTCGCTGATGGTGGCCGCCGCCAACATCATCACCAGTACCGCCACGATAATCGCCGCCACCATCACCGGTACATGGGAGACCATGCCGACGGCGGTAATGACCGAGTCCAGGGAGAACACGATGTCGATGATCGCGATCTGGATGATGGTGTAGATGAAGCTGCCGCCCTTGCCCGAAGGTTCGTCGTTGGTTTCATCTTCGCCTTCCAGCGCGTGGTACATCTCCTGGGAGCTTTTCCACAGCAGGAACAGGCCACCGAAGAACAGGATCAGGTCACGACCGGAGATGCCCTGGCCGAACACTTCGAACAAATCGGCGGTCAGGCGCATGACCCAGGTGATGGACAGCAGCAACAGGATCCGCGTGACCATGGCCAGCGCCAGGCCGAAGATCCGGGTGCGCGCCTGCATGTGCTTGGGCATGCGGCTGACCAGGATCGAAATCATGATGATGTTGTCGATGCCCAGGACAATTTCCAGGGCGGTCAGGGTAAAGAAGGCAACCCAGATTTCCGGGTTGGTCAGCCATTCCATGTGAGTTCCTTTGAGCGAGTGTTAGGCCGCGCCGCTGATGGCGGCGCAGCGGGCGTTGCTTTTATAGAGTGCTGAACAGCGGAAAAATCCCCATCAGCAAGGCGGCGAACATTATGCATAGGCAAACCAGTACTGCCCACTTCAGGGTGAAGCGCTGGTGGTCGCCGAACTCGATCCCGGCCAATGCTACCAGTAGGTAGGTCGACGGAACCAGCGGGCTTAACAGGTGGACGGGCTGGCCGACGATGGAGGCACGGGCCATTTCAACGGCGGTGATGCCGTAATGGCTGGCTGCCTCGGCGAGAACCGGTAACACCCCGTAATAAAATGCATCGTTCGACATGAAGAACGTGAACGGCATGCTCACCAGCGCGGTAATCACAGCCAGGTACGGACCGAGGAAGTCCGGGATCACTGACAACAAGCTCTTGGACATGGCGTCGACCATGCCGGTGCCGGACAGGATGCCGGTAAAGATACCGGCCGCGAAAATCAGCCCGACCACCGCCAACACGCTGCCGGCATGGGCCGCAACGCGGTCTTTCTGCTGTTGCAGGCAAGGGTAGTTGACGATCATCGCGATACTGAAGGCCACCATGAACAGCACCGGCAGCGGCAACAGGCCGGCGATCAGGGTGCACATCAGGGCCAGCGTCAACGCGCCGTTGAACCAGATGAGATTCGGACGACGGGCGTCCGGGAATTGGGAAACGCTGATTTCGCTGTGGTCGATTTCATCATCGACCAGATGCAATTCACCCAGGCGTGCGCGCTCGCGCTTGCCGTACAGGTAGGCAATCAGCAGGATCGCCACCACACCGGCGGCCATCGCCGGAATCATCGGCACGAAGATGTCGGACGGGTCCACGTGCAGGGCACTGGCCGCGCGGGCTGTCGGGCCGCCCCACGGGGTCATGTTCATCACACCGCCAGCGAGGATGATCAGGCCAGCCATGATGCGTGGGCTCATGCCGATGCGGCTGTAGAGCGGCAGCATCGCGGCCACGCAGATCATGTAAGTGGTCGCGCCGTCACCATCAAGGGAAACGACGAGCGCCAGAACGGCGGTACCGACCGAAACTTTCAACGGGTCGCCCTTGACCAGCTTGAGGATCTTGCGCACGGCCGGGTCGAACAGGCCGGAGTCGATCATCAGGGCAAAATACAGAATCGCGAACATCAGCATCACCCCGGTCGGGGCGAGCTTGGTGATGCCTTCGAGCATCATCGGGCCGATTTTCGGCGCAAAGCCGCCGAACAGGGCGAACAGGATCGGGATGATGATCAAGGCGATCAGCGCGGACAGGCGCTTGGTCATGATCAGGAACATGAACGTGATGACCATGGCAAAGCCAAGGAAAGTCAGCATAGGAAATACTCCAGGCGTGGCGCGGCGGGCAAAGGCGAACCGGACAGGTCAGCGCAGGATGCAAGGCTCGGGGCGAACGGATGGAGTGGGTGCAGCGGGACGGGTAGCAGCGGACATCAGAATCACCATTGTTGTTGTAGAGGGGCCAGGCGAGCCTTGGAAACTCGCTTTGGCCGACCGGTCTGTTGCCGGTAGTGGGGCGATCCTAATCGCGCAAGCTTTCAGTCAGCTTTCGTTGCAGACAATGGAGTTTTTTCTGTGGGGACAACGCTTATCCGTGGGAGCAAAGCTTGCTCGCGATGAAGTTGACACATTTGCCCTTGAGAGCTGCGGTGCCTTTAATCGCGAGCAAGCTTTGCTCCCACAGACAGTCTGCGCTCCCCCGATAAATCAAAATGCCGAAAGATCCAACGGCCGCACCGCCCCCATCCAGATCGCATGGTCGGTGTGGTCGGCCAGGTCATCGCCGGTCTCCGGGTGCATGAAAATCACCAGGCCTTTGCGATTGAGCGCCAGCCAGGGCAAGACCACGCCGATGTACTGGGGGTCGAACGCCAGCTGACAGCTCCAGTCCGGGTGCGGGCCGACCGGGCGTTGATGGACGCGGCCCATTTTCAACGGGAACAATTGCGCCGCTTCCTCGCACAGGGCCCGCGCCTGGTCGAGGGTGTTGGCGTCGAAATACACGTGAGCGTGGTAGCCCTTGATCCGCTGCATCTGTCACTCCTTGAAAAGAGGCCGAACCCTCGCCGTTTACCGCGTGTCAGAGCCTTTACACGCGGGATAAAGAGGAAAACAGCCATGAAAAACGCCGAAACCCCGGTCATCAAAGTGGTGCTTTATGGTGCCATGAGCAGCCTCGGCGGTGCGTTGATGGCTGAAATGCTGCGGCGCCAGCACGAAGTCATCGCCATTCTCGACGATCTTACTGCCCTGGCTCCACGCCCGGGTCTGCGGACCAAGACCGGTGACCTGTTCGATCCCGAGCGGGTCAAGCAAAGTGTTGCCGGTGCCAGCGCCGTGGTGTGTCTGCTGAACGCGCCGGGTTTGCCGATGAACAGCGAGTACGTGGAGCGCACATTGATTCCCGGCCCGGTGGAACAAGTATTGGCCGTGGATGCACTGATCGCCGGCATGCAGGCGGTGAACATTCCCCGGCTGTTCCTGGTGGGCGACTTTGCGATGCTCGACGAGGAGCCGACGGATGACGATTTGCAGCGCCACGCCGCCGAAGAAGTGCTCGATGCCCTGAAGAACAGCACCTTGCAGTGGACCTTGATCAACGCACCCTATGCCGCGCCTGGCTTGGGCATAGAACATTTCAGCCAGGTCAGCACGAGCCTGGAACCCGGCATGGCCGAATCCCTGGAGCGGCTCAACCGGGTGGCGGTCGGCATCGCCGATGAGCTGCGCCTGAACCTGCATGTGGGCGAGCATGTGAGTTTTGTCGCGGCCGTGTAGGGGCATTAAACGGCAATGGAAGGCAGCGCCAAGCCAGTGAGTGATTCGGCACTGTTAGCCTGTTCTTCCATCAGCCAATCGACGAATTGCCTGATCAATGCACCGCGGCGTTTACGCTGGGGCAAGACCACGTAGTAGCCCTGCCGCGATAGCACCGTTTCAGCGATCGGACGACACAGCAGCCCTTGCGCCAATAAGTTATCCACAAGGTGGCGCCAGCCGATGGCGACGCCTTGGCCGCCAATCGCCGCCTGGATGAGCAGCGTGTAGTTGTCGAAGCGCAACTGCCCCGGGGCAGGCGGTGAAGTGATGCCCAGTTCGCGAAATACGCCGCTCCACTCGAACCAGTTGTTGTTCCCCGCTCGCAGGTGCAGCAATGGAAATTCTGCCAAGGCCTGGGCGGGCAAGGGCATGGGGTGTTCCTTGAGCAACAGCGGGCTGCACACCGGAAAGACTTCTTCGTTGAACAACCAGCGACTTTCGCCTTGTTTGAAGCGACCGTCGCCAAACAGTACGGCAACGTCGATATCGGTGCGCAGCATGTTGTGGTTGCGTTCGCTGGTCACCAGGCTAACGTCCACTTGTGGGTTGGCCGCGTGAAAGCGATGCAGGCGCGGCATCAGCCAATAGGCGGCGAATGCGAAATCCGTGGCGACTTGCAGCACCTCATGCTGATGCTGGGCGGTGATCGCGCTCAGCCCGGCATCGATGCTTTGCAAGCCGACCTGTACCTGCTCAAACAGGATTGTCCCGGCCTCGGTCAGTTCGATGCCGCGGTAGATACGGTCGAACAACCGCGTACCCAGTTGCTCTTCCAGGCGCTTGATCTGCTGGCTGATGGCCGGTTGCGTGGTGCCCAGCTCAATCGCCGCCGCGGTGAAACTTTGTTGGCGCGCCGCGGCTTCAAAGGCGCGGAACAGTTCCAGGGACAGGTTACCCAGAGCGTCATACATAAGCTGTGCTTATCCTAGTCATTATCCTGCATGGGCTTTACCCCAAAACCTGGGGGCTACATGCTCAATCGCAGCAATGTCGCATAACTGCCTACTATGGAATGCCGCGAATACATGAAGCGCAAGAACATTCTTTTCATCATGGCCGATCAAATGGCCGCGCCAATGTTGCCGATCTACGGACCTTCGCCGATCAAGCTGCCGAACCTGTCGCGCCTGGCCGCCGAGGGCGTGGTGTTCGACGCTGCCTATTGCAACAGCCCGCTTTGCGCGCCGTCGCGTTTTACCTTGGTGAGCGGCCAGTTGCCGAGCAAGATCGGTGCGTACGACAACGCGGCGGATTTCCCGGCGGACGTGCCGACTTACGCCCATTACCTGCGTCGCCTCGGCTACCGCACGGCGCTGTCCGGCAAGATGCACTTTTGCGGGCCGGACCAGTTGCACGGCTACGAAGAGCGCCTGACCAGCGACATTTACCCGGCCGACTACGGCTGGTCGGTGAACTGGGACGAGCCGGACGTGCGGCCGAGTTGGTATCACAACATGTCGTCGGTGCTGCAGGCCGGGCCGTGCGTGCGCACCAACCAGTTGGATTTCGATGAAGAAGTGGTGTTCAAGGCCCAGCAGTACCTGTTCGACCACATCCGCGAGGACGGTGACCAGCCGTTTTGCCTCACCGTATCGATGACGCACCCACACGACCCGTACACGATTCCCAAGACGTTCTGGGATTTGTATGACGACAACGACATCCCTTTACCGCAGACCCCGGCGCAAACGGCGCTCGATCCACACTCCCAGCGGCTGCTGAAGGTCTATGACCTGTGGGACAAGCCACTGCCTGTGGATAAGATTCGTGACGCGCGCCGCGCCTATTTCGGCGCATGCAGCTACATTGACAGCAACGTCGGCAAGCTGCTGCAGACCTTGGAAGACACCGGTCTGCTGGACGACACGATCATCGTGTTCTCTGGCGATCACGGGGACATGCTCGGCGAAAAGGGCCTCTGGTACAAAATGCACTGGTTCGAAATGGCCGCCCGCGTACCGTTGCTGATCAGTGCGCCGGGACAGTTCGCCAGCGGCCGGGTAGGCGCGGCCGTGTCCACCGCCGATTTGCTGCCAACCCTGGTGGAGCTGGCCGGCGGCACACTGGAGCCGGGCTTGCCGCTCGATGGCCGTTCACTGGTGCCGCACCTGCAAGGGCAGGGCGGGCATGATGAAGTCTTCGGTGAATACATGGCCGAAGGCACCATCAGCCCCTTGATGATGATCCGTCGCGGCCCGTGGAAATTCATCTACAGCGAAGATGACCCATGCTTGCTGTTCGACGTACGCAATGACCCCAAGGAACTGGAAAATCTCAGTCAATCGCCTGAGCATCAATCCCTGTTCGCCGAATTTCTCGCCGAGGCGCGTGCCAAGTGGGACATCCCGGCTATTCATCGACAGGTGCTCGCCAGCCAGCGCCGTCGCCGTTTCGTCGCCCAGGCGCTGACCCTGGGCAAACTCAAGAGCTGGGATCACCAGCCGCTGGTGGACGCCAGCCAGCAGTACATGCGTAACCACATCGACCTCGACGATCTGGAGCGCAAGGCCCGTTATCCACAACCCTGCCAAAACCAATAACGTAAGGGGCATGCCATGCAAAAGTTATCCACAGTACTGACCGCTGGACTGTTGGCGTTGAGCAGTGCTTCGGCCTGGGCCGAGCAAAGCTGCGAAACGGTGAAGATGGCCGACCCGGGCTGGAGCGATATCGCCGCCACCAATGCCATCACCGGTTTCCTGCTGGAGGGGATGGGCTACAAGGCCAAGGTCGACACCCTGGCGGTGCCGATCACCTTCGGTGGCCTCAAGGATGGCCAGGTGGATGTGTTTCTGGGTAACTGGATGCCGGCACAGCAGGGTTTCTACGACAAGTTCGTGGCCAATGGTGATGTCACGCAACTGACCAAGAACCTGGACGGCACCGAGTTCACCCTGGCGGTCCCGGACTACGTCTGGGACGCCGGTGTGCATAACTTTGCCGACCTGAACAAATTCGCCGACAAGTTCGGCAAGAAGATCTACGGCATTGGCTCCGGCGCTCCGGCCAACCTCTCCCTGAAAGAAATCATCAAGACCAATGACTTCGGCATGGGTGAGTGGAAACTGGTGGAATCCAGCGAACAGGCGATGCTGGCGGAAGTCTCCCGGGCGGTGAAGAAACAGAAGTTCGTGACCTTCCTCGGCTGGACCCCGCACCCGATGAACGTGCAATTGAAAATGCATTACCTCAAGGGCGGCGAGAAATACTTCGGCGACACGGGCAGTGTCTACACCTTGACCCGCAAGGGTTATGCACAGGCCTGCCCGAACGTCGGCAAACTGCTGACCAACCTGAGCTTCACCCAGGACATGGAAAACAGCATCATGGCCGAGGTGGTGAACAACAAGGTCAGCAACGCCGATGCGGCCAAGGCCTGGATCAAGGCCAACCCGGCGGTCCTGGATAAATGGCTGGACGGTGTGAAGACCCTCGATGGCAAGGATGCGCTGGCGGCGGTGAAGGCCAAGCTCTGACGAGCTCTTGTGGCGAGAGCTTGCTCCCGCTGGGCTGTGTAGGAGCTGTGTAGGAGCTGTGTAGGAGCTGTCGAGTGCAACGAGGCTGCGATCTTTCCCCAGACACTTGAATCTCAAGCGAAAGATCAAAAGATCAAAAGATCGCAGCCTTCGGCAGCTCCTACAGTGAAGTCCAGCGGGAGCAAGCTCCCTCGCCACATGGGTTCACCTGATACTCTTGCGCCAAACCCCATTCCTTGAGGCCCCATGGCAATTCCCACGCGCCGTTCACTCTTGCCTTTCCTGAACTGGCTGCCCCGGCAGACTCGCGCCAGTGTCGGCCGTGACCTGATCGTCGGCCTGAGCGGCGCGATTCTCGCGTTGCCGCAGTCCATTGCCTACGCCCTGATTGCCGGTTTGCCACCGGAATACGGCTTGTATGCGGCGATCGTGCCGGTGCTGATCGCCTGCCTGTGGGGTTCGTCGTGGCACCTGATCTGCGGGCCTACGGCGGCGATTTCCATCGTTTTGTACGCCACCGTCAGTCCGCTGGCCGTCCCCGCCAGCCAGGACTACATCACCTTGATCCTGCTGCTGACGGTGTTGGCGGGTATTTTCCAATGGTTGCTGGGATTGCTGCGTTTCGGTGCGCTGGTGAATTTCGTCTCGCACTCGGTGGTACTGGGTTTCACCTTGGGCGCGGCGGTGGTCATTGCCCTGGGGCAGTTGCCGAACCTGCTGGGCCTCGACCTGCCGAACGAAGCCACGGCGTTGAGAGGTTTACTGATGTTGGGCAGCCACATCGGGGCTGTGGATAAGCCATCGCTGCTGCTGGGGTTGGGGACCTTGGTGCTGGGCGTGGCACTCAAGCGCTTGCTGCCGCGTTGGCCGAGCCTGTTGATAACTTTAGTCATCAGCAGCCTGGTGGTCTGGTTATGGCCGGCGATGTTCGGGCATGTGGCGCTGGTCAGTGCGTTTGCCGGGCGCTTGCCGCCCTTCACGCCGCTGCCGTTGGACCTGGAGCTGATCCTGCGCCTGCTGCCCGGGGCTGTTGCGGTGGGCATGCTCGGGCTGGTCACCAGCCTGTCCATCGCCCGCTCGTTGTCGGTACGTTCCGGGCAATTGCTCGATGCGAATCAGGAGGTGAGGGCGCAGGGGCTTTCCAACATCGTTGGAGGATTTTTCTCCGGATCATTGTCGGCCGGCTCCTTTACCCGTTCCGGCCTCAGCTATGAAGCCGGGGCCTGCTCGCCCCTGGCCGGGGTGTTCTCGGCCCTGTGGGTGGCGTTGTTTGCGGTCGCTGGAGCGAAACTGATCGCGCACATCCCGATTCCAGCCATGGCCGGCAGCATCCTGTTGATCGCCTGGGGGCTGGTGGACCACCGCGGCATCCGGGCGTTGTACCGCGTGAGCCGCGCCGAATTCGTGGTGATGAGCCTGACCTGCCTGGCCACGTTGCTGCTGGAACTGCAAACCGCCATCTACGCCGGCGTACTGGCCTCGCTGTTCTTTTACCTCAAGCGCACTTCACAGCCGCGGGTGCAGCATTCCCACGAAGGGGAAGCAGACATCCTACGGGTTGGCGGCTCGATCTTTTTTGGTGCCAGCCACTACTTGCAAGTGCGGTTGCAACGGCTGCACGCGCAGCGGGTGGTGATCGATGCCCAGCAGATCAATTTCATCGATTATTCCGGGGTGGAAATGCTCCACCAGGAAGCCCGGCGCCTGCGCAGCCAGAGGCGCAGCCTGACGTTGCGCAAGGCCAGGCCGCATGTGGTGGAGGAGTTGTTGAAGCTGGAGGGGCCGGAGCATTGCCCGATTCACTTCGAGGACTGAACTGATTCAACCCTGTAGGAGCTGCCGAAGGCTGCGATCTTTTGATTTTGAGTCTTTCACTTTTGACTCAATTGTTTTTGAAAAGATCGCAGCCTCGTTGCACTCGACAGCTCCTACACAGCTCAGCTCTTACATAGCTCCTGCACAGCTCTTACAGCGCCAGCTGGCGGCGCAGTTCGGCCAGTACTGGCGCGGTGTCCGGGCGTACCCCGCGCCACAGGTAGAAGGCTTCACCCGCCTGTTCGGCGAGCATGCCCAGGCCATCCATTGCCACCGCCGCGCCGTGTTCCTTGGCCCAACGGCAGAACGAGGTCGGTTCCTTGCCATACATCATGTCGTAGCAAACCGTCTTGCCGGGCTCGATCAGGCTCGCGGCAATCGGCGGTACATCCCCCGACAGGCTCGCGGAGGTGGCGTTGATGATCAGGTCCACCGGCTCTTGCAGCCAGTCGAACCCGCTGGCTGAGACCGGGCCCAGGTCGGCGAACAACTCGGCCAGCAATTCGGCCTTTTCCACCGTGCGATTAGCGATGATCACCGAGGCCGGCGCTTCGGCCAGCAGCGGCTCCAGGGCACCGCGCACCGCGCCACCGGCCCCGAGCAACAGGATGCGCTTGTCTTTGAGGCTAAAGCCGGCATTGACGGTCAGGTCCCGGACCAGCCCGGCGCCGTCGGTGTTGTCACCCAACAGGCGACCGTCGGCCAGTTTGCTCAACGTATTGACCGCCCCGGCCCGCTGGGCTCGCTCGGTCAGGGTGTCGGCCAGGCGGAAGGCGTCTTCCTTGAACGGCACCGTGACGTTCGCCCCACGCCCTTCGCGGAAAAATTCCTGCGCGCAACCGGCGAAATCCTCCAGGGGCGCCAGCAGCGTGCTGTAGTCCAGCGTTTGCCCGGTCTGCTCGGCAAACAGGCGATGGATCAACGGCGACTTGCTGTGGCCGATCGGGTTACCCATTACAACGTAGCGGTCCATGGATATTCCTCGTTCAGGCCGTCGCCAGCCAATCGCGATCCTGCAGGAAATACTCGGTCAGCCGCGCCTCTTCGCTGCCCGGTTCGGCTTTCCAGTCGTAGCCCCAGCGCACTTGCGGCGGCAGCGACATCAGGATCGACTCGGTACGTCCGCCCGACTGCAGCCCGAACAAGGTACCGCGGTCATAGACCAGGTTGAACTCCACGTAGCGCCCACGGCGAAACTCCTGGAATTCCCGCTGCTTGGCGGTGAACGCGTCGTGCTTGCGGCGGCGCACGATCGGCAGGTACGCATCGATGTAGGCGTCGCCGATGGCGCGGATGAAGGCGAAGCAGGTGTCGAAATCCCACGCGTTCAGGTCGTCGAAAAACAGGCCGCCGATGCCCCGGGGCTCGTTGCGATGCTTGAGGTGGAAATAGCTGTCGCACCAGGCTTTGTAGCGCGGGTACACCTCGGGGCCGAACGGCGCGCAGGCCTGCTCGGCGACACGGTGCCAATGGACGCAGTCTTCTTCGACGCCGTAGTAAGGCGTCAGGTCGAAGCCGCCGCCAAACCACCAGACCGGCTCTTCGCCTTCCTTTTCGGCGATGAAGAAGCGCACGTTGGCGTGGGAGGTCGGCACGTGCGGGTTGTGCGGGTGGATCACCAGCGACACGCCCAAGGCTTCGAAGCCGCGCCCGGCCAGTTCTGGCCGATGGGCGCTGGCCGAGGGCGGCAGGCCGCTGCCGAAGACGTGGGAAAAGTTGACGCCGCCCTTTTCGATCACCGTGCCGTTTTCGATCACCCGCGTGCGACCGCCACCGCCGGCCGGCCGGGTCCAGGCATCTTCGACGAAGCGAGTGCCGCCGTCTTCGGTTTCCAGGGCGGCGCAAATACGGTCTTGCAGGTCGAGCAGGTAGGCTTTCACGGCCTCGGTGCGAGTGGACATGACATCACCTTGATCAGGGCTACGCTACGCGGCGTATAGCGGGCCGGTGGCAAATGGGCGCACAGGATACCACCGCACTTGCCTACACCACAGTTGACGACGGTCAAGCTTAGGAGTCCGATAGCAGGCTTGGTAAAAGCCCTGCGACAAGGAGAAAGTGAAGATGGCCAAACGTATCCAGTTCAGTTCCCACGGCGGTCCCGAAGTGCTTGAGTACGTCGATTACTCGCCTGCCGAGCCCGGCCCGCAGCAGGTGCGCGTCAGCAACAAGGCGATCGGCCTGAATTTCATCGACACCTACTACCGCAGTGGTCTGTATCCGCCGCCAGCGCTGCCATCGGGCCTGGGTGCCGAAGGCGCGGGCGTGGTCGAGGCGGTTGGGTCGGACGTCACGCGGTTCAAGGTCGGCGACCGGGTGGCCTACGGCAGCGGCCCACTGGGGGCCTACAGCGATGTGCATGTGTTGCCCGAAGCCAACCTGGTGCATTTGCCCGAATCCATCAGTTTCGAACAGGCGGCGGGCGTGATGCTCAAGGGCCTGACTGTGCAGTACCTGTTGCGCCAGACCTATGAACTCAAGGGTGGCGAAACCATCCTGTTCCACGCCGCCGCCGGTGGCGTGGGTTCCTTGGCCTGTCAGTGGGCCAAGGCCTTGGGCGTGAAGCTGATCGGTACCGTCAGCTCGCCGGAAAAGGCCGCCATCGCCAAATCCCACGGCGCTTGGGAAACCATCGACTACAGCAAGGAAAACGTCGCACAGCGGGTGCTGGAATTGACTGACGGCAAGAAGGTGCCCGTGGTGTACGACGGGGTTGGCAAGGACACCTGGCTGACCTCCCTGGACAGCGTCGCGCCCCGTGGCCTGGTGGTGAGTTTCGGCAACGCCTCGGGTGCGGTAGAAGGTGTGAACCTGGGAATTCTCGCGGCCAAGGGCTCGCTGTACGTCACCCGCCCGACCCTGGCGACTTACGCCAACAACGCCGAAAACCTGCAGCGCATGGCCGATGACCTGTTCGGGATGATCGCCAGCGGCAAGCTCGTGGTGGATATCAATCAGCGTTATCCACTGGCGGAAGCGGCCAAGGCTCATACCGAGCTGTCGGCGCGCCGCACGACGGGGTCGACGGTTCTTTTGCCTTGAATTAAAGGGTGTTTGTGATGGCCTCATCGCGGGCAAGCCTTGCTCCCACAGAGTAAAACCTGTGGGAATGAGGCCTGCTTCCACAGAGCAAAACCTGTGGGAATGAGGCCTGCTCCCACAGAGTAAAACCTGTGGGAATGAGGCCTGCTTCCACAGAGCAAAACCTGTGGGAATGAGGCCTGCTTCCACAGAGCAAAACCTGTGGGAATGAGGCCTGCTTCCACAGAGCAAAACCTGTGGGAATGAGGCCTGCATCCACAGAGCAAAACCTGTGGGAATGAGGCCTGCATCCACAGAGCAAAACCTGTGGGAATGAGGCCTGCTTCCACAGAGCAAAACCTGTGGGAATGAGGCCTGCTCCCACAGAGTAAAACCTGTGGGAATGAGGCCTGCTTCCACAGAGCAAAACCTGTGGGAATGAGGCCTGCATCCACAGAGCAAAACCTGTGGGAATGAGGCCTGCATCCACAGAGCAAAAGCTGTGGGAATGAGGCCTGCTTCCCACAGAGCAAAAGCTGTGGGAATGAGGCCTGCTTTCACAGAGCAAAACCTGTGGGAATGAGGCTTGCTTCCACAGGACATGGCCTGTGGGAGCAAGGCTTGCCCGCGATGAACGATGACGCGGTATCAGTCCGGCCGCACAACCTTGCCAGTAGCCAGGTCGCGAATCACGCTGGGGTTCTTGCGCCCGCCCAGGTTGCCGCCCAGCACCAGGTCGATCTGCCCACGGAAATACTGCTCGACACGAATCCGCGTGCGCGCCGCCGGGCGTCCTTGGGGGTTGGCCGAGGTGGACACCAGCGGCCCGACCAACGAGCACAAGTCGCGCACGGTGGGATGATCGCTGACCCGCAGCGCGACGGTGTCGTGCACCCCGGTGATCCATTCCGGCAGCAGGTTCTGGTGCGGCACCAGCCAGGTATTGGGCCCCGGCCAGGTGCTGGCCATGCGGTCCATCCAGGTTTCGGGGAAGTCTTCGAACAGAAAGTCGAACTGGTGGATGTTGTCAGCCACCAGGATCAGGCCTTTGTCGGGCAGCCGCGACTTGATCGCCAGCAGGCGTTCCACCGCCTCTTCGTTCCATGGGTCACAACCCAGGCCCCAGACCGCTTCGGTTGGATAGGCAATCACCGCCCCGGCGCGAATTTCTCGCGCGGCTTGTTGCACACGCCAACTGTTGACCATGAAAGATTCTCCCGCAACGCAAATAAGGCTGTGGGCAGTTTACCGATCTTCCCCATAAAACCTAGCGTGCAAACCAGCGTCCATTGTCACAGGTGGCGCGTCCTTCCATCTCCAGCTCGGTCAACGCCGCCAGCACTTTGGGCAAGCCCCAGCCACTGGCGTCGGCCAGCGCCTCGCTGCTCAGCGGCGCGGCATGCAGCAGGCGCAGCAGCGGATGGGTCACGGGCACAGGCTCCGAGGCCAGCGGCAACTGTTGCCAACCGCGCAGCGCTTCGAGGATGTGCTCGACGGTTTCCACCAGCGCCGCACCGTCGCGGATCAATTGATGGCAGCCTCGGGCACCAGGGTGATGGATCGATCCAGGAATGGCATACACCTCGCGGCCCTGCTCCGCGGCCAGGCGGGCGGTGATCAGCGAGCCGCTGGCGACACTGGCCTCCACCACCAGCACCCCCAGGGACAAGCCACTGATGATCCGGTTGCGGCGCGGAAAATTGCTGGCGTGGGGCGGCGCGTCCAACGGGAACTCCGACAATACCGCGCTGCCTTGCGCAATCATCGCGTCCGCCAGCCGACGATTGCGCTGTGGATAAAAATTTTCCAGGCCGGTGCCCAACACGCCGACGGTGCGCCCGCCGACGTCCAGTGCTGCTTGATGAGCCGCTGCATCGATGCCCAGGGCCAGCCCGCTGGTGATGACAAAACCGGCCCCGGCCAGGCTTCGGGAAAACGCCGCCGCGGTGTCCATGCCGGGGCGTGATGCGCGGCGACTGCCGACCATCGCCAGTTGGGGATTTTCCAGGATCGAGGTGTCGCCGGCGACGAACAGCAGCGGTGGCGCGTCGCTGATCTGCGCCAGCAGTGCCGGGTAGTCGGGTTGGTCCCACATCAGTAAATGCTGGCCCGCACGCTCAAGCCAGGCCAATGCATGGGCGGCGCCGTCACGCACATCCGGGTTGCGCCGCGCCTCGGCACAGGCCAGCGGCAAGCCCAGCGCTCGCCATGCGCTGGCCGGTGCACTGATGGCCTTGGAGGCCGAGCCGAAGGCCTCCATCAGGGTCATGAAACGTTTGGGTCCCAGCTCCGGCAAGCGGTGAAGGCGTAGCCGGGCCTCCAGTTCCGCAGGGGAAACCGGCGCAGATTCTGGCAGTGGCATGTGATCAATCCTTGATCGTTATGAGCCCCGTTCAAACGGGAACAAGCTGTGGATAACTCTGTTGGTAACTTGTGAAACCCGTTATGGATTACGGACCTTGTCGAGCACCGCCAACGAGCGCGAGGCGTACAGCACCAGGCCATAACTGAGCTTGTCGTAGGTGCGGAACACCATCAGCAGGCCGGCCCGCTCATCGGGGATTTTCACCCGCTCGCCCGTGATGCGGTCGCGCACGGTTTCACCGGTCTTCATCACCGCCAGCACGTTGCCTTCGACCAACCCGTCGCGGCGGCCCTTGTTCAGGGTGACCACGTCCAGCGCGCCGATCTGGGTCACGCCTCGCGGCACGTCCAGGATCAACCCGTGGATGTCCGATTTTGGCGCGCTGGGCATGAAGGTCGAGTTGATCGAGCGCTCTTCGCCGCTGAACAGACGATCACCCAAGCGTACTTCCTGGGTGGTGCGTTGCAGGGCCAGGGTGGTGACATCGCCCTCGGTGGCGACCACCTCGCCGCCGCCGATGTCGTCGGCATTGATGCCCAGGAATTCCTGGGTCTCGGGGTCGGTGTAGACCTTGCCCTGGCGGAAGATGCCGTACGCCGACTGGTTCGCATCGAACGAGCCGCGGGCAAAGACCCGATCCCCCATGCCGCTGAGCACCCGCTCGGCATTGCCGGCGACGATGTAGGGGGCCTTGTTGAAATCTTCAGGTGTGTCGACGATGCGGTTGTTCAACAGGAAGCTATTGATGGCTTGCAGCGGAATGCTCGGGATGGCGTCGGCCACTGGCGAGCTGCGAATGCGCGGCGACAGCTTGATGGTGCCCCGCGAGGCACCGCGATTGAGGGTCAGGCGCGGCTGGCCATTGACGTAGACCAGCGACAGGGTGTCGCCCGGATAAATCAGGTTGGGGTTTTCGACCTGTGGGTTGGCCTGCCAGAGTTCTGGCCATTTCCACGGTTCGCGCAGGTATTTGCCGGAAATGTCCCAGAGTGTGTCCCCCGTCACCACCGTGTATTGCTGGGGAAAACCTTCCCGAAGTTGCACTTGCCCGTGCGCGATACCGGCCGAGGCCAGGAGCAGCAGGGCGAGTAGTGATTTCCTCATGCGGTGAATCCCTTTATTATGTGCGTTCGCGTAAAACGCCAGAGCCCCCGTGGCTCGCTGCCTTGCGGAGCTATTGTCCCAAGAGCAACGTTTTACAACGGTAGCCTGCATCCCAAGAGACGCCAGGCCTGCCACCCGACTTTACCTCAGACGTGCATTTATCAAGCTTATGGCCATTTTGAACATTCTCGAATTTCCGGACCCGCGCCTGCGCACTATCGCCAAACCTGTGGCCGTAGTGGACGACGAAGTGCGCCAGTTGGTCGATGACATGTTTGAAACAATGTATGAGGCGCCAGGCATCGGCCTCGCCGCGACCCAGGTCAACGTGCACAAGCGTATCGTCGTGATGGACCTTTCCGAAGACCGCAGCGAGCCGCGGGTGTTCATCAACCCCGAGTTCGAAACCCTCACCGACGAGATGGACCAGTACCAGGAAGGCTGCCTCTCGGTACCGGGCTTCTACGAAAACGTCGACCGCCCACAGAAGGTCAAGATCAAGGCCCTGGACCGTGACGGCCAGCCCTATGAACTGATCGCCGAAGGTTTGCTGGCGGTGTGTATCCAGCACGAGTGTGACCACCTCAACGGCAAGCTGTTCGTGGATTACCTGTCTACCCTCAAGCGTGACCGCATCAAGAAAAAACTGGAAAAACTTCATCGCCAGAATGCTTGATGCCCCCTTTAAAAGGCTTGCCGCGGCAAGCCTTTTTCTTTTTGCGACTGCTTTGTAATTGAGAGCTACCCATGACTGAGCCACTGCGCATCGTCTTTGCCGGCACTCCCGAATTTGCCGCCGAACACCTCAAGGCCCTGCTGGCCAGCCCCCACGAAATCGTCGCGGTCTACACCCAACCTGACCGGCCGGCCGGCCGCGGGCAAAAACTGATGCCCAGCCCGGTCAAGCAACTGGCCCTGGAGCACGGCATCGAGGTGTTGCAGCCGCCGACCCTGCGCGACGCGCAAGCCCAGGCCGAACTGGCGGCGCTCAAGCCAGACTTGATGGTGGTGGTCGCCTACGGCCTGATCCTGCCCCAAGTGGTGCTGGATATCCCGCGCCTGGGTTGCATCAACAGCCACGCCTCGCTGCTGCCCCGCTGGCGCGGTGCGGCGCCGATCCAGCGCGCCGTGGAAGCCGGCGATGCCGAGAGCGGCGTGACCGTAATGCGCATGGAAGCTGGCCTGGACACCGGGCCGATGCTGCTCAAGGCCAGCACCCCCATCAGCGCCGACGACACCGGCGGCAGCCTGCACGACCGCCTCGCGCTCATCGGCCCGCCAGCGGTGATCCAGGCGATTGCCGGCCTGGCCGCCGGCACGCTGGAAGGCGAAGTGCAGGACGACAGCCTCGCCACCTACGCACACAAACTGAACAAGGACGAAGCCCGTATCGACTGGAGCCGCCCAGCCGTTGAGCTGGAGCGCCTGGTGCGGGCCTTCAACCCTTGGCCGATCTGCCACAGCACCTTGAACGGCGAAGCCCTGAAAGTGCTGGCGGCCAGTTACGCCGAAGGGAAGGGCGCACCGGGTGAAATCCTCAGCGCCAGCAAGGACGGTCTTGTTGTCGCTTGCGGCGAACAGGCTTTGTGTCTGACCCGTCTGCAACTGCCCGGTGGCAAGGCGCTGAACTTCAGCGACCTGTTCAACAGCCGCCGCGAGAAATTTGCCGTCGGCACCCATCTCGGCCAAGCGACGGACGCCTCATGAACCCGCGTCTGGCCGCCGCCAAGGCACTTGCCGCCGTCCTCAGCGGGAAAGCTTCCCTCAACAGCTCCCTGCCGACCCAACTGGACAAGGTGGAAGACCGTGATCGCGGTTTCACCCAGGACCTGGCGTTCGGCACCGCCCGTTGGCAGCCGCGGCTGTCGGCCCTGGCGGCCAAGCTGTTGCAGAAACCGTTCAAGGCCGCCGATGCCGACGTCGAGGCGCTGCTGCTGGTGGGGCTCTATCAACTGCTCTACACCCGCGTCCCGGCCCACGCCGCCATCGGCGAAACCGTGGGCTGCGCCGACAAGCTGAAAAAGCCTTGGGCCAAGGCCCTGCTCAACGCCGTGTTGCGCCGCGCCCAGCGGGAAAGCGAAGCCCTGCTGGCCGAGCTGGAACATGACCCGGTGGTGCGTACCGCTCACCCGCGCTGGTTGCAGAAATCCCTAAAGGCGTTCTGGCCCGAGCAATGGGAAGCCATCTGTGCGGCCAACAATGCTCATCCGCCGATGATCCTGCGGGTCAACCGTCGCCACCATAGCCGCGACGCCTACCTGGCGTTGCTCGGCGAGGCGGGCATCCCGGCCGTTCCGTGCCAGTACAGCCGCGACGGCATCGTCCTGGAAACCCCGGGCGATGTGCGCGCCTTGCCGGGCTTTGCCGAGGGCTGGATCAGCGTCCAGGACGAAGCCGCCCAATTGGCCGCCGACCTGCTGGAGCTGGCGCCCGGCCAACGGGTGCTGGACGCCTGCTGCGCGCCGGGTGGCAAGACCTGCCATATTCTCGAGGCCGAGCCGAAGCTGGCCGGCGTGGTGGCGGTGGACCTGGAAGCCAAGCGCCTGGTGCGCGTGAAGGAAAACCTCGAGCGCCTGGGCCTGGAGGCCGAGCTGATCGCCGCCGATGGCCGCGACACTGCAACCTGGTGGGACGGCAAGCCGTTCCAGCGCATCCTCCTTGATGCCCCATGCTCGGCCACCGGCGTGATCCGCCGGCATCCGGACATCAAGCTCACCCGCCAGCCGGACGACATTGCGGCACTGGCCGTGTTGCAGGGCGAACTGCTCGATGCCCTGTGGCCGACCCTGGAAGTCGGTGGCATGCTGCTCTACGCCACCTGCTCGACCTTGCCGACCGAGAACACCGAAGTGATCGACGCCTTCCTCGCCCGCACCCCAGGGGCGCGGGAACTGGACATTGCCAGCCAGGCCGGCCTGAAACAGCCCCATGGCCGCCAGTTGCTGGCCCAGGAAGGTGGTCACGACGGGTTCTATTACGCCAAGCTGATCAAGATCGCCGCTGCACGCGGTTAAGACCGATTCGATAGGAGTGACTGGATGAAAATCATCATCCTCGGCGCAGGACAAGTCGGCGGTTCGCTGGCGGAACATCTGGCCAGCGAGGCCAACGACATCACCGTGGTCGACACCGACGGCGAACGCTTGCGCGACTTGGGCGACCGCCTCGACATCCGCACCGTGCAAGGTCGCGGGTCGTTGCCGACGGTGCTGCGCCAGGCCGGCGCCGACGATGCCGACATGCTCGTGGCCGTGACCAACAGCGATGAAACCAACATGGTCGCCTGCCAGGTCGCCCACACGTTGTTTCATACCCCGACCAAGATCGCCCGTGTGCGCGAAGCGTCCTACCTGACCCGCGCCGACCTGTTCGACAACGAAGCGATCCCGGTGGATGTGCTGATCAGCCCCGAGCAGGTGGTGACCAACTACATCAAGCGCTTGATCCAACACCCCGGCGCCTTGCAGGTAATCGACTTTGCCGAAGGCAAGGCGCAACTGGTGGCGGTCAAGGCCTACTACGGCGGGCCGCTGGTGGGCCAGCAACTGCGCCAGTTGCGCGAGCACATGCCGAATGTGGACACCCGGGTCGCAGCGATTTTCCGCCGTGACCGGCCGATCCTGCCCCAGGGCGACACGGTGATCGAAGCCGACGACGAAGTATTTTTCATCGCCGCCAAGGCGAACATTCGCGCGGTCATGAGCGAAATGCGCCGCCTGGACGAGAACTACAAGCGCATCGTCATCGCCGGTGGCGGGCAGATCGGCGAACGCCTGGCCGAAGCCATCGAAAGCCGCTACCAGGTCAAGATCATCGAGATGAACCCGGCGCGCTGCCGCTACCTCTCCGACACCCTCGACAGCACCGTGGTGCTGCAGGGCAGCGCCTCGGACCGCGACCTGCTGTTGGAAGAAAACATCGCCGATGCCGACATCTTCCTGGCCCTGACCAACGACGACGAAGCCAACATCATGTCGTCGCTATTGGCCAAGCGCCTGGGGGCGAAGAAGGTCATGACCATCATCAACAACCCGGCCTACGTCGACCTGATCCAGGGCGGCGACATCGACATCGCCATCAGCCCGCAACTGGCAACCATCGGCACCTTGCTGGCCCACGTGCGCCGCGGCGACATCGTCAGCGTCCACTCCCTGCGCCGCGGCGCGGCCGAAGCCATCGAGGCCATTGCCCATGGCGATGCCAAGTCCAGCAAAGTCATCGGCAAGGCCATCCGCGACATCGGCCTGCCGCCGGGCACCACCATCGGCGCGATCATCCGCGACGAAGAAGTACTGATCGCCCACGACGACACCACCATCCAGACCGGCGACCATGTGATTCTGTTCCTGGTGGACAAGAAGCACATTCGCGATGTCGAGAAGCTGTTCCATGTGGGGTTGAGTTTCTTCTGACTAGAAAACAACCCTGTGGCGAGGGGATTTATCCCCGCTGGGTTGCGCAGCAGCCCCCAAAACCAGGCAACTCGGTGTGCCAAGAAGATTGAGTTAACTGCTTTAGGGCCGCTGCGCAGCCCAACGGGGATAAATCCCCTCGCCACAGGAACAGAACACAGGAGACTTAAAGATGCTCGATTCCCTGGAAAAAATGCTCGCCAAGGGTGTGGATAACGCCCTGCTGCGCTTCGGCCTGGGCAAGGGCTACCTCGACCTCGGCGAATTCCCCCGCGCCGCCGAACACTTCCAACGCTGCGTCGAACTCGACCCCAAATACTCAGCAGCCTGGAAACTACTGGGCAAGGCCCACCAAGGCCAAGGCGACCTACCGGCAGCCCGCCAAGCCTGGGAACAAGGCCTTGAAGCCGCCCGCGCCCACGGCGACAAACAGGCCGAAAAAGAAATGACCGTGTTCCTCAAAAAACTGGATCGCCAGCCCTGAACGCCATGCACCTGTAGCGAGGGAGCTTGCTCCCGCTTGACCGGGCTGGCGCTCCAGTGCGAAGCCTCACAAAAAAAGCCCACCCCCCAATCCACTGCCAATCCGCCAAAAGCTCAGCCGGCGCAAAATCTGTGGGAGCAAAGCTTGCTCGCGATAGCGGTAGACCAGCCAAACCAGTTGTCGACTGACCTGCCCCAATCGCGAGCAAGCTTTGCTCCCACAGGTTTGCGGCTGAACGCCCTCTCGACACTGATCATCAAGACCTGACTGGAAACACACATGTCCGAAATTACCCAAATGATCATTGCCCTGGCGCTGTCCTTTCTGCTCGATCGGTTTCTCAAGCCGTATCTGCTGCGCAAGTGGCTAGGGGTGGCGCTGGTGGTGGCGGGGGCGGTCGGCTGCGTTGTGGCAGGTCAGACCCGCTTGTTGGGGTTTGTTTGATCTGGGGTTGCTCCCGCTTGACCGGGCTGGCGCTCCAGTGCGCAGCACTCACAAAAAAGCCCTCCCCAATCCACTGCCAATCCGCTAAAAGCTCAGACAGCGCAAATCTGTGGGAGCAAAGCTTGCTCGCGATGGCGGTAGACCAGCCAAACCCATTGTCGACAGACCTGCCCCAATCGGGGGTTATGTTGCCCCCGGATAAGGACTATCAGGCACCTGCTGTTACCGGGCTCGTGTGTCCTTGGGCAAAGCGAGTCGCCGATGTCTGCAGCAATAGAACAATGGACAAGGTAATCATCAGAAACGGTATCAGCCACGCGCTCTCGATCAATGCCAGCTGCAGGCTGAGGATTAACAGCAAGACCGGTGTTGCGAGGGCATTCGCCCGGCTAACACACGCACCAACGGCAGCCTCGCTGTAGCGGTAGGCAATGGCTGCTCGGATATGCACCCGCGCACCGCCAAAGGCCATGCCAAGGATCAGCAGGCTCAGCGCCTTGAGCACCAGGGTATCTGGCACCATAAACCATACCGCTGCGGAAATGATGGCCAGCCCGATCAGCCCCGAGAGAAATACCGATAGATTGCGACCGGTATTACTCAGAATGATCAGCACTCCCACCAACGCCATCCCCATGCCGAACACTGCGTCCAGCACACCAAGCTCAAATAGCGCCCAGCCATGGCTCGACACATACACGGGAAGCATGAAGTTGAAGGCACCGAGGATTGGCCAGATCAGTACCATTGGCACAAACAGGGTGAGTGGAAGCTTGGCTGGCGCAACTGTCTCGCTAGCCTCTTGTGCCACCACCGAGAGACCCTGGCGGATGTAACAAATCGCTGATACCAGCAGGAATCCAGCGCCCAGAAAAATGAAGAACCCCATACCCGGCAGGATCGGCATCAAGCCGGCTGCCAACAACGGACCAATCATCAGGGCCGCTTGACCGGTTGCAGTGGTTGCACCACTGATTCGTCTGACAGAGGCTTCATCCATACCACGCTGAACCTGGGTGAACCACATGTCCAAGCTGGCTTCGAGCAGCATGAAAACCAGCCAGACAAAGAGGTTGGCGGCTAGTAGAGCGATGGTGATGTCTCGGCTTGCCCCTACCACCAGGCTGAGACCGGCCAGACAAAACGTAAACCAGCTGCTCATTTTTCGTCCGTTCATTCGCGCCGACAGCCGCTTGATAATCACCGGCGTGATGAAGGCCGGAATGAAGGAGCAAAAAATCGCCAATGCCAAAGGTAAATAACCACCTTCGTTCTGGTTGAGGATGGTCCACGTCAGGGAGACCACCAATGCCCCGGAACATAGGCGGTAAGCCGTTGAGCAGACTAAAAAAATAGCTAATTCTTTTGAAAAATTCTTCATGAAGATTTCCCTATCGTAAGCGTTTCGGCATGACGGAAGTGAAAACTACCGCTTGGGCCGTGATAAGTGCAGGCCGTACCGTTTTTGTGCACGCTCCAACCCCGTGTTTAAGACGCTTTGAAAGTTAAAGTTTGCAACTAAATCAACGGGCAAAAAGCGTGCTCCAAAATGACTAGCGAAACGCACTTTTTTTGGGCGGTTTGGCCGAGACGGCATTGAAGTGGTGCATGCGTTCCTGCGGCAAATTTTAAATCTGAGCAAGGTCGTGTCATCTTTGTATGGCGGTCTTGTTAGACAACTGCTCAATGCTGTGTCGTAGGTTGAACAAAATCACGCCGCAGAAAACCAAGCCTATCGATAGAATGACTGTTCCATTTATCGGATAGCTAAAGAACAAGTAGGAAATGATGATGGCGAAAAACGGAACCAGCAAGCCAATGGGGGCCACGGTGGAGCCGGAATACTTTCTTATGTTGTAGTTCCATATCCAGTACCCCAGCAGAGTCGTCACGTAAGACTGTGAGATCAGCGACACTATGACTTTGTAGTTTATCGCATCCTTAAGGCTATAGAATGACTCGGCACCTTCAAAGTACAAGGCAAGAACGAATAGAACTGGAAGGCTAAATAAGAAGCTCCAAACCATAAAGGGTAGCAGGTCTTTAGGCTTGTATTTTTGAATAATAAAAGTACACATACTAAAGCAAAAAGCTGCGAGCAAGCAGATAGCAACGCCCAACGGACCTGAACCCTGATTGTTCTTGATTAGCATCAAGAAAAGGCCAGAGAGTGATATCGCGAGGGCGATAATGCTGATGTTGGAAGCTCTTTCCTTAAAGGCAATCAGGCCAATGATAAATGTAATGAATGCGCTGAGCTGAATGATGAGGGATACAGTGCCGGGAGAGGTGCCTGTATAGATGGCAATGTTGGCGCACCCCCATATTCCGCCACCAAACAATATTCCATAGGCGGCGAGTACATAAGCTGGAATTTTAGGTCTTGGCATGAAAAATACAAACGGGAAGACGCAAAGCGAAAACCTGATGAATGTCATCACGAAGGGTTTGATTTGTTCAAGCCCTACTTTAATTAAGGCGAAGTTTCCCCCCCAGATCAGCGCCACTAGCAATAAGAATGCGTAATCATGTGGGGCGATTTTTTTAAAACTGTTCATTGCTCAGAATCCACTTTTCAGCATGTCATCATAAACATTACGAAAAGGTGATATTTTGGTCATTTCCTCCAAGCACTCATCGAAAATCTGTTGTCCCATGGGCGTCAACACACCGTCCCGCTTGATCTGAGCTGCGGTCGCGAAAAATCTCTTCTCAGCCACCCGCCCTTTCTCAAGCGCTTCCTCTGCCAGTTTTCCAGGCGCTATTTTTCCCAAACCAGACATTGCGAGTGCAATTCTAGCCAGTACGAAAAGTGCGTGAAATATACCGAGCATGGGACGGGCGTCAGGCCTGAATGGCGCTGTGTATAATTCACTCTCTGGATTCAAAACAAACCTGTCATCTGTGCTTTTTAAAAACAGTCGTAAATGGGCGGCCTCATGGACTACCTGTTGTGCGTAATAGATGGGGCTATGGACTTCATCGGCCCATATCAAAACCAGCCCTAATAAATTGTAACTGCTGGCCGATCTGACATGGTATTCATCACCAGGACCAGTCAAGACTATTTCATCTATTAAGATCTCAGCTTCATTGTAGAGGTCTAACGATTGGGCCTTGAGAAGTTCTATTCCTGCGATTAATTTGGTTTTCTCTATCTCAGCAACATCAGCGCCGATGAAACCAATACTGATTTTGCCAGACGCCTCTTCTCGTACTTCATCGGCAACCAAGTCGATTTCTTCTTTTCGGTTGTTTTCAGAGAACCCGGAAACCCTGAATCCTTCTGATCCATGCCTTTCGTTTTGCTTGGCTTCTTGAAAAAAATGTAAGCCTGAATCTGCATCGTTGGCTTGCAAGCTCTTGATGCACTTATTGTAGAATGCGAAAGACTTCCAAGACAGCTTGGTCACAGAGTCGGATTTTTGATAGTCATCATTAAACACGCTCGCCAAGTAGCTCATCGACTCTTTGTATTGATTGAGCAATGCGTAGGAATCTTGGCGATACTCTTCATTTGTGATTAAGATGCTCAATTGATTTCTCCTTGAAAGCAGGCTCTCCATAAAAAGAAGGACCGCCATAGCGATATGGCAGTCCTTCTAATAAATCACCGTCGAAATTTATTCGCCGATAGATTTGTTTACGCTCGACAGCGCAACCATTGCAGTCAGGCTCAGTGCGGATTGAGATACGATCAGTTTGGACATATCGAGTTTCATAAAAAGCTCCATTTTTTTGAAAGATTATGCCGTTCGCATTTCATTGCAAGGCAAAGCGAAACTAACATAATCATTTTGATAAATGACACTATTATTTTTTTGCGTTATATACTCATTTGCTATATTGGATCCAATTTGTAGGTATATAGATTGTCGCTTGGCCGTTGAATGCAAAATGGCAACCTGACTGAGCCGTGTCTATAGTTTTTGGCGCCAAATCTATCGGAGGCTTGGACATGAGCCAGAGCATTTCGCCCGTCGCTTCAACCGCGCAAAAAACAGGTATGGCCGCCACGACCTTATGGGGCTCGGACAAAATCGCAGGTATCGCGGTCGATCCAGACGGTGCTATCTGGCTTGGCGCTTATAGTCGCCTGGGGCTGGGAGGCGAAGAGGATTCAGGCTTCACCGCCAGCCTGGTCCGGTTCAATGACAACGGTAGCCTGGACCGCACCTTCAGTGGCGACGGCAAATCCCTGCTCCCTGTGGCGCTCGATATCGAGGACGGCGGCAATGCCGCCGTGCAGCCGGGAGGGGGCTACCTGGTGGCGCGCTACGTGAACGTAGACAACGCCTGGGTGTCGGGCATCAGTCGTACCTTGGCTGACGGTAGCCTTGATACGAGTTTCGGGAACGGCGGCACCGTGACAGTGCCTTTCTATTGGAATGACTCTTTAGGCCAGCAAGCGTCGTTCTCCGTGCAACGCGACGGCAGCTTCTTCGCAAGCGCTGGGTATCCCTCCGGGGAGATCTATATCGCCCGCTTCGACGCGACGGGGGCCTTGGTCTCGTCTTTTGGAGAGGCTGGGATCCTGTACCTACCAGCGACCATCGGCATTCACCCCAGTAGCACGTTCGACGTTTCGCTGCAGGGAGACGGGAAGGTATTGGTCACGGGGCAAGATACCCTGACCCGCCTCAACCCGGACGGTACGCTGGATAACAGCTTTGCGAACGGGGGCAACCTGGCCCTGGATGTTCACGCAGACGCCCTCGTCATCCAGGATGACGGCAAAATCCTGCTGGCAGGCGCCTCGGGCGGCGTGGCGAGCGTCATCCGACTCAATGCCGACGGCTCACTCGACACCGATTTCGGGGATCAGGGGCGGGTAAGTTGGGGCTCGGAAAGCGCTCCGTTCGCAGTCGCCGACATGATCGTGCGGGCCGACGGCAAGCTATTGATTGGTGGAAGCCAAGGTACGAGCGCGGACGGCTATCTGGCCGCCTTGGTTCAGTTGAACCCCGACGGTAGTCTGGACCACAGCTTTGGCAATCCCGACGACGGCTATTACCACCTTGACGGTGGCGACGATGCTGACTTCTTGCTCGGTACCGCCTCGTTCGATGATGCGATCTTTGGCGGGGCCGGTAACGATCTGCTCGACGGCCAGCAAGGTCGTGACCTGCTGACGGGCGGTGCCGGGGCCGATACGTTCCGTTACCAGTCAGTCACAGACAGTTTCCGAACCGCAACCGCGGCCCATAGCGACCGAATCACTGACTTCGACCCCAGCACCGATACGCTCGACCTTTCCTCCCTGGGCTTCCTCGGGCTGGGCAACGGACATGACGGAACGCTGGCGATACGCGTCAATGAAAGCGGGACGCGGACCTACCTCAAAAGCTTCGAGGCCAACGCGGATGGGGAACGTTTCGAAGTGGTCTTCGACGGTAACTTGGGCCAAACGCTGAATGAAACCAATATCCTGTTTCAGCAAGCCAGGTTGATGGGCACCGAAGGAGCCGATCATTTACAAGGCAACGCTCGCGGCGAAATCATCGAAGGGTTCGCGGGCGATGATCGCCTGTATGGAGCGCTAGGGGATGATGTATTGGTTGGCGCAGAGGGCCGGGATCTATTGGCGGGTGGCGGCAACAACGATGTGTTCCGCTTCGACGCACTGAGCGACAGCTACCGTACCGCCACCGAAAACCACACTGATCGCCTGATTGACTACACCGTGGGTGAAGACACGATCGACTTGTCCGCCTTGGGCTTTACCCGGCTGGGAAATGGTTACAACGGCACGTTGGACGTGATTTTCAATGAAGCCAAGAACCTGACTTACTTGAAGAGCTATGAAGCTGATGCGTCTGGGGCTCGATTCGAGTTGAGCTTGGTGGGGGACCACTCCGGTTACGGTAACTTGAACATCATCTTCGCCGAGCCTGCGGAAGAGGAGGCTATTCAATTGGTTGGAGTAGCTAACGACGTCTGGGTGTAAAACGCCGTCAGTGGTAGTCGCTGATGCTACCGCCTCACTGCAATGGGAAGTGTTCAACTATGCGGCCGACGCAGAACTTGGGGGCAACCCCGAATTCTGCTCGTGTCACATTTAGAAGTCTCAAGCGCTCTCAATATTGACAAGCCAGTGTCCAACTACTTTCGACACGTACTGCTGTCCGGTCATCAGATGGATGTCGCCGTCAAAAGGATCGATGTAGTAAACGCTGTTCAGTTCGTCTTGCTGTCCGGGTCTCGCAAGCACGTTGGCAACATAAGCGATTACCACGTGATCCATGGTCGGCGACAGGCGCAACTTCAGAATGACAGGACGCTTGGCTCGCAGCTCGGAAACAGTCAATTCAGGCGAAGGCGATCCCTTAGAAAATTTAGCTGATGATCGCCAAGGTACGCCTCCATGAGTGAATCCCCACGAATTGAGGAATGCTGACATCTCATCATCGGTTGCTGTTTCGATGGTCACATGCCCCTTCATGGCTGCGACGATTTCAGGCTGGCTCCACTCGATACCCCGATAGTCCAGTAGGGTCTGAATAACAGCTGCCCAGCACCAGACTGGCGTGAGTTGTTGTCTCGCGTGCTTTTTGAAGCCAGGCATGCCAACAGGCTCAGCATTAGCTATCGGAACAAATGCCGCTAGCATCGCGCCGACCCCTGCGATTATCACGTTCCTTCGTGTAAGTGAAGTACTCATATTCCCTATTCCTCAGACGTTGGCTGCGAGAAGTGTTGCGCGGGGGCGGATAACAGAGGGGCGCTGCTTCTATCGCAGCCCATCATTTCTCTGTATAGCAGTTCTGCGGCCGGTCGTTGGGGTTGATCTCAGGGATTAAAAATTGTCGAAATCTGCGCAGCCTTCCTCGGCCGCTGTCATTTTCGAAGCCAAACAAGCGTGAAGATGGTTTATCTAGCAGCGCTTTCCAGGAGCACTCGGTTTGGACCATTCAATGGACGTTGTCAGGCCATCGGTATTCCTCGTGAATTAAGCATGCCGCCATTGGAACCATTCGGTTGGAGCAGCCCAAGCCCTTAAGCTTTTGTCGACCGACTGGACAGGGGCGCTCACTGGCTGAATTTGGTCGATTGCGGTCGCTAACGAACGACAGCAATCGGCCAGAGCTGCCGGTCATTACACGGAATTGGCCAGGACGGACTTCCCACTGGCCACCTTCTGAATCGGGCCGCCTGCGATAGCACCTGAAATAAATCGAGAACGAAACCGGCAACCACCCTAAGGTCAAGGCTGGAGTTCTAGTACGATTCTCAATTATTATCAGGGGCCATCATCGTGCTGTAACGCTAGATGGAACAACCATTCCAGAGCACGCTTTAAGCACATTTGAACAGGCGGAATGAATGACAAATATATTTACATGGATTGGTCTAGGCCTATTAATAACATTCGCATTCTGGAAATTTTTACAAGCAATGCGCAACAGGGAAATTCTAGATGCCTTATTAAATTCGTTAAAAGAAAAAGGAATTCGAAACAAGGCTATAAAGTACATTGAAGCTATAGATATGGTCATGGACTTTTCATTCCCCGAGGCAAATAAGGCGTACAAAAAATACTCAATATTTCTCAGTCTCAGCCTTTACAGATCGTTAATTCCTTTTTTAGCTGAAATGCTGCACTCCGACCCAGGAAACAGACGAGCCAGCACAATTGTAGGGATTATGATAGGCGAAAAAATTCGCCAAGCTTTCGTAGCGCAGATTTGGTTAACTATATCAATTACAATTAGCTTGGCTTTTGATTTTTTTCTAGGGACCAGATCAGGAGTTTGGACGATTGCAATCAGTGGCTTATCACTGCTTGCAATTCAAATAGACCATAAGCTACTTGAGTATAGAATCAGGCAAGGAATTTACGGGTCAAATGCTTTTGAGACCTTGGAGATAGTAAACTTTATCATCAAGCACTCTAACAAGGATGACTTTAATGATGAAGGAGGCCTAAAAAGAGTGATACCGTCTCCAGAAGCGATCAGAGAAGAGGTAGAGCATTCAGCTAAAGGAGGGGCTTACGTATGACGCAAGATCAAATTTCAGGAATGTTCAGAAAAGCAATTAATGTGCTCTTTGTGTCCAACCCTAGAGGCACTAGCATTGGAATTTTAATAGGTGTTTTGTTAGACGGGCTACTCGGACTTATCTCCCCTATGACAAAGCTCTGGGGTTGGGCGAATATCTCAGCGATAAAAATCTGGCACCTGATGGCGGGGGGAGTAGTAATTATGAATCTCCCTACTTATTTAACAAGAAAGAAAATTGATCCATCCATACTGAATGCTATCGATTATATCGAAGAACAAAAAAAGAATAGAACGATTACTGGGTGGCAAGCTAGCCAAATGTATCGAAACCTACATCAAAAAGTATTGGAGAGTGTCACGCTGGACGACAGGACTCAAGCCACGGCAAATAGCTTGCAAGCCGTAAGCACTGAGCCTATTGATAGCGAAAAGCACGATAAATAACCTAGGGAAGGATTGCTGTGATGTCCTCGGATAATGGACGAGTGAGGCATGCGTATTTGCTTATCATTCCTTATCTCAGTCATGGGCAGCACTAACCCCAATATCGCTCTGCTCACGCTGCGGCTTTGGACAACAGCTGCTGCCCCGTCAGTGGCAGCTTTGGGTCGATTGCTGTCTGTGGCGAAGGGCTGCAATCGACCCAGACTGTGTGAAAACGCAGACATCGCTTTGAAGTCTACGTCGCTATGTAAAATCTGCCAGCGCTAGCTTAGTCAGCAGACCTAAAATTTTCATAGGCGCGCGATTTCCGTTCCGGTTCTGACCGTCAAACCTGCTCTAACACGTTTTCACACAGCGCGAGGCCCAAAGCCGAGGCTTATTTAGCTCCCAAAAGCCTCCTGAAACCTTCGAATTCGTGGGAAGCGCCGAAAATATGACGCCGGCACCATCTCAAAGAAAGCTTCTTGAGCAACGTGTAGACTGCCTTCATCTTGCATTTGTCCATCAGCGACGAGGCGGGTTTCCTCTTGATGGATCAGACGAACTAGGGCACGGCCTCTCGAGCTGAGCGGAGCAACAAAGTGCGGGTGCATATCACGATCTACCCAGTCGATGAGACAGTCCGATAGGTCGATGTGAGCTAACCCTTGTGCGACAAGGAATTTTACGAACCCAAATGCAAATTGGTGCTCCTGATGCCCCATGCCCATTCCATGTGGGGAGTTTGCTGCCTCAAGATTGTATTCCACTGAGTTGACAACCATATCCATGCCGTAGTAAATGCTGCGACATATATTGGTTAGCCCATGAACAAATAAGTCAAAATAGCTTAAAGGGAATGTCCCCTCATTGGATTTAGTAGCTATTAAGCATCGAAGAATTTCCGATATTTCCGAGATGAAGGGTTGGTCTAGAACGCCGGCATTTTCAAATATTGCAATAGCATCTGTTTCTTCTAGATGATTTGACGACAGCACTTCTATAAAAGCACTTTCTTCACGTGTACTTCTAAGTGCTTGCCGTGCATCAGCCCAATAGCTTTTATTGGTATCCGGATCGTGCAGAACAAGCAAGACAGGAAGTGAAAATGACTCCCAATAGTTTCTATGCTTGCGTTCAGGGTAAAATTTCCATCCCTGCAAAGTCGGATTTTTGAAATAAGACGGACCAGATTTTACTTGCACCGCCACTATCCGGCCTGTAGCAAATCCTTCAGCGTTTACAAATTCGATATTTCCATCAATTCCCACGTCCCCTGTACCCGTTTCGCGCCAAATCTGATTTCTTCGAGCTGCATAAAGCTGGACAGCGGCAATACCTAAACGCTCTTGTGTGTACGTTGTGCCTGCTTTCGGCAAATCCATTGCAAGTCCCATATCTAATACTCGCCCGAATGGAGGCGATACGGTGCTGAAAATAGCAAAAAAATGTTGCGGCGTCGCCGTCCGCTTTTGGCCGATTCTGTTGAAAAAGTCGGTTATCCAAAACTGCTTGGCCATTGCCTAGTGAGAACGCCATTTTTGCACGCTGCTGCGTGAAATCTGCGTCTGGAAACCTCTGCCAAAAGTAAAGATTTCAATCTCGGACGCGTACTTTTCTGCCGTGGAAACCATGATCGACTTTTTCAACAGAATCGGCCGAAAGCGATCATTCGAGATCGGCAGCTCTCGACCTGTGGCGGCCGCTCGGATATTTAAGCTAGTCAAGTATTCATGATGTCATCAAGGGTACTCGCTATCCCTTTGGAACATGCTCAGGAGTGTCAGGGCGAATTGGTCCATACCTCATGATGGCCATTTTTCCACAGTTGTGGCTAGGCAACGTCGGCTGAATGAGCCAAGCTGAAGCGACCATCCAGCACAGGGATTTGCGGAAATGCGCGTTATCAATCTGAAGATTGAGAATTTTCGTGGTGTGAAGTCGGCTGACCTCACGTTTGACAGGCACACCCTGTTGGTAGGGGGCAACAACGTCGGGAAGAGTACCATTTGCGAAGCCTTGGATCTGGTTCTAAGCCCCGACAGGCTTTCCCGCTTTCCCCCGGTTCAAGAATTCGACTTTTACAACGCCTCGTACCTGGATGCTGACGGGGCCACTCCTGTAAAGATCAAGATCGAAGTCATGCTGGTAGACCTCAGTGGCGAGGTTGAGCGCACCTGCGCCGCTCACACGGAGCTGTGGCATGTCAAAGAGCAACGCCTGCTGGAGGCTGGTGAGGTAGATGCCGCCGCTCCTCCCGATGTTATTCGATGCCTGCGCATTGAAACCCAAGCCTTCTACAACCCGGAGGAGGATGAGTTCGAGGCGGACACGTTCTTTTCATACAGCCCCAGCCTCGATGATGGCGAGCTTCAGCGCGTAAAGAAAACAGTGAAGCGGCTGTTTGGATTCCTATATCTCAGGACCTTGCGCACAGGCTCACGCGCTCTCAGTCTTGAGCGTGGTTCTCTGCTCGACCTGATCCTCCGGTTGCAAGGCGTACGCACGGGCTTATGGGAAAAGTCCATCAAGCGGCTTCGAGAGCTGGATCCTCCGATTGATTCGGATGCCGCTGACCTTCGACCCGTACTGGACTCGATTGAAGAGAGGCTTGCCCAGTACATTTCCGTGGGTGGAGCTGGTAAGACAACTCAGTTATTCGTTTCGCAGCTGACGAGAGAACACCTACGCAAGACAATGTCGTTCTTTATTTCCATCACAGCGGATCAAAAGCCAGTCCCATTCCAGCATGTTGGGACCGGTACACTGAACACGCTTGTGCTGGCACTGTTGTCTTTCATCGCTGAGGTGAAGAAGGATAACGTGATTTTCGCAATGGAAGAGCCTGAGATAGCCCTGCCTCCGCATACGCAGCGCAGAATTGCGAAGTACCTCTTAGAGGAGACGACTCAGTGTTTTGTCACCTCGCACTCGCCGTATGTGATCGAACGATTCGACCCCTCACAAATTATCATACTACGGCGTAATGGCGAGGCAGCAGTGGAGTCGACGACCGTAGCATCCGGCACGACGCTAAAAGGCAAGATGTACAAACGCCATGCGCGCCGTGGCTTGGCGGAAGCGATGCTGGGGCCTGGGGTGATTATTGCGGAGGGAATCACTGAGCACAGTGCACTGACCGCAGTCGCTGAGAAGATGGAGCTGGCCAACCCGGATCTGTTCGCCTTGGATCTAGCAGGCATCACCATTTTCCCGGTCGAGGGCGACGGTTCGTTGCCTAATTTCGGTGCTTTCTTCAAGGCACTTGGGCTACGTACGTATGCGTTCTATGACTACAAGCCACGCAAGCCCGAGGAAAATCAGAAGTTTGTTGACGCCTTCGATTTTCCGAACGAGATTCCATACCCAAACATCGAACAACTCCTGGTAACTCAGACACCGGTCGAGCACCAATGGACATTCCTGTCCGCACTCCGTGATTCTGGTGATCAGGGGAATATTGGCATTCCTGCCGAGCGCCCTGACGACAAGGGAATTAAAGACAATATGCTCAAGGCGCTTAAGAGCAATAAGGGGAATGGATATGCAGCCCGGTTGCTGGATCTTTGCGCGCTGCATGAGCTACCGCCGGGCATCACCGACTTCCTGACGCGTGTTTATAACGACTTTCCAAAACCTGCTCCTGCCGCTCGGCCTGGTGATGGACCGGCTGATGAAGAGGATGAAGAAGATCTAGTAGGTGCCCCGTGATCATCTGTGAGCGGCGTCAGACGATTCTGGATGAAAATGGCCACCTCCTGATTGTCGGAGGGCCTGGCAGCGGGAAAACCACTATCGCCCTCCAGAAAGCCACGAAGATTATTGCTGCTGGGTTGCAGCCGGGGCAATCAATACTCTTCCTCAGTTTTTCTCGCGCAGCTGTGGCTCGGGTTGCAGAGGCGTCCAGCTTGCTGGTCGATAAGACGGTACGTTCGCAGCTAAGTCTTCAGACCTTTCATTCCTTTTGCTGGTCATTGCTCAAAAGCCATGGCTACCTGCTTGGCTCACCCAAGGGCAAGCTCAAGATACTACTGCCTCAAGATGAAAAGGCCTTGTCCGGTGGTGTGAAAGCCCCGAAGAAAGGAGAGCAGGGGACGGCCGAGTGGCTCACGTGGCAAACCGAGCGGGAGCGGTTGTTCGCGGAAGATGGACGAATCTGTTTTGACTGGTTTGCCCCGAAAACAAGTGAACTGCTCGAAAGGTGTCAGTTGCTCCGTGAGCTGGTAGCAGACACTCACCCTGTGATCATTGTTGATGAAGCTCAAGACACTGGGAATGCGGCTTGGGGCTGCATTCAGAAGCTAGCCGACCTTTGCCAAATCATTTGCCTGGCTGATCTTGATCAGCAGATTTTTGACCATTTGGAAGGTGTAGGTCCGGAGCGAATCGAGAGTATCAAAGAGGCTTTAGCTCCCGTTTTTGTAGATCTTGGCTCCGAAAACAACCGTAGCCCTGGCACAGACATCGCTGCGTTCGGCAATGACATCTTGGCGAAAACGCCGAGAAACGTCCCATACGCCGGTGTTGGTCGCATGCTATACGACCCAAAAAAGGAGCCACTGCAGTGGATACGTGTGGCGCTCGGTCGATTTTTCAATGGCGCTAAAGCTGATGGTCTGAAATTGGAAAACTTGGTCATCCTCTCAACAACCGGCAGTGGGGTCGCCAAAATTTCAGCTGCCTTGAACGGGGGCGCCAAGCCTATTCCCCACAAAGTGTTGTTCGACGAAGCCGCAGTTCTGCTTTCGGCCAGATTGGCAGCATTCCTTCTGGAGCCCAAGCTTCCTGAGCGACGTGCAACTGATATCGCAACATGCCTCGAATTGCTTGCCTCAATCAGGCGTTCGGATGGAAGTGCTACGGCGCTCAAGCAGGCAGCAACCTACTTGATGTGGAGTGCAAATATTGCCGCAGGTAAGCCCCCAAAGACGAATCTCGCGAAGAGCGCTGAAGCAATCATCAGCGGTGCTGCTGACCTTGTACTAACCGGTGACCCTAGCAGGGATTGGATACTGATCAAAACACTGCTCTACCGGACCGGCGTTGCTGAGTTCATACAGGTCGCGGGAGCCCTCGACTATTTGATCGCTTTCAATCGTGGCAAGCGAATCAGTGCGAATTTGTCTGAGATGTGGATGACGTCTGGTGCCTACACCAAAGCCCGTCAGGGGCTGGATAACGCACTGGTGCAGGACCAGTTGCTTGCTGACGGAAACGACACCGGAGGCATACATGTCATGACGATCCACAAATCGAAGGGCAAGCAGTTTGATGCGGTGATCTTGGTTCGAGAAAGCATCAGGCAAGGCGCCAGGGAGTTTCGCTCCTCCTTGGTCTGGCGAGGTGATGCACCACCATACGACCGCAGCCGGAAAATCCTTCGCGTTGGGGTTACCCGTGCACGACGTTACGTTCTGATGTTGGAACCGGCATTTCCAGCATGTCCTATTATGTCCAGCTTCAGATTGTGAAGAAGGTACGGACACCCTCCAGCCCTGTCGCCACTGAAGCTCACCCGGTTGCGCAGGATCATGACATCGGCATGCTGGACGCATGCTTAAGCGTCTGCTTTTGGCCGATTCTGTTGAAAAAGTCGATCATGGTTTCCACGGCAGAAAAGTACGCGTCCGAGATTGAAATCTTTACTTTTGGCAGAGGTTTCCAGACGCAGATTTCACGCAGCAGCGTGCAAAAATGGCGTTCTCACTAGGCAATGGCCAAGCAGTTTTGGATAACCGACTTTTTCAACAGAATCGGCCGAAAGCCGTCGGTCGCCAACGGCAGCAATCGGCCAAAAGTGGACGGTGGACACGGTGATGGCATATGGGTAGGGTCACTGATGCTGCTTCCGACTCTAGAAGGTAGCAGGGCTTGCCGTCATCTATGTCGCGTTTCCCCCTGAGCAATGTCGCGTATGCCGCGACCACCTCTGAGCTAGACAAGGACTTACAGGACGACAAGGAACGTTATTCGACACGCCATCGCGACAAGAAACGCGATATGGCATGTCGCCTAAGGAGGCACCATGGATTTCGTAGTCATTGACGTTGAAACCGCCAATCCCGACCTCGCTAGCATCTGCCAAGTTGGCATCGCCGTTTTCTCAAACGGACAATTCTCAGAGTCATGGAGCACGCTCGTTAATCCAAATGACTACTTTGATTCTCACAACGTTTCAGTTCATGGCATAAATGAGGAAATGGTTACATCGGCACCGCATTGGATAGAAGTACATGATCGCCTGAAAGCTAATTTCTCTAATCAAATATTAGCTAGCCATACGCCATTCGACAGAACTGCAATTCGTAGGGCCTGTGAAAAGTCTTCAACAACCTCACTAGATTGCCAGTGGCTTGATACGGCGCGAGTTGTTAGGCGCACTTGGCCTATTTTTTCGCAGTCTGGTTATGGGCTTGCAAATGTTGCCGCTCACTTCGGCATAAGCTTCAAGCATCACGACGCAGAAGAGGATGCGCGTGCTGCGGGTGAAATATTGCTTAGAGCAATTCAGGAAACTGGTTCAAGTGCTGCCGATTGGTGCTCTTTGGCATTGCGACCAACTGCTTCATTATCATCCTCCGAGGTTCGCACCACCAATCCAGACGGCCCATTATTCGGTAATGTGGTTGTGTTCACCGGAGCACTTTCAATACCGCGCCAAGAAGCTGCAAATGTTGCAGCGTTAGCAGGCTGCGATGTCGCAACTGGCGTCACGAAACATACCACTCTGCTTGTTGTCGGCGACCAAGACATTCGCATGCTGGCTGGCGCAGAAAAGAGCGCTAAGCATAGAAAGGCCGAAGAGCTTATGGCTAAAGGCCAGAAAATTCGCATACTCGGAGAAAGCGACTTTGGCCTCTTCATTGGTGCGTAGTCGTCATTAGCCATATGGCGCATAACAAGTTACTCAAGGATCGACGTTTTGGAATGCGCCAATACGTGCCCTTAATTCCAAAGATAGGATCAAGAGGATTGCATGGACAAACTTATATCATTGGTCTCAAGCCTAGAAGCAGCAATTCGCTACCTTCTGAGTGGCGCTGTGATTGCGACCTTCTTGGTGATGAGCCGGAATGACCCTTGGACCATCGTTCAATGGGCTCTGTCCAATCAAGTTCCCACTGCATTGTGTGTGGCTCTTATCGGATTTACAGCTTTCTCAATCTACCGACTCTTTCTGTGGGTTGTTTTCGATTTTATAGCTTGGAAAATGAAGGCGTCGGCGCCGGCATTGTTTTTTGTGGAAGGTGTTACCTATGCCAAGCCATACGCTAAGTTTCTTCGCTGGAGGCATTCAGAAGACCTGCCTCAGTCGCTTAGCGGATATCTAACCTACCGCTGGTCTGTCGCACATTTCGCCTTTGTTTCCGGCACGGCGGGTCTCGGCGCAGCATTCATTGGCCAAAGCAACTCCGTTATTGTCGACCATCGATGCATGGTAGTGCTCGTTTCACTTTGCATCGCTGCGTTCGGCTTCTTGCAGATTGCTTTTCTTTACCAAACGGAAAGGGAGTTGTGTCGTGATCACAAACCAGTTGCGGTGGAGCAAGAGCCTAACTAGCGGTTCAAGCCATTCGCTCCGCTCACTCAGGACGGACTAAAGCCTGCCCCTTAACTTGAACGTTATGAATGCCTGCAAAGGGTCGAATAATGACCACAACGCAACGTGACTGAACCACCCTTGTCCTCCCTCAACCTGGAGGACAAGCCATGAACTCAATTGATAAACATCGCCCTCAGCCTTGGAACAAAGGAAAGCTCGTCGGGCAAAAGGCGCCGCTCCGAGTCAGAGACATCTGGGCCATCCGCGTAAGGCTTCAGCTTGCTGAGAAGACACGGGATCTGGCGCTCTTCAACTTGGCTATCGACAGCAAACTGCGTGCCTGTGACTTAACCCAGCTGCGAGTTCGAGACATAGCCCATGGGGAACATGTATCGTCTCGGGCCATCGTGATGCAGCAGAAAACCCACCACCCAGTGCAATTTGAAATCACTGAGCAAACCCGAACGGTTTTGGAGGTCTGGATGCATCAAGCTCACCTCCGCAGCGAGGATTTTTTGTTCCCGAGCCGTTTGCACGACTCAGACCATCTCTCCACCAGACAGTACGCTCGAATAGTCAAAGCGTGGGTGACCGCCATTGGACTTGACCCAACCATGTACGGTACTCACACGCTACGGCGAACAAAGGCATCGTTGATCTATCGCAGGACAAAGAATCTGAGAGCGGTTCAACTCTTGCTGGGGCATACGAAGCTTGAAAGCACCGTCAGGTACTTGGGCATCGAGGTCGATGATGCCTTGGAAATGGCAGAGCAGACAGAAGTCTGACTATCCACTGCGACGGTCAATACCAGACCGTCGCTATCCGACCCAAAGGGGATACGAGTTGCCGGAAGAAATCGGCGCAAAAGCAGCTTCCGATAAACAATCGAATCTCAGCTTCTGTGATTCACACCTACAAGCCGCATAGGAGTTCGCGCCTCACCTGAAGAGCAATTGCTGCGAAGCCCTTTCCAGTGCCGCGCTTGCGGGGCGCGTAGTCCTGATTAGCAGAAACATCCTCCCATTGACTCACCGATTCCACGTACCTATGAGTGTTATCGGTATCAATTTCAAACTCTATGAACCGCTCTGCGTGAGTGAGTAAAAGACCATAAAGGCTGGGCATACCGGGAAAGTCGACTTCAAGATCTAGTACGACGGTTTCTGACCATCTAATGCCTTTCGACTCCCCATAGTTTTTTAAGGCGAGGGGAATCCCGCTGGCCAACCAAGCTTTGGCGGTTACCATGAGTCTGTGGGCCACAAGAGCATTTTGCTCTTGCACGTTCAGTTGCCGCTTTTTTAACAGACGGTCAATGTCCACTTCAATCTCCTCAAAAATCGTCGTTTCCAGAATGACGATGACCTATCAAACGCGCAACGACTCAGGCGATTCCCATCTCCACGCTGCTACCCGGTCCCCGTGGGGCGTCCCGACGTCCCGATGTCTTTACCGACAGCTGACTATCGGAGCGTGCTGTTATCGATCCAAAGCATTCACACTCCACGTCTGCGCAGGTGCCCCCTTCCGGTTTTTCTCTTGATATTCCCCTTCCCGACAGCGTTCAACAATTTCTGGAACGTTGAGCATTCAATGTGACGAGCAGCAGGGCAGCACGCTACTCGACGAAGCTCGTCGCGTATGACGCTGAGTCGCTCGATAGTGCGGTCCAGTTCGTCTGCCTTTTCGTTAAGCCGCTGACGATCAATGTCAGGCTGCCCCTCTGCGTCCAGCATGGCGAGGAGATCGTCTAGTGAAAGCTCTGCCGATTGCCCGAGCGCGATTAAGGACAAACGCTGGAGTACATCGGCACGAAACACGCGAATCAGGCCACGACGACCGATTGAACTGATAAGACCTTTCTCTTCGTAGTAGCGCAGCGTTGAAGCCGGTAGACCGGAACGTCGTGCCACCTCACCAATATCCAGCTCTTTCATGCTTGACCTCAAGTCGACTTGAACTTGCAGACTGCTCGGATCAAACCGCCAAAACAGGCTCAAGGCAAGGAGCAATACCATGGGAATAGCCGAGACCGCACTGCGCATTCTGTTTGTTGGAATGGGGGCCACGCTGATTATGGACGTGTCGGGTTTTGTTCAAGCACGAGTGTTTGGTCTAGCGTCGTTTGACTATGGCTTGGTTGGTCGCTGGCTGGGCCACATGTTGCAAGGACGGTTTCGTCATGCCTCGATCATGGCGGCGCCTCCTATCAGGAATGAACGTCTGATGGGGTGGGTATTCCATTACATCACGGGTATCGTCTTCGCGATGGTGCTGATCGGTGCGAAAGGGCCTGCGTGGATCTGCAACCCCACGCTAGTACCTGCGCTGGTGATGGGGTTGTTCAGTGTGATTGCGCCTTTTTTCATCATGCAGCCCGCGCTCGGCTTCGGCGTTGCCGGTTCGAAGACAGGGGCACCTAGCGTGGCAAGGCGCAGGAGCGTCACTGCGCATCTGACGTTTGGACTGGGACTTTTTGTGGCGGCATCGCTGTTGATGATGCTCTTTCCAACATCCTTCTGCCTAAGTTGAGTGCTTTTGGTACAGCGCTAGTGCCTGCCTTTGGCCGTTTTCGGTCATTCTCGGAGGCGGAGGTAAAAAACCCGGCATAGAGCGCCGGGTTTTTTCATTGGCAAACGGTTACCTACTGCCGCGGCTCCACGTTATCCAACACCCGATTCGCCAATAACGAACTCAGTTCAATCAACTGCTGAATCCCCTGCGCCACATGACGTCTCGATCCTTCCAGATCAAACGCCAGGTCACTCACCATCGCATCAGCCGAAGCCAGCGTCTCAGTGAGATTGGCAAGCAGACATTCGTTATCGAGGCCTTTCACGACGGTGTATAGCTGCCCCGGTTTGGGGTCGTCTTGGGATTTATCCGGTTTCGGTAGTAAGTAGTGATCGAGCACGCGTTTGGTGGTTTCGTCTTGCTGCTTGGCTTTGGATTTCGCGGATGTAGAGGTGGAATCTGCTTCTGGCGGATTCGGGGTAATTTTGAACATAAGCTTCGGTTCCAGATGTGATGCCGACACCCCGGAGCTACTAAACAATGGGGTGGCAGCTGTACGCAGGTTAGTAGACCGGGGAACCGAAGAAGCCGGCGCGCCTGAGCGCCCTGCGTACAGCCACCATCAAGAACAGGGTCGGGCCCTGTTTGAGAAGCGCTTGTACAACTTCGATTACCTCGGGCTACTAAACCCGACCACTGATGGGCAGTGGCAGGAAGACAATAAAACCCAGGTACAAGGCGCACAAGCGGGCGGATTCTGGCGTAGTTGTAGGCAAAGGCGCAAGGATGCGTAGCTAGATGGACGTTGTAGGCGGGGGCTGTAGGAGAGGAGCGTTTTGGCGATGCAGGTGGGTTGTTTTGCTCAATCCAGCGATACGAAATGATTTGAATCCGATCCGCCCGTTGCAGAGAATTGCCACCTTTACCCCAAAAGGATGCGGGCGATGAAGTTCGAAGGGACTTTCCAATACATGGGCAATCACGGGATCGTCTTCAACGTCTCGCAGATCACCCTCACCGACAGCGAACGTGGGCGCTTGCGCGAGCTGAATTTTGGCGAAGCGAAAAGTGCCCACTATGAAGTCAACAGCAAGGTCGTCGAGGTATACGACAAGATGCAGGCCAAGGGCCTGCCTTGCGTGATGATGATCGGGATCTCCAAGCCGCTCACCCGGCAACAGGGCGACGCCCTCAACGCCCAGCGCACCACGATCACCACCCTTGCAGCCGCGGCCTTCGCTTCCGCCGCCAAGGCTGTGGCCCCCCCTTACGTGGCGGCATCTGTAGGGGTGGGTGTGCGCACGTATACCAATCAAATTCTACCCACCTACCATGCTGGCGACGTGCTGGTCAGCATCGAGGCGCAGGTCAACGGCGGTATCGGCCCGCAACGCACCCTCTCGACATTGATCATCAAGGCCTGACCGGAGACGTATATGTCCGACATTACTCAATTGGTCATTGCCTTGGTGGTGTCCTTTCTGCTCGATCGATTCCTCAAACCCTACCTGCTACGCAAGTGGCTAGGCGTGGTGTTGGTGGTGGCGGGTGCGGTTGGCTGCTTTGTGGCCGGTCAGAACCGCTTGTTGGGGTTTGATCTGGGGTTGCTGTCGGTTTTTGCCGTGCCGATAGGGATGGGGTTGTTCATGAAGCGGCGGCGGTTTGAGGAGGTTGACTGAGCGGGAAAGGCGGGCGGATTAGTATCCGGAATCCGCCCCTAACTGCGCAAAGCGGCTTCCGAACGAATACTGCTAGCCACTGACTCCTGATGCTTCTACCGCTGCTTTTGAGAGAAGGCCAAGGCTGCTTCTTGGGTGGGCGTTTTCCCCTAGCCAATTAGGAATCAGTGCGCCTTGAGAAGCAAAATGCTCAACGTGCACCACTGTGATTTTTCCGTCCGTATAGGCAACTGAGTTGATCATTTTCCAAGCACCAGGGCGAGCGCGGCGAAACAAGCCGTAAGCGGATGATACGTAGTTCAAGTCCGTGCCCAGGCCAAACATGACAATGAGGCGAGTTTCTATTGGCAGGTCACGCAGAAAAGTAGTTGTGCAGTTAATTGCGACCGATGTGCCAAATGGGGTAGCAATGAACTTATCCAACATGCCGCCACCCGATCCTTTCCAGGACGCAGATTTACGGTCGTAGCGCTCCACAGTGCAACGAATGAGTGATGCGAAATGAAAGCGTCCAGACTTATCCGCAATAAGACGGTCTACGTTTTTCTTCATACGATCAGGCACGTCGGTGGGAATGAGTCCGATGTGAGCCAGAATCTTGCCAGCGTTGAGGCGACTGCCTTTGTACGCAATTTCGTCGTGAGGGGTGGAGGCGAGCGCCCCAGCCTGCGTCGGGCCCTTGGAGAAGCCTAGTACTACGACTTCGGGCTTAGTGCTGCCCCAGGACAGGGGGTTAGCCGTTATTCGCCAATCTCCCTCCGTGCGCTTGGATATATCGAATTGTGGCGCGGTATCACTATGGCAGCGCGAGCAGGTGACTCTGCCATGATCAGGTAAGCAACTCATCAATCCTCCGGTGCTGCGATAGATGCCCAAAGCCTGAAGTAACCGGGGCCCATTGGACGGACTCCGCAGCGCCTAATTAACGAGGCAGCTGCTAGCAGCGTAGTTGACGTTTCCCATTTGCCATCAAAGTATTCACCGTTCGCATCTGCGGATAAAAAACCAAAACCCGACGCAGTACGTCGGGTTTTTCGTTGGGGGATGAATACTACTGCCGCGGCTCCACGTTATCCAACACCCGATTCGCCAGCAACGAACTGAGCTCAATCAACTGCTGAATCCCCTGCGCCACATGGTGCCTCGATCCCTCCAGATCAAACGCCAGGTCACTCACCATGGCATCAGCCGAAGCCAGGGTTTCGCTGAGGTTGGCGAGCAGGCATTCGTTATCGAGGCCTTTCACGACGGTGTATAGCTGCCCCGGTTTGGGGTCGTCTTGGGATTTATCCGGTTTTGGTAGCAAGTAGTGATCGAGCACGCGTTTGGTGGTTTCGTCTTGCTGTTTGGCTTTGGATTTTGCGGATTGTGGGGTGGGGTCTGCATCTGGGGGATTTGGAGTTGCTTTGAACATTTGAATATTTCCATTTAGTAGGGCCGCAACCGCCTCGCTACTAAACGAAATGGTGGCAGCTGTGCGCAAGTTAGTAGACCGGTGAAATACACAAAGCCCGGCGCGCCCGAGGGCGCCATGCGCACAGCTACCATCGAGTGCAGGCAAATGCCCGACTGATGAGACCTGTGCAACCGCCGTGTATTTCCTGGGCTACTAAACCCGACCACTGATGGGCAGTGGCAGGAAGACAATAAAACCCAGGGACAAGGCGCACAAGCGGGCGGATTCTGGCGTAGTTGTAGGCAAAGGCGCAAGGATGCGTAGCTTGATGGAGGATGTAGGTGGGGGCTGTAGGAGTTAGGTGTTTTGGCGATGCAGGCGGCTTGTTCCGATCTGGAACCGGGGCCTGCTCGCGGTCAATCACCGACCCACTTCCTGAACGCCTCGACGCCCAACCGGCCCACGAATGCCTGCCTGATGGCGCGAACCAGCTTCTATGCTTGTATACAGCGCCAACCCCCGCTGGGGTTTTCCCATGTTTCGTTAGCGAGCCTCCAAGCCCTTGTGTATGCGCATTGTAGTGCTGGCCCTGGTCCTCACGCTGTTCGGCTGCGCTACCGCGTCGGACCCGCCGAGGGGCGAGGGTGGCGATTGGCGGTCCTTCTATGTGGTGGATCATGGCCTGCATACCGGGTTGGTAATTGCGCGCCCCGATCTGCTTCAGGTGCTTCCCGCACTGGCTGAAGAATTCAGCGACGGCGACTTCGTTGAGTTCGGCTGGGGTGACGAGGATTTCTACCGAGCCCCACAGGCCACCTTGAGCCTGGCCCTGCGAGCCTTGTTCGGGTCGACGGCAACCGTGCTGCATGCGGTCAAGATTGACGGGGACCCCAGGCGGCGCTTCGCCGCAAGCGAGGTCATCGAGGTGCGGGTGACGGAGGACGGCTACCGACGACTGCTCGCGTTCGTGGCCGGGACCTTCACCCATTCGGCGACGGGCACCTTGGTGGTGCTCGGGCCTGGCCTGTATGGAGAGAGCCGGTTCTACCAGGCCGAGGGTCGCTATTCGCTGTTTTATACCTGCAATACCTGGGTCGCAGAGGCGCTGGCCGCGAGCAACTGTCCAATGTCGCCTGCCGCGGTGATTACGGCGGGGAACGTCATGTCGCAGTTGCGCCGGGCGACAGCGGTCGGTGCATCCTGCCTGGCTACCCGCTAACCCGTGCCTGACGGCGGTGTATTCCAGTGATGCTGACATCCAGTTTCAGTGAATGTGACCCACCCAAAATCACGCGAAAAGTCTGCTAGCCTCATTGTGATATTGGATCCCCGGAATGGATCGCTCAGCTTCAGCCAGAGTCATCGCGTCGAGTGTTGGCTATAGCACCACGGCAGATAGAAGAGGTTCAAATGTCCAACGAATACTCGGTCTATCGCCGAAACGGGACCTACTACGTTCGCGACTTGAAAGGTAACCGCTGGACCGTGCAGCAAAGGTACGGAACCAGAGACCTTAGCGATGGCTCGCCCATCGATCCGTACGAAGAAATCTTGCTGGAGAATGATCGGTCGATCGTGCGTGTCATTCCCAAGACGGGCCGTGCCCCGACCTACGGACGCTTTTCCAACTACAAGAATGCCTCACCGGGAAAAATTACCAAACGCAGGTTTCGAGCCGTCAATCACGGGCTGATGAACTTCGTGCTGCTGCAAGGTTCATGGGCTTGGTTTGTGCCCTACGAGGGCAAGAAACAACCGCCGGTGCACGATCTGATGCATGGCTTCGTCGGTAAACGCATACACACTAAAAAAATGAAAGCTGCGACATTGGCAGAAGTGGGCGAGGAACTGTCTGCAACGCAGTACGCTCGCAAGGGGGGCACGCTCACCTTCAACAAGGGGCATTCGGCAATTCGGTACGACTGGTGCCATTTGGTCGGTCATGGGCTGCTGGGTAAAGACATCGCGGACAACATCGTAGCGGCAACCACTTTCCAAAATTCTGAACAGCTGATTCTCGAGACCGTCCTGCATGACTACCGGATGGAGGGAATGATGTTGAAAGTCGAAGCGAAGCTAGCCTACGGCTGGAAACACCTGGCAGAGTCCATCTGGTTCAGGGTCATGCTGAACGGCGACACCATCTACTCACGAACCATGGATGCAAGACGGGCCACCAAGCCAGACTTCAACGAGTACACCGAAGTCTCGACGGATATGCGGCGTCAACTGAACCGTGGGCTCAAAAAGCATTACTCGGGCGACGACATGACCATGGACACCTTCGAGGCCATCGGCAATAAGTTGGGGATCGTTGACCCTTCACAATCCACCGGTCTCTGGAAGTCTCTTATGGAGACACTTCGCGGAGAGGACGAACTGGCTGCGGACTTGATGGACTGAACGTTCGAGGGGTGTGCAACTGGAAAAGTGAGCTTATTCGTCCGCATCTACGGATAGAAGAACCAAAACCCGACGCAAAACGTCGGGTTTTTTCGTTGGGAAAAAATACTGTTGTAGGCACATTCAGCACTGATGCAAGCTGACCCGCCGCTATCGCGAGCAAGCTCGCTCCCACAGTGGGTGTCTGGGCTGACGGTGTTCCTGAAACAACTGGATCGGTAGGAGCGGGTAGGAGCTGGTAGGAGCTGTCGAGTGAAACGAGGCTGCGATCTTGTCCCAGACAATTGAGTCATGAGTGAAAGATCAAAATCAAAAGATCGCAGCCTCGTTTCACTCGACAGCTCCTACACAGCTCCTACCAGCTCCCACACCGCTCCTACAGGTGGGGCGAGTCCCCGCTACAAAGGTTGCGCCGTTATTTACGCTTGAGCATCTCCGGCAACTGCGCCACCAACTTCTGGTTATTCAGCGGCGCACGAATAAACCCGCGCTGGGTGCCGTCCGGGCCGATGACGGCGAGGTTGCCGCTGTGATCGACCGTGTAGTTGGGTTTGCTGGTGTCCGCCGGGATGAACGGAATGCTCACCGCATTGGCGAGTGTTTGCAGGTCTTCCACCGAGGCGGCGGTCAGGCCGATGAACTGCGGGTCGAAGTAGCCCAGGTACTGCTTGAGTTGCTTGGGCGTGTCGCGGTTCGGGTCGACGCTGACCAGTACGATCTGCAACTTATCCACAGCCTCGGGCGGCAGTTCGCTCTTGATCTGGCGCAGTTGGGCGAGGGTGGTCGGGCAGATGTCCGGGCAGAAGGTGTAGCCGAAGAACAGCAGGCTCCATTTGCCTTTCAACTCGTCCATCGCCACGGGCTGGCCGTCCTGGTCGGTCATCTTCACGTCCGGCAGGTTGCGGCTTTGGGGCAGCAGGATGATGCCGGCATCGATCAGCGCCGTCGGGTCGCCCTGGCCTTTGCCGGACAGCACCTTGTTGATGGTCAGGCCGAGGATCAGCGCGATCACGGCCACGAGGATGAAGACGGTTTTCTGGGTTCGAGTCATAGGCTCAACAGTAAGTAGTGATCTACAAGCAGGGCGATGAACAGCAGGAACAAGTACCAGATAGAGTACTTGAAGGTGTTGATCGCCGCGTGCGGCCGACTGCCACGGTACAACACCACGGCCCATTGCAGAAACCTGGCGCCCAATACGAGCGCGCAGACAAGATAGAGCATGCCGCTCATATGGATCACGAACGGCATCAGGCTCACCGCCAGCAGCACCAGGGTGTACAGCAGGATGTGGATCTTGGTGTAGTGCTCGCCGTGGGTCACCGGCAGCATCGGAATGTCAGCCTTGGCGTATTCCTCCTTGCGGTGAATCGCCAGGGCCCAGAAGTGTGGCGGGGTCCAGGCGAAGATGATCAGCACCAGCAAGAGCGGTTCGGCGCTGACATGACCGGTGGCCGCGACCCAGCCCAGCAACGGTGGTGCCGCGCCGGCGAGGCCGCCGATGACGATGTTCTGCGGCGTCGCCCGTTTCAGGAAACCGGTGTAGATCACCGCGTAGCCCAGCAGCGAGGCCAAAGTCAGCCAGGCCGTCAGCGGGTTGGTGAACGCCAGCAGTAACGCTTGGCCGGCCACCGCCAGCGCGAGGGCGAAGGTCAGGGCGGCGGCGGGTGAGATTCGCCCTTCGGCCAATGGCCGTTTGTGGGTGCGGGCCATCACCGCGTCGATGCGTCGGTCCACCACATGGTTGACCGCCGCCGCGCCGCCGGCACACAGGGCGATGCCCAGGTTGCCGAACACCAAAACTGTCCACGGCACCCCGGCGCGGGTGGCGAGGAACATGCCGACCAGCGAGGTGATCAGCATCAGCACCACCACTTTGGGCTTGGTCAGCTCCAGGTAATCGCGCCAGATCGCTTGGCTGTGGCGTTCACCGGTCAAGGTTGCCATGGCATCTCTCCTTTTATTGTTATGGGGCTGACGCCGTGTTTAGGCGGGTTGAACCGCCAGCGCAGCGGGACTTGATGCTTGACCCGGACCAGGCTGGTACGGGCGTGATAGTTGACCAGCACCAGGGTCAGCAGCAGTGCGGCGCCCCCGGCGTTGTGGGCGACGGCCACCGGCAGTGGCAAGTGAAACACGACGTTGCTGATACCCAGCGTGATTTGTGTACCCAATGCGATGAGCACCAGCCCCGCCAGTCGGGTCATGCCGACGGTTTTCAATTGCCAGGCCAGGCCCAGCAACACCACGGTCACCAGCAAGGCGCCGATGCGGTGGGTCAGGTGGATGGCGGTGCGGGCGTCGCTGTCCAGTTGCCCGCCCAGGTAGTTGGGGCCGATGTGCTGGGTCAGGTGGAAGCCGTTGGCAAAATCGGCCGGCGGCAACCATTGGCCGTGGCAGGTGGGGAAGTCGATGCAGGCCACGGCGGCGTAGTTGGAGCTGACCCAACCGCCCAGGGCGATCTGGCCGATCACCAGCAGCAGCCCGGCCGTGGCCCAATGTTGCAGGCGCTTGGGCACGGTCAGCGCCGGCAGCACGCCGGACAAGCGCAAGGTGAGCAGAAACAGCAGGCTCAACGTCGCGAACCCGCCCAGCAAATGCCCGGTGACCACCTGCGGCCACAGCTTGAGGGTTACGGTCCACATGCCGAACGCCGCTTGGGCGAAGACCACGGCCAGCAGGAACAGCGGCAGTTTCAACGGCAAGCCGGGGTGACGGCGGTTCATCCAGGCCCGGGCGGCCAGCACGGTAATCATCAGCCCCAGGGCACCGGCGAAATAACGATGGACCATCTCATTCCAGCCTTTATGGGCTTCCACCGGGGCGTCGGGAAAGTGCAGTTCGGCATGGGCCAGTTGGGCTTCGCTCTTGGGCACGCTGATAAAACCGTAGCAGCCGGGCCAGTCCGGGCAGCCGAGGCCGGCGTGGGTGAGCCGGGTGTAGGCGCCCAGCAGGACGACGATCAGTGCCAGCAGCGTGGCAAACAGCGCGAGGCGAAATCCAGGTTTGGCCATGTCGATGCCCTCATCCGATGTTCGACAGTTTCAGCAAGTGGCGCAGGTCGTTGAGCAGGTCCTTGCCCTTGACCCGGGCGTCGTAGCGCAGCACCAGGTTGCTGTGGGGATCGATGATCCACAGCTGGGCGCCGCCGGAGCCTTGGGCGCCTTTCTGATAGGCCGGCAGGTCCAGTGGGTAGCGTTGCAATTGCGGGTATTCGCGCTGCAGCTGGGCGTCGTACTCAGCGTCCAGCGGTTGAGCCACGGCCAGGGCATGGCTGGCGCGGGAGGCTTCGCGGCCCAGGCCGATCTGCACCTGCCGGGCCAGGTACACCAGTTGCCGGCAATCCACCGAACATTCCTGCGGTGCGGTGACCAGGATCTGCCAGCGCTGCTCGTCGGCCTGCACGCCAATCTCGGCGCGGGTCTGGCCGGTGCCGATCAGTTCGCCGTGGTAGCTGCGGCTGTCGGGCACCCAGAACTGGAATTTGTACATGCCGGTGGCCAGGATCATCGGGCCGACCACTCCGAGCACGATCAGCAGCAATTGCAGGCGTCCCTTGCGACGGTTGGGTGCCATAGGCGCCTCAGACGTGTTGGTTGGATTCATGGTGTTTCCCATGGTGTCTCCCTGCGTTGTGCCATCCGAGATAAAGGAACAGGCCGAACAGTGCCGCCGCCATGGCGAACCACTGCACGGCATAGCCGAGGTGTTTTTCCGGGCCCATGGCGACCACCGGCCAATCGGTCCGGTAGGCGCCGGGGCCGCTTTGTTGGCGCAGTTCATAGGCGAAGCCGTTGCGGCCCAGTTCGGCCCAGAGCTTCTCCGGTTCGATGGTGGTGACCAGTCGCGGCCAGGGGGCGCCGGCTGGGTCGGCGTGGAGCTGGAAGGTCGCGCCCGGTGCGACGTAGACCCAGGCCTGGAGGTTCACCGGTTGTTCCGGTGTGTTGAAGACCGGCGGGGTGCGCCGGTCGGGCCAGGGCAGCCAGCCGCGATTGACCAGCAGCCACAGCCCGGTGCGGTGGTCGAGAAAAGGTTGCAGCAACTCGACGCCGACCTTGCCGTCGTGTTGGCGGTTGTCCAGCAGGATGCTGTGCTCGACGTCGAACTGGCCTTGCAGCGTGACCGGTCGAAAGGCCGGATCGCTGGTGTGCACAAGCTCGGTGCTGTCCATCGGCGGCGCCACGCGGCGCTCGGCGTAATTGTCCATGAGCACACGCTTCTGTTCGCCCCGGCTCAATTGCCAGAACCCCAGGCACACCATCACGGGCACCAGCACGGCCACCACCAGTGACGGCACGATGCCTGGCCGGAAGTGTTTCATGGCGCCGTCCGAAAGCCGTCGAACGGGATAGCTATACTCACGTGCATCGCGTCCCCCCGGAGTGTCCCTAATGCTAAAAGCAGCCATCGTCCTGATGCTGATTGCCACGGTTGTCAGCCTCTTCAGCGGCCTGTTTTTTCTGGTCAAGGACGACAGCAGTTCCAATCGCCTGGTCATCGCCCTGGCGATCCGGGTCAGCCTGGCCGCCGTCACCGTCGGCTTGATCGCCTGGGGTTTCTTCAGCGGCCAGTTGGTGTCCCACGCGCCTTGGTAGTCGTGCCTCAGAGCACGTAGACGAAGACGAACAAGCCGATCCACACCACATCGACGAAGTGCCAGTACCAGCTCGCCGCCTCGAAGCCGAACTGATGCTCGTTGTCGAAGTGCCCGCGCATGATGCGCATCAGCATGACGAACAGGATGATCGTGCCGATGGTGACGTGGGCGCCGTGGAAACCGGTGAGCATGAAGAAGGTCGCGCCGTAGACGCCGGAGCCCAGGGTCAGGCCCAGTTCCTTGTAGGCGTGGATGTATTCCTCGGCCTGGAAGCCCAGGAAGGCACAACCCAGCAACACGGTGATCGCCAGCCAGAGTTTCAGCGCACCGCGATGGCCCTTTTTCAGGGCGTGGTGGGCGATGGTGACGGTGACGCTGGAGCTGACCAGCAGGATGGTGTTGAGCAGCGGCAAGCCCCAGGGGCTGATCACATCCTTGGGTGCCGGGAAGAGTTTCGGGTCGGGGTTGTTCAGCAACGGCCAGGCGAACTCGAAACTCGGCCAGAGCATGTGTGACAGGCCCTTGGTGCCTTCACCCGCCAGGCCTGGCGCCGAGATGTTGCGCACATAGAACAGCGCACCGAAGAACGCGATGAAGAACATCACTTCGGAAAAGATGAACCAGCTCATGCCCCAGCGGAACGAGCGATCGAGCTGTGCGCTGTACAGCCCGGCGCGGCTTTCCTTGACCACCGCGCCGAACCAGCCGAACAGCATGTAGGCCAGCAGAAGACCGCCGACAAAAAAGATCAGCGGCCCGTGGGAATCCGGGCGCGCCGCCTTCAGGTCGTTGAACCAGGTTGCCAGGCCGTACACCGTGACGAACATCCCGACCGTGGCGATGATCGGCCATTTGCTCTGGGCCGGAACGTAATAGTGTTCGTGAGTTGCCATTTATTGTTCTCCTTATCGGGCACGCTATCGGTCAGTGTTTAGAGCCACCGGTGGATGACGAGCGGTGATATCGAACAGCGTGTAGGACAGCGTCAGGTGCTTCACTTCCTTGGGCATGTCCCGGTCGACGATGAAGCGCATGGGCATTTCGATGCGTTCGCCGGGTTGCAGCACTTGCTGGGTAAAACAAAAACATTCGGTCTTGTGGAAATACGCCGCCGCAGTGCTCGGCGAGATACTCGGCACCGCTTGGGCGCTCATCGGCCGGTTGGTGGGGTTGTGGGCGACGAACACCATCTCGTTCACCGCCCCCGGCTGAACCACCAGTTCATCGCCCTTGGGGTAAAAATCCCAGACCATGTCTACCGAATTGGTCGACAGGAACTGCACGCGCACCTGGCGGGATTCATCGACGACCTGTTCGCCTTCGTACTGCCCGCCGGTCTTGCCGTTGATGCCGAACGCCTTGCACATCACGTCATAGATCGGCACCAGGGCAAAGCCGAAGATGAACATGGCCACCACCACCAGCAACAGGCGGGTGACCAGTTTTTTCATCGAGATCGAATCAGCCATGATTTCCAGCCCCTACCCAGAACCCTGTGTCATCTATTTCACTTCCGGCGGCGTAGTGAAGGTGTGATACGGCGCAGGCGACGGCACGCTCCACTCCAACCCTTCGGCCCCATCCCACGGCTTGGCCGGTGCTGGCTCGCCGCCGCGGATGGTCTTGATCACGATGAACAGGAAGAAGATCTGCGTGGCGCCGAACATGAAGGCGCCGATGGACGAGACCATGTTGAAGTCGGCGAACTGCAGGTTGTAGTCGGGAATCCGCCGGGGCATGCCCGCCAGGCCGACGAAGTGCATCGGGAAGAACGCCATGTTCATCCCCACGAACGACAGCCAGAAGTGCAGCTTGCCGAGGGTTTCGTCGTACATGTGGCCGGTCCATTTCGGCAGCCAGTAGTAGGCCGAGGCGAAGATCCCGAAGATCGCGCCGGGCACCAGCACATAGTGGAAGTGCGCGACCACGAAGTAGGTGTCCTGGTACTGGAAGTCCGCCGGGGCGATGGCCAGCATCAGCCCGGAGAAACCACCGATGGAGAACAGGATCACGAACGCCACGGCAAACAGCATCGGCGTCTCGAAGGTCAGCGAGCCTTGCCACATGGTGCTGGCCCAGTTGAACACCTTCACCCCGGTGGGCACGGCGATCAGCAGGGTGGCGTACATGAAGAACAGCTCGCCCACCAGCGGAATGCCGACCACGAACATGTGGTGCGCCCAGACGATGAACGACAGGAACGCGATGGCGGCCGTGGCATAGACCATCGAGGTGTAGCCGAACAACGGCTTGCGCGAGAACGCCGGGATGATCGAGCTGACGGCACCGAAGGCCGGCAGGATCATGATGTACACCTCGGGGTGGCCGAAGAACCAGAACACGTGCTGGAACAGCACCGGGTCACCGCCGCCGGCGGCACTGAAGAAGCTGGTGCCGAAGTGGATGTCCATCAGCATCATTGTCACGCAGCCGGCCAGCACCGGCATCACTGCGATCAGCAGGAATGCGGTGATCAGCCAGGTCCAGACGAACAGCGGCATTTTCATCAGGGTCATGCCAGGGGCGCGCAGGTTGAGGATGGTGGCGATCACGTTGATCGCCCCCATGATCGAGCTGATGCCCATCAGGTGGATGGCAAAGATGAAGAACGTCACGCTTTCCGGCGCATACGTGGTGGACAGCGGGGCGTAGAAGGTCCAACCGAAGTTAGGCCCGCCACCGGCGGTGAACAACGTCGAGACCAGCATCAGGAATGCGGCCGGCAACAGCCAGAAGCTGAAGTTGTTCATGCGCGGCAGGGCCATGTCCGGCGCGCCGATCATCAACGGGATCATCCAGTTGGCGAGGCCGACGAACGCCGGCATCACCGCGCCGAAGACCATCACCAAGCCATGCATGGTGGTCATCTGGTTGAAGAATTCCGGTTGCACGATCTGCAGGCCGGGCTGGAACAGCTCGGCGCGGATCACCATGGCGAACGAGCCGCCCAACAGGAACATGGAGAACGCGAACCACAGGTACAGCGTGCCGATATCCTTGTGGTTGGTGGTCAGTACCCAGCGCATCAGGCCCTTGGCGGGGCCGTGGGCGTGGTCGGCGCCGGCATGACCGTGGTCATCGATCACAGCACTCATGTCCTGTCTCCTTCGAACGAGTGGGCTGGACGGCGCGGGGCGGTGAGCCCCGACCGGTTGCGGGAACGAACGTCAGGCCGGCTCATTGGCTTTCTGCCTGTTTGAGTTCCAGCACTTCTTTAGGCGTCACCATGTCGCCCTTGTTGTTGCCCCAGGCGTTGCGTTCATAGGTCACGACCGCGGCGATATCGACTTCCGACAACTGTTTGCCGAACGCGGCCATGGCGGTGCCGGGCTTGCCGTGGAAGACAATGCTCAGGTGATCCTTGATCGGCCCGGTGGCGATTTTCGAGCCCTTGAGGGCCGGGAACATCGGCGGCAGGCCCTGGCCTTCGGCCTGGTGACAGGCCACGCAGGTGGTGTGGTAGACCTTGTCGCCACGCTCGATGAGTTCTTCGCGCGTCCATTCCTTGCTGGTCAGCTCTTTAAGCTGCGCAGCTTCGGCCTTGCGTTCGCCCAGCCACTTCTCATAGTCGGGCTTGCTCTTGACCTCCACCACGATCGGCATGAAACCGTGGTCCTTGCCGCATAGCTCGGCGCACTGGCCGCGATAAATGCCGGGCTTGTCGACACGGGTCCAGGCTTCGTTGACGAAGCCTGGGATCGCATCGCGCTTGACCGCGAAGGCCGGCACCCACCAGGAGTGGATCACGTCGGCGGAGGTCACCAGAAAGCGCACCTTGGCATCGACCGGCAGCACCAGCGGCTTGTCGACCTCCAGCAGGTAGTGCTCGCCCTTGGCGCTCTGGTTATGGATTTGTTCGGCGGGGGTGGCCAGGTTGCTGAAGAACTCGACGTCCTGGCCCAGGTACTTGTAGTGCCACTTCCATTGATAGCCGGTGATCTGGATATCGATGTCCGACTCGCTGGAGTCGTACATCTTGATCAGGGTGGCGGTGGCAGGGATCGCCATCAGCACCAGGATCAGGAAGGGCACGATGGTCCAGAGGATTTCGACGCGGGTGTTTTCGTGGAAATGCGCGGCGTTCTGGCCGGTTGAGCGGCGGTGCATCATCATCGACCAGAACATGGCGCCGAAGACGATGATGCCGATGACCACACAAATCCAGAAGATGGTCATGTGCAGGTCGAACACTGCGTTGCTGATCTGTGTCGCTCCAGGCGCCATATTCACAGTCCAGGCCGCTTGCGCCTGGCTGAAAATCGACCACAACAGGAGGCCCATCCATACGTGTGGATGTCGCGTCATTGCGGGTTCCCCTTATCGTTCTTGTTATCCCGTAGGCGTAAAGCCTGCGGCAAGGGATCGGCTATTCAGACTGCTTAATTGACTCGCCGCGCCTTGCTGCACATGCAATCGGGTGTCATCAGCTAACTCCATTCCAAACCGAGTATAGACAGCACCTGCAACCTCGCAACGCGATGGCGTAAATCGTTTGAAACAGCCGGGGCTTGCGCTAGAGCCCACGAATGGAGAAGGATGCGAACCTGAGTGATGGCAAACCGATATAACTGTGGTGCTGCAAGGAAAGGGACGGTTATGAAAAATAGGTCTTAGGAGTGTTTTTGTGCCAGCTAAGTTATGTCTTCCCTATTTCATTGCCTTTGTTTCCTGGAGTTGTCATGAACACCGCCGCATTGCGCGAGCAGATCCAAAAAGCCCAACAACACGAAGCCGAGACCGGCCAATTGACCCGCCAGCTGGAGGCCCAGCTACCGCATCTGCACGCCGCGATCCAATTGCCGGACATTGACGCCAAGGGCGTCATGACCCGTTTTGTCACCGCTTACATCGAGCAAGTGCCGGACCTGCTGGACGCCGCCAACGAGGTGGCCCGCGAAGCCGGTATCGAATCGCAGATCAAGCCGGTACTGACAATCGCCGAACAGTTTTTTCTCCAGCCACCCAAGGTGATGGAAGGCCACGTTGGCCTGGACAGTTTGCTGGACGAAGCCTACCTGGCCCACCGGCTGGTGGAGGAGGTCAATGACCTGTATATCAAGCATTTCAGCCAGCCGCTGATCCCGCTGGACATGACGGTCGCCAACCTGATCGCTCACCATTTGATCGGTGAACCGTTCGCCAACCAGTTGGATGAAGCCGTGCATCACGCCGTGGACGAAATGCTCGACGAAGACAGCTTTGCGCTGGAATCGGTGGAGTCTTACCGGGAGAAACTCGGCAGCCCGGACACGGGCGCTGCCTGGAAGCGCTGGCCTTGCCTGTCGCGCCAGCTGGGCGTTGGGCTGGAACTGGATCAGCCAGCGGCCTGATCCAGCAGCAAAACATGAGCCCCCTGTGGGAGCGGGCTTGCTCGCGAAGACGGAGTGTCAGGCGGCCTATCAGCCAACTGACCCACCGCTTTCGCGAGCAAGCTCGCTCACACATTGGGACTTGGGGTGTCAGGCAGAGGCTGCGCCAACCCCTACGGTGGTACGCAACCGCCCTTCCAATCGACGCTTGAGCCCGCGGGATTCGATCAGCAGCTTCGAACCCTTGCTGGCATTCGCTCGGCCCCATTCTTCCAGCAACTCCAGGCACGAGTGATCGATGTAGCTCAGGTTATTGAGCGGCACATGCACGGTCGCACCCGTCGGTATGGTACCCAGCACCTGGGTCAGCGCCGGGACCTTGAGGAAGGTGGCCGCGCCTATCAGCCGCAGCTCCATCTCGCCTTCCTGGGGCAGGTCGATCAAGCTGATTTTCAGCCGCGAGGCTTTCCATGCGAGTTTCGCCAGGGTCAGGCCGAAGCCGATCAGCACACCGGTCAGCAGGTCGGTGAAGATGATCGCCAGCGCCGTTGCGGCGTAGGTGAACATCGGCATCCGGCCATAGCGACCCAGGCTGCGAAACGCCTTGAGGTCCACCAGTTTGAAACCGGTATACACCAACACCCCCGCCAAGCTCGCCACCGGAATGCTTTGCAGCACGCTGGACAGCAACAGCACGAAGAGCAACAACCACAGGCCGTGGAAAATCGTCGACATCCGCGTGGTGGCCCCGGCCTGGACGTTGGCCGAGCTGCGCACGATCACCCCGGTCATCGGCAGGGCGCCGAGCAAGCCGCAGAGCATGTTGCCGATACCTTGCGCCGACAGTTCGCGGTCGAAGTCCGCACGATCACCGCTGTGCATGCGATCCACCGCAGCCGCCGACAGCAGGGTTTCAGCGCTGGCGATGAAGGCGACAGCGAAGGCTGCGATCAGCAGCGTCGGGTCGGCCAGGTTCAGCAGGTCCGCCGGGCGCAGCCAATCAATGGCTTCGGCGAGGTTCTCCGGCACTTCCACGCGTTTGACCTGCAAGGCCAGCAGCAGGCTGGCGATGGTCGCCAGGCCTACGCCAAGCAAGGCGCCAGGAATGAAGCGCAGGCTGTGGGGGCGAAACTTTTCCCACAGCCACATCACCGCAATCGTCGACAAACCGAGCAGGCCGGCCTGCCAGCCCAGGGACGGCAAGGCCTGGGCCACCGCCGCCGGGAACGCCGCCAGGTTATCCAGCCCTGACGGCTTGGGCATCGCGTCGAGCATCACATGGACCTGGGACAACACGATCAGCACGCCGATACCCGCGAGCATCCCGTACACCACCGCAGGCGCGGTGACCCGGAACCAGCAGCCCAGGCGAAAACGCCCGGCCAACAATTGCAACAGACCGGCCAGCAGCAGGATCGGCCCGAGCATGGCCACGCCATGCTGGCGCACCAATTCGAAGACCAACACCGCCAACCCGGCCGCCGGGCCACTAACTTGCAGCTTGGAACCTGCCAGGAAACCCACCACCAGACCACCGATGATGCCGGTGATCAGGCCTTTGGCCGGCGGTAGGCCGGACGCGATGGCAATGCCCATGCACAAGGGCAGCGCCACCAGGAACACAACCACCGAAGCCAACAGCTCCCGTGGCACAACAGCTTTTAATTGAGCAGCACGCATGGCGACTCTCCCGAAGTTTTCTTCAGGCATGGCGAGGCCCTACCGCGCAAATAGCGGTAAGGCTGAACCACACAAGGATGTTTAGGAGTGGTTAGAAGCGCGCTTTGGGCGTCGCCACCGGTATCGGATGGCTGCCATCGAGCGGCAGGAAACGTCCCTGGTCCGCGTCGTAGGCTTTGATCTCGCTGGTCTCGATGTTGTACACCCAGCCATGGATGAACAATTGACCATTGGCCATGCGCGATGCGACCGAGGGATGCGTTCGCAAATGCTGCAACTGCGCGATCACGTTCTCTTCGGTGAGGATCGACATGGTCTGTTTTTCGTCGCCGCACGGACAGTTGTCGTGGACCATGGTCTTGGCCACTTCGGCGTGGCGCAGCCAGGCCTTTACCGTGGGCATCTTTTCCAGGGTGTCGGGGTTGAGCACGGCACGCATGGCGCCGCAATCGGAATGGCCGCAGACAATGATGTGCTGCACGCCGAGGGCCAGCACGGCGTATTCGATGGCGGTGGAGACGCCGCCGTTCATCTGGCCGTAAGGCGGCACGACGTTGCCGACGTTACGGGTCACGAACAGGTCACCGGGGGAGCTATGGGTGATCAACTCGGGCACGATGCGCGAATCGGCGCAGGTGATGAACATCGCCCGGGGCGCCTGGGCGGTGGCGAGTTTCTTGAAGAGCTCTTCCTGTTGCGGAAAGATCTCGTGATGGAAATGCAAAAAGCCGTCAACAATGTGCTGCAGCGCTGCATCGGCGGTTTCCGCCTCGGGTTGGGCTGAAGCCGACGCAGCCAACGGCTGTTTATCCTTGTCACTCATGATTCATCCTCTTTGACGTTGACGCCAGTGGCTGGTTAAAAAACGTCCAGGTCGAGGTGTTCGACCCGTCAGTCACTCGAAGAACAAGGTAGCGGCCGAAACTTAACTCAAACTGAAATCGAAGGCTCTAGGACAACGATTTCAGGGGTGGCGAAACACTGGCGCAGCTCATGTCCAGTGGCCTTTCCAAGGTCAACTTTAATCAAATCAACGACATCTGTCGGCCCGGCGGACAGAAGGCATCGCAATCGAGATTGTATCCGTCGCGGCGCTCAAGCCCCAAGCGCCTGAGGGCCTTGGCGAAACGCTGGGCCAGCAGGTCGGCGAACGGGCCTTCGCCGCGCATCCGCGCACCGAAGCGGCTGTCATACAGTTCGCCGCCGCGGCTCTGGCGGACCAGGCTCAGCACATGGGCGGCGCGCTGCGGGTAGTGCGCCTGCAACCACTGCTCGAACAGCGGCGCGACTTCCAGCGGCAGGCGCAGCATGACGTAGGCGGCATTCTGCGCGCCGGCGGCGTGGGCTTCGGCCAGCAGGCTCTCGATCTCGCTGTCGTTGATCATCGGGATCATCGGCGCACACAGCACCCCCACGGCAATGCCCGCCTCGCGCATGACCTTGATCGCCCGCAACCGCGCCTTGGGCGCCGCCGCGCGGGGTTCGAGAATGCGCTTGAGCTCATCGTCCAGGGTGGTGAGGCTGATCATCACGTGCACCAGGCGTTGTTGCGCCAGTTCGGTCAGCAGGTCCAGGTCGCGCAGGATCAGCGAACCCTTGGTGACGATGGTCACCGGATGCCGATAGCGCAGCAGCACCTCGAGAATCCGGCGGGTGATCCGTTGTTCGCGTTCGATAGGCTGGTAGGGATCGGTGTTGGACCCCAGCGCGATTGGCGCGCATTGATAGCCACGCCGGGACAATTGCTCTTCCAGCACATCGGCGGCATTGGTCTTGGCGATCAGCTTCGTTTCGAAATCCAGCCCCGGCGACAGGTCCCAATAGGCATGGCTGGGCCGCGCATAGCAGTAGATGCAGCCGTGTTCGCAGCCTCGGTACGGGTTGATCGAGCGGTCGAAGGGGATATCGGACGAGGTGTTGCGGGTAATAATGGTCTTCGCCATTTCGATGCGCACTTCGGTGCCCTGGGTCGGCGGGACTTCCTGGTACCAGCCGTCATCCTCGGCCACCGAGCGACTCGGGGCGAAGCGGTTGTGCGGGTTGGTCGCGGTGCCGCGGCCGCGAGGCGCAAGAGACGCTGGCATGGGAATACTCCGAAAGCTGTATGTGCATACAGTATTCGTTGCATTCGATTAAGGCCAGTGCCATTCAGCAGCCCGAGTCCCCGATCATCGTTCACAACGCTTTGACGTTCTCCTCACAGGCTTTTAACCGCAGCGAGCCGAAACTGTTGATCTCGCATTCCTTCGTTTTCGGTCGTCCGTGCATGCTCAAGCTCTGTTCCCGTTCACTGCTCTGCCTGGCCCTGCTCATCGGGTTCGCCGAGATCCCCGCCCAAGCGGCCGATACCCCTGACGCGAGGCCCGCTGAATGGGCGCAGCCGGTGGAAAAGGACTACAACCTCTACCAGATGTCTGCGACGCTCTACCGCAGCTCCCTGCCGGACGGCGCAGCGCTGCCCTTGCTGACCAAACTCAAGATCGGCACGGTGATCAACTTCCTGCCGGAGTCGGACAAGCGCTGGTTGTCCACCCCCGGCATCGAGCAAGTGCAACTGTCCTATCGCACCAATCATGTCGATGACAGCGACATCCTCAAGGCTTTGCGCGCCATCCAGGCGGCCGAAGCCAAGGGGCCGGTGCTGATGCATTGCAAGCACGGCTCGGACCGCACCGGGCTGGTCGCCGCCATGTACCGGGTGGTGGTGCAGGGCTGGAGCAAGGAGGATGCCTTGAACGAAATGACCGAAGGCGGCTTCGGTGACAGCCATCACTTCAAGGATGGGGTGCGCTACATGATGCAGGCCGATGTCGACAAACTCCGCGTGGCGCTGGCGAATGGCGATTGCAGCACCAGCGTCTTTGCCCTTTGCTCCCTGGAAAGCTGGGTCAACTCAACCACGACGGCGATTCACGTTGACCCTCAGGTTGTACTTCCCGAACGATGATCGCTACGTGCCCAGAAACGCCGCGATCGACTCGGACAGCGGTCGCGAATCGCCCGGCCCGAAAATCGTCTCGCGCAACGCCCGCCCGGTTTCCCGGTTGAACAGCCCATCGCGCTGGAATCTCTGGAACACGGTTTTCGCCAATTCCCTCGACCAGGCATAGGCATAGAGCCTGGCCCCATAGCCGGTCACCATGTAGTCCAGGCCATTGGGCCAGCGTTCGGTTGCAGACACCGGCAGATGCCCGACCTGTGCGCTGACTTGATCGAATACTTGTTGGGCGGTGCGTCCGTCACCGTGGCTGCGGTGCAATTGCATGTCGAACAGCGCATCGCGCAAGAACAGTGCGGTGTCCCAACTGGTCTGGGTATGGAGGTAGACCAGCAATTGATCGGCGATGGTGTCAGGCAAGGGCGCCCCGGTCTGGTGATGTTTCGATACCCGGATCAGGCAGGGCTTGGTGAAGCACCACTGCTCGAACAACATCCCGGCGAATTCGGCCGTATCCCGGGACAGCGCCGAGATGCCCGAAACGTCGCGGTATTCAGCCCGGGTCAAGACGTGATGCAAGCAATGGCCGAGTTCATGAAAGAGGATGCGCAGTTGCCGATGATCGAGCAACACCGGGTTTGCACCTGAGGCACGTGGCAGCCAGCTATGCAAGACAGCGATGGGGTGCCGGGGCCGGCCCTCGGCGGTGATGCGCCGGTTGCGCAGAATGGTGGTACTGGGGAAACCGTCCTGGTTCGCCTCTGCAAACGGGTCGAAATAGAAGTAGCCCACGGTTTCTTCCCGCTCGCGGACTTCAAGAAGACGCACGTCCCGGTGCCAGGTCGGCACATCCCGGCGTTCAACGATGTCCACGCCGAACAGGTCCCTGGCGATCAGCAACAGTTGTGCAAAAGTCGACTCCAGTTCAAACCAGGCACTGGCGTCTTGCTCCGAAACCCCAGCCGTTTGCCGCCGAAGCTTTTCGACCAGGTATTGATAATCCCAAGGCTGGAGGCCGCTGAAGCCTTGTGTTGCGGCAAATTTTTCCAGTTGCTCGGTGTCCCGGGCAAATACGCCGCGCCGCTGGGCGAGCTGTTCTTGCAAGAACGACAGGACCTGTTCAGGTGACTCGGCCTGTTCCGGTTCGAGCGTCATTTGCGCGTAATTCGAATAACCCAGTAACGTCGCCTGCTGATGGCGATCCCTGAGCAACTGCGCGAGGACTTCGCCGTTGTCGAACAGGCCGGCATGGGGCCCCTGATCCGATGCGCGCGTGCTGAAGGCGACGTACATTTGCTTGCGCAAACCCTGATCGTCAGCGTAACGGGTGACGATACGAAACGACTCCTCGTTGAGCGTCAGCAACCAGCCCTTGCGTCCAGCCTCACGCGCCTGGTGGGCCATGCGTTGTTTGAAGGACGACGGCAGGCCGCTCAACTGTGCCTCGTCGTCAAACGCTTGGCTCCAGGCTTTATTGGCTTCTTGCAGGTGGTCCAGAAACAAGCTCCGGGCGCCTTGGATGCGCAGTTGCAGGTCTTTCAAGTCTGCCTGTGCGGTGTGCGTCACTGCGTTCTGGTGAAACCGCCGGAGGATTTTTTCCAGCGTTCGTTTTCTCGCGGGGGTGAAATGCCTGGCGATCTGGCTGTTGGCCAAGCGCTGGTAGAGTTGAAACAGTTCGGGGTTTCGCCTCAATGACCGTTGGTAATCGTGCAAGCGTTCGCTGCAATCGAGCGAAGCCTGCGTCCAGGCGTCACCGGTCCTGGTCGAGGTCAGTCGTTCCAGCACATAGGCGAAGCTCTTTAAGCGGGCGTGGATCTCGTCCATTGCCAACACGAGGTCGTCCCAGGTAGGGAATGGTGCTTGTGTCCGGATAATGTCGGCCACTTGGGCGCGACTCTCGGCAAGAATCCGGTCGAGGGCCGGCGAGAAGTGCCTGGCCTGGATCTGGGAAAAAGGCGGCAGGTCATGGACCTGCAATAGCGGATTGTTTTCGGTGGGCATCGGAAGCCTTCCATGGACTGAACGGAATGGACAGTCTGGGCAGGCCGCTGTGGGAAATGGCGATATATATGTATCGCTTCCGGGCCACAGGGCCCGGAAGGTGATACCGGATCATTCCGTCGGTTTTTTCTTCAGCTTGGGGTTGGGGAAAAACTGCACTGCCTGGACCTTGGCGTCCGGCACCTTGAGCGCCGAGGTATTGACCCGGGTGCCCAATTCCTTGGGCACCGACAGGCCTTGCTCGTTGAGTGTGTCGCAATAACCGCAGGCCACACATTCACGGTGCGGCACGCCGTCTTCGTTCCACATCATCAACTTGTCCGGCTCGCTGCAGGCCGGGCAGACCGCCCCGGCGATAAAGCGTCGCTTGGTAATCACTGGTCCCTCGCTCATGCTGCCGCGTCCTCGGTCAGGCCGCTGTGGCGCAAGAGTGCGTCAATCGACGGCTCACGGCCACGGAAGTCGACGAACAGCACCATCGGCTCCTGGGAGCCACCGCGCGCCAGGATCGCCTCACGGAAGGCACGCCCGGTGTCAGCGTTGAGCACGCCGTCCTCTTCGAACCTGGAGAACGCATCGGCCGACAATACTTCCGCCCATTTGTAGCTGTAGTAGCCCGCCGCGTAGCCGCCGGCGAAGATGTGGGCGAAGCTGTTGGGGAAGCGGTTATAGGCCGGTGGACGCATGACCGACACTTCGTCGCGCACGCCCTCGAGCACTTGCAGCACGCTGCGGCCATCGCCGTGGGTGGCGTGCAGCTCGAAGTCGAACAGCGAGAATTCCAGTTGGCGGACCATCATCAGGCCGGACTGGAAGTTTTTCGCCGCGAGCATTTTCTCCAGCAGGTCCTGGGGCAGTGGCTCGCCGGTTTCGTAGTGACCGGAGATCAGCGCCAGGCCTTCAGGCTCCCAGCACCAGTTTTCCATGAACTGACTCGGCAGCTCCACGGCATCCCAGGCCACGCCGTTGATGCCGGACACGCCGGCGTGTTCGACGCGGGTCAGCAGGTGGTGCAGGCCATGGCCGAACTCGTGGAACAGGGTGGTGACTTCATCGTGGGTCAGCAGGGCCGGTTTGCCACTGTCAGCCGGGGTGAAGTTGCACACCAGGTTGGCGACCGGGCTCTGCAGGACGCCGTCGATGGTGCGACGACGGTCGCGGGCGCCGTCCATCCAGGCACCGCCGCGCTTGTTGGCGCGGGCGTAGAGGTCGAAGAAGAAGCGGCCGACGTGCTGGCCGTTCTCCTTGATTTCGAACAGGCGCACGTCCGGGTGCCAGGTGTCGAAGCCTTTCAGTTCGGCGATCTCGATGCCGTAGAGGCGCTGCACGATGGCGAACAGGCCGCCCAGTACCTTGTCGATCGGGAAGTACGCACGCAGGGCTTCCTGGGCGACGCTGTAACGCTGCTGGCGCAGTTTTTCACCGTAGAAACCGCTGTCCCAGCTTTGCAGGTCGGGGCAGCCCTGTTCGGCGGCGAAGGCCTTGAGCTGTTCCAGGTCCAGGGCGGCGAACGGCTTGCTGCGCTTGGCCAGGTCCCGCAGGAAACTGAGGACCTGATCGCTGGATTCGGCCATCTTGGTGGCCAGGCTCAACTCGGCGAAGTTGGCGAAGCCGAGCAATTGGGCCAGTTCCTGGCGCAGGTCGAGGATCTGTTCCATCACCGGGCCGTTGTCGTTCTGGCCGGCATTCGGACCCTGGTCCGACGCGCGGGTGCAGTACGCCGCGTAGACTTCTTCACGCAGGGCGCGGTCTTCGGCGTAGGTCATCACCGCGTAATAGCTGGGGAATTCCAGGTTGATCAGCCAGCCGTCCAGCTCCTTGGCCTGGGCGGCCGCGGCCATTTGCGCCTTGGCCGAGTCGGTCAGGCCGGCGAGGGCGGCCTCGTCGGTGACGTGCTTGGTCCAGGCCTGGGTCGCGTCCAGCAGTTGATTGGAGAAGCGGCTGCCCAGTTCGGACAGTTTGCTCTGTACTTCGGCGTAGCGCTTCTGCTGCTCCGGCGGCAGGTCGATACCCGACAGGCGGAAGTCACGCAGGGAATGTTCCAGGATGGTTTTCTGCGCGACGTCGAAACCGGCGGCTTCAGGGCTGCTCGCCAGGGCTTCGAAGGCCTGGAACAATTCGCGGTTCTGGCCCAGCTCGGTGGAGTAGGCACTCAGCGCCGGCAGGCAGGCCTCGTAGGCTTCGCGCAGTTCTGGGCTGTTGCGCACGGCGTTCAAATGGCTGACCGGGCTCCAGGCAGCGCCCAGTCGATCATTGAGCTCGTCCATCGCCAATACCAGGCCGGCCCAGGTAGGCTGCTGGACTTGGGTCTTGAGGAGCTCGGCGATGGCGGCGCGGTTGTCAGCCAGGATCTGCTCGATGGCCGGTTGCACGTGTTCGGCACGGATCGCCGAGAATGGCGGCAGGTCATAGGGCTGTAAAAGAGGGTTGTTCACGCTCACGGTCGACACCTTGGCTGGAAGAAACATGGGCCCATCTTAATTACAATCGACGTTCACCGCAGCTAGCAGCGCCTATCACCGGATAAGAGAGAGCCTATCGTGACCCTTCGCACGTACCAGAACCACCGCCCGCGGCTAGCCCGTGGCGCTTTTGTCGACAGCACCGCGGTGGTGATCGGCGACGTTGAAATCGGCGAAGACAGCTCCGTCTGGCCGCTGACGGTCATTCGCGGCGACATGCACCGCATCCGTATCGGTGCGCGTACCAGCGTCCAGGACGGTTGCGTGCTGCACATCACCCACGCTGGGCCGTTCAATCCCGAGGGCTTCCCGTTGCTGATCGGCGACGACGTGACCATCGCCCACAAGGTCATGCTCCATGGCTGCTCCGTGGGCAGCCGGGTCCTGATCGGCATGGGCAGCATCGTCATGGACGGCGCGGTGGTCGAAGATGATGTGATCATCGGTGCCGGCAGCCTGGTACCGCCGGGCAAGCGCCTGGAAAGCGGCTTTTTATATGTGGGCAGCCCGGTGAAGCAGGCCCGGCCGCTGACGGACAAGGAGCGCGCCTTCTTCACTTACAGCGCGGCGAACTACGTGAAGCTCAAGGACCTGCATCTGGCCGAAGGCTACGACCAGGATTGAATCGCCCCGCCACTTCCAGGAATGTTCATGCATTACCAAACCGTACTGTTCGACCTCGACGGCACCCTCACCGACCCCCGCGAGGGCATTACCCGTTCGATCCAGTTCGCCTTGAGCAAACTGGGCATCGACGAACCCGACCTGACCCGTCTCGAGCCTTTCATCGGCCCGCCGCTGTTGCAGGCCTTCATGCAGTTCTATGACTTCGACGAAGCGAAGGCCTGGGAGGCGGTGAATTTCTATCGCGAGCGGTTCAAGGTCACCGGCCTTTATGAGAACCGCGTCTTTGACGGCGTGATGCCGTTGCTGGAAACCCTGGGCGGCCAAGGGCGCCAGTTGTACATCGCCACCTCCAAACCCTGGGTCTTCGCCCGGGAAATCGCCCGCCACTTCGACTTCGCCCGGCACTTCAAAGTGATCTACGGCAGCGAACTGGACGGTACCCGCACCAATAAAGTCGAGCTGATCGCCCACCTGCTGGCCGAAGAAGGCCTCGACCCGACCGGCACCCTGATGATCGGCGACCGCAAACACGACCTGATCGGCGCCCGCAGCAATGGCCTGGATGCCGCGGCGGTGGGGTATGGCTTTGGCAGCCATGAAGAACTCAGCGCCGAGGGCCCGGCGTATCACTTCGAGACGGTGGATGCGTTGCATCAGGCGTTTTTGCGGGGTTAGTCATATTGCCATCGCGGGCAAGCCTTGCTCCCACAGGACCGCGGCTTGAATGCTATTGGGGGCAAGGCTTGCTTCCCCCTCAAAAGCAGCATTTGTAATGCCTGTGGAAGCAGACTTGTTCCTCCAAGTAGCAGCATTTGGAGTGCCTATGGAAGCAGACTCGCCCCCCTTCAAAGCAGCATTTGGAATGCCTGTAGAAGCAGGCTTGCTCCCCTTCAAAAGCAGCATTTGGGGTGCCTATGGAAGCAGGCTCGCCCCCCTTCAAAAGCAGCATTTGGAATGCCTGTAGAAGCAGGCTTGCTCCCCTTCAAAAGCAGCATTTGGGGTGCCTATGGAAGCAGTCTCGCCCCCCTTCAAAAGCAGCATTTGGAATGCCTATGGAAGCAGGCTTGCCCCCCTTCAAAAACAGCACTTGGAATGCCTATGGAAGCAGGCTTGCCCCCCTTCAAAAGCAGCACTTGGAGTGCCTATGGAAGCAGGCTCGCCCCCCTTCAAAGCAGCATTTGGAATGCCTGTAGAAGCAGGCTTGCTCCCCTTCAAAAGCAGCACTTGGAATGCCTATGGAATCAGGCTTGCTCCCCCCAAAAAACAGAATTGGAATACCTGTGGGAGCAAGGCTTGCCCGCGATGAGGCCGTCGTCGACGCCGCTCAAATCGAATCAGACCCATATCGCGTCCCACAATGGATAGTCCCCTATTTTTGTAACTAAACCGGCTCGCAGCGGGTTTGCCACGACATATCGAGCGACTGTTTGCAGATCCTCCTCCTTGCGAATGGCTCGGTCATGAAATCCTTCCTGCCAAAGCGATCCTTCCCGCTGCGTCAATCGATTGAAGACAACCGTGGTCCGAGACTTCGTTCGCGCAATCAGTTTGGAAAGGTCTATCCCCTGCAATTCGATCAGCCAGTGAAAATGGTCTGGCATCACCACCCAGGCCAACGAGTGGGCAAATTGCTCTTCCTGAGCCTTTCGGAAGGCATCAACGACTAAGCGTCCTGTCTCGAAGCGGCTAAAAAGCGGCTCGCGATCGCGCGTATTCACGGTCAGTAAATAGATTTGTCCAGGCTGCGAATATCGTCCGGAACGCAACCCTTGGGAATGAGGCCGTGTTGTCACAAATGATCGTCCTTAATCTGTCCTTTATTTCAAGGCTAGGACAGCAGAAGCGGATCCGACTTGGAATGTTGGAGCAGGATGTGTCTGGGTTGACGCCATCGCGGGCAAGACTTGCTCCCACAGGGGTAAGGTGTCGTACATGAAGGAGGTGATTCCCTGGGAAGGTCAGGCCCTGAACTGGCTGGGCGCCACCCCGCTCCAGCGCACGAAGGCATGGCGGAAGCTGGCGGTTTCGCTGAAACCCAGTCGTTCGGCGATTCGATAGATCGGCAATTGGTCCTCGCAAAGCATCTGCTTGGCCCGTTCGAAGCGCAATTCGTCCAGCAGCTCCTGGTAGCTGCAGCCCAGGTCCTTGAGGTGGCGCCGCAAGGTACGCGCCGAGCAGTTCATCTGTTCGGCCAGGCCTTCCAGCCCGGGGGCGGCGTTCAGTTGGGCGTCGAGCAACTGACGGATCCGCCCCAACCAGGCCTGGCGTCCGGTGAATTCGGTGTTCTGCCGGCGGCAACGTTCGGCCATGGCGTGATGGGTGATGGGGTCGGCCAGGGGCAGGGGGTGGTCGAGCCAGTGGCGCTCGAAAGCGAACGCGTTATCGATGCTGTCGAAGCGCACCGGACAATCGAAGAGCGCTGCGTAGCGCGCCTGGTAATCGGGCGCTGGATGTTCGAAGCGTGCCGCACGCAAGGGCAGTGCATGACCAAGGAGGTCATTGCAGATCACCTTCAGCGAAACCATGCAGAACTCGGCATTGAACACCGCCAGGGCCGGATTCTCCCGATAATCGCCGGCACTGAACCAGATGTGCTCGCCGTCATCGTCCAGGTTCAGTTCGAAGAGTGTTCCCAATAGCGCCGGATAGCGCAGCGCCAGGCGCAAGGCGTCACCTAAGGTGGCACTGGTGAGCAGCGCATAGCCGAGCATGCCGTAGGACGAAACGTGCATGCGCAGGCCCAGCTCCAGGCCGATGTCGCGCTTGAGGGCCACGGCGTTGGCGCAGACCTGCATCTCCTGGTTGGTGGTGATACGCGTATCGGCCCGGCTCAGGTCCGCCGCGCTGATGCCGCTGCCGGCCAGCAATGCATCACTGGACAGCCCTTCGTTTTTAAAGGTGTTCAGTACCAGTGAGACGGCGTTGAGGGTGGTGAGGTGGGAATGCAGCATGTCCGTTTCCTGCTTGGGGAAGGCTGGAAACGGAGCAAGTTGTATGCCGAAGCTGGATCGTAATGTTACTCGCTGAATCTAGATTATGTGTGGTAATGAGGTTGATTACGGTGCCTTATTCCGAAATTATATAAAACACTGTCAATGTTTACAGGTTTTGGTGAAGGTAAGTAAAGGCATATTTAAGTCTCCTATTTACTACCTGGGTATTTGTAATGGACACTGAACTTAAGGAAAAAATAAACAACACTCAATTCGGCACGGAGATCACCATCAGAGGGTACTTTCTTGATAACCATAATATCTCCAGAAAGACGGGCCTTTTGTCAGGTTTTAGCTTTGCGTCCGATACGTTGGAAATATATAACACGACTTATGATAAGCCAGAAACTATTCTGCTTTCTAAGCTTGCAGATTCTCCCACTGGTCCAATGATAGAGGGGCATGGTCCTATTAGTACCTACGGCCCAGATGCGCGGAATCCTAGTATGAGGGAGGGGCTTGAGGCGAAGTTAAGATCTGCCTCTGTGGGGCAGGATCTTAGTTTGAAAGGACATTTTTCCGATGATTCTGCGCATTCAATGACATATAAAAAAGGTAAGTTGAAGAATGTCGACTGGTCCGCAAATCGTCTTTATTTGCAAGACTCATACGATAAGGAAGTTGTAGTTGTGCTGTCTGAAATATATGAGGTTGATCCTCGTGAAGTTTTCGGGGGGAGGCAGCTTTTCAATAAATGGGTGCTGCGCGCTGATCTAGACGGCTGGAGACTGGCCAAATCAGTCTGAAAGGAAGGTTGATCGAATAAAAAAATATTATTGGTTCTGGTTTATAGACTGTGTTGTGGAGAGAAGCGTCAGAAAGGTGAAGGCTCAACGCAACATCTGTGGAATGAGCCTGCTCGCGATTGCGGTGTGTCAGATAATGGTTATGTGACTGATATACCTACGTCGCGAGCAAGCTTGTTTTCACACAAGTTGTGTGAAAACTTTCAGCGGGATCTGACAGGTCAAAAACAAATTTAAGTTTCGCGTTTCTACGTGAACTCTGAGTCAGCCGGATAACCAAGCGTTTACAGATTTCACGCACAACCGCACTCTTCGAAAAAGCCGTTTGGGTCTTCACCCAGCCTGCCCAGGTTTTTAGGATCAGCTCAGCTCGCCACACAGGTCCAGCTCTACCAGCCGCCGAACCTCTTCCACCGGCAACCCCGCGCCAATCAGCGCCTGCAACTTGCCGAACGCCGCCTCGCGGGTCATGCCACCGCCGGACAGCACGCCAACGCCACGCAAGCGACTGCCAGCCTCGTAAACGTCCAGCTCGACGCCACCTTCATGGCATTGGGTCACCGCCACGACCACCACGCCGCTGTCCCGCGCCCGCTCGAGGCTGGCGAGGAAGGCCGGGTTGTCGCTCGGCCCGGTGCCGCTGCCGTAGCACTCCAGCACCAGGCCCTGGATGCCGCTGCCCAGCAGGCCATCGAGGACCTGTGCGCTGATGCCGGGAAACAGCGGTAACACGGCGATGTTCGCCAATTGCTTGGGCTGGTTGTAGTTCAACTGCGCCGGCAGCGAGGAGGCTTTGACGCCGCCGCCCTGGCGTTCCAGGCGCTTGAACGGGTGGCGACCGAAGCTGCGCACCTTGGCGCAACGGGTCGGCGCCAGCAGCTCACCGTGGAAGTACAGGTGCACGCCCGGCGCCAGGCCCTGGCCGAGGGCGACCAGCGCGCCGCTGAGGTTTTCCCAGGCGTCGCTGTCGGTCACGCCGGCGGGCAGCATGGAGCCTGTGAAGCAGACCCGTGCATGCAGGCCCAGCAACTGGAAGCTCATCGCCGCGGCGCTGTAGGCCAGGGTATCGGTGCCGTGCAGGATCAGTACGCTGTCGCAGCCCTGCACATCCACGGCATCGACCACCGCTTCGCGCAGTTGTTGCCAATAGGCCGGGGTCATGTTGGCGCTGTCGATCAGCGGCGACATTTCCCGGAAGCGCCATTGCGGCACGACGAGTTCGGGTTGGTTGTGCAGGTAGTCACGCATCCGCGCTTCGAAACCGGATGCCGGGGTCAGGCCGTGGGCGCTGGCCTGCATGCCGATGGTGCCGCCGGTATAGAGCACCATGACGTGCTGGGCGGCAGGGTAGGTCAAGCCATTCATGGGGTTGTTCTCCGAGGACGAAAACGGCAGCTTGGGTCAGCTGCCACAACATAAGGTCGAGCATGACGCCGACCTCAGGCTGTGTCACGCCGGGCGCAGGGGATGCGCCCGGTTTTTTTCCTTGATTACCGATCAGCGTTGCGCTGCGGCCACGCCAGCAGTCTTGGCGTCAGGTTTGGTAACCGGCGCCGATGGGTTGGCCGGCCAAGCCTTGCGGTCCAGATCCAGGTCCGGGAACTTGCTGGAGTCGAAGACAGGGGTCTTGATGCCGGCCGAACGCTGGTCATCGTAGTCACGCAGGATGCGCATGCCGACCTTGAACAGCAGGAACAGCGCGATCAGGTTCACGAACGCCAGCAGGGTCATGGTGATGTCGGCGAAGGCGAACACGGTGCCGAGGTTTTCGATGGCGCCCCAGAAAATCAGGACCAGAACCAGTGTGCGGTAGGCGATCAGGGCCTTGCGGTTTTCACCCAGCATGAAGCGCAGGTTGTTCTCGCCCAGGTAGTAGTTGTAGAGGATCGAGGTGAACACGAACAAGGACAGGGCCACGGAGATGAATATCCGGCCCCAGTCACCCACGACGGCCGCCAGGGAGTTCTGGGTCAGGGCAATGCCGTCGCCTTCGAAGCCCGGGGTGTAGAAGCCCGACAGCAGGATCAGCAGTGCGGTGCAGGTGCAGATCAGGAACGTGTCGAGGAACACGCTGAACGCCTGAACCACGCCCTGGGCTACCGGGTGCTCGACCGACGCGACGGCGGCCACGTTTGGCGCACTGCCCAGGCCGGCTTCGTTGGCGAACACGCCACGCTTGACGCCCATGACGATGGCGCTGCCGATCAGGCCGCCAAAGGCCTGGTCCAGGCCGAAGGCGCTTCTGACGATGGTCGCCAGCATGTCCGGTACGTGTTCGAACTGCAGCACGATCACGTAGAGGGTCACGCCGATGTACGCCAGGGTCTTGACCGGTACCAGCAGGTCGGCCACCTTGGCGATGCGCTTGATCCCACCGATGAACACCAGGCCCAGCAGCACCGCCAGGCCCAGGCCGGTGTAGGTGGTGTCGAAGCCGAAGGCGTTGTTCAGGGAATGGGTAACTGCGTGGGCTTGCAGGCCGTTGAAGGCGAAGCCGAAGGTGACCAGCAGCAGGACCGCCATGACCATGCCCAACCAGCGCTTCTGCAGGCCGTGCTGGATGTAGTAGGACGGGCCGCCACGGAACTGGCCTTCGGCGTCGCAGCGCTTGTAGAGCTGGCCGAGGGAGCACTCGAAGAAGCTGCTGGACATGCCGACCAGCGCGGTCACCCACATCCAGAACACTGCACCAGGACCGCCGAGGGTCACGGCGATGCCGACACCGGCGATGTTGCCCGCGCCGACACGACCGGCGAGGCTGAGCATCAGCGCCTGAAATGAGCTGAGCTGGTCAGTGCTGCTTTTCAAACTGTCACGGAACACCGCGAACATGTGAAAGAAATGACGGAACTGGACGAAACGCGAGCGGATCGTGAAGTAGCTCCCGAGCCCGACAATGAGCACGATCAGCACTTTCCCTGAGAGGAAGTCGTTGATGACTTCAAGCATGAGTATTCCTCGCTGTTTTTTGTTTAAGCAAATGCTGGCCATTTGGAAACATCGCGTTACATCGGTCGGCGCGCGGCCCGACAGGTGAGGCGATGTTTCGTCCCGGTCCATTTTCGCGGGTTTGTTATTAGTTCGGTTTTCGCATGTTTAAGGGTCTCGCTGCAGACGACCGCTCATGCGAAGAGGGGCGGCACTATACCTATCAGTGCGGTGCCCGTCTGCACAGTTGTGGTGCGTCCGACGAAGCGGACCCTTTGAAACACCTGGCCTTTCGGTCAGGTTATTGTGGGGGCGAGCCTGCTTGCGTTGGCTGGCGACGCGGTTTACAACGGGCAGCGCGTCGTCGTTTATCACGAGCAGGTTCCTTCCCACAGGTTCGGTCATCCTTTGCTGCTATCAATTAAAAAAAGGGCTTGGGGAAGATCCCCAAGCCCTCAAAAGGTGAGAGGTGTCTAGTCCCTCGACCTGGTGAGCGGTGGTCGTGTCGATCACGCTTTGAGCGGGACCAGACGCGGAGCAATCATGTTTTCCGGGCGCAGGATGTCGTCGAGCATGGCGTCGTCGAGCAAGCCTTCTTCGCGCACCAGTTCCAGCACGCCGCGGCCACTTTCCAGGGCAACACGGGCGATGCGGGTGGCGTTTTCATAGCCGATGTACGGGTTCAGGGCGGTGACCAGGCCGATCGAGTGCTCGACCAGTTCACGGCAGCGCGCTTCGTTGGCGGTGATGCCGACGATGCAGTGCTCGCGCAGCATGTCCATGGCCCGTTGCAGCAAGCGGATCGAGTCGAAGATCTTGAAGGCGATCAGCGGCTCCATCACGTTCAGTTGCAGTTGGCCGCCTTCGGCCGCGATGGTCAGGGCCAGGTCGTTGCCGATGATCTGGAATGCCACCTGGTTGACCGCTTCAGGGATCACCGGGTTGACCTTGCCGGGCATGATCGAGCTGCCTGGCTGGCGGGCCGGCAGGTTGATTTCGTTGATGCCGGTGCGTGGGCCGCTGGACAGCAGGCGCAGGTCGTTGCAGATCTTCGACAGCTTGACTGCGGTGCGCTTGAGCATGCCGGAGAACAGCACGAAGGCGCCCATGTCGGAGGTGGCTTCGATCAGGTCGGCGGCCGGGACCAGCGGCTGGCCGCTGATGGTTGCCAGACGCTGTACGGCCAGGGCCTGGTAGCGTGGGTCGGCGTTGATGCCGGTGCCGATGGCGGTGCCGCCCAGGTTCACTTCGGTGAGCAGTTCAGGCGCCAGGGTTTTGAGGCGCGCCAGGTCTTCGCTCAGGGTGGTGGCGAAGGCGCGGAATTCCTGGCCGAGAGTCATCGGCACGGCGTCTTGCAGCTGGGTACGACCCATTTTCAGGACGTGGCTGAATTCTTCACCTTTGGCCGCGAACGCCTGGATCAGGCTGTCGAGGCTGGCCAGCAATGCGTCGTGGCCCAGCAGCAGACCCAGGCGGATCGCGGTTGGGTAGGCGTCGTTGGTGGACTGCGCCATGTTCACGTCGTTGTTGGGGTGCAGGTATTGGTACTCGCCTTTCTGGTGGCCCATGGCCTCCAGCGCGATGTTGGCGATGACTTCGTTGGCATTCATGTTGGTCGACGTGCCAGCGCCGCCCTGGATCATGTCCACCACGAATTCTTCGTGGAAATCGCCGCGGATCAATCGTGCACAGGCTTCACTGATGGCGGCGTGCTTGGCTTCGCTGAGCTGGCCCAGTTCGCGGTTGGCGTCAGCGGCGGCCTGTTTGACCATTGCCAGGCCGACCACCAGCTTGGGGTAATGCGAGATCGGGACGCCGGAGAGACGGAAATTGTTTACCGCTCGTAGGGTCTGGATGCCGTAATACGCTTGCGCTGGTACTTCGAGTACGCCAAGCAGGTCTTTTTCTGTGCGGAATGATGCAGCGGAGGACATGATGGAAATCATCTCGATAAGGACCCGGTCTGAGCCGGAACGCTGCGAATCCTAGGCTCTCGAAAAAAAATGGGCCAATGCTGTTAAGCACTGCCCTATGCATATTCGGCATAATGTCGGTGTGACGTCGACAGTGCGACGAACGTGTGACCTGTTTTGGTGCGTGTAAGGGAGGCGTGATGAATCTTGAAAGCAAATGGCTTGAGGACTTCAGTGCCCTGGCCGCTACCCGCAGTTTCTCCCAGGCGGCCGAACGGCGATTCGTGACGCAACCGGCGTTCAGCCGGCGAATCCGCAGCCTTGAGGCGGCGCTGGGGCTGACCCTGGTCAACCGCTCCCGCACGCCGGTCGAGCTGACGGCAGCGGGGCAACTCTTCTTGGTGACGGCGCGCACGGTGGTCGAACAACTGGGTGAAGTGTTGCGCCATTTGCATCACCTGGAAGGCGGACAGGGCGAAGTCATACAGGTGGCCGCCGCCCACTCCCTGGCGCTGGGCTTCTTTCCGCGCTGGATCGCGCAATTGCGCAACGAGGGCATGAACATCGCCACGCGGCTGGTGGCGACCAACGTCGGCGATGCGGTCCATGCCCTGCGTGAAGGGGGCTGCGACCTGATGCTGGCCTTCTACGATCCGGACTCGGCCATGCAGATGGACCCGGAGATCTTCCCGTCGCTGCACCTGGGCCAGACCGAAATGCTCCCGGTGTGCGCCGCCGATGCCAACGGTAATCCGCTGTTCGACCTTGAGGGCGAGGCCAGCGTGCCGCTGCTGGCCTACAGCGCCGGGGCTTTCCTCGGGCGTTCAGTCAACCAGTTGTTGCGCCAGCGGGCGCTGCGTTTCACCACGATCTACGAGACGGCCATGGCCGACAGCCTCAAAAGCATGGCCCTGGAAGGCCTGGGCATCGCCTGGGTGCCGCACCTGAGCGTACGCGCCGAACTGGCCCGGGGCGAACTGGTGATCTGCGGCGGCCCGCAATGGCACGTGCCGCTGGAGATCCGCCTGTACCGCTGCGCCCTGGTGCGCAAGGCCAATGTGCGGTTGTTGTGGCGCAAGCTTGAAGGTGGTGCGGCGCAGGGCGCCGCCGGATCTTGAAACCAGCGCAGAACCCCTTGTGGGATGCCACTGATATCAGGGTCATCACCGAGCCCTTGTGGGAGCGAGCTTGCTCGCGATGACGGACTGGCATTCACGGTTGCATTGACTGACCTATCGCTATCGCGAGCAAGCTCGCTCCCACAAGGGATTTGTGTCGTTGCTCTGCTGACCTGCAAGTCAATAAAACCGCCACTTCACCGCAAATGACAGATGGTCGGCGAAAGTGCGTTTAACGCACCATTTTCGGTATACTGCCCGGCCTTCGGTCGGTTCGCCCGACCATAATTCGTACAACAAGCCACGCCGGTCTCCTGCGTGGCTTGTTGTTTTTTGACGCGCCTGCGGGCGCCCAGAGAGAAGAGGCACGACGATGAGTGCACTGGTTGGCGTGATCATGGGCTCCAAGTCCGATTGGTCCACCCTTAGCCACACCGCCGATATGCTGGAAAAGCTCGGCATCCCTTACGAGGTGAAAGTGGTCTCCGCCCACCGTACCCCGGACCTGCTGTTCCAGTACGCCGAAGAGGCCGAGGCGCGTGGCATCGAGGTGATCATCGCCGGTGCCGGTGGCGCCGCCCATTTGCCAGGCATGTGTGCGGCCAAGACCCACCTGCCGGTGCTGGGCGTGCCGGTTCAGTCTTCGATGCTCTCGGGCGTCGATTCGCTGCTGTCGATCGTGCAGATGCCGGCCGGTATCCCGGTCGCGACCCTGGCCATCGGCAAGGCTGGCGCGATCAACGCGGCCCTGCTCTCGGCGAGCATCCTGGGCGCCAAGCACCCACAATTTCATACCGTGCTGAAAAAATTCCGCGCTGAGCAGACAGACAGCGTCCTGGACAATCCAGACCCACGCATTGCCTGAGGTTGTTGACGAATGAAGATCGGTGTAATCGGTGGCGGCCAGTTGGGTCGCATGTTGGCCCTGGCAGGTACGCCGCTGGGGATGAACTTCGCTTTCCTTGACCCGGCGCCGGACGCCTGCGCCGCGGCATTGGGTGAACACCTGCGGGCCGACTATGGCGACCAGGATCACCTGCGCCAATTGGCCGATGAAGTCGACCTGGTGACCTTCGAGTTCGAAAGCGTCCCGGCCGAGACCGTGGCCTTCCTGTCCCAGTTCGTCCCGGTCTACCCGAGCGCCGAAGCCTTGCGGATCGCCCGTGATCGCTGGTTCGAAAAGAGCATGTTCAAGGACCTGGGCATCCCCACGCCGGCTTTTGCCGACATTCAGTCCCAGGCCGACCTCGACGCTGCCGTCGCTACCATCGGCCTGCCCGCCGTGCTCAAGACCCGTACCCTGGGTTACGACGGCAAGGGTCAGAAAGTCCTTCGCAAGCCTGAAGACGTGGTCGGTACGTTCGCCGAACTCGGCAGCGTGGCCTGCCTGCTGGAAGGCTTCGTGCCGTTCACTGGCGAAGTCTCGTTGATTGCCGTGCGTGCCCGCGACGGTGAGATCCGTTTCTACCCACTGGTGCACAACACTCACAAGGACGGCATCCTCAAGCTGTCCGTCGCCAGCACCGACCATCCGTTGCAGGCCCTGGCCGAAGACTATTCCAGCCGGGTGCTCAAGCAGCTCGACTATGTCGGCGTGATGGCATTCGAGTTCTTTGAAGTGGACGGTGGCCTCAAGGCCAACGAAATCGCGCCTCGGGTACACAACTCCGGGCACTGGACCACCGAAGGCGCCGAATGCAGCCAGTTCGAAAACCATCTGCGGGCGGTGGCCGGGCTGCCGCTGGGGTCGACCGCCAAGGTCGGTGAAAGCGCGATGCTCAACTTCATCGGCAAGGTCCCGGACAGCGAGAAAGTCCTGGCGATTGCCGACTGCCATCTGCATCACTATGGCAAGGCGTTCAAGGCTGGGCGCAAGGTCGGTCACGCCAACCTGCGTTGCGCTGACCGGGCGACGCTGGCCCAGCAGATCATCAAGGTCGAGACGCTGATCGCCGAGTAATAGTCTGGAGTCGGTGGAACCATTCGTCGGCCAACTTCTCTGATTAGCTAGGCGCCAAATCTGACCGGATTCTGGCTCTAGCTATTCAACGAGAGGGAAATGCCATGGGAATCATTGGAACCATCTTTATCGGCCTGATCGTCGGCCTGCTGGCACGCTTCCTGAAACCGGGCGATGACAGCATGGGCTGGATCATGACCATCCTGCTCGGTATCGGCGGTTCGTTGGCAGCCACTTACGGCGGCCAGGCCCTGGGCATCTACCATGCCGGCGAAGGCGCTGGCTTCATTGGTGCCCTGGTGGGCGCGGTGGTGTTGCTGGTGATCTACGGCCTGATCAAAAGAAACTGATTCAAATGCGACAAAGCCCCCTCTGCGTGGCGCGCAGAGGGGGCTAGAATGCCCGGCGTTGCACTTCCTACTCATTGCCGAGCCCATTCATGCGCCGTCTAGTGTTGACCCTTCTTTTGCTGGGCAGTGGCCTGGCCCACGCCGCCGAGCTGCCGGAAACCGACTGGCTCGAACTGATGCCCAAGTCGGACCAGAAAGCCCTCGAGGCCATGCCCGAGATCGACCATAATTCCCCCGAAGCCAACGGTACGTTCACCGAGAAAGGTGGCCTGAAGCAAAGCAAGGGCTTGCCGGCGGTGATGTATTCGACCAAGACCGTGGCGTCGATGAACGACAAGCACATCCGCATCGGTGGTTACCCGGTGCCCCTGGAAACCGACGCCAAAGGCCGCAGCACGCTGTTTTTCCTGGTGCCTTACCCCGGCGCCTGCATCCACGTCCCGCCACCGCCGCCTAATCAACTGGTGCTGGTGCGCTATCCCAAGGGCTTGAAGCTGGACGACATCTATACACCGCTGTGGGTGACCGGCACGCTGAAGATCGAAAAGGTCGACAATGATCTGGCGAGTGCGGCGTATGCGCTGGATGCGGAGAAGGTGCGGGTGGTGCAGGAGGCGGATTTGTAATAGATCCCAATGTGGGAGCGGGCTTGCTCGCGAAGGCGGTCGGTCAGTTGATACTTATGTTGACTGACACACCGCTTTCGCGAGCAAGCCCGCTCCCACAATGGTTTTGTGGTGTGGCTTAGAGCGGCTTGCTGCAGAGGCTCACACCCAGGGTATGACTGGCCTGCGGCACCAACGTCACCACATCGTCCATCACATTGGCCGTTTCGATGCACAGCATGTGTTGCCAGCCGTCGTCGGCCATGTCGCTGAAGGCCTTGGCGCGTTCGGTCCATGGGTTCCAGATCACTGCCGAGCGCGAACCACTGCTGGTCAGCTCGATCCGTCGTTGCCACTGGGGGTCGACGATGCTCAGCTTCGGCGGGGTATTGAGGTAGATGCGGTCGGTCTCGCCAGCAAAGTGCAAGTCGCCGGCCTGGGTGACGGTTTTCCAGTCGTCCAGGGTCTCGATGTAGCTCAAGCCATCCACACCTTCGACCTGTACGTTGCGCACGTCGCTCACGGCAAAGTAGCTGTGCAGCGCCTGGCTGAGGCTGACGGTTTCGCTGCCGCGGTTATGGCTGGTGAGGCGGATGTGCAACTGCTCGTCCATCACGATGGCCAGCGTCAGGTCTACCTGATGGGGCCAGCCTGAGAGGCCGTTTTCGGGGTAGGGCAGCACGAATTCCACTTTCAGGCTTTCGCCCTGGGCTTCGATGCCCTTGAGCTCCCAATCCATCGCCCGCACCAGGCCGTGGGCGGTGGCCGGGTCGTTGCTCACGCGCATGGCCTGTACGCTGTCGGGGTTGCGTGTCAGGTTGCCGAACCACGGCCAGCACACCGGCACGCCCGCGCGGATGCTCTTGCCGGCCTTGAACGTGGCCTGGTCGTTGAGCCAGATCAGCGGCGGCTGGCCGTCCACTTGATAGCTGAGGATATGCGCGCCTTGTTGGGCCACCAGCAGCTCGGCCTGACCGTGGCGGATGCGCCAGGCGTTCAGTTCATCCAGCTTGACGGCTTCGACGTTGGGCGTAGGCATGTTGCAAATCTCGCTCGGGAACAGGGACTGCAATGGACCGCAAAACGGCCGCCGTGTTTAACGGGCGCGCGGCGGAACCGAGCGGGTGCGGCCGCTGCCGTCGATGGCGACGAAGACGAACACCGCTTCGGTCACCTTGCGCCATTCACTGGACAGCGGGTCGTCGCTCCAGACTTCGACCATCATCTGGATCGAACTGCGGCCGATTTCCAACGCCTGGGTATAGAACGACAACTGCGCGCCCACCGCCACCGGCACCAGGAACGCCATGCGATCGATCGCCACGGTGGCCACGCGTCCGCCCGCCACTTTACTGGCCATGGCGGTGCCGGCCAGGTCCATCTGGGACACCAGCCAGCCGCCGAAGATATCGCCGAAACCGTTGGTCTCGCGAGGGAGCGCGGTGATTTGCAGGGCCAGGTCGCCTTGCGGGATTGGATCTTCTTGTTCGAGCTCTATCATGCCGGGGGTGCCTCTGACCCGTAACGCTGTCTTGTACTTCAGGTGAATAGCCGTCTTTGTAAAAAACGATTCAGCCCGAACATACTGCGTTCGTCACGTTTTTCGTAAAGGCGTGCCAAAGGGAAACTCTGCGAAATCGGCTGGTTCTGGTACTACGCCACCAACGACGTTTTCGCACAGCAACCCCTTACAGAGTACTGCAAGGTTGCGAGTATATCGGGCGATAGGCGTCGAGACGACCACTCGGTTCCGATTTTGACTATCAAATACGCACCTCTATGTGCTTTTTCGAACAATTTGCTATCGTGCCGGACCTGCCCAGGCCCCCAACCCCGTGTTGCCAGGGTTGCAGAACCCACTATAAGAGAAGCCCTTGCCATGACCACTGCGCCTTCGAGCACGGCAACGCCCGCACAACCGGCACGTCCATTGACCCGCAACGATTACAAGACCCTGTCGCTTTCTGCCTTGGGCGGTGCGCTGGAGTTCTACGATTTCATCATTTTCGTGTTCTTTGCCACCGTGGTCGGCAAATTGTTCTTCCCTGCCGAAATGCCCGAGTGGCTGCGCTTGATGCAGACGTTCGGCATTTTTGCCGCCGGTTACCTGGCCCGCCCCCTGGGCGGGATCGTCATGGCCCACTTTGGCGATCTGCTGGGGCGCAAGAAGATGTTCACCTTGAGCATTTTCATGATGGCCGTGCCGACCCTGATCATGGGCCTGCTGCCCACGTACGCACAGATCGGCATGTGGGCGCCCATCCTGCTGTTGCTGATGCGGGTGATCCAGGGCGCGGCCATTGGCGGGGAAGTGCCTGGTGCCTGGGTATTCGTTTCCGAACACGTTCCAGCGCGCCACATCGGCTATGCCTGCGGCACGCTGACCTGCGGTCTGACGGCGGGGATTTTGTTGGGTTCGCTGGTCGCCACGGCGATCAACAGCATTTATACACCGGTGGAAGTGGCCGATTACGCCTGGCGGATCCCGTTCCTGCTGGGTGGCGTGTTCGGGCTGTTTTCGGTGTACCTGCGTCGCTGGTTGCACGAAACCCCGGTGTTCGCCGAGCTGCAACTGCGCAAAGCCCTGGCCGAGGAAGTGCCGCTGCGGGCCGTGCTGCGTGACCATCGCGGCGCCATCGCCATTTCCATGCTGTTGACCTGGCTGCTGTCGGCCGGCGTCATTGTGGTGATCCTGATGACACCGACCGTGTTGCAGACGGTGTACCACTTCAGCCCGACCACCGCGTTGCAGGCCAACAGCCTGGCGATCGTGTTCCTGAGTTTCGGTTGCATCGGTGCCGGTGTGCTGGCCGACCGTTTCGGCGCCGGGCGGGTGTTTGTCTTCGGCAGCAGTTTGCTGATGATCACCTTCTGGACCTTCTACCACTGCCTGTTCGACCACCCCGAGTGGCTGTTCCCGCTGTATGCCTTGAGTGGCTTGCTGGTAGGCACCATCGGCGCGGTGCCCTATGTCATGGTCAATGCCTTCCCGGCGGTGGTGCGCTTCAGCGGCCTGTCGTTCTCCTACAACCTGGCCTATGCAATCTTCGGCGGGTTGACGCCGATGATCGTGACCTTGCTGTTGAAAGAGAGCTCGATGGGGCCCGCGTACTACGTGGTGGTCATCTGTGGGATCGGGATTGTGGTGGGTGGGTATCTCTGGAAGAAGGGACGCTGATCAGCGCTGGACAGGCCTCTGTGGTGAGGGGATAAATCCCCTCGCCACAACATCTTGTAAAACTCGATACTGGCCTTTCATCCAATTGTCATATTTCAGCCATAGAGTGTTCACACGGCTTACCGATACTTGGCCGACTTAACACACTCTATCTGCTAGGAGTAAGGCATGAAACTGAAGCGTTTGATGGCGGCAATGACTTTTGTCGCTGCTGGCGTAGCGACTGCCAGCGCGGTTGCCGCTGGTGTTGACCCGGCAATTCCGGCTTACACCAAGACCACTGGTGTGTCGGGCAACCTCTCCAGCGTCGGCTCCGATACCCTGGCCAACCTGATGACCTTGTGGGCCGAGAACTACAAGAAAGAATATCCGAACGTAAACATCCAGATTCAAGCGGCCGGTTCCTCCACCGCGCCACCCGCGCTCACCGAAGGCACCTCCAACCTGGGCCCGATGAGCCGCAAGATGAAGGACAACGAGCTGCAGGCTTTCGAACAGAAATACGGCTACAAGCCAACCGCTATCCCGGTTGCCGTGGACGCCCTGGCTGTGTTCGTACACAAGGACAACCCGATCAAAGGCCTGACCATGGCTCAGGTCGATGCGATTTTCTCCTCGACTCGTCTGTGCGGCGCCAAGGCCGACGTCAAGACCTGGGGTGACCTGGGCGTGACCGGTGACCTGGCCAACAAGCCAGTGCAACTGTTCGGCCGTAACTCCGTGTCCGGCACCTACGGCTACTTCAAGGAAGAAGCCCTGTGCAAAGGCGACTACAAGCCAAACGTCAACGAACAGCCGGGTTCGGCTTCGGTTGTGCAGTCGATCAGCAGCTCGCTTAATGGCGTCGGCTACTCGGGTATCGGCTACAAGACCGCCAGCGTGAAAACCGTTGCCTTGGCCAAGAAAGAAGGCGGCGAGTTCATCGAAGACAGCGAAGAGAACGCCCTGAACGGCAAGTACCCGCTGTCGCGCTTCCTCTACGTTTACGTCAACAAAGCCCCGAACAAGCCTCTGGCCCCGCTGGAAGCCGAGTTCGTGAAGCTGGTCCTGTCCAAGCAAGGCCAGGAAGTCGTGGTCAAGGACGGCTACATCCCACTGCCAGCCAAAGTAGCCGCCAAGGCACTGGCTGACCTGGGTCTGTCGGAAGGCAGCGTCGCCAAGAAGTAATACCTGAGTCCGGGCCAACGCCCGGACTTCTGTGGGAGCGAAGGTTGCTCCCACAACCCAAATTCCTGTCCGCTGCCGCTTCCTGCTGGCGGCGGATTTGCTGCGTCACTGCATTGTCATCTTTCTGTCATACAGGATCGCTAGGGTGTGCGCATGAATGATCTGGCCAATTCCACAATGACTACGACTTCCCCTCCCAAGCGCATTGACTTCAATACGCCTGAGCTTCAACGCAAGCGCCGCATTCGCGCGCTCAAGGATCGCCTGACCCGCTGGTACGTGCTGATCGGCGGCCTCGCCGTCCTCGGTGCGATCACCCTGATTTTCTTCTTCCTGGGCTATGTGGTGCTGCCCCTGTTCCAGGGCGCGGACCTGACCGCCAAGGACTCGATCACGCCGGCCTGGATGCAAGACGCCGGCAAACCCTTGATGATCTCCATCGAAGAACAGAACCAAGTCGCCATGCGGGTTTCCGACAAGGGCCAGGCGCTGTTCTTCGACGTCCGCAGTGGCGCCGAACTGCGTCGTGTCGACCTGCCGATTCCGGCCGGTGCCAGCGTAACGTCCATTGGTGAAGATCAACCCGGCAGCCCGCTGGTGGCGATCGGCCTGTCCAACGGCCAGGCCCTGGTATTCCGTCACACCTATAAGGTCACCTACCCGGACGGCAAGAAAACCATCTCGCCTGCCGTCGAATATCCTTACGGCGAGACGCCGATCGTATTGAACGAGCAGGGCGCCGCCCTGGAACATGTCAGCCTCAACGCCTCTGATACGACCTTGCTGTTGGCCGGTTCCAGCGGTGCTCAATTGCATGTGCTGTCGCTGACCAGCGAAGAAAACATGATGACCGGTGAGGTCACCAGCGAGCAGACCCGCATTGACCTGCCGCAGATGACCGAGCCGGTGAAGAGCATCTTCGTGGACCCGCGCCAGCAATGGCTGTATGTGGTCAACGGGCGTGCCCAGGCCGATGTGTTCAGCCTGCGGGACAAGAGCCTCAACGGTCGCTACAAACTGCTCGAGGACGCCGACGCCCAAGTCACCGCCGTCACCCAGCTGGTGGGCGGGATCTCGCTGATCATCGGCGACTCCAAGGGCGGCCTGGCCCAATGGTTCATGGCTCGCGATCCGGACGGCGAGCTGCGCTTCAAACAGATTCGTACCTTCCAGATGGGCAGCGCGCCGATCGTTGAGATCAGCGCCGAAGAGCGTCGCAAGGGTTTCGTTGCGCTCGACGCCGCCGGCAAGCTTGGCGTATTCCACAGCACCGCCCACCGCACCCTGCTGGTGGACCAGGTGGTCGATGGCCAGGGCCTGTTCGGCATGTCGCCACGGGCCAACCGCCTGATCGTCGAGCAGGGCGGCAAGCTGCAACCGCTGACACTGGACAACCCGCACCCGGAAGTGTCGTGGAGCGCGTTGTGGGGCAAGGTCTGGTACGAAAACTACGACGAGCCTCAGTACGTCTGGCAATCGACCGCCGCCAACACCGACTTCGAACCCAAGATGAGCCTGTCGCCGTTGACCTTCGGCACCCTGAAAGCAGCGTTCTACGCGATGCTGCTGGCCGCGCCGCTGGCGATTGCCGCCGCGATCTACACCGCCTACTTCATGGCCCCGGGCATGCGTCGCAAGGTCAAGCCGGTGATCGAATTGATGGAAGCGATGCCGACGGTGATCCTCGGCTTCTTCGCCGGGCTGTTCCTGGCGCCGTACGTCGAAGGGCACTTGCCGGGTATCTTCAGCCTGCTGATGTTGTTGCCGGTGGGCATTCTGGTGGCCGGTTTCGTCTTCAGTCGTTTGCCTGAGTCCGTGCGTCTGAAGGTACCAGAGGGCTGGGAAAGCGCGATGTTGATCCCGGTGATCCTGTTCGTGGGCTGGCTCTCGCTGTACATGAGCCCGTACATGGAGGCCTGGTTCTTCGGCGGCGACATGCGCATGTGGATCTCCCATGACCTGGGCATCACCTACGACCAGCGCAACGCCCTGGTGGTCGGCCTGGCGATGGGCTTCGCGGTGATTCCGAACATTTATTCCATCGCCGAAGACGCCGTGTTCAGCGTGCCCCGCGGCCTGACCCTGGGCTCTCTGGCCCTCGGCGCCACGCCGTGGCAGACCATGACCCGCGTGGTGATCCTCACCGCCAGCCCTGGCATTTTCTCGGCGCTGATGATCGGCATGGGTCGTGCGGTCGGCGAAACCATGATCGTGCTGATGGCTACCGGTAACACGCCGGTCATGGAAATGAACCTGTTCGAAGGCCTGCGTACCCTGGCGGCCAACGTGGCGGTGGAAATGCCGGAGTCGGAAGTTGGCGGCAGCCATTACCGCGTGCTGTTCCTGTCGGCCCTGGTGCTGCTGTTGTTCACCTTCATCATGAACACCCTCGCCGAGCTGATCCGTCAGCGTCTGCGCAAGAAATATTCGTCGCTTTAAGAAAGGTAGAAGTCTGTGAAACAGAACTCCCTGAAAGGATGGTTCAAGAGCGGCGCCCCCGGCGTCTGGATCAGCGGTGGCGCGGTGTCCATCGCGGTCATCATGACCATTGGCCTGCTGGCGGTGATCGCCGTGCGCGGCCTGGGCCACTTCTGGCCGGCGGACCTGGTCCACGCCAGCTACGAGGTGCCGGGCATGCCTGCGCACCTGGTGGTCGGCGAAATCGTGCAGAAAGAAGAAGTGCCTCGCGAGCGCCTGAAAAGCGCCGGCCTGCCGGTGCCGGACGAAGGCCCGGAGTTCATGACTCGCGAGCTGATCAAGGTGGGTAACCGGGACCTGAACGGCACCGATTTCACCTGGATCGTCGGTGACTGGCTGACCAACCAGACCACGCCGCCGGAGCTGATGGCCATCGAGCGTCGTGAGTGGGGCAACTTCTACGGCTACCTGGTCAACGTCAAGCAGGACGGCAAGGTCATTGCCGAAGGCGAGGCGGCCTGGCCGGAGCTGCAAGCCCGCGTTCAGCGGGTCAACCAATTGGCCGCCGAGCTCAAGACCCTGGAAAAAAGCGACATCGGTGCAATCAACGCCGGCCTGGAGCGCATCCGCCTGCACGGTCGCAAACTGGAGCTCAATGGCAAGCTCGATGCCGCCGCTCAAGCGGACCTGGAAAGCGAACGTGCCGAACTCAATGCCCGTTACAAGGACATCGAAGCGCGCCTGTCCGACCTGCATGCACAATTCAACCGCGACAGCCTGACCGCCCGCGATGCCAACGGCAAGGAAGTGGAGATCGGCATCGGCAAGGTGGTACACGCCTATCAGCCGAACGGCATGGGCACGTTTGCCAAGCTCGGCTTCTATTTCAGCAAGGTCTGGGAATTCCTCAGCGACGACCCCCGTGAAGCCAACACCGAAGGTGGCATCTTCCCGGCGATTTTCGGCACTGTGATGATGACCCTGATCATGGCGATGATCGTCACGCCGTTCGGCGTGCTGGCGGCGGTCTATCTGCGTGAATACGCCCGCCAAGGCCCGATGACCCGCCTGATCCGTATCGCGGTGAACAACCTGGCCGGCGTTCCAGCCATCGTCTACGGTGTGTTCGGCCTGGGCTTCTTCGTCTACGTGCTGGGTGGTTCGGTCGACCGGTTGTTCTTCCCCGAAGCCTTGCCGGCGCCGACCTTCGGTACCCCGGGCCTGCTCTGGGCATCCCTGACCCTGGCGCTGCTGGCGGTGCCGGTGGTGATCGTGGCGACCGAGGAAGGCCTGGCGCGGATCCCGCGGACCGTGCGCGAAGGCTCCCTGGCCCTCGGCGCAACCAAGGCCGAGACCCTGTGGAAAATCGTTCTGCCCATGGCGAGCCCGGCGATGATGACCGGGATGATCCTCGCCGTGGCCCGTGCCGCTGGCGAAGTGGCGCCACTGATGCTGGTGGGCGTGGTGAAACTGGCCCCGTCGCTGCCGCTGGACGGCAACTACCCCTACCTGCACCTGGACCAGAAGATCATGCACTTGGGCTTTCACATCTATGACGTGGGCTTCCAGAGCCCGAACGTCGAAGCGGCACGACCGCTGGTGTACGCCACGGCGCTGTTGCTGGTGCTGGTGATCGCCACGCTCAACCTGTCGGCGGTGTGGATCCGTAATCACCTGCGCGAGAAGTACAAGGCACTGGATAGCTGATGGTCTGTGGGAGAGCTTGCTCGCGAAGCTTTGGCGGCCTTGATGGCCCCTTCGCGAGCAAGCTCGCTCCCACACTGATCGGCGTTCACCGGAATTTTTATGGGGCCGCCACAAAGGCGTTCCGAACCGAATTTGTTAGCACAGGGAGCCTCCCATGCAACACGAAGCACATACACACGGCATCAACATGTCGGCCCTGGGCCGCGACAAGCAGAGCCTGGACCTGGCTCAGGAAACCGTCGCCATCGAAGTGCCCGGCCTGAGTCTGTTCTACGGCGAGAAGCAGGCGCTGTATGACGTCAGCCTGAACATCCCGAAACAGCGCGTCACCGCGTTTATCGGCCCGTCGGGCTGCGGCAAGTCGACCTTGCTGCGCACTTTCAACCGCATGAACGACCTGGTGGACGGATGCCGCGTCGAAGGGGAAATCAACCTCTACGGCAACAACATCTACCGCAAGGGCGAAGACGTGGCCGAGCTGCGTCGTCGCGTGGGCATGGTGTTCCAGAAGCCCAACCCGTTCCCGAAAACCATCTACGAAAACGTGGTCTACGGCTTGCGCATCCAGGGCATCAACAAGAAGCGCATCCTCGACGAAGCCGTGGAATGGGCCCTCAAGGGCGCGGCGTTGTGGGATGAGGTCAAGGACCGCCTGCATGAATCGGCCCTGGGCTTGTCCGGTGGTCAGCAGCAACGTCTGGTGATCGCTCGCACCATCGCCGTGGAACCGGAAGTGCTGCTGCTCGACGAACCCTGCTCGGCCCTGGACCCGATCTCGACGCTGAAAGTCGAAGAGCTGATCTACGAGCTCAAGTCCAAGTTCACCATCGTCATCGTGACCCACAACATGCAACAGGCGGCGCGGGTTTCCGACTACACCGCGTTCATGTACATGGGCAAGCTGGTGGAATTCGGCGACACCGATACCCTGTTCACCAATCCGGCCAAGAAACAGACCGAAGACTACATCACTGGTCGTTACGGCTAGTCGAGGCTGCTGCATAGCCGCACTGCGCTATCAGGATCAACATTTAACTGCTTGAAGCTTGCAGCTTGAAGCTTGCAACTTTCGCGGAGCGAACAAAATGATTTCGAAGGAAGGCCTTACTCACCACATTTCCGCACAGTTCAACGCTGAGCTTGAGGAAGTGCGCAGTCACTTGCTGGCCATGGGCGGGCTGGTGGAAAAGCAGGTCAACGACGCGGTGACCGCGCTGATCGAGGCCGACTCCGGCCTGGCCCAGCAGGTGCGCGAAATCGATGATCAGATCAACCAGATGGAGCGCAACATCGACGAGGAGTGCCTGCGTATCCTGGCCCGTCGTCAGCCGGCTGCTTCCGACCTGCGGCTGATCATCAGCATCTCCAAGTCGGTGATCGATCTTGAGCGTATCGGCGACGAAGCCACCAAGATCGCTCGTCGTGCCATTCAGTTGTGCGAAGAAGGCGAGGCACCGCGCGGTTACGTCGAGGTTCGCCACATTGGCGACCAGGTGCGCAACATGGTTCGCGATGCGCTGGACGCCTTTGCCCGCTTCGACGCCGACCTGGCGTTGTCGGTGGCCCAGTACGACAAGATCATCGACCGCGAATACAAGACCGCCCTGCGCGAGCTGGCGACTTACATGATGGAAGACCCGCGCTCCATCTCTCGGGTGTTGAGCATCATCTGGGTGCTGCGTTCTCTGGAGCGTATCGGCGATCATGCACGCAACATCTCGGAACTTGTCATCTACCTGGTGCGCGGCACGGATGTGCGGCATTTGGGGCTCAAGCGGATGAAGCAAGAAGTTGAGGGCACCCCGTCCGAAACTGCTAATGTTCCGGGCGAAACTGACGATAAGTAAGATTGCCAAGAAAAGCGCCCGGCCTTCTGGTCGGGCTTTTTTTTGGATTTTTTTTAATCGAAAGCAGCACCCCGCGAACGAAAAGTCCCGGCGTGACTGAAGGTTTTTTGGCAATGTGCCATCAGTAAAAGCGGTATGCTTGCCGGGATTTTTTAGAGGTGTATCTGGATGAGTAAGGTCAGTGTGTTGGTCGTGGACGATGCTTCGTTCATTCGTGACCTGGTGAAGAAGTGCCTGCGCAACTACTTCCCGGGCGTGCGCATCGAAGACGCGGTGAACGGCAAGAAAGCCCAGGCCCTGCTGGCTCGCGAAGCGTTCGACCTGGTGTTGTGCGATTGGGAAATGCCGGAAATGTCCGGCCTGGAACTGCTGACCTGGTGCCGCCAGCAGGACAACCTCAAGGGCATGCCGTTCGTGATGGTCACCAGCCGCGGCGACAAGGAAAACGTGGTCCAGGCGATCCAGGCCGGCGTTTCCGGCTATGTCAGCAAGCCGTTCACCAACGAACAGCTACTGACCAAGGTCAAACAGGCCCTGCATAAGGTCGGCAAGCTCGATACGCTGATGAACAGTGCCCCGACCAAGATGAACTCGGCGTTCGGCAATGACTCCTTGAGCGCCCTGACAGGCGGCAAGGCTCCGGTCGCCGCTGTTGCTTCGGCCCCCGCTGCTGCCCCAGCTGCAGCCGCTCCGGCGCGTGGCCTGCTCAACAGCCCACCGGTCAAGGCGCCGGCCGCCGCCGCTCCGTCGACCAACCGCGGCCAAGGCCAGTTGCGCCTGTCCAGCGGCACCCAGCAATGCGTGATCAAGGCCCTGAGCCTCAAGGAAGCGCTGCTGGTGGTCAAACGCACCGACACCCTGCCGCAAGTGCTCGAAGGTGCAGTGCTGGATATGGAGCAAGGCGACAACGCCGAAACCGCTCGTCTGAACGGCTACCTGCACGCCATCGTCGCCCATGAACAGACGCCCGACAGCGAATGGCTGCAACTGACCTTCCGCTTCGTCGACAAAGACCCGCAGAAACTCGACTACATCTCCCGCCTGATCGCCCGCGGCACCGCGCAGAAGCACTTCGTACCTGGCGCCTGATTCGGCGGCGCTTTGAATACGCCATCGCGAGCAAGCTCGCACAGTGATTTGTGCACTGGCCACAGTTTTTGTGCCCTACGCAAATCCCCCTGTGCGAGCTTGCTCGCGATGGGGCCATGAGCTTCAACACCGATCACTGATCCAATTTTGAAACATCCGTCGACTACGCTGGTCCATCCCAGCTGCTAGGCTGCTGTGCAGGCCTTCATTTTTCGACAGAACCTTTGCCCATGCTCGCACCCCTGCTGTTTGCCTGTGGTCTTGTCCTGGCCTCCACCTCGGCCGTGGCCATGACGATCTACAAATCCACCGATGCCAATGGCGTGGTGTCCTATAGCGATCGCCCCAGCAAGGGCGCCCAGGTGTTCGTGTTCCGCGATCGCATGGTCGAGCGCCTGGAGCGACAGGTGTTCCTCGATATCAAGAAGCACAAAGGCGCGGACGCGGTGTTCGTGCGCAACGATCTGTATGCGCCGGTGGAGATCGAGTTGAGTTTCGCCGGGCTGCGCAACGTCAGCGGGGCACCGAGCCGACCGATTCGTCGGGTGCTGCCGGCGCGCAGCAACCTGCGCCTGGCGTTGCTCACGGCCACGCGGCCCGGCAGGCCGCTGGTGTATACCCCAAGGTTCGAATACTCCCTGGGCGACCCTGCAGGCGCGGCACAGGCCTATCGGTACCCGTTGCCGTGGCGGGGCGGGCCGTTCCGGCTGAGCCAGGGTGCCAACGGCCAGTACAGCCATTACGGTCCGAAGAGCCGCTACGCCATGGACATCGCCATGCCCGTGGGCACACCGATCATCGCGGCGCGGGGCGGCGTGGTCATCAAGACCGAAAACCAGCAGACCGGCCGTGGGGACGACCCTTCGGGGAACTTCGTACGGGTGCTGCACGATGACGGGACCATGGGCGTCTATCTGCACTTGCAGAAAGGTTCGGTGAGCGTACGGGAAGGGCAGCGGATCGGGGTGGGCACGCCGTTGGCGTTGTCGGGCAATACCGGCAACAGCTCAGGCCCGCACCTGCATTTCGTGGTGCAGCGCAATACCGGCTTGGGGCTGGTGTCGATTCCCTACCAGTTCAATCAACCGGTGGGCGACTTGCCCAACTTTGCGCTGGGCAAGCAGTAGAACCTAGGCGTGATGAGGATGCTTTCGTGGTGGAGGGATTTATCTGTGGGAGCAAGGCTTGCCCGCGATGAAAGCGACGCGGTCTTTCAGAAATCGCGTCGCCTGTATCGCGAGCAAGCTTTGCTCCCACAGCTTTGCCACCGGCTCGCCGGAACGGGTTGACACTCAATCGAGCATCAACACCTTCGCCAGGATGATCTTCGGCCCTTTCATCTTCTTGATGATGATCCGCAGGCCTTCGACTTCCAGCACTTCTTCCTCTTCCGGTACGCGCTTGAGGGTTTCATAGACCAACCCGGCCAGGGTTTCGGCTTCGATGTGGTCCAGGTCGATGCCCAGCAAGCGCTCGACCTTGAACAGCGGCGTATCACCCCGTACCAGCAGCTTGCCCGGCTGGTAGGCCAGGATGCCGCGTTCGGCCTTGCGGTGTTCGTCCTGGATATCGCCCACCAACACTTCCAGCACGTCTTCCATGGTCAGGTAGCCGATGATGTTGCCGTCGGCTTCCTCGACCAAGGCGAAGTGCGAGCCGCCCTTGCGGAACTGCTCCAGCAATTGCGACAGCGGCATGTGCCGCGACACGCGCTCCAGCGGCCGAGTCAGTTCGGCCAGGTTGAACGACTCGGGGATGTGATCCAGGGCCGCCAGTTCCAGCAGCAGGTCCTTGATGTGCAGCAGGCCGACGAACTCCTGGCGCTCGCTGTCATACACCGGATAACGGCTGAACTTGTGGCGACGGAACATCGCCAGGATTTCCTTGAGCGGCGCGTTGAACTCCAGCGTCACCAGGTCTTCCCGGGAGTTGGCCCAGTCCACCACTTCCAGTTCGCCCATCTCCACGGCCGAGGCCAGCACGCGCATGCCTTGGTCGCTCGGGTCCTGGCCACGGCTGGAGTGCAGGATCAGCTTCAGTTCTTCGCGGCTGTAGTGGTGCTCGTGATGCGGGCCAGGCTCGCCTTGGCCGGCGATGCGCAAGATGGCGTTGGCACTGGCGTTGAGCAGGTAGATCGCCGGGTACATGGCCCAGTAGAACAGGTACAGCGGCACGGCGGTCCACAGCGACAGCAGCTCGGGCTTGCGGATCGCCCAGGATTTGGGCGCCAGTTCACCGACCACGATGTGCAGGTACGAAATGATGAAGAACGCGGTGAAGAACGACACGCCCTTGATCACTTCCGGCGACTGTACGCCGACCGCGCCCAGCAACGGCTCGAGGATGTGGGCGAACGCCGGCTCACCGACCCAGCCCAGGCCCAGGGAGGCCAGGGTGATACCCAGCTGGCACGCCGACAGGTAGGCGTCGAGCTGGCTATGGACGGTGCGCAGGATGTGCCCGCGCCAGCCGTTCTGCTCGGCAATGGCCTCGACCCGGGTCGAGCGCAGCTTGACCATGGCGAATTCGGCCGCAACGAAAAAACCGTTGAGCAAAACCAGGATCAGAGCAAAAAGAATCATGCCGAATTCGGCGAAGAGGGTAACGAGGGACAAGCCAGGGGAAGGGTCCATGATGGAGTTTTGCGGGTTCCGTATAGTCGTAGGAATTAAAAAATGAGCGCCTGAAAAGGCAGGCGCAAGTCAGTCAATGTAGCGGCTGACTGGGCGATTGCCTAGGGGGCGTGCTCAATCAGCGGGATGGGCCAGGCGTGTGCGAGTCACCTGGGCCGGGGCGAAATGGCAGGTAAAGGTGCTGCCATGGCCGGGTACGCTGCTGATTTCCATGCGGGCGCGATGGCGCAGCAGGACGTGTTTGACGATGGCCAGGCCCAGCCCGGTGCCCCCGGTATTGGAGTTGCGGCTGGAGTCGACACGGTAGAAACGTTCGGTCAGGCGCGGCAAATGCTTGCTGTCGATGCCGATCCCCGAATCCCGCACGCTCAGGTGCGCGCCTTGCTCATCGCCCCACCAGCGCACATGGATCCGGCCTTGCTCCGGGGTGTACTTGACCGCGTTGAACACCAGGTTGGAAAAGGCACTGCGCAGTTCCGCCTCGCTGCCTTTGAGCTGCACGGCAGGGTCGGCCTCCAGGGTGATGGTCTGCTGCTTGGAGCCGGACAGTTCCTGCGCATCTTCGACAATGGTTTGCAGCAGGTCGTCGATGGGCACTGGCTGGTTGTCCGACGGGTAATCGGTGGCTTCCAGCTTCGCCAGCAGCAACAAGTCGTTGAGCAGGGTCTGCATGCGCCCGCTTTGCTGGTGCATCTGCTGCAAGGCCCGGCTCCAGCGCGGGTTCACCTCCTCGACGTTGTCGAGCAGGGTTTCCAGGTAACCACAGATCACCGTCAACGGCGTGCGCAGTTCGTGGGAAACGTTGGCGATGAAGTCCTTGCGCATCTGTTCCAGCTGATGAATACGCGTGACGTCGCGCACCAGCATCAAGTGCTCATTGTTGCCATAGCGCGTGATGTACAGCTGGATGCGTAGCCGGTCATTGGTGGGTGAAGGGATCTCCAGCGGCTCGGCGTAATTGGCCTGCTCGAAATACTCCTTGAAGCGCGGATGACGCACCAGGTTGGTCACCGGCTGGCCGCTGTCCTGGGGTGTCTTGAGGCCCAGCAGGGTCTCGGCGGCGCGGTTCCACCACTCCAGGTTGCCGTCGCTGTCGAGCATGATCACCGCGTCTTTCAGCGCGGCGGTGGACTCCTGGACCCGGTCGATCACCGCCTGCAGGCGTCCGCGAACGCGCTGGTCGCGCCGTTGCAGGTGGTAGATGCTGTCGAACACCTCACCCCACAGGCCATAGCCGTCGGGCGGCGCTTCGTCGGGTTGGTGCAGGCGCAGCCATTCATGCAGGCGCAGCAATTGCTTGAGCGTCCAGGCCAGGTAAAGCCCAAGGCCCGCGGCCAGGCTCCAACCGTAGTAACCGCTGATCAGGCCGATCAGCAAACAGCCGGTCACCAGCAACAACATGTGGCGAATCAGGGTGCCATGCCAGTTTTGGTTCACGTGACGCGCGTCCTTGTCAGCTTTGTCGGGCGGTAAGGGCTCGGATCAGGCCTTGGTCGAAAAACGATAACCGGTGCCGCGCACGGTTTGTACCAGATTTTCATAGGCGTCGCCGAGTGCCTTGCGCAGGCGCCGGATGTGCACGTCCACGGTGCGCTCCTCGACATAGACGTTGCCGCCCCAGACCTGGTCCAGCAGTTGGCCGCGGGTGTAGGCACGTTCCTGGTGAGTCATGAAAAATTGCAGCAGGCGGTATTCGGTCGGGCCCATCTCGGCGGGTTTGCCGTCGATGGTCACGCGGTGGCTGATCGGGTCGAGCAGCAGGCCACCGACTTCGATGGGGGCTTCGCCATCGGTCGGCCCGGCGCGTCGCAGCACGGCCTTCAGGCGCGCTACCAGCTCCCGCGGGGAAAACGGCTTGGTGATGTAGTCGTCGGCACCGACCTCCAGGCCCTGGATCTTGTTGTCCTCTTCGCCCTTGGCGGTGAGCATGATGATCGGAATATCGCCGGTCAGCTCGTCGCGCTTGAGGCGTCGTGCCAGTTCGATGCCAGACGTGCCGGGCAGCATCCAGTCCAGCAGAATCAGGTCGGGCTTGCGGTCGACGATGATGGCGTGGGCCTGTTGAGAGTTTTCTGCTTCCATGCAGTCATAGCCGGCCATCTCCAACGCAACAGCGATCATCTCGCGGATGGGCGCCTCGTCGTCGACGATCAGAATGCTCCTGCCAACCATGGGGTAATCCTCTTGTCATTTAACTGTCTTGCGCCGCATTAGATAACGGAATTATTGCAGTCGTGTGACACTTATTTCGGCACCCGGCAGTGTAGAGGATCCTGGACTAAGCTTTTGAGTCCGAATTCAGACAACCACAAAAGAAGGTTTCCATGAAACAAATGACTGTTTCTTTCAAAGCCCTGCTGATGGCTGCTGCCCTGACGCTGCCTGGATTGGCGATGGCAGCCGATCCTGCGATGGAGAAGGACGGCATGTTCACCGACTCTAAGGGCATGACGCTTTACACCTTCGCCAAGGACTCGGCCGGCAAGTCGATGTGCAATGACAAGTGTGCGGCCAATTGGCCACCGCTGATGGCTGAGGCGGGTGATAAATCCATGGGGGACTGGACCGTGATCAAGCGTGATGACGGCTCAATGCAGTGGGCCTACAAGGGCAAGCCGCTCTACACCTTTGTGAAGGACACCAAAGCCGGAGACAAGACCGGTGACGGCGTGATGGACGGTGCCTGGAAGGTTGCCAAGCCCTGACAGAAGTATTCCACCAACGTAACGATAGATCATCTGTGGCGTGGGGATTTATGTGGGAGCAAGGCTTGCCCGCGATGAAGGCGCTGCGGTCTCTTAGAAATCGAGGTGCCTGTTTCGCGAGCAAGCTTTGCTCCCACAGCAAACGGGGATAAATCCCCTCGCCACAGGGGCCCCGCCTGGGATTCAGCGCAACGCGTAATCCAGCACGATCCCCACGAAAATCGCCAGCCCGGCCCAGTGGTTGTGCAGGAATGCCTGGAAGCAGCGCATCCGGTCCCGGTTACGGGTGTACCAGAACTCCCAGGCGAAGCATGCGGCAGCGGCCACCAGCCCCAGGTGGAACCAGCCGCCCAGCTGGAATTTCGACCCGGCCAACAGCAGGCAGCCCAAGGCCAGGCCTTGCAACGTCAGGATGATCACCCGGTCGGCATCGCCAAACAGGATCGCCGTGGATTTCACGCCGATGCGCAGGTCATCGTCCCGGTCGGTCATCGCGTAATAGGTGTCGTAGCCCACCGTCCACAGCAGGTTGGCGATGTACAGCAGCCAGGCGGCGGCCGGCAGATGACCGGTTTCGGCGGTGAACGCCATTGGCATGCCCCAGGAGAACGCCGCGCCCAGGACCACTTGCGGGTAATAGGTATAGCGCTTCATGAACGGGTAGCTGAGTGCCAGCGCCAAACCCCCGAGGGAGAGCAGGATGGTCGGTGCGTTGGTGCACAGCACCAGCAGGAAACTCACGCTCATCAGCACGGCGAAGAACACCAGTGCCTCTTTCGAACTGATCTTGCCGCTCACCAGCGGGCGCTGCTCGGTGCGCTTGACGTGACCGTCGACCTTGCGGTCGGCCCAGTCATTGATCACACAACCGCCGGCGCGGGTCAGCACCACGCCGAGGACGAAAATCACCACGTTGGCGATGGACGGCGAGCCTTCCCCGGCAATCCACAACGCCCACAACGTCGGCCACAGCAGCAGGTAGATGCCGATGGGCTTGTCCATGCGGGTCAGTTGCACGAAGTCCCAGGCCCGTGGGTTCAGGCGATTCAAGGATTTGAGCAGTTGCACGTACATCAAAAACTCTCCGAATAGGCGCGGGCGACGGTCCACAGGCGCGGCAGGAAAATTTCCGCCACCAGCACGCTCAACGCACCGCGATCGAAGCGTGAACGGCGACCCCACAGCCCGCTGGCGCGCACTTCTTCCGGCAACCCGGCCTCGGGGTAATGGCAAACTTCGATGGCTCGGCGCTGGAACGCCTGGTCGCAAAACAGCAACTCCCCCAGGGAACGGCTGCCCAGTTCGTCCATCTGCAAGCCGTCACCCTGCAAGGCGCTGCGCGCCGCCACACTGCGGGCGAACACCCACGGCTGGTCATGGCCGCGCAGATACACCTCGCGTACCCAGCCCTCGCTGCCCTCGGCCAGGTCCAGGGCAGCGCATTCGTCGGCGCGCAATGGTTGCCAGCCTTCGAACAACGGCGTCACGCTGAAATGGCCGTCCGACAGGCGCGTGAGGCGCCGGGTCAGGGAGCCTTCGTCGAACAGCCAGTCGAGGACACCCGCATCGGGGCGAGGCGACAGCAGGGGCTGGGGCAGCCATTGGAGTGTAGGAAATATCGAATTTGTATGCGGCACAGAGGTCTTGAATGGCAGCAAATGAGGGCGCGAGCTTACCATGTCGGTCGGTGATTTTGACTGGCCTGGCCTGCCGTCCCGCCGATCATGCTTGCATCTGTGGCAACCGATCAGTACAAAACGGCCCTGAGCCGGAAAATACCGGCCAAGGCCTGACATCTTGAGGAAATATTGGAATGAAGAAGTGGCAATGTATCGTCTGCGGCCTGATCTACAACGAAGCTGACGGCTGGCCTGACGATGGCATCGCGCCCGGCACTCGCTGGGAGGACGTACCGGCAGACTGGCTGTGCCCGGACTGTGGCGTCGGCAAAATGGATTTCGAAATGATCGAAATCAACTGATCGTTTCATCAAATGGAGAGCAACATGAGCGCACCTGTCGTCATCGTCGGTACGGGCCTGGCCGGTTATAACCTGGCCCGGGAGTTTCGCAAGCTCGACAGCGAAACCCCGTTGCTGCTGATCACCGCGGACGACGGGCGCTCGTATTCCAAGCCGATGCTCTCCACAGGCTTTGGAAAAAACAAGGATGCCGACGGCCTGAGCATGGCCGAACCGGGGGCCATGGCCGAGCAACTCAAGGCCCAAGTACGCACCCACACCCGCATCAGCGGCATCGATCCGGGCCACAAGCGGCTGTGGATCGGCGAAGAGGCGGTGAGCTACCGTGACCTGATCCTGGCCTGGGGCGCCGAAACCGTGCGCGTGCCGGTGCAGGGCGATGCGGCGGAGCTGATTTTTCCGATCAACGACTTGGAAGACTACGCACGCTTCAGGGCCGCGGCCGCTGGCAAGCGTCGGGTGTTGTTGCTCGGCGCTGGCCTGATTGGTTGTGAGTTCGCTAACGACCTGAGCCTGGGTGGCTACGAAGTGCAACTGGTGGCGCCGTGCGAGCAAGTCATGCCGACGCTGCTGCACCCGGCCGCTGCCGCAGCGGTCCAGGCCGGGCTGGAAAGCCTCGGCGCGCGTTTCCACCTGGGCCCCGTGCTCAACCGCTTGCAGAAGGTCGCCGACGGGCTGGAGGCGCACCTGTCCGACGGCCAGGTGATTGCCTGTGACCTGGTGGTCTCGGCCATCGGCTTGCGCCCACGCATCGACCTGGCGGCCGCCGCCGGTCTGGTGGTCAACCGTGGCGTTGTGGTCGACCGTCAGTTGAAAACTTCCCACGCCAACATCTACGCCCTGGGTGACTGCGCCGAGGTCGACGGCTTGAACCTGCTGTATGTCATGCCGCTGATGAGCTGCGCCCGGGCCCTGGCCCAGACCCTGGCCGGCAACCCGACGGCCGTCAGCTACGGCGCCATGCCGATTACCGTAAAAACCCCGGTGTGCCCACTGGTGGTGTCGCCTCCACCGCGAGGCAGCGAGGGTGTGTGGAGCGTCGAAGGGCAGGGTGCGGACATCAAGGCGTTATGCCGCGACGCTCAAGGCAACCTGCTGGGCTACGCGCTGACAGGCACGGCGGTGATGGAGAAACTGGCGCTGAACAAGGAACTTCCACCCTTGCTGGCGTAAATACTGGTCGTTCTGTCGCAAAAACCCTACTTTTGGTCCCACAAAGGTCGCCCGGACACTGGCGCCGTTTTCGGCTCCGTGCCATCCTCACTCCCGTCTGCCGCAGAGTAGAGCCTGCGGCGCCTTAGGGGCCGTTCCAAAGAGAACGGCACGGACATAACAACAAAAAAACCGTCAAAGGGGCTTCATTCATGCGTAAACCAGAACTCGCCGCCGCTATCGCGGAAAAAGCAGACCTCACCAAAGAACAAGCCAACCGCGTCCTCAACGCCGTCCTCGAAGAAATCACCGGCGCCCTGCACCGCAAGGACAGCGTCACCTTGGTGGGCTTCGGCACTTTCCTGCAACGCCACCGCGGCGCCCGCACCGGCAAAAACCCACAGACCGGTGAGCCGGTGAAGATCAAGGCCAGCAACACCGTTGCCTTCAAACCAGGCAAGTTCTTGAAAGACAGCGTCAACCCATAATTGCTGCGAGTACCTCAACCAGGGGGAAGAAAGCGGCAATCAAAAGGGCATACCGATGAATCGGTATGCCCTTTTTTTGTGCTGGGTGTCCCGTTGTAGGAGCTGCCGAAGGCTGCGATCTTTTGATCTTTCGCTTGAGACTCAAGCATCAGGGAAAAGATCGCAGCCTCGCTTCGCTCGGCAGCTCCTACACGCGATGACGTGCGCCTAATCCGCAGAGGTCTTCGGCGCTGCCAACGCCTTCAAGGCCGCCTTGCGCTCGTCGATCGGCAACTTGCCGAGCTTTTCCACCGCCGCATAAAACCCAATCCAATCGCCGCCCTTGTGCTTGAACAGCGCCGCAAACGCCGGCACCCACTGGTCATACAGCCCGAACGGCAGCAATCGCGCATTGTTCAGAGGGGCATAGACCCAGGCATCGTAGCGTTTGTCGCCTGCCCATTGAGTGTCGCGCAACTGCTCATAGTCGGTGCGCAGGCGTTCGAATTCCGCAGCTTTGCGTTGGCGCATCTGTTCAGCTGTCAGGGGTTGGGCATAGAGGGTTTCCAGGCGCTGGCGGGTGTCGAGAATCAATTGGATGAATTGGTCACGCTGGCGTACCCGTTTACCGTTATCCGGCGCCAGGCCTCGACTGGCGCGCCATTGCCGGCTGCCTTCCTGCTCGACGAAGGTGGCGAAGGACTCATTGAATTCTGTGTCGTCCTTTACATAAAAGCGCTGGTGCGCCAGTTCATGGAAGATCAGCGTCGCCAGGCGTTCGTCGCCCCAATGCATCATCGAACTCAGGATCGGATCGTTGAACCAGCCCAGTGTCGAATAGGCCTCTACACCACCGATCGACACGTCCATGCCCTGCAAACGCCGCAATGCGGCTTCGCCACGGGCTGCGCCCTGACTGTAGTAACCGCGATAAGCCACGCAACCGGCAATGGGGAAACAATGATTTTGCGGCGCCAGGGAAAACTCTGGCGTGGTGAAGACATTCCAGACTACGAACGGGCGGCCAATGTCCGCATACAGGCGATAGCTTTTGTTGTCCGGCAAATGCAGGTGATCACTGGCGAACGTCCGTGCCTCGCGCGCCTGGGTCAGGTGCGCTTTCAGTTGGGCATCGCGAGCAGGGTCGGCGATGACCTGGTCGACAGGCTCTCGGGCCTGCAACAACCGCAGTTGCCCACCGACGAGCTGGCTGTAATAAGCGGCGCTTGTGCAACCGTTCAGTAACAAAAGCAGGAGACTTGGAAACAAAATCTGGAAAACACGGTCGAGTAACCGATGGCTTGAACGCGGCCTGATCAATTGGAATCACCCTGGGAAGTCTGTCCACAAGACTATCTCGCTTGCCTGGAGCTTCGCTATGCGCGTGTTGATGCTGACGAGCGGCCTGTTGCTGCTGACCGGTTGCGCCGGTTTGCCTGACCCTGATCCATCCCAGGCGTGGATCGACCTGGGAAACCAGCAGGACACCGCGCTGCAAGCGCTAAAAGTCGATGACAAGACGTCTATCGACCGGCGCTATTTCGAAGTGCAACCCGGCAGCCATGAGCTGACGGTGCGTTATCAGTTTGCCGTCGAGCCCGGCAACATCGGCCCGGATGCCGAGCCGCTGTGGCGTGATTGCCGGTTGAATGTGAAGTTCAAGGATTTCAACGCGGGCCAACGTTACCAACTGCAGGCCGGCAGCATCGGTTTCCGGCCATGGGCCAAGCTTTACGATCAACAACGCAAAGTAGTGGGACAAGGTACGCCGGCGGGCTGCCAACACACTTGATTGGCGCTATGCTCAGTGCCTGATTTCCGGGAAATTCACCATGCGCTTACCTCTGCTGTTACTTGCCCTGGTCTCCATGGGCGGTTGTGCAACGAGCCCGCTGCCCCAGGTCGACCCGAACATGGCGTGGATCGATTTCGCTACCCCCATGCCGGGCGGCAAAATGTTGATGGCTGAAAGCCTCGATGGCCAGCGATTGCGGGACGGAAGGTTCTTTCAGGTTTCGCCGGGCAGTCACGAACTGAAAGTGCGCTTCGACTTCGAAGTGTTTAGCGGTGGTGGGTTGGGTATGCAAGCTGAACCGCGGGAGCGGTTGTGCTACATGCTCGTGCGTTATGACCATTTCGAGGCGGGCCAGCGTTATCGCCTGGAGGCTCGCAACCTGGCGTTCACACCCAGCGCCCGACTTTATAACGCCAAGCGTGAAATCGTGGCCGAAGAACGGCAGGTCAATTGCGTTCCGTAGGACAGCTTAGCTGTCGTTCTTCTGGTAGATGATCTTTTTGGTGCCGTTTTCGCAACTGCCCACGACCATATTTTCGTCGTGCACTTCATCATTGGTCACGATTTCCAATGTGTAGGAAGGCACGTTATTGGCCTGGATCTTCGCTTCGATTTCCGCTTTCAGCTCTTCGCAGGGTTTGGGGTCTGCAAGGGCTGATGCAGCGAATGCACAGCCGATGACCACCAGGGCTGATCGTTTCATGTTCGAATTCCTCATGGCAGCGCGCACTGCCTGTGCGCTGAAACTGCAGGCTTCATTCGATCATAATTGCGCCAGGGTAAACAGCTCGACCGTATTCAAGAAATCGCAGCCTTCAGCAGCGCCTGCAAAGGCTGCGACCCTTTCATGCGTCAGTTCACCAGCGTCGCATCCAGGGTGATCTGGGCGTTCAGCACCTTGGAAACCGGACACCCTTCCTTGGCCTTCTTGCTCAGTTCGTCGAATTGCGCCTGGCTGGCGCCGGGAATTTTCGCCTTGAGTACCAACTTGACTGCCGTGATCGCGAAACCGCCATCGACCTGGTCCAGGGTCACTTCAGCGTTGGTGTCGATGCTGTCGGCCTTGAGCCCGGCATCGCCGAGGATCATCGAAAAGGCCATGGAAAAACAGCCGGCATGGGCCGCGCCAATCAGTTCCTCCGGGTTGGTGCCCTTGCCGCCTTCAAAGCGCGCCTTGAAGCCATAGGGCGCTTCGCGCAACACACCGGTTTCCGTGGAAATGGAGCCGATACCAGTTTTCAGGTCACCTTCCCAATGAGCCGATGCTTTCTTGATGATAGCCATGTCTGCCTCCTGAAGATCCGGCGCGAGAGACGCGCCTGGGTGTTTTTTAGCTGTCTGGGTTGTGAGGATAGACCGCCCGGAAAAGTTCACCTTGTCGATTAGCCGACGAATTTAGTAGGAAATTTCTTCGCAGCTATTGAAACTCGGGTATATGCCCACATTGCATGGAACACACCTTTAGAAACGGCAGGCTTTTGCCCTTGGAAAAGCCCGGAACGCCGTTGGAGATCCCGGCCCATGAAACAGCTGTCCGAAGTGAAATTCTCAACCCTCGACCTGGTGCCTGTCCGCGCCGATGGCAATGCCGCCCAGTCCTTGCGCAACTCGCTGGACCTGGCGCAGCACGTGGAAAAATACGGTTACACCCGCTTCTGGGTGGCCGAGCACCACAACATGGACGGTATCGCCAGCTCCGCGACGGCGGTGCTGCTGGGGTATCTGGCGGGGGGAACTTCGACCATTCGTGTCGGCTCCGGCGGGGTCATGTTGCCCAATCACGCGCCGTTGATCATCGCCGAACAGTTCGGCACGCTGGAAAGCCTCTACCCGGGTCGGATCGACCTGGGGTTGGGGCGTGCGCCCGGTTCCGACCAGATGACCGCCCGGGCGCTGCGTCGTGAGCGCTCCGGCAGCGCGGACGATTTCCCTGAAGACGTGGCCGAACTGATGCGCTATTTGGGCCCGCGCACCCCGGACCAACGCATTATTGCCATGCCCGGCACCGGCACCAACGTGCCGGTGTGGTTGCTGGGGTCGAGCCTGTTCAGTGCACAACTGGCCGGTGAGCGCGGTTTGCCTTACGCGTTCGCCTCCCATTTCGCACCGCGCTACATGCACGAGGCAATTCGTATCTACCGCAACCACTTCAAGCCGTCGGCAGTGCTCGACAAGCCTTATGTGATGCTCGGTGTGCCGCTGGTGGCGGCAGACACGGATGAACAAGCCGATTACCTGGCGACGTCGGTGTATCAGCGGATCCTGGCGCTGATGCGCGGCCAGAGCCTGGTGCAGCGTCCACCGGTGGAAACCATGAACGGCCTCTGGTTACCCCACGAGAAAGAAGCGGTGGGTGATTTCCTTGGCCTGGCCATGGTCGGCGGCCCGCAGAAGATTCGCGCCAAGCTGGAGGTACTGATCGAGCAAACCCAGGCCGATGAGCTGATTTTTACCAGCGACCTGTATGAACACGCTGATCGCCTGCACTCGTATGAGTTGCTGGCGCAGGTCATGAAGGGCTGAGTTGCGGCAATAAAAAGCCGACGCTGTGCGTCGGCTTTGAACTGAACGCGCTATCAGCCGCGTTTGTAGACGATTTCCTTTGTACCGCCCTCACAGGTGCCTACGACTTTTCCGTCAGCCGCTGCGCCTTTATCGACGATTTCCAGCGAATACCCTGACACTCCCTTGGCGTCCAACTTCGCTGCGATTTCGCTTTTCAGCTCTTCGCAGGGCTTGCCGGCCGCAAACGCGCCACCGGCAAGGCTTAGCAAACCCAGGGCTACCATCAAATTTTTCATCGCTCGCACTCCTTGGTCGGATCAATAGGGCAGGGATCGAACAGACATGACGCGCTTGCCAGATAGCGCATCGCCATTCCCTATGGCACTCCGCCAGCGTGCAAGTTCACCGCCCCTCAGCTATTGGCAATCCGGAAGCCGACCTTGATGGTCACTTGGAAGTGCGCGGCCCGGCCATTTTCGATGTGACCACGGGTCTCCGTGACTTCGAACCACTCCAGGAGCTTGAGGCTTTTGCTGGCCTCGGCCAGGGCGTTGTTGATGGCGTCTTCTATGCTGGTGGGAGAGGAGCCGACCAGCTCGACTTTTTTGTAGGTGTGATGATCAGTCATGACGTTCTCCTTGGTTGTCTTTAACAGCCTAGCAGCGATTTTTCGCCTTACGTGTGGCGCCGTTTATGCCTTGAAGTTCAGATTTACTGCACTTTCAGAAGCGGTCGCAGTCCCAATTCACACACGCCACTCAACCACTGCAGGAGAGAGCCACCATGGCCAGCAATTCGTTACGCAAAGCCTCGTTGCAAAGCATGGAAGCGGAGATCGAGAGTCTGCTCAAGTCGTTGGAAAGCCTGAAGGACGACGCTTCGGACGAGTCGCGTAAGACCCTCAAGTCGCTCAAGGCCAATGCCGAGAACGCGCTGAAACATTCTCGCCATCTGCTCAGTGACGCGTATGAAGAGGTCAAGGTGAAAACCCGTGAAACCGGGATCGCCACCCGCGACTACGCGCAGGAACACCCATGGACCACGGCCGGTGTCGCGGTCGGTGCGCTTGGTTTGCTGGCTGCTTACTTGCTGTGCAAACGCGGTGACTGAGCCGGTTGGCTCAGTTCATGCTTGAGCCACTGGGCCAATTGTCGAGCGCGCCCGTCTGCGGCGCGCTTGGGTAGCCATAACGCCAGCCGCGCCGCCGTTTCATCGAACCCCCACGGCGCGACCAGGCGACCTGCGCGCACATCCTCGGCCACCAACGGCTCGGGTGCGATCGCCACGCCGAGCCCCGCTACGGCGGCCTCCAGCAAATAATACAGATGCTCGAATCCTTGCCCGAACTTCAATGCCCGAGGGTCAAGGTCGTTTTGCTGTGCCCAGGTCGGCCAGGCCTGTGGGCGGGACGTGGTATGCAGCAACGATTCATCCAGCAGCGCGCTGGCCGGTGCAGCCTGCAAGCGGGCGAATCCGGCGTAGTGCGGACTCATGACCGGGCCGATCTGCTCGCTCACCAGTTCATACACCTGCATGTCGGCCGGCCAGGGCGGCTCGGCGAATACCAGCAAGGCATCCAGTCCTGGTCGCCTGGGGTCCAGGTCACCCTCGCCAGCGGACAGGTGCAGGCGCAAATCCGGCAGGTCGGCATTGAGCCTGCCCAGACGGGGAATAAACCAGCGCGCCAGCAGGCTTCCCGAGCAGCCCAGGACGAACGGGGCATCTGCCGTGCTTTGCGTCAGTTCTGCGCACACGCTGCGTAACCGCTCGAACGCGTCAGTGCTGGCATCGCGCAGACGCATGCCGGCATCTGTGAGTTTCAAGCCGCGTCCATCCTTGATGAACAGGCTGACACCCAAATGCTCTTCAAGCACCTTCAACTGTCGGCTCACGGCACCGTGGGTGACGTGCAGCTGTTCGGCCGCCTGGCTTACGCTGTTCAGGCGGGCGGTGGCCTCGAAGGCGCGCAAGGCATTGAGGGGGGGAAGGTCGTGGCTCATTTATCTGTGAGTTTTTCTGACAGGTTGTGGCGATCTTATCGGTTTTCAGCAGGGAATGTCAGGGGTAGAGTGAGCGTCATTGTCTTTCAACGCATTTTTTGCCTGGAGCGCCCGATGACCCAGTCTACGACCCCTTTAAACCTGCGCAGCGGCCCCGATGCCAACGGCCTGTTCGGTGCGTTCGGCGGCCGCTATGTGGCCGAAACCCTGATGCCGCTGATCCTCGATCTGGCTCGCGAATACGAATTGGCGAAGGAAGATCCGGCATTCATTGAGGAATTGGCCTACTTCCAGCGTGACTATGTCGGTCGTCCGAGCCCGCTGTACTTCGCCGAGCGCCTGACCGAATACTGCGGCGGCGCCAAGATCTACCTCAAGCGTGAAGAGCTGAACCACACCGGCGCGCACAAGATCAATAACTGCATCGGCCAGATCCTGTTGGCGCGGCGCATGGGCAAGAAACGCATCATCGCCGAGACCGGCGCTGGCATGCACGGCGTGGCCACCGCCACCGTGGCCGCGCGTTTTGGCCTCGATTGCGTGATCTACATGGGCACTACCGACATTGAGCGGCAGCAGGCCAACGTGTTCCGCATGAAACTGCTGGGCGCCGAAGTTATCCCGGTGGTCGCGGGCACCGGTACCCTGAAAGATGCAATGAACGAGGCCCTGCGCGACTGGGTCACCAACGTCGACAGCACGTTCTACCTGATCGGCACTGTGGCTGGCCCGCATCCGTATCCGGCGATGGTGCGCGACTTCCAAGCCGTGATCGGCAAGGAAACCCGCGAGCAACTGCAAGCCCAGGAAGGTCGCCTGCCGGACAGCCTGGTGGCGTGCATCGGCGGCGGCTCCAACGCCATGGGCCTGTTCCACCCGTTCCTGGACGACAAGAGCGTCGAGATCATCGGCGTCGAAGCCGCCGGTTATGGCATCGAGACCGGTAAGCATGCGGCGAGCCTGAACGGCGGCGTCCCCGGTGTACTGCACGGCAACCGCACCTTCCTGTTGCAGGACGATGACGGTCAGATCATCGACGCCCATTCGATTTCGGCGGGTCTCGACTACCCCGGCATCGGTCCGGAACACGCCTGGTTGCACGATATTGGTCGCGTCCAGTACACCTCGGTGACCGACGCCGAAGCTCTGGAAGCCTTTCACAAATGCTGCCGCCTGGAAGGGATCATTCCTGCATTGGAAAGCGCCCATGCCCTGGCGGAAGTGTTCAAACGCGCACCCAACCTGCCGAAAGATCACCTGATGGTGGTCAACCTGTCCGGCCGTGGCGACAAAGACATGCAAACCGTGATGCACCACATGGAACAGTCCCAGCAGGAGAAACACTGATGAGCCGCCTGCAAACCCGTTTTGCCGAACTCAAGGAACAGAACCGCGCCGCCCTGGTGACTTTTGTCACGGCTGGCGACCCGGACTACGACACCTCCCTGGCAATCCTCAAGGGCCTGCCAGCGGCCGGTGCCGACGTGATCGAGTTGGGCATGCCGTTCACCGATCCGATGGCCGACGGCCCGGCGATCCAATTGGCGAATATTCGTGCCTTGGGCGCCCAGCAGAACCTGGCGAAAACCCTGCAGATGGTTCGTGAGTTCCGCAAGGACAACAGCGAGACACCGCTGGTGCTGATGGGGTACTTCAACCCGATCCACCGTTATGGCGTGCAGCGTTTCATCGGCGAGGCGCTGGAATCTGGTGTCGATGGCCTGATCGTTGTGGACATGCCGCCCGAGCACAACAGCGAACTGTGCGAACCGGCCCAGGCAGCCGGCCTGGATTTTATCCGCCTGACCACGCCAACCACAGACGACGTGCGTTTGCCGACGGTGCTCAACGGCAGTTCGGGCTTTGTGTACTACGTGTCGGTGGCGGGTGTGACCGGTGCCGGTGCCGCGACACTGGAGCACGTGGAAGAAGCCGTGGCACGCCTGCGTCGCCACACCGATTTGCCGATCAGCATTGGTTTCGGTATCCGTACGCCGGAGCAGGCGGCGGCCATCGCACGATTGGCTGATGGAGTGGTGGTTGGCTCGGCGCTGATCGACCATATCGCCAATGCCGATACATCGGAACAGGCGATTGATGGCGTGTTGAGCTTGTGTGCCGCCCTGGCTGATGGTGTGCGCAAGGCGCGTCTGGGCTGATGCCTGGTTCGGCTTTGTAGGAGCTGGCTAAGCCTGCGATTTTTTTATCTTTCGCTCCAGACTCAATTGGCAGTGAAAAGATCGCAGCCTCGCTTCGCTCGTCAGCTCCTACGGACCCAGCGGGATCAAGCTCCCTCGCCACAATGGTATCAAGGCAACTCCAATCCGCCCCCGGCTTTGTGCAGCTTGCGCAAATGCTCGCCGATCGCTTTCACATTGGCCTCGCTCGCAGCAATTTCAGCGGCGCGACTCGGCTCAAGCAATGCCCGGACTTCCTTGTCCAGGTCGCCAGTCAGCGTTTGAAGCTGTTTCTGACGCAAGCTGCTTTGCGATTCCAGGCGTTGCCACTCGCGCGGTTGCGGCAAGCCGTAACCGCTGCTGCCCAGCAGTTCGGCCGGGCGGCTCAGGAAACCGCTGTTGGCGAGGATCTGCTGCAGTGTCGCGTTGGCCCTTTCCATGCCGCCATTGTGCAATTCACGGGCACCGAGGTAGCGCTGTTTGACTTCATCCTGCGCCAACAGCAGTTGCCGACGATAACTGGCCTGTTCCAGCAGCAATAACGCTGCGCTGGTGCGCAGGTCGGCCTGTTCGAACCAGACGCGGCGTTCGGCGGCGTCCAGGGCCAGCCAGTCTTCCACCGTTTGTTGCTTGATCGGCAGATACTTCTTCAGCACATCGAACATCGCCTGGTACCGATCGCGGAATGAGTCGAAGCGGTAGCCCAGGCGCAAGGCTTCCTTGGGATCATCCAGCACGCTGGTGTCCGCCAGGCCGCGGCCTTTGAGTACTTCCAACAAGCCGTTAGGCATGATGCTGTCCAGGCCCTTGAGCTGCTCGTTATTGCTGCCGCTGCGCAGCAGCTTCAAGCTTTCAACGGCGCAGTTGTTGGACAGGAAGTAATAGTTGCCGTCATAGCTCCAATGCATTTCGGCGGCGTGCTCGACCGTCTCCTCGATCTCAGTGCGCGACAGGTTCAGCGGCACCGATGCCAGGCTGCGCAGCTCGGTCTTGGTGTATTCATCGATCACCTGGGCCAACGGCAATACGAACAGGCGCGACGGGTATTTGCCTACCAACCCATCCCAACTCGATAGCTGCACATCGCTCACGAAGGCGCGGTATGACAGTACCAGGTGTTGGTCCAGATCCAGGCGGCAGTCCGGGCCACGTGGGCGACCCGGTGCGCAGATCACCAGCCGGAGCATGCTGTGGCCCCAGCGGCTCACCCAGTTCTGATTGGCTTCGGCCAGCAGGTAATCAATGGAATAGACTCGCTCTGGATCGACCTTGCCCAGTGGCGTCTTGGCGAAGTCGTTGCCGGCGTTGAGGAACGCGAACGATTTGGCGCAGGTGTCCTTGGCGGCGGGCGCCCAGCCGAAGTGTTCCTGGTAGTAGCGATACAGGGCGGGGCGTCGGCAGGCGTAGCTCGGGTCGAGGAGAAAGTACTCCATATTGACCGCGACAAATTCCTTGGGGCTGCTCGTTTCGTAGATGTCCGGGCTGCGGGCGACCTGGCGGTTGTGCTGTTCCCGTTCACCGCGTCGGCCAACGTATTGCGGCCAGCCGGCCAGATCCAGCAAGCGCGGATCATCGCTGAGGGTGAAACGGCGGTCGTTCTGGCCCCGGCATTCATCGGGAAGACCGATGAGCCCGGCGCTGCTGTTGCGTCGAGTGCAGCGCTGGATCAGCGTACGTTCGGCATCTGGCCATAGACGCGAGCGGTCATAAATGTGGGTCAGTTCGTGCAGGACCGTGGCGAGCATTTCCCGTCGTACGGTGCCGTGGGGGCGATGAGTCTTTTGCGTCGCGGCGCTGCCGTCGACAAGGCCGTCGAGCAGGTCGCTATTGAGGTCCAGTTGCGACACCAGCGAGGCCTGGCCGTAGGCGTTGGCGGGCATCTGGTCGGTCCAGCCGACATCGATGCGTCGGTCCAGCCGCTCGATGAAGCGTGGCGGCAGCGCCTGCATGGCTTCATCGAGCAGCGCCTGGCTGGCCTGCTGTTGCGCCGGGCTCAGTCCCTCGGTGTTGAGGTGCAGTTGCAGGCCAGCCTGGGCCATGCTGCCCGTGAGCAGCAAGACCCCGGCCGCCAGCCAGGCGGCGAACCGCCTCACAATGCGAGGATGGCTTCGGCGAGAACCTGGTCACTGGCGTCGCGGGCTTCCGGCACGCGGGTGCGCAAGGTATCGAAGGCGGCCTCGAGATGAGCACCACGAATCTCCCCATTGCTGGCGACAAAACTGGCCGCATCGTCATGGGCTTCGCGGACGATTTTTGAATCACGGATGGAAGTGGTGGTGTCGGAAGTGAAGTCAATCGTGCGCTGGGAAGCGCGAACGATGATGTTACTGGTGGCTACCAGGGTGTGTGCCTGGGCCACATCGGCCAACACCAGCAGGCCTAGGGCGGCAGCAATCAGCGGGCTACGCATGGAACGACTCCGGAGAAATAGAGATAACTATTGGACGAGAATTGCCTGTGCCAGTTCAAGGTCGCTGACGTGAAGTTTTGGCTGGGTCCGGCGCAGGTAATCCAGGGCCGATTCCAGTTGTGCACCTCGCAACTGCCCGTCGCTGGCGATGAAGGCCGCAGCGTCATCGTGAGCGGCGACGATCAGTTTATGGTCGAAGGGCGCGGAGGTCACCATGCTCGTGGCATAGCCGCTGACCACCACTTGCTGGGTGGACACATCGAAGGCATGGGCCGGAACTGACCAGCAAAAAGCTACGAAGAAAGACGCTAAGAACAGATCTGAGTAAGAACGCATGGGGCTCGACGATTGATGGCGAGCCTGAAGGCTAGCGCAAACCTGCGGGCCAGAGCCAGCGTTGAAACATCGGAACATCATTTGGCGCCCGATGTTTCATGTTGCATCAGATCACCAGGATGGCTTGGGCCAGCTGCGCATCGGTAGCGTTGAGCTGTGGTGCTTGCTGGCGGATGTAATCCAAAGCGCTTTCCAGCTTCACACCACGGATGGCGCCTTCGCTGGCCACGAAGCTGGCAGCGTCATCTCGGGCGGCTTGAACGATCTTGTTGTCCCGCAATGATGAAGTTGCATCGGAAGTCACGTCGGACGTGGCCTTGAGTGCGCCAACGATGGAGTCAGTGGTGACGATAAAGCTGCTGGCATTGGAGTGGGCGGCTACGGCCAGCAGGGCAACTGCGCTGAGCAGGCGAAGACGGTTCATGGTGAGACTCCTTGAATAATGAGGTGATGCCGGTGCTTGTAGCTGAAAGAGCAGACGCATGCTCGACTCGCTTCGCCACGTTTGCATCGATATTAGGACAGAACGCGTTGGGTGACAGCCCTTGCGAGAGCCATTGGCACGATGATGCTCACATTGGTGCTATGGCTCAAGATTAACTGTACTGGTCTTCTTTTATTTTTATGAAACTGTTGTATCTCTGCGGTCTTGCCAAAATACGGTCCCGGAAACGACAAGACCCGTCGCGGTTTCCCGCGACGGGTCTTGTTTGTTCAATTCGGTGCTGGCGGTGGACCCGGTGGGTCAGGGCCAGCGACGCTGAGTTAGCGCCAGAACGGCTTGCTCAGCTCTTCGTAACGTTGTGCTTCGCTGATACCGGCGTCAGCCAGCAGGCGCGAATCCAGACGAGCCAGTTGGTGGCGGCTGGCGATGCGGCGCTGCCACAACATCAGGTTAGCGATAACGCGAAGAGGCAGGGAAGCCTGGTTTTTTTCAGCTTTGTCTTCGAAAAACAGCTCGGAACTGAGTGTACGTTCCATGGTTGACATCCTTCCGCTTGTGGCGGGATTAGGTAGTGGTTTAGCTGGTGCCCATGATCCTCTCGTTTGGCCAGTCTCTCTAGATACAGTTCATCTGTATTGTGAGAGACCAGTTAACTGTTAAAGAGCGGTGTACTGGTCGATATTGAGGCAACTGTACTTGTCTGCACTGCATTGGTGCGTTTTTGGCAAATGTCTGATGTTTTGTGGGAAAAGACTGTAAGAAAACACCGGTACAGCAGTACAGTTTTTGTCGCGTCAGGCTCGAGTGACGGCCTTCAATCAAAACTGTATTTGCGACAACCGGTGATCCAGCTGTATCAGATGGCCAACATGCGCCCGGTTTCTTCGAGGTTCACGTGCCAGCTCAGTGCATCGCGCAGGATATGCGGGGTATGCCCACCCAGGGCGCACGCTGCTTCGAAATATTCATTCAACGCTTGGCGGTAGGATGGGTGCACGCAGTTGTCGATCACCACGCGTGCCCGCTCCCTTGGCGCCAGGCCGCGCAGGTCGGCCAGGCCAATCTCGGTCACCAGGATGTCGACATCGTGCTCGGTATGGTCCACATGGCTGACCATCGGCACGACACTGGAAATGGCGCCGCCCTTGGCAATCGACTTGGTGACGAAAATCGCCAGGTGGGCGTTGCGGGCGAAATCCCCCGAACCGCCGATGCCATTCATCATCCGAGTGCCACAGACATGGGTGGAGTTGACGTTGCCGTACAGGTCGAACTCCAGCGCGGTGTTGATACCGATGATGCCCAGGCGACGTACGACCTCGGGATGGTTGGAGATTTCCTGTGGGCGCAGGACCAGTTTGTCCTTATACCTTTCCAGGTTTCCGAACACATCGGTGTTGCGTCGGCTCGACAGCGTGATAGAACTGCCCGAGGCGAAGCTCAGCTTGCCAGCGTCGATCAAGTCAAATGTCGAATCCTGCAGGACCTCGGAATACATGGTCAGGTCTTCGAACGGAGAATCGATCAGCCCGCACATCACGGCGTTGGCGATGTTGCCAATTCCGGCCTGCAACGGCCCGAGCTTGTTGGTCATGCGTCCGGCCGCAACTTCCTGCTTGAAGAAGTCGATCAGGTGATCGGCGATGGCCTGGGTGTCGCTGTCCGGTGGCGCGACGGTCGAAGGCGAATCCCCTTGGTTGGTGATGACGATGGCGGCAATTTTTTCCGGCGGGATCGGGATGGCAGGGCTGCCAATACGGTCGTCCACTTTTACCAGGGGGATTGGGGTGCGGGTCGGGCGATAGGTCGGGATGTAGATGTCGTGCAGCCCTTCCAGGTTCGGGTTGTGGGCCAGGTTGATCTCGATGATCACTTGCCGGGCGAAGATGGCGAAACTGGCCGAGTTACCCACTGATGTGGTCGGTACGATATGCCCTTGTTCGGTGATGGCCACTGCTTCGATCACGGCAATATCGGGCAGCTTGAGCTGGCCGTTGCGCAGTTGTTCGACGGTTTCCGAGAGATGCTGGTCGATGAACATCACCTCGCCCGCGTTGATTGCCTTGCGCAACGTGCTGTCGACCTGGAATGGCATGCGTCGCGCCAGCACGCCGGCCTCAGTGAGTTCCTTGTCGAGGTCGTTACCCAGGCTCGCACCCGTCATCAGGCTGATTTTCAGCGGGGTGACCTTGGCGCGCTCAGCCAGGGCGTGGGGCACTGCTTTCGCTTCTCCGGCGCGGGTAAAGCCGCTCATGCCGACGGTCATGCCGTCCTGAATCAACAAGGCTGCTTCGGCAGCACTCATCACTTTATTCAATAACGAAGGCAGGCGGATGCGATCACGGTACATAGGTTGTTATCTCGGGCTGGAAAGCAAGATGCGCAGTCTAGTGAATTCGCGCTGTGCCCGACCCGCTACAAAGGTCGCATTTGACGCCTCTATTACGGGTGTTTCAGGCAAAACATTATTACCGGATCGGTAACGTTCGGCCTTGATACAAATCAAAACGCCCCGACAAGTCGGGGCGTTGATGGCGAAGCCGTGAGTGTTATTCCACCGCTTTGACCATGTCCTCGATGACCTTCTTGGCGTCACCGAACACCATCATGGTCTTGTCGAGATAGAACAGTTCGTTGTCCAGGCCGGCATAGCCGCTGGCCATCGAGCGCTTGTTGACGATGATGGTCTTGGCCTTGAAGGCTTCGAGGATCGGCATGCCGGCAATCGGCGACTTCGGATCGTTCTTCGCCGCCGGGTTGACCACGTCGTTGGCGCCGAGCACCAGCACCACGTCGGCCTGGCCGAACTCGGAGTTGATGTCTTCCATCTCGAACACCTGGTCGTAAGGCACTTCGGCCTCGGCCAGTAGCACGTTCATGTGCCCGGGCATGCGACCGGCCACCGGGTGGATCGCGTATTTAACGGTCACACCGTGGTGGGTCAGCTTCTCGGTCAGCTCTTTCAGCGCGTGCTGCGCCCGTGCCACCGCCAGGCCATAGCCTGGAACAATGATCACCGTGTCGGCGTTGGTCAGCAGGAAAGTTGCGTCGTCAGCCGAGCCGGATTTCACTGGACGGGCTTCTTTGGAGCCTGCCGGGCCGGCCGCATCTGCGGTGTTGCCGAAACCGCCGAGCAACACGTTGAAGAACGAACGGTTCATCGCCTTGCACATGATGTACGACAGGATCGCACCACTGGAACCTACCAACGAACCGGCAATGATCAGCATCGAGTTATTCAGCGAGAAGCCAATACCCGCCGCGGCCCAACCGGAATAACTGTTGAGCATCGAGACCACCACCGGCATGTCCGCGCCGCCGATCGGGATGATGATCAGCACGCCCAGTACAAAAGCCAGGGCCAGCATCAGGGCGAACGCGCCGAGGTTGCCAGTGAACATGAAGGTCAGGCCCAGGCCCAGCGTTGCCAGGCCCAGGATCAGGTTGAGTTTGTGCTGGCCGCCGAACTGTACCGGTGCGCCCTGGAACAGACGGAACTTGTACTTGCCCGACAGCTTGCCGAAAGCGATCACCGAACCGGAAAAGGTAATTGCACCGATGGCTGCGCCGAGGAACAGCTCCAGACGGTTACCGGCCGGAATCGAATCGCCCAATTGTTTGACGATACCCAGCGATTGCGGCTCGACCACTGCGGCAATCGCAATGAACACCGCCGCCAGGCCGATCATGCTGTGCATGAATGCCACCAGCTCCGGCATCTTGGTCATCTCGACGCGCTTGGCCATGATCGAGCCGGCGGTGCCGCCGATCAGCAGGCCGACGATGACGTAGCCTATGCCGGCTGTCGCTAGCTCAGCGCCCAGCTTATAGATGAGGCCCACAGTGGTGAGCACCGCCAGCGCCATGCCGAGCATGCCGAACAGGTTGCCACGGCGAGAGGTAGTGGGGTGCGACAGGCCTTTGAGGGCCTGGATGAAGCAGATCGACGCGATCAGGTAGAGCGTCGTTACCAGGTTCATGCTCATTACTTGGGCGCCTCTTCTTTTACGGCTTTCGGGGCTTTTTTCTTGAACATCTCAAGCATGCGGCGCGTCACCAGGAAGCCACCGAACACGTTCACCGCGGCCAGGGCCACGGCGAGGGTGCCCATGGTCTTGCCCAGTGGCGTTACGGTCAGCGCGGCGGCGAGCATGGCGCCGACGATCACGATCGCCGAAATGGCATTGGTCACCGCCATCAGTGGTGTGTGCAGCGCGGGTGTTACGTTCCAGACCACGTGGTAACCGACATAAATCGCCAGCACAAAGATGATCAGGTTGTAGATACCGGGGGAGATAAGCTCTTCCATTGTCTGAATCCCTGCTTAGGCGTTTTTGCGGATGACTTGGCCGTCGCGGCACATCAGGCACGCGGCGACGATGTCGTCTTCCAGGTTCACGTCGAACTGACCTTCCTTGGTGAAGACCAGCTTCAGGAAGTCCAGCAGGTTGCGGGCATACAGCGCCGAAGCATCGGCCGCGACTTCACCGGCCAGGTTGGTCGGACCGCAAATGGTCACGCCATTCTCGATCACGACCTGGTCGGCCACGGTCAGCGGGCAGTTACCGCCCTGGGCTGCCGCGAGGTCGATGACCACCGAGCCAGGTTTCATCTGCGCGACGGTTTCGGCGCTCAGCAGCGTCGGTGCCTTGCGGCCCGGAATCAACGCAGTGGTGATAACGATGTCAGCCTGTTTGGCGCGTTCGTGCACAGCCTGGGCCTGGCGCTGCATCCAGCTGGCCGGCATTGGCCGGGCGTAACCGCCGACGCCGACGGCGCATTCACGCTCTTCGTCGGTTTCGTAAGGCACGTCGACGAACTTGGCGCCAAGGGATTCGATTTGTTCCTTGACCGCCGGACGCACATCCGAGGCTTCGATCACCGCACCCAGTCGCTTGGCCGTGGCAATCGCCTGCAACCCGGCCACGCCAGCGCCAAGAATCAGCACGCGCGCCGCTTTCACGGTGCCTGCGGCGGTCATCAGCATCGGCATGAAGCGCGGGTAATAGTGGGCGGCCAGCAGCACGGCTTTATAGCCGGCAATGTTCGCTTGAGACGACAGCACATCCAGGCTCTGGGCGCGGGAGGTGCGTGGCGCAGCCTCTAGGGCAAAAGCGGTAATACCGCGTTCGGCCAGCTTGGCGATGGTTTCGTTGTTGAACGGATTGAGCATGCCCACCAGAACGGTGCCGCTCTTGATCAGCGCCAGTTCGCTGTCGCTGGGGGCGACCACCTTGAGGATCAGCTCGGCCCCGAATGCATCACTGGCGTTGCCAATGGTTGCGCCCGCTGCCTCATAGGCACTGTCGATAACGCTGGCCTTGATACCGGCGCCGCTTTGAACAGTGACTTTATGGCCTTGGCCGATCAGCTTCTTGATGGTTTCCGGGGTAGCAGCAACCCGTGTTTCACCCGTTTGGGTTTCGAGGGGAACACCAATGTGCACGTCAAATCTCCTGCGTGATCTTATTGAGTAAACCCAGGCACTTCGGATGGTGCGGCTGGGGCGGCCGATCAGCACGATCCCGCCAAACCAGGCGGGGCGCGGCATTTTGCAGGCGAAAATTCAGCCCTTCAAGGGATTATGACGGGTGACGGAAAATTAACTACAAGTCACCCTGTGACCGAATGTCGCAATAATCGATCGGCATCCCTTGTAGGCCGTGCTTTCCAAGGATTCAGGTTCAAATTGACAATTTTCCCCATCGGCCAGATGAATAGGCCCTGATGCGCTGCGCAATATGGCTCAAAGCCATGAATTTCAACGCTTTGGAGACTACTGCACCGACTTCATAACAGATTGACTGAATGCGACATAAACTTATATCTGTAGCGTCTTCTGTTAGTTTACTACCTAAGTCTGTTTTGACTTTTTCTTTATTAATCAAGGTGATAGTTGCTTGCTTGTTTCACGAGCCAATCGCGAAAAGCTCGAAGAGAGGCGGATTCGACCTTTCGCTCTGGAATCATCAGGTAATAGGCCTTGATGCTCGATAGCGCGCTACGGTTGGCCACGACCAGTCGTTTCTCTGCCAGCTCGCGCTGAATCAAGAAGGGCGGAATCAGCGCAATGCCCATGTCGTGCATGGCTGCCTGGGCAAGCATGGAGAATAGTTCATAACGCGGGCCTGTCAGGTCCCGTGCAATGTTCAGGTTCTGGGCGTTGAACCATTGGCGCCACGCATACGGGCGAGTGGTCTGCTGGAGCAAGGGCAATTCGGCGATGGTCTCTGGTGTCAGGCTCGTCCGGTCTCCCAGTAAGGTAGGGCTGCATACCGGCATAGGATTTTCACCCATCAGTTTGTGGGATTCGGTACCGGACCAGTCCGCGTCACCAAAATAGATGGCGGCGTCAAACTCTGTGTCCGCAAAGAGGAAGGGTCGTGTGCGGTTGGTCAGGTTGACGGTGACTTCTGGATGCTGCTGCTGGAAATCCTTGAGGCGTGGTAGCAGCCATTGAGTGCCGAAGGTTGGAACCACCGCCAGTTCGATCACGTTCGCACCGGTGTGTCCCATCACTGAAAGAGCATCGCGCTCGACCGCATCCAGTTGGGTGGCAACTCGACGGCTGTAGGAAAGGCCGGCTTCGGTCAGTTTGACGCCTCGGCGTGAGCGTCGGAAAAGCTCCACGCTGAGGAAGTCTTCCAGGCTGGCGATCTGTCGACAGATAGCGCCTTGGGTAAGGGAAAGCTCGTGCGCCGCCTTGGTGAAGCTCTCATGACGTGCTGCAGCCTCGAAACTGATCAGGGCGGTAGTGCTGGGGATTTTACGGCGCATGTACGCAAGCCTCACTCAATATCAGCATAAACGGGGTTCATGGCGTTTACGGAGTGAGAAATTAGCACAAGATAGTGCGCAATCCTCGTTTGCCCTTGTAGGAAAGCGCGCCTAGGATCAATCCACGATTTTCATTTAATTGGCGAGGACTCTTTCATGGCCGGTAAAGCGAGCTTCAACTGGATCGATCCATTGTTGCTGGATCAGCAACTCACCGAAGAAGAACGCATGATCCGCGACACTGCTGAGCAGTTCGCCCAGCAGAAGCTCGCGCCGCGGGTGCTGGAAGCGTTCCGTCATGAGAAGACCGACCCGGCGATTTTCCGCGAGATGGGTGAAGTGGGCCTGCTGGGGGCGACCATTCCTGAGCAGTACGGCGGCAGTGGGCTGAACTACGTCAGCTATGGCCTGATCGCTCGTGAAGTCGAGCGCGTCGATTCCGGTTATCGCTCGATGATGAGCGTGCAGTCCTCGCTGGTCATGGTGCCGATCAATGAATTCGGTACCGAGGCGCAAAAACAGAAGTATCTGCCGAAGCTGGCGTCTGGTGAGTGGATCGGTTGCTTTGGCCTGACCGAGCCGAACCATGGTTCCGACCCAGGCGCGATGATTACTCGTGCGCGCAAAGTGGAAGGCGGCTACAGCCTGACGGGTAGCAAAATGTGGATCACTAACAGTCCGATCGCCGACGTCTTTGTTGTCTGGGGTAAGGACGACGCTGGCGATATCCGCGGCTTCGTGCTCGAGAAGGGCTGGAAGGGCCTGAGTGCGCCAGCTATTCATGGCAAGGTCGGCCTGCGCGCCTCCATCACTGGCGAGATCGTGATGGACAACGTATTCGTTCCGGAAGAAAACATCTTCCCGGATGTCCGCGGCCTGAAGGGCCCGTTCACTTGCCTGAACTCGGCGCGTTATGGCATCTCCTGGGGCGCCTTGGGGGCGGCTGAGTTCTGCTGGCATACCGCTCGCCAGTACACGCTGGACCGCCAGCAGTTTGGGCGTCCGCTGGCTGCCAATCAGTTGATCCAGAAGAAGCTGGCCGACATGCAGACCGAAATCACGTTGGCCTTGCAGGGATGCCTGCGTCTTGGACGTATGAAAGATGAGGGAACGGCGGCGGTCGAGATCACCTCGATCATGAAGCGCAACTCCTGCGGCAAATCCCTGGATATCGCTCGCATGGCACGGGACATGCTGGGCGGCAACGGTATTTCCGATGAGTTCGGCATCGCTCGTCATCTCGTGAACCTGGAAGTCGTAAACACCTACGAAGGCACGCACGACGTTCATGCGCTGATCCTGGGGCGTGCGCAAACCGGTATCCAGGCGTTCTATTAATAGGGGAACGTTCATGGGCGCGCTTTCGCATCTGCGGGTATTGGATTTATCGAGGGTCCTGGCCGGGCCGTGGGCCGGGCAGATCCTGGCGGACCTTGGGGCAGATGTCATCAAGGTCGAGCGTCCCGGCAACGGTGACGATACGCGCGCCTGGGGGCCGCCTTTCCTGAAGGATGCCCGAGGCGAGAACACGACCGAGGCTGCATATTATCTGTCGGCCAATCGCAACAAGCAGTCGCTGACTATCGATTTCACGCGTCCAGAGGGGCAGCGGCTGGTGCGAGAGCTGGCGGCCAAGTCCGATATCCTGATCGAAAACTTCAAGGTTGGCGGGCTGGCGGCTTATGGCCTGGATTACGAGTCGTTAAAGGCGATCAATCCGCAATTGATCTATTGCTCGATCACCGGGTTTGGCCAGACCGGCCCTTATGCCAAGCGCGCCGGGTATGACTTCATGATTCAGGGGTTGGGTGGGTTGATGAGCCTGACCGGCCGCCCTGAGGGCGATGAGGGTGCGGGGCCGGTGAAGGTGGGGGTCGCGCTGACGGATATCCTCACGGGGCTGTATTCGACTGCTGCTATTTTGGCGGCGCTGGCGCATCGTGATCATGCCGGCGGCGGGCAGCACATCGATATGGCCTTGCTGGATGTCCAGGTTGCCTGCCTGGCCAATCAGGCGATGAATTACCTGACCACGGGCAATGCGCCGAAGCGGCTGGGCAATGCTCATCCGAACATCGTGCCTTATCAGGATTTTCCTACGGCCGATGGCGATTTCATCCTTACGGTGGGTAATGACGGCCAGTTCCGAAAGTTCGCTGAGGTTGCCGGTCAGCCGCAGTGGGCTGATGACCCGCGTTTTGCCACGAACAAGTTGCGGGTGGCGAATCGAGCGGTGTTGATTCCGTTGATCCGCCAGGCGACGGTGTTCAAGACCACAGCCGAGTGGGTGGCTCAGTTGGAGCAGGCGGGTGTGCCGTGTGGGCCAATCAACGATCTTGCCCAGGTGTTTGCCGATCCTCAGGTGAAGGCGCGTGGATTGGCGATTGAGTTGCCTCACGTACTGGCTGGTAGCGTGCCGCAGGTGGCCAGTCCGATTCGACTCTCCGAGACACCGGTGGAATATCGCAATGCGCCTCCTTTATTAGGGGAGCATACGCTGGAGGTGTTGCAGCGAGTGTTGGGGCTGGACGAAGCGGCGGTGGCGGCGTTCAGAGAGGCAGGAGTTCTTTGAGTCTTCTCTTCTTCTATATAGAGGAGGGTTTTAAAGGGCAAACGCAGCGGGTTTGCCCGTGTTGCGCAACTTATTGATAGAAAAGCGAAATTAGGGGTTGACGGCAGATTCTGGAAGTCTATAATTCGCCCCACTTCCGGCGCAGTCGAAACGGAAAACTCCTTGAGATTCAATGAGTTAAGTAGGTTTCGAAGGTGTTGGGCTTCAGTTCATCGAAGCCCGGAAGGAGCAGGTAGAGCAGTGTTGTTTGGCTCTATCGGCGGTTCGATCTTCTCGGTCGAAAGCGGTGAG
>NZ_JBWLPW010000049.1:0-2177 GCF_056521845.1 Pseudomonas sp. PF05 | reverse complement strand
AATCGCCAATTGGCTGACCAACAGCTCGATGGAACGCTCCAGGGCAATCGCCACTCGATCGCCCGGTTGCACACCCAGGTCGACCAGATGACGGGCCAGGCCATTGGCCCGGTGGTTCAACTCGGCGTAGGTCAGACTTTGGGCATTGTGTACGGCCGCAACGGCTTGCGGACGCTGCGTGACCTGCGCCTCGAACAGGCCATGGACGGTCCTGTCCTGGGGATAGCGGCGAGTGGTGGCGTTGAAATCCACCAGTAAGTGGCGACGCTCGGCCGACGGCAGGATCGACACGCTGTTCAACGGCGTCTGCGGCATTTGTTCCAGCGCCTCGACCAGATGCTCCAAGGCGATGTTCATATAGACACACATCCGCTGCGCACCGATCCGAGGTACCGCCAGTGCCGACACATAAAAACCTTCGCCCAGGTCATCCACCGACAAGGTCAGCGGGTAGTTGGTACGTTCTTCACTGCCCAGGGCCTCGATGCCCTCCCAGGCAGCAAACGCTTCGCTCGACGCCGTGCCCATTGCGCTGTGCCGGTAGTTGAGCAAGGCGCTGAACAACGGCAGCGGCGCGGCGACGCCGCTGCAACGCTGGGCCAGGGACAGCGAGGCGTGCTCGTGCCCCAGCAGACCGGTCAAACGCGCGTGGGTGGCTTTCACCCCGTCACGCACGCCTCGGGTATCGACATCCACCCGCAATGGCAGGGTGTTGATGAACATGCCCAGTGCCCGGTCGGCGCCCTCGCCGCCCTGCATCCGGCCCATCAACACCGTGCCAAAGACCACATCCTGCTTGCCGGACACTTTGCTCAGGACCTGCGCCCACGCCAAGTGATGCAGGCTCGCAGCGCTCACCCCCAACTGACGGGCCTGGGCCCGCAGGCGCCGGCTGAGGTCGGCGGCGAGGTTGAGTCCGGCCGCTTCGATATCGCTGCCGTCGCCACGGACATCCAGCAAGCCGAACGGCAACGTGGGTTCCTCGATGTCGCCGAGCATGTCGCGGAAGAACCCTTCATGTTCCTCACGGCTCACGCCCAAGCGGGCCTGGGCCACGTAGTTGCGGAACGGTACCGCTTCGCCCAACCGATCAGCGTGGCCCAGCAGGTGCGCCTGCATCTCGTGTTGCACCACTTCCAGCGCCGTGTGATCAAGGGCCATATGGTGGAACAACAGCATGGCGATCCACCGCTGGTTGGCGGTGTCATGGGTGAACGCCAGGCGCATCAGCGGCGCCTGGCGTACATCGAGGCGCAGGTGCTGCCGGTCGAAGCGTTCGAGAAGCTGCGTGGCGACATCGTGGCCCGGCTCGAAAACACACTCGTCCAGAATCAATTGCGCCTGGCGAACGACCACTTGCACCGGCTCGCAGAGGCCTTCCCAGAGTACAGCGGTGCGCAAGATGTCATGCCGGTCGATGACGCTTTGCAATGCGTCGACAAAGGCGTCCAGCCGGGCGCGGTCCTTGAAGTTGAAGGTGGCCTGCTGCACGTAGAGATCACCCTGCTGCGAAGCCAGGTGGTGATACAGGATGCCTTCCTGCAACGGCGCCAGGGCATAGATGTCCTGGACATTGCTTACGCCGCCCGGCACCGTCGCGACGATCTGCTCGATTTCCGCTTGGGACAGATCGGCCAACGGCAACATGTCCGGCGTGATGCGGGCGCAGCCGCGGGTAATGCCGTTGACCGGCACCATGACCTCCGTCACGCCCCCCACGGCCGCCGCCAATGCCGCCAGCGTCGGCTGGCCGAACAGCACGCGGACATCGGCGCTCAGGCCCACTTGGCGCATGCGTTCGATCAGCGTGACCGCCAGCAGCGAGTGGCCGCCCAGTTCGAAGAAGTGATCGTGTCGTCCGACCTGCTCGACCTGGAGCAACTCGGCCCACAACTGTGCCAGGGTCGTTTCGACGGTGCCCTGCGGGGCCTCGTACTCACGAGCGATCACCGCTGAATGATCCGGTGCCGGCAGCGCCTTGCGGTCGAGTTTGCCGTTGGGGGTCAGCGGCAGCACATCGAGCCGGATGTAGGCGGTCGGCACCATGTACTCAGGCAGTTGCCCTAGCAGATGAGCGCGCAAGGCTTCGATGTCAGCGAACGCTTCTGGTGCATGAGGTGTGAAATAGGCCACCAGGCGTTTCTCGCCCGGTACATCTTCACGGGCCAGCACCACGA
>NZ_JBWLPW010000048.1:0-2247 GCF_056521845.1 Pseudomonas sp. PF05 | reverse complement strand
CCGTGGTGCTGGCCCGTGAAGATGTACCGGGCGAGAAACGCCTGGTGGCCTATTTCACACCTCATGCACCAGAAGCGTTCGCTGACATCGAAGCCTTGCGCGCTCATCTGCTAGTGCAACTGCCTGAGTACATGGTGCCGACCGCCTACATCCGGCTCGATGTGCTGCCGCTGACCCCCAACGGCAAACTCGACCGCAAGGCGCTGCCGACACCGGATCACTCAGCGATGATCGCTCGTGAGTACGAGGCCCCGCAGGGCGAAGTGGAAGCCAGCATTGCCCGCATTTGGGAAGACTTGCTCAAGCTCGAACAGGTCGGTCGCCATGACAATTTCTTTGAATTGGGCGGTCATTCATTATTGGCCGTGAAAATGATCGAACGCATGCGCCAGATCGAGCTGAGCGTCGATGTGCGGGTCTTGTTCGGCCAGCCGACGTTGGCCGCGTTGGCTGCCGCCGTCGGTGGCTACCGGGACGTCGTGGTGCCGGCCAACGGTATCCCGGCCGATTGCACGCGCATCACACCGGACATGCTGCCGTTGGCTGCGCTGTCCCAAGCGGAGATCGAGCAGATCGTCGCGGCGGTGCCGGGCGGTGTAAGTAACGTCCAAGACATTTATGCCCTGGCGCCGTTGCAGGAAGGCATTCTCTATCACCATTTGGCCGCCGCCGAAGGCGACCCCTATTTGCAACAGGTGATATTCGGTTTCGACCAGTTCACGCGCTTGGAAGATTTCGCCCATGCGCTGCAAGCCGTCATTGCCCGGCACGATATCCTGCGCACTGGCGTGCTCTGGGAAGGCCTGCCCGAACCCATGCAGGTGGTCTGGCGAGACGCGCCACTGAGTGTCGAGCCGGTTGCGCTGGATCCGGCGCAGGGTGACATCGCCACGCAGTTGCACCAGCGTTTCGACCCGCGATTCTATCGCCTGGACATTCGCCAGGCGCCGATGATGCGGCTTGTCTACGCGCAAGACCTGGCGAACCAACGCTGGGTGGGCATGCTGCTGTTTCACCACCTGGTGGACGACGTCACGTCACTGGCGGTGCTGTCGGCGGAAATCGAAGCGCACATGCTCGGTCAGGCGCAGCGGCTGTCGGCGTCGGTGCCGTACCGCAACTTCGTGGCCCAGGCTCGCCTGGGTGTGAGCCGTGAGGCGCACGAAACCTTCTTCCGTGAAATGCTCGGTGACATCGACGAGCCGACGTTGCCGTTCGATTTGCAGGATGTGCAAGGCGATGGCAGCGGCCTCGAGGAGGTGCGCCAGGAAGTCGAGGCCGGCCTGAGTCGTCGACTGCGGGCCCAGGCGCGTCAGTTGGGAGTGAGCGCGGCGAGCTTGTATCACCTGGTTTGGGCGCAAGTCCTGGGCAAGATATCGGGCAAGGACGATGTGGTGTTCGGCACGGTATTGGTCGGACGGATGCAGGGCGGTGAGGGGGCCGACCGCGCGCTGGGGATGTTCATCAATACCTTGCCGTTGCGAGTGAGTGTCGGGCAAACCGGGGTTCGTGCGGGAGTGAAAGCGACCCATGCCCGCTTGACCGCACTGCTGGGCCATGAACACGCCGCGTTGGCGCTGGCGCAACGCTGCAGCGGTGTGCAGGCGCCGACGCCGTTGTTCAGCGCCTTGCTCAACTATCGCCACTCCGGTACCACAGTGTCGAGCGAGGCATTGTCGGCTTGGAGCGGCATCCAGATCCTCAGTGGCGAGGAGCGGACCAATTACCCGCTGATGTTGTCGGTGGATGACCAGGGCGAGGCATTCAGCTTTACGGTCATGACCCCCGCGCGCATTGGTGCGCAGCGGCTTTGTGGTTATGTGCAACACACGCTGGAAAGTCTGGTCGCGGTGCTTGAACAGCAGCCGGAGCTACCCCTGCAGCAGGTGTCGATCCTGCCGACGTCGGAGCGCGAGCAACTGCTGGTGACGTTCAACGCCACCCACGCAGACTATCCGCGACAGCAGACGATCCATGGGTTGTTCGAGGAACAGGTCCAGCGTACCCCGGATGCCGTGGCGGTGGTTCGTGGTGAGCAACGCCTGAGTTACCGCGCGTTGAACGAGCGGGCCAACCGCCTGGCCCATTACCTGCGCAAGCAGGGCGTAGAGCCCGATTCGCGGGTGGCGATCTGCGTCGAGCGCGGCATCGACATGGTTGTTGGCTTGCTGGCGATTCTCAAGGCCGGCGGTGGTTATGTGCCGCTGGATCCGGCGTATCCGTTGGATCGGATTGCCTACATGCTCC
>NZ_JBWLPW010000047.1:0-2320 GCF_056521845.1 Pseudomonas sp. PF05 | reverse complement strand
GTGTCGTGGCCTTGCGCCGCGGCGAACCCATCAACGCTCTCTGGATCGTCGTCGCAGCCGTGGCCATCTACCTGGTCGCCTACCGCTACTACAGCCTCTTCATCGCCAACAACGTGATGCAACTCGATGCGCGCCGGGCCACCCCTGCCGTGCTCAACAACGATGGCCTGGACTACGTCCCGACCAACAAGCACATTCTTTTCGGCCACCATTTCGCGGCCATTGCTGGCGCCGGGCCCCTGGTCGGGCCGGTATTGGCGGCGCAGATGGGCTACCTGCCCGGCACACTCTGGCTGATCGCCGGCGTGGTGCTGGCCGGTGCGGTGCAGGATTTCATGGTCCTGTTCCTGTCCACCCGTCGCAACGGTCGCTCCCTGGGCGACATGGTGCGCGAGGAAATGGGCCGCATCCCTGGCACCATCGCGCTGTTCGGCTGCTTCCTGATCATGATCATCATCCTCGCGGTGCTGGCGCTGATCGTGGTCAAGGCCCTGGCCGAGAGCCCGTGGGGCATCTTCACGGTGATGGCGACCATCCCGATCGCGATGTTCATGGGCATCTATATGCGCTACATCCGCCCGGGCCGCATCGGTGAAATCTCTGTGATCGGCGTGCTGTTGCTGCTGGGCTCGATCTGGCTGGGCGGGCAGATCGCTGCCGACCCGGTCTGGGCCAAGGCTTTTTCCTTCACCGGGATCCAGATCACCTGGATGTTGATCGGCTACGGCTTTGTCGCGGCGGTGCTGCCGGTGTGGCTGATCCTGGCGCCGCGGGACTACCTGTCGACCTTCCTCAAGATCGGCACCATCGTCGCCCTGGCGATCGGTATCCTGGTCACCATGCCTGAGCTGAAAATGCCGGCGCTGACCCAGTTCACCGACGGCACCGGGCCGGTGTGGAAGGGCGGGCTGTTCCCGTTCCTGTTCATCACCATCGCCTGCGGCGCGGTCTCGGGCTTCCACGCGCTGATCTCCTCGGGCACCACGCCCAAACTCTTGGATAACGAAACCAACGCCCGCTACATCGGTTACGGCGGCATGCTGATGGAGTCCTTCGTGGCGATCATGGCGATGGTGGCCGCTTCGGTGATCGAGCCGGGCGTGTACTTCGCCATGAACAGCCCGGCGGCGATCGTCGGCGGTGACGTGGTGGCCGTGGCCCAGACGGTCAGCAGCTGGGGTTTTGCAATCACCCCCGAGGCGCTGCAAGCGGTGGCCAAGGACATCGGCGAAACCACCGTTCTGGCCCGTGCCGGCGGTGCGCCGACCCTGGCGGTGGGGATCGCGCAGATCCTGCACTCGGTGTTGCCGGGTGAGAACACCATGGCGTTCTGGTACCACTTCGCGATCCTGTTCGAAGCGCTGTTCATCCTCACCGCGGTGGACGCCGGCACCCGTGCCGGGCGGTTCATGTTGCAGGACTTGCTCGGCTCGTTCGTGCCTTCGCTCAAGCGCACCGAATCCTGGTCGGCCAACCTGATCGCCACCGCCGGTTGCGTGGCGATGTGGGGCTACCTGCTGTACCAGGGCGTGATCGATCCGCTGGGTGGCATCAACACCTTGTGGCCGCTGTTCGGCATCTCCAACCAGATGCTGGCCGGTATCGCCCTGATGCTCGCCACCGTGGTGCTGATCAAGATGAAGCGCCAGCGCTACGTCTGGGTGACCATGCTGCCGGCGGCCTGGCTGCTGATCTGCACCACCACCGCGGGCCTGATCAAGCTGTTCGACGCCAACCCGGCGATCGGCTTCCTGGCCCTGGCGCGCAAATACAACGATGCCCTGACCGCCGGCCAGATCCTGGCCCCGGCCAAGAGCATCGAGCAGATGCAGCATGTGGTGTACAACGCTTATACCAACGCAACGCTGACGGTGTTGTTCCTGCTGGTGGTCTTCAGCATCCTGTTCTACGCGCTCAAGGTCGGCATCGCCGCCTGGGGCACCAAGGAACGCACGGACAAGGAAGCGCCATTCCAGGCTCTGCCGGACGCTTGATAGGGGATTGCAACAATGTTCAATGACTTGAGTCGCCTGGGTAAATACCTCGGTCAGGCCGCCCGCCTGATGGTCGGCATGCCCGACTACGACAACTACGTCGAGCACATGCAAACCAAGCACCCGGACAAACCGTTGATGGACTACGAGGCGTTCTTTCGCGAACGCCAGGAGGCCCGTTACGGTGGCAAGGGTGGGCCCAAGTGCTGTTGAGTTGAGGTAAACCCATGTGGGAGCGGGCTTGCTCGCGAAGGCGGAGTGTCAGTTAACGTTAAAGTCGACTGATACACCGCTTTCGCGAGCAAGCCCGCTCCCACAGTTGTTTT
>NZ_JBWLPW010000046.1:0-2437 GCF_056521845.1 Pseudomonas sp. PF05 | reverse complement strand
ATGGACGGGCGTCAGGCCGGTGACCTGCGGGGTATGCTCCGGCTCGTCTTGCCACGGACCGCCGTCCAGATCGATCAACGGCACCTGAACCTGTGACAGGAACCCGCGGGTCGCTGCCTGGGCCAGCACCGCAGCCGGCTCGCTGTCGGCCAACATGTAGGCAATCCGCTCGACAGGATACGCCGGATCCAACGGCACATAACCACCGCCCGCCTTGAGGATCGCCAACAGCCCGATCACCATCTCGGCGCTGCGCTGAACACAGATCGCGACGCGCGAGTCTGGCTGCACGCCCTGCTTGCGCAGGTAATGCGCCAACTGGTTGGCGCGCGCATCCAACTGCCGATAACTCAACGAGTGCCCGCCATGCTGAACGGCCACGTTGTCCGGCGTGCGTTGGACCTGGGCTTCGAACAGCCCGAGAGCGGTCTGCTCCTGCGGCTCATCGGCGCCACCGGTATTGAACTCGGCCAACAGTTTCAGGCGCTCGCTCGGCGGCAGGATCGACAGCTGGTGCAACGGCGCCTCGGGTGCCTGCTCCAGCATCTGGATCAAACCTTCCAGTGCCTGCCGCACATACCCACACAGCCGCTGGGCGCCGATGCGCGCCGGGGTCATGACGGAGAAGCTGAACGCCTCGCCCTGGTCATCCACCGACAATGTCAGCGGGTAGTTGGTCCGCTCTTCGCCACCCAACACCTGGATGCCGTCCCAGGCCGACAAGGCTTCGGCGGAAGCTGCCGCGCCGGTGTGGCGATAGTTGAGCAAGGCACTGAACAACGGCGTCGGTGCCTCCACGCCGCTGCAACGTTGCGCCAGCACCAGCGAGGCGTGCTCATGGCCAAGCAAGGCGGTCAGTCGGGCATGGGTCGCTTTCACGCCGGCACGCACACCGGTCTGCCCCAGGTTCACCCGCAACGGCAACGTATTGATGAACATCCCCAGTGCCCGGTCAGCGCCCTCGCCGCCCTGCATCCGCCCGACCAACACGGTGCCGAACACCACGTCGTCGCGACCCGACACCGTGCCCAGGACCTGGGCCCAGACCAGGTGATACAAGCTCGCCGCGCTCACCCCGAGCTGACGCGCCTGGACCCGCAGCCGACGGCTGAGGTCGGCCTCGACCTCCTGGCGCACCTCTTCGATGTCGCTGCCATCGCCTTGCACATCCTGTAAATCGAACGGCAACGTTGGCTCGTCGACATCACCGAGCATGTCGCGGAAGAACCGTTCATGGGCCTCGCGACTCACGCCCAACCGCGCCTGGGCCACGTAGTTGCGGTACGGCACCGATACCGGCAAGCGTTGCGCCTGGCCGAGCATGTGCGCCGAGATCTCCGTCGACAGCACGGCCAGCGATGTGGCGTCGTCCACCAGGTGATGGAACAACAGCATGCCCACCCAGCGCTGGTTGGCCGGGTCTTGCGCAAAAGCGACCCGCATCAGTGGCGCCTGACGGATGTCCAGGCGATAGTGCCGAGGGTCGAAACGCTGATGCAGCTGCGTGGCAACCACCCCGGCCGCCGGGTCCAGTTCAACCGATTCGACCACCAACCGCGCCTCACGCCAGACCACCTGCATGGGCTCGGCCAGGCCTTCCCAGAGCACCCCGGTGCGCAGGATATCGTGACGGGAGACAACGGCTTGCAGCGCCTGGGTGAAATGCTCCACATGGGCGAAGCTGTCGAAGGCGAACATCACGTATTGCAAGTAGGGATCGCCCTGGGCGGCGGCGATGTGGTGATACAGAATCCCCTCCTGCAACGGCGCCAGGGCGTAGATGTCCTGCACATTCGCCACGCCACCCGGCACCATGGCTACGATCCGGTCAATGGCATCCTGGTCCAGATCGGCCAAGGGCAACATGTCCGGGGTGATTCGCGTGCAGCCGTCCGGGATCGCATTGCCCGGCACCACGACTTCCGTGTGCCCACCCACCGCGGCCGCCAGGGCCGCCAGCGTCGGTTGACCGAACAGCACCCGTACGTCGGCACTCAAGCCGACGTGGCGCATGCGCTCGATCAGCTTCACCGCCAACAGTGAATGGCCGCCCAGTTCAAAGAAATTGTCGTGACGACCGATCTGCTCAAGGTCCAGCAAGTCTTGCCAGATCGCGGCGATAGCCGTCTCGGCCTCGCCTTGCGGCGTTTCGTATTCGCGGGCCGCCACTGCCGACTGATCCGGTACCGGCAAGGCCTTGCGATCAAGCTTGCCGTTGGTGGTCAGCGGGAACGCCTCGAGGACCACGAACGCGCTGGGCACCATGTAGTCCGCCAGCGAAGCCAGTAATTGTGTACGCAGCTCGGCGGCAGACGGTTGCGCGCCGTCCGTGGCAATCACATAGCCCACCAGTCGCTTGTCGCCCGGCGCGTCTTCACGGGCGATGACCACGGCCTCGCGGATACCCTCGCAGGCCGTCAGCGTCGCTTCGATCTCG
>NZ_JBWLPW010000045.1:0-2587 GCF_056521845.1 Pseudomonas sp. PF05 | reverse complement strand
CGAGCATGTAGGCAATCCGATCCAACGGATACGCCGGATCCAGCGGCACATAACCACCGCCGGCCTTGAGAATCGCCAGCAAGCCAACAACCATGTCGATACCGCGCTCGACGCAGATCGCCACCCGCGAATCGGGCTCCACGCCCTGCTTGCGCAGGTAATGGGCCAGGCGGTTGGCCCGCTCGTTCAACGCGCGGTAACTCAGGCGTTGCTCACCACGAACCACCGCCACCGCATCCGGCGTACGCTGCACCTGCGCCTCGAACAACCCATGAATCGTCTGCTGCTGCGGATAGTCCGCCTCGGTGGCGTTGAACGTCACCAGCAGTTGCTCGCGCTCCGAAGCCGGCAGGATCGACACCTGCTGCAAGGGTAGCTCCGGCTGCTGTTCAAGCATGCCGACCAGGCTTTCCAGAGCCTGGCGCATAGAGCCGGCAATGCGCTGAGCACCAATCCCAGCCAGGGCCAGCACGCTGAGACTGAAGCCTTCGCCCAGATCATCCACCGACAAAGTCAGCGGATAATTGGTGCCCTCCGCACCGCCCAGCGAATGCAGTCCTTCCCACGCCTCCAGCGTCTGTGCCGTGGGCGCTTGCGCCGTGCCGCTGTGGCGATAGTTGAGCAACGAACCGAACAACGGCGCGGGCGCGGGCACGCCGCTGCAACGCTGGGCCAAGGCCAACGAAGCGTGCTCATGGCCGAGCAACGCGGTCAGGCCCGCATGGGTGGCTTTTACCCCTTCGCGCACACCCTGCCCGGCCAACTTCACCCGCAACGGCAGTGTATTGATGAACATGCCCAGTGCCCGGTCGGCACCGTCGCCGCCCTGCATCCGGCCCATCAACACCGTGCCGAACACCACGTCCTGCCGGCCGGAAACAGCGCCGACCACCCGCGCCCAGGCCAAGTGATACAAAGCTGCCGCGCTGACACCCAGCTGACGGGCCTGAGCCCGTAAGCGACGGCTCAATTCTCCATCGATCGGCAGGTGGACTTCCTCGACCACCGATTCGCCTTCGGGCACTGCGGAAAAACCCAGCGGCAACGTTGGCTCATCGACATCGCCGAGCATCTCGCGGAAAAACGCCTCATGGGAATCGCCGCCCACACCCAGGCGAACCTGCGCCACATAGTTGCGATACGGCACGGGGTCGGGTAACTGGTCGGCCTGCCCGAGCAGGAATGCCTGCATCTCATGCTGCACCAGTTCCAGCGCCGCATGGTCCATCGCCATGTGATGGAACAACAGGATCGCCACCCAGCGCTGATGGGTTTGATCCTGCGCACAGACCAGGCGCATCAGCGGCGCCTGGCCGACATCCAGGCGGTGATGCCGGGTGTCGAAGCGTTGTTGCAGTTGCCACAGGATGTCGCCATCGGCAGGGTCCAGCGCGATCTCTTCCAGCGTCAACCGGGCCTGGTGCCAGACCACTTGCACCGGTTCGTCCAAGCCTTCCCACACCATCGAGGTGCGCAATATGTCGTGGCGATCGATCACGCCTTGCAGCGCCTGGGTAAAATCATCCAGGCGTGCCCGTCGATCCGCGCCGAACAAGGCCTGCAACACATAGGGGTCACCCTGCCCTGCGGCGAGGTAATGGTAGAGAATGCCCTCCTGCAAAGGCGCCAGGGGGTAGATATCCTGCACGTTGCCCGCACCGCCAGGAACGCTGTCGACAATCCGGTCGATCGCCTCCTGGCCGAGGTGGGCCAGGGGCAACATGTCTGGCGTGATACGAAATGCCGGGCTCAGCCAGTCGCCACCGTTTCTCTCCACCAGTTCGAGCAGTTCGCGCTTATGGGCAATCAGGCTGTCCCACAGCGCATTGTCCAGTCCTTCATCGTCGCCCAGAATCACAAGGTTGTCGTCGTCCTGTTGGAGACGAATCGGGTGCTGGGACAGAGCTGTCATCAATTCGCTGAATTGCATTGAAGAACCTGCTTTTCTAGTTCGGAGTGGTTGACGATAAAAACGTGTTTTTCAGGTACGGCGCGGCGCCTGGACGGCGGTTGGGCCGACCTCGGCGCACGGGCCAAAGCGCTGGATAATCGTCACGTTCAACCGAAGGCGGCGGTTCGCGAACCGCCGCCTTACAGGCCAAAAAAAATTAGAGCATTCGGTAGGTGATGTCTGTCATGGGAAGCAGGGACAAGCCCCGACGTCGGCCAGACAGGACATACAGATGCGCGGGATCCAGGGCGAGCGCCCTGCCCGGAAGCCCGGGACAGGGCATTGATCCCTCAGGTGAAGCAGCCGACTCAGATACTGCGTTTGCGCGTGAGCGCGGGAATAGTCGTCATCGGCACATCGATAGGCCGTACCTCGCCCACGGCGGCAGCCACCAGGGCGAGGGTGGGCTGGCCGAACAGCACACGGATATCGGCCTCCATGCCGTCCTTGCGCATGCGTTCGATCAGTGTCACGGCGAGCAACGAGTGACCACCCAGCTCGAAGAAGTGGTCATGCCGCCCCACTCGTTCGACCTTGAGCAACTGCGCCCACAACGCTGCCAGCTTGATCTCCATGTCGCCCACCGGGGCTTCATACAGACGCGTGGTGTATGCATGGCTGTCGGGGGCCGGTAGC
>NZ_JBWLPW010000044.1:0-2890 GCF_056521845.1 Pseudomonas sp. PF05 | reverse complement strand
GGCGTCGACACGGTGAACGTCGCCGGTGAAGCCTTGAAGCGCAGCTTGGTGGAGGCATTGTTCGAGCAAACCCAGGTCAAGCGCCTGTGCAACCTCTATGGCCCTTCGGAAACCACGACGTATTCGAGTTGGGTGTCGATGGCCCGTGAGGATGGTTTTGCCGCGCACATTGGTAAACCGGTGGCGAACACCCAGTTCTATCTGTTGGATGAGTACAAACAACCGGTGCCACTGGGCGTTCCGGGCGAAATCTACATCGGCGGTGCTGGGGTCGCTCGCGGTTATCTCAATCGTGATGACCTGACGGTTGAACGCTTCCTGAAAGACCCGTTCAGCACGACTCCGAATGCCCGCATGTATCGCACCGGCGACCTGGGCCGCTACCTGCCAGACGGCAACATCGAATACCTGGGCCGCAACGACGACCAGGTGAAGATCCGTGGTTTCCGCATCGAACTGGGCGAGATCGAAGCCAAGCTCGCCCAGGCGCCAAACATCAAGGAAACCGTAGTCCTGGCCCGCGAAGACATACCGGGCGACAAGCGCCTGGTGGCCTATTTCACCCAACACTCACTGGACACAGCAGTAGCAATCGAAGCCCTGCGCGCGCACCTGCAAGCGCAACTGCCGGATTACATGGTGCCCACCGCCTACATGCGTCTGGATGCCTTGCCCCTGACGCCAAACGGCAAGCTCGACCGCAAGGCCCTGCCGGCACCGGATCTGGATGCCGTCATCTCCCGTGGCTACGAAGCCCCGCAAGGCGAGGTCGAAACCACCCTGGCGCAGCTCTGGCAAGACTTGCTCAAGGTCGAACGCGTCGGCCGCCACGATCATTTCTTCGAACTGGGCGGGCATTCGCTGCTGGCCGTCAGCCTGATTGGCCGGATGCGCCAGCTCGGCTTGTCGGCGGACGTGCGGGTGCTGTTCAGCCAGCCAACCCTCGCCGCGCTGGCCGCCGCAGTCGGCAGTGGCGGCGAGGTCGTGGTACCGGACAACGGCATCTTGCTGGGCTGTACCCGGATCACGCCGTCGATGCTGCCCTTGGTGGCGCTGGACCAGTTGGACATCGATCGCATCGTGGAAACGGTGCCGGGCGGTGCGCGCAACGTGCAGGATATTTACCCGTTGGCGCCGTTGCAGGAGGGCATTCTCTATCACCACATCGCCGCGCACACGGGCGATCCCTATGTGTTGCAGGCCACGTTCATCGTCGCGGACCGCGAGCGGCTGGAGGCGTTTGCCCTAGCCCTGCAAGGCGTCATCGATCGCCATGACATCCTGCGCACCTCGGTGGTCTGGGAAGGCCTGGATGAGCCGGTGCAAGTGGTCTGGCGCAAGGCGCAACTGGCGGTGGAAGAGCTGGTGCTGAGCGCCGAAGCAGGCGATATCGCCGAACAGTTGCGCGGGCGATTCGACACATTGCATTACCGCCTGGACATGCAACAGGCACCGTTGATGCGCATCGCATATGCCCACGATCCGGCGAATCAGCGCTGGGTGGCGATGCTGCTGTTTCATCACATGGCCCTCGATCACACGGCGCTGGAAGTGGTGCAACACGAGATGCAAGCGCATCTGCTGGGCCAGGCCGAGCAGTTGGGCGAAGCGGTGCCGTTCCGCAATTACGTGGCCCAGGCCCGCTTGGGCGTGAGCCGCGCGGAGCACGAAGGGTTCTTCAGTGACATGTTGAGTGATGTCGACGAACCGACATTGCCGTTCGGTCTGCTGGACGTCCGTGGCGATGGCAGCGATATCGAGGAGGCCGGACTGAGCCTGCCTGCCGACCTGAGCCGCCGTTTGCGGGCCCAGGCCCGGCAGTTGGGCGTGAGCGCCGCGAGCCTGCATCACTTGGCCTGGGCGCAGGTGCTGGGGCAAGTGTCCGACAAGCAGGACGTGGTGTTCGGCACCGTGCTGATGGGGCGGATGCAGGGCGGTGATGGCGCCGACCGGGCCCTGGGCATGTTCATCAATACCTTGCCGTTGCGGGTAGGGGTTGGAACCCAAGGCGTGCGTGACGGGGTGAAAGCCACCCACGCGCGCCTGACCGGTCTGTTGGGCCACGAACACGCTTCGTTGGCCCTGGCCCAGCGTTGCAGCGCCGTGGCCGCGCCGCTGCCGTTGTTCAGCGCCTTGCTCAATTACCGGCACAGCGCCGCCGGTGTTGCCTCGAGCGAAGCCTTGGCGGCCTGGGACGGCATCCAACTGCTGAGCAACGAAGAACGCACCAACTACCCGCTGACGTTGTCGGTGGACGACCTGGGCGAAGATTTCCGCCTATCCGCGCTGGCGGTGCCGCAGATTGGTGCGCAGCGGATATGTGTTTACATGGGCATTGCCCTGGAGCGCCTGGTGGATGCGCTGGAACAGGCACCGCAGACGCCGTTGAACAGCCTGTCGATCCTGCCGTCGGCCGAGCGTCGGCAATTGCTGGTGGATTTCAACGCCACCACCCGCAGCTATCCCCGGGACAGGACCGTCCATGGCCTGTTCGAAGCCCAGGCCAAGGAATGTCCGGAGGCAACGGCGGTTGTGCACAACGGGCATGGCCTGACGTACGCCGAGTTGAACCGCCGGGCCAATTGCCTGGCCCGCCATTTGATCGGACTGGGTGTGCAACCGGGTGATCGTGTAGCGATTGTGCTGGAACGCTCCAACGAGCTGCTGGTCAGCCAACTGGCGGTTCTCAAGTGCGCCGCAGTCTACGTGCCGCTGGACGTCAGCGCACCGCCGGAACGGCAGGCCTTCATGGTGCGCGACAGCGGTGTCCGGACGCTTCTGACACTGAGCACGATGACGGCACCAGAGGGGACGGCCCGTGTGGATCTGGACACCGTGGTCCTGGATAACGAGGCGGATCACGACCTGAGACTGATACAAAGCAGCGAAT
>NZ_JBWLPW010000043.1:0-3205 GCF_056521845.1 Pseudomonas sp. PF05 | reverse complement strand
ATCGCCCGTTGGGGCCAACATTTGCTGCACCTGCTCGATGCCATGCTCGACGATGCGGCGCAGCCGCTGGCGACCCTGCCGTTACTGGACAACCTGCAACGTCGGCAGTTGCTCGGCGCTTTCAACCAGACCCACGCCCCCTTCCCCGAAGGCCGGCTGGTGCACGAATGGTTCGAAGAGCATGTGCAGGCCCAGCCACAGGCCATCGCGGTCCAGGCGGAGGGCACCCAGCTCAGCTACGCCGAACTCAATGCCCGGGCCAACCGCATCGCCCACCGCTTGATCGCCGCCGGCCTGCGTCCGGATGAGCGCGTGGCGCTGCTGGTGGAACGCAGCCCCGAGATGATCATTGGCATCCTGGCCATCCTCAAGGCCGGCGGCGCCTATGTGCCGCTGGACCCGAATTATCCGCAGGATCGCTTGCAACAAATGCTCAGCGACAGTTCGCCTCGGGTACTACTGACCCAAGGCCTCTTGGCCGAGCAACTGCCACCGCAGGAGATTGCCCAGCTGTCGCTGGACGACTCGACCGAAGGTGATGACCACAACCCACGGATCGAAGACTTGACCTCCCGGCACCTGGCCTACGTCATGTACACCTCCGGCTCTACGGGCAAACCGAAGGGGGTGATGCTCGAGCATCGTTCGGTGTGCAACCAGATCGGTGCCCTGCAAGAACGCTATGGCCTCAACCCTCGTGATCGCGTCCTGCAATTCGCCACCATGACGTTCGACATGTCGGTGGAGGAGATCTTTGGTGCCTTGCTGTCCGGTGCCACCCTGTTACTGCGCAGCGATGCCTGGATTGCCGGCACCGCGGCCTTCGCCATGCTGTGCGAACAACATGGGATCACCGTCGCGAACCTGCCGACCGTGTTCTGGCAACAGGTTAGCCGCGACCAGCATGTGCCGCTGCCGGCCTCGTTGCGCCAGTTCATGATCGGCGGTGAAGCGGTAGGCAAGCAGGCCGTGAGCCAATGGTTCGCCCGTGCCGGCCATCGCCCGGCGCTGTTCAACGCCTACGGCCCGACCGAGGCCACCGTAAACGCTTCGATCCGCCTGATGGAAAGCGACCACGACGATTTCCGCTCCATCGGCAAACCGGTGCGCAATACCCAGTTGCATGTGCTCGATGCCAGCGGCAACCTCGTCCCGCTCGGGGTTGCCGGCGAGATTCACATTGGTGGCGTCGGTGTCGCTCGCGGTTACCTCAATCGCCAGGCGTTGACGGCCGAGCGCTTCATCGCCGACCCGTTCAGCACCGACCCGGACGCGCGCCTGTACAAGACCGGCGATCTCGGCCGCTGGTTGGCCGATGGCACCCTGCAGTACCTGGGACGCAACGACGACCAGGTGAAGATCCGCGGTTTCCGCGTGGAACTGGGCGAGATCGAAGCCATCCTTGCCGGCTGCGCTGGTGTGCGTGAAGCGGTGGTGGTGGCCCAGGAAAGCAAACCCGGCCAATCGGACAGCAAGCGCTTGATCGCTTACCTGTGTGGAGAACCGGTGCCGGTGGAGCAATTGCGCCGCGCGTTGCTGGCGGCCCTGCCCGACTACATGGTGCCCAGTGCCTTCGTCCAACTCGAGGCCCTGCCATTGACGCCCAACGGTAAGCTCGACCGCCGCGCCTTGCCCGCTCCGGGCCAGGAAGCGTTCGCCAGCCGAGCCTACGAGGCACCTCGGGGTGAGATCGAACAGATCGTCGCGACGGTCTGGCAAGACTTGCTGGGCATCGAGAAGGTCGGCCGACATGACCGGTTCTTCGAACTCGGCGGGCATTCGTTGCTGGCCGTGAGCCTGATCGATCGCCTGCGCCAGCATGGCCTGAGCGCCACGGTGCGCACCGTGTTCACCGCCCCCAGCCTGGGGGAAATGGCCCTGGCCCTGAGTCGCAACGACGAGGCCTTGTTCCTCGCGCCGGCCAACCGCATTCCGGCCGATTGCACCGAGCTGACACCGGACATGTTGCCACTGGTGGAACTGACCCCGGCGCAACTGGAGCGTATCGTCAGCGCCGTGCCTGGTGGCGCCGCCAACGTGCAGGACATCTATCCCCTGGCCCCGTTGCAACAGGGCATCCTGTTCCACCATTTGCTCGGGCATGAAGGCGACGCCTACCTGGTGCGCTCGATGATCGAATTCGACGACCGCCCGCGCCTCGACGCCTTTGTCAGCGCCTTGCAGGCGGTGATTGATCGCCATGACATTCTGCGCAGTGCCGTGCATTGGGTCGGACAGCCGCAGCCGGTGCAGGTGGTGCAGCGCCAGGCCGTGCTGCCGGTCCAAGCCATCACCCTGGCCGCCGATGAGGATCCGCGTACTCAACTGGAGCGCTTGAGCGATCCACGCCACCTGCGCCTGGATCTGCAACTGGCCCCCCTGATGCGCGCCTGCATCGCCCAGGATCCGCACTCCGAACGCTGGTGGCTGGCCCTGCTGGACCACCACATGATCAGCGACCACGTGTCCCTGGGCATCGTTCTCGAAGAAATCCAGCAACTGATGCAGGGCCAGGGCGCCCATTTGCCGACGCCCATGCCTTATCGCGAGTTTGTCGCCCAGGTGCTAGCCACGCCGCCCCAGGCCCATGAAACCTATTTCACTCGCCGCCTGGCCAGTGTCGACGAACCCACCGCACCGTACGGCGTACTGGACGTCCAGGGCGATGGCGCCCAGGTGGTAGAAACCAGCGTGCGTCTGGACCGCGACCTGAACCTGCGGATCCGCACGCAAGCGCGCCTGGCCGGGGTGACACCGGCCGTGCTGTTTCATATTGCCTGGGCCCAAGTGCTCGGGCGCTGCACCGGCCGCGACGACGTGGTGTTCGGCAGCGTGGTCGCCGGGCGCCTGCAAGGTTCACTGGGCGCCGACCGGGCCCTTGGCGTGTTCATCAACACCTTGCCGGTACGGGTGCAACTGGCCGGGTTCGGCGTCCGCGCGTTGGTGGACGAAACCTATCGCGACCTCAGCGAACTGCTCGCCCACGAACAGGCTTCCCTGGCCCTGGCCCAACGTTGCAGCGGTGTCGGCGCGGGCCTGCCGCTGTTCACCACGTTGCTCAATTACCGTCATCAGACCGACGGCGGCTCGCTGGCCAACGACGATCAGGTCTTGACCTGGGACGGCGTGCGCTTCCTGAGCAATGAAGCCCGGACCAACTACCCGATCGAAGTGGCCGTGGCGGATGAAGGCGACGATTTCTCCG
>NZ_JBWLPW010000042.1:0-3324 GCF_056521845.1 Pseudomonas sp. PF05 | reverse complement strand
TACTCTCACATGGGGAAACCCCACACTACCATCGGCGATGCATCGTTTCACTGCTGAGTTCGGGATGGGATCAGGTGGTTCCAATGCTCTATGGTCGTCAAGAAATTCGGGTACTGAGTCGCGGCCAGCTGGCCTCGCTTCAGCAAATTGGGTATGTGATAGCTTCGGTGTTTTGTGAGATTCGAACTTTCGGTTCGTTTCGTCTTCACACACCGCAATCTGGTCTCTTTGCTTTTCAGCTCGGAGCATACAAATTGCTTGGGTGTTATATGGTCAAGCCTCACGGGCAATTAGTACAGGTTAGCTCAACGCCTCACAGCGCTTACACACCCTGCCTATCAACGTCGTAGTCTTCGACGGCCCTTCAGGGGACTCAAGGTCCCAGTGAGATCTCATCTTGAGGCAAGTTTCCCGCTTAGATGCTTTCAGCGGTTATCTTTTCCGAACATAGCTACCCGGCAATGCCACTGGCGTGACAACCGGAACACCAGAGGTTCGTCCACTCCGGTCCTCTCGTACTAGGAGCAGCCCCTCTCAAATCTCAAACGTCCACGGCAGATAGGGACCGAACTGTCTCACGACGTTCTAAACCCAGCTCGCGTACCACTTTAAATGGCGAACAGCCATACCCTTGGGACCGGCTTCAGCCCCAGGATGTGATGAGCCGACATCGAGGTGCCAAACACCGCCGTCGATATGAACTCTTGGGCGGTATCAGCCTGTTATCCCCGGAGTACCTTTTATCCGTTGAGCGATGGCCCTTCCATACAGAACCACCGGATCACTAAGACCTACTTTCGTACCTGCTCGACGTGTCTGTCTCGCAGTCAAGCGCGCTTTTGCCTTTATACTCTACGACCGATTTCCGACCGGTCTGAGCGCACCTTCGTACTCCTCCGTTACTCTTTAGGAGGAGACCGCCCCAGTCAAACTACCCACCATACACTGTCCTCGATCCGGATAACGGACCTGAGTTAGAACCTCAAAGTTGCCAGGGTGGTATTTCAAGGATGGCTCCACGCGAACTGGCGTCCACGCTTCAAAGCCTCCCACCTATCCTACACAAGCAAATTCAAAGTCCAGTGCAAAGCTATAGTAAAGGTTCACGGGGTCTTTCCGTCTAGCCGCGGATACACTGCATCTTCACAGCGATTTCAATTTCACTGAGTCTCGGGTGGAGACAGCGCCGCCATCGTTACGCCATTCGTGCAGGTCGGAACTTACCCGACAAGGAATTTCGCTACCTTAGGACCGTTATAGTTACGGCCGCCGTTTACCGGGGCTTCGATCAAGAGCTTCGCGTTAGCTAACCCCATCAATTAACCTTCCGGCACCGGGCAGGCGTCACACCCTATACGTCCACTTTCGTGTTTGCAGAGTGCTGTGTTTTTAATAAACAGTCGCAGCGGCCTGGTATCTTCGACCGGCGTGGGCTTATGCAGCAAGTGCTTCACCCTCACCGGCGCACCTTCTCCCGAAGTTACGGTGCCATTTTGCCTAGTTCCTTCACCCGAGTTCTCTCAAGCGCCTTGGTATTCTCTACCCAACCACCTGTGTCGGTTTGGGGTACGGTTCCTGGTTACCTGAAGCTTAGAAGCTTTTCTTGGAAGCATGGCATCAACCACTTCGTCACCCAAAGGGTAACTCGTCATCAGCTCTCGGCCTTAGAATCCCGGATTTACCTAAGATTCCAGCCTACCACCTTAAACTTGGACAACCAACGCCAAGCTGGCCTAGCCTTCTCCGTCCCTCCATCGCAATAACCAGAAGTACAGGAATATTAACCTGTTTTCCATCGACTACGCTTTTCAGCCTCGCCTTAGGGACCGACTAACCCTGCGTCGATTAACGTTGCGCAGGAAACCTTGGTCTTTCGGCGTGGGTGTTTTTCACACCCATTGTCGTTACTCATGTCAGCATTCGCACTTCTGATACCTCCAGCAAGCTTCTCAACTCACCTTCACAGGCTTACAGAACGCTCCTCTACCGCATCACTTGCGTGATACCCGTAGCTTCGGTGTATGGTTTGAGCCCCGTTACATCTTCCGCGCAGGCCGACTCGACTAGTGAGCTATTACGCTTTCTTTAAAGGGTGGCTGCTTCTAAGCCAACCTCCTAGCTGTCTAAGCCTTCCCACATCGTTTCCCACTTAACCATAACTTTGGGACCTTAGCTGACGGTCTGGGTTGTTTCCCTTTTCACGACGGACGTTAGCACCCGCCGTGTGTCTCCCATGCTCGGCACTTGTAGGTATTCGGAGTTTGCATCGGTTTGGTAAGTCGGGATGACCCCCTAGCCGAAACAGTGCTCTACCCCCTACAGTGATACATGAGGCGCTACCTAAATAGCTTTCGAGGAGAACCAGCTATCTCCGAGCTTGATTAGCCTTTCACTCCGATCCACAGGTCATCCGCTAACTTTTCAACGGTAGTCGGTTCGGTCCTCCAGTCAGTGTTACCTAACCTTCAACCTGCCCATGGATAGATCGCCCGGTTTCGGGTCTATTCCCAGCGACTAGACGCCCTATTAAGACTCGCTTTCGCTACGCCTCCCCTATTCGGTTAAGCTCGCCACTGAAAATAAGTCGCTGACCCATTATACAAAAGGTACGCAGTCACCCAACAAAGTGGGCTCCCACTGCTTGTACGCATACGGTTTCAGGATCTATTTCACTCCCCTCTCCGGGGTTCTTTTCGCCTTTCCCTCACGGTACTAGTTCACTATCGGTCAGTCAGTAGTATTTAGCCTTGGAGGATGGTCCCCCCATATTCAGACAAAGTTTCTCGTGCTCCGTCCTACTCGATTTCACTTCTAAGATCCTTTCGCGTACAGGGCTATCACCCACTATGGCCGCACTTTCCAGAGCGTTCCGCTAAAATCAAAGAAGCTTAAGGGCTAGTCCCCGTTCGCTCGCCACTACTAAGGGAATCTCGGTTGATTTCTTTTCCTCAGGGTACTTAGATGTTTCAGTTCCCCTGGTTCGCCTCTTGCACCTATGTATTCAGTACAAGATAACCATCTTATGATGGCTGGGTTCCCCCATTCAGACATCTCCGGATCAAAGTCTGTTTGCCGACTCCCCGAAGCTTTTCGCAGGCTACCACGTCTTTCATCGCCTCTGACTGCCAAGGCATCCACCGTATGCGCTTCTTCACTTGACCATATAACCCCAAGCAATCTGGTTATACTGTGAAGACGACATTCGCCGAAAATTCGATCTTGCTCAAAGAGCAACTCACAAATTTTACCTTAGCCTGATCCGTTACCAGTGAAAGTAACGTTCAGTCTATCTTTCTATCACATACCCAAATTTTTAAAGAACGA
>NZ_JBWLPW010000041.1:0-4830 GCF_056521845.1 Pseudomonas sp. PF05 | reverse complement strand
CGGCTGGCGACGTTGTCACGCAACTGGCCAGCCGTTTCGATGCGCGGCACAGTCGCCTGGATTTGGGCCGGGCGCCGCTGTTGCACCTGGCTTACGCACGGGATGAGGCCCAGGATCGCTGGGTCGCGATTTTGTTGTTCCATCACCTGGCCCTGGACCACACCGCCCTGGACGTGATGCAGCACGAGATGCAACTGCACCTGCTGGGCGAGGACGGCCAGTTGGGCGAAGCGATGCCTTATCGCAACTACGTGGCCCAGGCCCGCCTGGGGGCGAGCGAAGAGGAACACGAAGCATTTTTCCGCGACATGCTCGGCGATATCGACGAGCCGACACTGCCCTTTGGTTTGCAGGACGTGCAGGGTGAGGGGCACGGCATTGATGAAGTTCGCCAGTCGGTGGACCTGACGTTGTCCAGGCGCCTGCGGACACAGGCACGTCACCTGGGAGTGAGTGCCGCCAGCCTGGTGCACCTGGCCTGGGCCCAGGTGTTGGGCAAGGTATCCGGCAAGCAGGAGGTGGTGTTCGGTACGGTCCTGTTAGGTCGGATGCAGGGCGGCGACGGCGCCGACCGTGCCTTGGGCATGTTCATCAACACCCTGCCGTTGCGGGTGGACGTGGGCGCCCAGGATGTGCGCAGCGGCGTCAAGGCCACTCACGGGCGACTGACTGCGTTGCTGGGCCACGAACATGCGTCGCTGGCACTGGCGCAACGCTGCAGTGGCGTGGTCGCGCCGACGCCGCTGTTCAGCGCCTTGCTCAATTACCGTCACAGTGCGGTCCAGGTGACTCAGGACGCCTTGTCGGCGTGGAGCGGGATCAACGCGCTGCGTGGTAATGAGCGGACCAACTATCCGTTGACCCTCAATGTCGATGACCTGGGTGACGGCTTCTTCCTTACCGCGATGGTCGATACGGCCATCGGTGCGCAGCGTATTTGCGATTACATGCAGGTGGCTTTGGAAAACCTGGTCGTGGCCTTGGAGCAGGCACCGCAAACCCCGTTGCACGCCTTGGCGATCCTGCCATCGGCCGAGCGTCGGCAATTGCTGGAAACCTGGAACGCCACCGACGCCACGTATGCCGACGATACCCTGATCCATCGGCAAGTCGAGGGCTGGGCCGCGTCTCAACCCGACGCCGTGGCCGTCGTGCATGAAGACCAGGCATTGACCTACGGCGAGCTCAATGCCCGCGCCAACCGACTTGCCCACAGCCTGGTGGCCGAGGGTGTTCGTCCGGACGACCGAGTGGCAATTTGTGTCGAGCGTGGTCTGGACATGATCGTTGGCCTGCTGGGCATCCTCAAGGCCGGTGCGGGCTATGTACCGCTGGACCCGGCTTATCCACCCGAGCGCATCGCCTACATGCTGGATGACAGCAGTCCCGTGGCGATGGTGACCCAGTCGCAATGGCGCGACAGCCTGCCGGTATTGGCGGTGCCCACCTTGGTGCTCGACCCGACCGACGCCGGCGAAATGAGCCAGCAGCCGCGGCACAATCCCGACGTGGCGGGCCTGAATGCCAGCCACCTGGCCTACGTGATCTACACCTCCGGCTCCACCGGCCTGCCCAAGGGCGTGATGGTCGAACACCGCAACGTCGCGCGGCTGTTTTCGGCGACCCAACCGTGGTTCGAGTTTGGCCCGCAGGACGTGTGGGCGCTGTTCCATTCCTTTGCCTTCGACTTCTCGGTCTGGGAAATCTGGGGCGCCTTGACCCACGGCAGTCGCTTGCTGGTGGTGCCACAGCTGGTCAGCCGTTCACCGCAGTACTGCTACGCGTTGTTGTGCGACGCTGGCGTCACCATTCTCAACCAGACACCGAGCGCTTTCCGCCAACTGATTGCGGCCCAGGGTGAAAGCGACCTGAACCACAGCCTGCGCAAGGTGATCTTCGGTGGCGAAGCCCTGGAAACCGGCATTCTCAAGCCGTGGTATGCCCGCCAGGCCAATGCCCGGACGCAACTGGTGAACATGTACGGCATCACCGAAACGACGGTGCATGTGACCTATCGTCCGCTTGAAGCGGCCGACGCGCAGTTGGCCGGTGTCAGCCCGATTGGCAAGCGCATTCCCGACCTGCAACTGTACGTACTCGATACTCAGCGCGAGCCTGTACCGGTAGGGGTGGTGGGGGAGATGTACGTGGGCGGCGCAGGTGTCAGTCGCGGTTACTTGAACCGTGACGAGTTGACCGCCGAGCGTTTCCTCGCCAACCCGTTCAACCCCGAGCCGGACGCGCGGATGTACAAGACCGGTGACCTGGGTCGCTGGTTGGCGGACGGCAGTATCGAATACCTGGGGCGCAACGACGACCAGGTAAAAATCCGCGGTTTCCGTATCGAATTGGGCGAGATTGAAGCCAAGCTGGCCGCGTGCAACGGTGTGCGAGAAGCCGTGGTGGTGGCGCGCCAGGATACGCCGGGCGATCAGCGCCTGGTGGCCTATGTGATTGCCGAGGAGGGCGAACCGCCGTCCGCGGCCGAACTGCGCGATGAACTGCTCGGTTCGCTGGCCGAATACATGGTACCCAGCGCATTCGTGATGTTGACGGTGTTCCCGTTGACCACCAACGGCAAGCTGGACCGCAAGGCCTTGCCGGTGCCGGACCAGTCGTCGGTAGTGACCCGTGAATACGAAGCCCCTCAGGGCGAGGTCGAGATCGCTATTGCCGCTATCTGGCAGGACCTGCTGCACGTGGAACGGGTCGGCCGCCACGATCATTTCTTTGAAATGGGCGGTCATTCGTTGCTGGCAGTGAAATTGATCGAGCGCATGCGCCAGATCGACCTCGCCGCCGACGTACGCGTGCTGTTCGGCCAGCCGACGCTGGCGGCGCTGGCCAGTGCGGTGGGCGGCAGCCAGGAAGTCCAGGTGCCGGCCAACCGTATCCCGGACGATTGTGCGCGGATCACGCCAGACCTTTTGCCCCTGGCCACGTTGAGCCAGGACGAGATCGACTGCGTCGTGGCGACGGTGCCGGGTGGCGTGGGCAATGTGCAGGACATCTATGCCCTGGCGCCGCTGCAGGAGGGGATCTTGTATCACCACCTTGCGGCCGCCAAAGGCGACCCCTATCTGCAATACGTGCTTTTCGCTTTCGACAGCCGGGCCCACTTGAACTTTTTCGCCGAGGCTCTGCAAAGCGTGGTGTCCCGGCATGACATCCTGCGCACCGGGGTAGTCTGGGAAGGCTTGGAGGAACCGGTCCAGGTGGTCTGGCGCGAGGCGCAACTGGGCCTCGATGAAATCGCCTTGGACGCGGCAGCGGGGGATATCGCCGAGCAACTGCGCGAACACCTGGATCCGCGTCACCACCGCCTGGACATTCGCCTGGCGCCGATGATGCGGATCGGTTATGCCCAAGACGTGGCGAACAATCGCTGGGTCGGCATGCTGCTGTTCCACCACATGGTCGACGACGCGACCTCCCTGGGCATGCTCACCGCAGAAATAGGTGCGCACATGGCCGGGCGGGGGCAGCAATTGGCGGCATCGGTGCCGTATCGAAACTACGTGGCACAGGCGCGGCTGGGGGTTAGCCGCGAGGAGCACGAGGCCTTCTTCCACGAGATGCTGGGGGATGTGACCGAGCCGACGCTGCCCTTCGGCCTGCAGGACGTGCAAGGTGACGGGCACGGTATCGAGGAAGTCCGCCAACCGGTCGATGCCCGGCTGGGTGAGCGTCTGCGGATCCAGGCGCGCCAGCTCGGCGTCAGCGCGGCAAGCTTGTATCACCTGGCGTGGGCGCAGGTGCTGGGCAACGTCTCGGGCCAGGACGACGTGGTCTTCGGCACCGTGTTGCTGGGGCGCATGCAGGGTGGTGAAGGGGCCGACCGTGCGCTGGGGATGTTCATCAATACCTTGCCGCTGCGGGTGAGCCTGGGCGCACACGGTGTGCGCGCTGCCGTCAAGGCGACCCATGCGCGCTTGACCGCGTTGCTGGGGCACGAGCATGCCTCGCTGGTCCTGGCGCAACGCTGCAGTGGCGTAGCCGCGCCGGCGCCGCTGTTCAGCGCGCTGCTCAACTATCGCCACCTCGGTGCGCAGACGGCTTCCAGCGAGGCCATCGCCGCCTGGGACGGTATCCAGACTTTGGAAGGTGAAGAGCGCACCAACTATCCGCTGACGTTGTCGGTGGATGACTTGGGCGAGGGCTTCAACCTGACGGTCATGGCTCAGGCGCCGATTGGCGCCGAGCGTGTGTGCGGCTACGTGCAATGTGTCGTGGAAAACCTGGTGCAGGCGCTGGAACAGTCACCCTTGGCCCCATTGAGCGGGTTGAAGATGCTGCCAGCGGCCGAGCGCCGAGCATTGCTCGAAGCCTGGAATACAACAGAGGCGACCTATGCCCATGACGCGCTGATCCATCGCCAGTTCGAGGCCCAGGTCGCGACGCAACCCGACGCGGTGGCGGTGGTGTTCGAGGAGCAGGCACTGACTTACGGCGAACTCAACGCCCGGGCAAACCAGGTCGCTCATCGCCTGCTGGCACTGGGTATTCGTCCGGATGACCGGGTGGCGATCTGTGTCGAGCGCGGTCTGGACATGATCGTTGGCCTGCTGGGCATTCTGAAGTCCGGCGCTGGTTATGTGCCGGTGGACCCGGCCTATCCGGCGGAACGCATCGGCTACATGCTGCGTGACAGTACGCCGGTTGCACTGTTGGCCCAAGCCGCTACGCACCCGTTGTTGGCTGGCGTCTCGGTGCCGGTGCTGCAACTCGATGACGGCGGCTGGCAGGACGAATCCGTCGCCAACCCACAAGTGCCTGGCCTGGCCGCCAATCACCTGGCCTATGTGATCTACACCTCGGGTTCGACCGGGT
>NZ_JBWLPW010000040.1:0-5247 GCF_056521845.1 Pseudomonas sp. PF05 | reverse complement strand
GTCCACCGACAGGGTCAGTGGGTAATTGGTCCGCTCCTCGTTGCTCAGGATCTCCATGCCCTGCCAGGCGCTCATGGCCTCGGCTGAAGCAGAGCCGGTCGCGCTGTGCCGGTAGTTCAGCAGAGCACTGAACAACGGGGCCGGTGCGGCCACGCGGCTGCAACGTTGCGCCAGGGCCAGCGAAGCATGTTCATGACCGAGCAATGCGGTCAGCCGCCCATGGATGGTCTTGACCCCGGCGCGCGCGCCCTGCTCATCCAGGCTGACCCGCAGCGGCAAGGTGTTGATGAACATGCCAAGGACCCGGTCGGCGCCCTCGCCACCCTGCATCCGCCCCATCAGGACCGTGCCGAACACCACGTCCTCCCGCGCGGACAAACGTCCCAGTACCTGTGCCCAAGCCAAATGGTGCAGGCTGGCCGCACTCACCCCGAGCTGCCGCGCCTGCGCCCGCAAGCGGCGGCTCAAAGCGGCGTCCACTTCCAGCTTGGCCTCCTCGATGCCGCGACCGTCACCCTGCACCTGTTGCAACCCCAACGGCAGGGTCGGCTCGTCGACATCACCGAGCATCTCGCGGAAAAACGCCTCGTGCTCTTGCTCGCTGACGCCCAGGCGCGCCTGAGCCACATAGTTGCGGTACGGCAGCGCGGCGGCCAATTGACCGGCCTGGCCCAGCAAGTGTGCCTGCATTTCCTGCTGCACCACCTCCAGGGCGGTATGGTCCAGGGCAATGTGGTGGAACAGCAGCATCGCCACCCAGCGCTGGTTGACCGGATCATGGACATATCGCAGGCACATCAGCGGGGCCTGGCGAATGTCCAGGCGATGATGACGGGAGTCGTAACGTGCATGCAATTGGGGCACCGCATCGGCGTCCGACGCGTCCAGCTGCAGTCGCTCGACGCTCAACAGCGCCTTGCGCCAGACCACCTGTATCGGCTGCTCCAGCCCCTCCCACATGATCGAGGTGCGCAGGATGTCGTGCCGGTCGATGACTCCTTGCAATGCCTGGGCGAATGCCTCGAGGCGCGCCTCGTCCTGGAAAGCGAACAGCGCCTGCAACACGTAGGGATCGCCCTGCTGCGCCGAGACATGGTGATAGAGAATACCTTCCTGCAACGGCGCCAGCGGGTAGATGTCCTGCACGTTGTGCACACCACCCGGCACCGTGGTGACGATTCGGTCGATCGCCGCCTGGGTCAATGTCGCCAGCGGCAGCATCGCCGGGGTGATCCGCTCACAACCGGGGGTGATGCCATTGGCCGGCACCTCGATCTCATTGCCGCCTCCCACCGCCGCGGCCAGTGCCACGAGGGTCGGCTGGCCGAACAGCACGCGGACATCGGCACTCAAGCCGACCTGGCGCATCTGCTCGATCAGGTTCACGGCTAGCAAGGAATGGCCGCCCAGTTCGAAGAAATGATCGTGACGTCCCACCTGCTCGACGTTGAGGACTTGCTGCCACAGTCGAGCCAAGGTGATTTCGGTATCACCCAGCGGGGCCTCATAGCCCCGGGTAATGATTGACGCCTGGTCCGGCACCGGCAGGGCCTTGCGGTCGAGCTTGCCGTTGGGGGTCAGCGGCAAGGTATCCAGGCGCACGTAGGCAGCCGGTACCATATAGTCCGGCAAGCAGCTTTGCAGGTGTGCGCGCAGGGCTTCGATGCCTGCGCTGTCATCCGTTGAATGCAAGGTGAAATAAGCCACCAGGCGTTTTTCGCCGGGAACGTCTTCACGCACCAACACCGTCGCCTCCTTCACCGCAGCGTGTTGCGCCAGGCGGGCTTCGATCTCCCCCGGTTCGATGCGAAAGCCACGGATCTTCACCTGGCCGTCGTTGCGGCCCAGGTACTCGATATTGCCGTCCTCCCGGAAGCGCCCGAGGTCGCCGGTGCGGTACATCAGGGCCTGGACGTCTTGGCCGAACGGGTCGCGAAGGAATTTCTCGGCGGTCAGGTCCGGGCGGTTCAGGTAGCCGTTGGCGACCCCCAGGCCACCGATGTACAGCTCGCCGGCCACGCCTTGGGGCATGGGCCGCTGCTGCGCATCGAGGATGTAGACCCGGGTGTTGCCCAAGGGCCGGCCAATCGGGACGCTGCCCTCGCCGACGGCCTTGATTTCGTAGGTGGTCGAGAACGTCGTCGCTTCCGTCGGGCCGTAGCCGTTGAGCAGATGGGCCGGCGCGCCATCTTTCAAGACGCGGGCGATCACCGCCGGGTCCAGCACGTCGCCCCCGACAATCAAGTAGCGCAACTGGGCGAACACGTCCATCAGGTGGTCGGCGTACTGGTGAAACAGCCCCGCCGTCATCCACAACACGTTCACCGCTTGCTCGAGCAACAGCCTGTGCAAGCGCTCCTGAGACAGCAACACGGCCTGGTCGACCACAACCACACAACCGCCGTTGAGCAACGGTGCCCAGACTTCCAGGGTACTGGCGTCGAAGGCCGGATTGGAGGCAAAGGCCACCCGGTCCCGCTCGTTGAAGTCGGCATAACCGTTATTGATCACCAGCCGGCTGATGGCCCGATGCGGCACCAGCACGCCCTTGGGCGTCCCCGTGGAACCTGAGGTGTACATGATGTAGGCCGGCGCTTCGCTCGATGCGGGTTGCTGGCCGTAATGGACCAACGGCTCGGAAAGGTCGGCACTGTCCAGATCCACCCGGCGCACGCCCGGCGCCAAGGCTTCGTGGCTGTGGGTCAAGGCCAGCACGGCGTGGCTGTCCTCGATCATGAACTGCTGGCGCTCGGCGGGCGCGTTGATGTCCAGCGGCAGGTACACCGCCGCGCACCTGAGCACGGCCAACTGGCTGACCAGTAGATCGAGCGAGCGCGGCAGCAGGATCGCCACGGTTTGACCCGCTTGCAGGCCAAGGTCGAGCAAATGCCTGGCCAGACGCCCGGCTTTGCTGTCCAGTTCGCGGTAAGTCAGGACCTGCCCACCCTGCACCGCTGCCGGCGCGTCCGGACGCGCCTCGGCCTGGGCCTTGAACAAGGCATGGATTGGCTGCTCCCGCGGATAATCACGGTCGGTGTCGTTGAACGACAGCAGCACCCGTTCGCGCTCCGATTCTGGCAGGAACGATAGGTCGTTAAGCATTGCTCCGGGCGCGGACTCCAAGGCGGTGACCAGGCTTTCAACGGCGGCTTGCATGTAGTCGCCGATGCGTTGCGCGCCAATCAGCGCAGTGGCCTGCACCGACAAGGCGAAGTCATCGGAAAAATCGTCCACCGAAAGGATCAGCGGGTAGTTGGTGCGCTCTTGCGCGCCCAGCGCCTCGATACCGTCCCAAGCCAGGCTGACCTCGGCCGGGAGCACTTGAGCGGCGCTGGCGCTGTGGCGATAGTTCAACAATGTGCTGAACAGCGGCGCCGGCGCGGCCACGCCGCTGCAACGCTGGGCCAGGGCCAGGGACGCATATTCGTGACTGAGCAGGCGGCTCAACCAGGCATGGGTGCTTTTCACCCCGTTGCCCACGTCCTGGGCACCAACGTTCACGCGCAGAGGCAAGGTATTGATGAACATGCCCAGTGCCCGGCTCAGGCTTTCGCCGGCCTGCATGCGCCCCAGCATCACCGTGCCGAACACCACGTCCTCGCGGCCCGATATGCCGCCCAGCACCTGGGCCCAGGCCAGGTGAAAAAGGCTCGCTGCGCTCACACCGAGCTGGCGCGCCTGCGCCCGCAGGCGGCCACTGAGGTTCGGCGTCAAGGCTTGATGGCTTTCTTCGATGCGGCTGCCGTCGCCCAATACATCCTGTTGGCCGAAGGGCAAGGTTGGCTCTTCCACATCCCCCAGCATCTCACTAAAGAACGCCTCGTCAGCCTGACGCTGGCCGGCCTGGCGAGTCCGCGCCACATAATTACGGTAAGGGATGGCGGGTTGCAATTGCCCACTCTGCCCCATCAGCCAGGCTTGCATTTCACTCTGCACCACCATCAGGGCCGCGTGATCGAGGGCCATGTGATGGAACAGCAGCATGGCGACCCAGCGCTGGTTGGCCGGGTCCTCGGCGACTACCAGCAGCAACAGCGGCGCCTGGTTGACGTCCAGGCGATAGTGCCGAGGATCGAAGCGCGCCTGCAGTTGCGCCATGACGTCGCCCTCGGCGAGGTCGGCACTGATGTCCTTGACTCCCAGCCGGGCCTCGCGCCAGACCACCTGCACCGCCTCTTGCAACCCCTCGCGGACAATAGCAGTGCGCAGGATGTCGTGGCGGTCGATCACGCTTTGCAAGGCGTCGACAAAATCCGTCAGGCGCTCCTGCCGGGTGATGCTGAAGTGCGCCTGCAACAGGTAGGGATCGCCCTGGGTGGCCATCAGGTGGTGATAAAGAATGCCCTCCTGCAACGGCGCCAGCGGGTAGATGTCCTGCACATTGGCCGCGCCACCCGGCACGGTGGCCACAATGCGGTCGATGGCTGGCTGGTCGAGGGTCACCAGTGGCAGCATCTGCGGCGTGATATGCCTGCAATCGGGGGCGATGGCATTGGCTGGGATGTCGATGTCCCCAGCCTTGCTGTCATCGTATTGCCCAGCCTGGATCAACTCGATCAGCGCGGCTTTGTGCTCGCGCAACAAGGCCAGCACCGCCGGCTCGCCCAGGGACTGTTTGCGGCCCCGTACCACGAGCTGATCGCCCTTGACTGAAAGCTGTACGCCTTTTTCTTTTAGTGTCGCCAACAGTTCGATCACACTCACAGGACAATCTCCATTTTTTCTGTCGTTGCCGCGTATTCCGAGAGCGTGGGCTGCTCGAACAACGTCCGCACATCCGCTTCCATACCTTCTTGGCGCATCCGCTCCATCAGGCTGACAGCAAGCAAGGAATGCCCGCCCAATTCGAAGAAGTGGTCGTGACGGCCAACGCGCTCTACGTTGAGGACTTCGGCCCATAGCTGGGCCAGTGTGATTTCGGTTTCGCCGATGGGGGCTTCGTAGCCCCGGGTGATGAACGCCTCCAGGGCCGGTGCCGGCAGCACCTTGCGGTTGAGCTTGCCGTTGGGTGTCAGCGGCATGGCGTCGAGGCGTACATAGGCCACCGGCACCATGAAGGCCGGCAGTTGCGCCAGTAGCCAGGTACGCAACGCGTCGAGGTCCGCCATTGCGTGCGGCGCGTATTGGGTGAAATAGGCCACCAGGCGTTTTTCCCCCGGTACGTCCTCACGGACCAGCACCGCGGCCTCGTTCACTCCCTCGTGCTGGGCGAGCTTGGCTTCGATCTCGCCCAGTTCGATACGGAAC
>NZ_JBWLPW010000004.1:0-320404 GCF_056521845.1 Pseudomonas sp. PF05 | reverse complement strand
GCTCCCACAGGGGTTTTGTGTTGAACACATTATTCGTGAACACCACAGACCTACTGTGGGAGCAAAGCTTGCTCGCGATGGGGCCAGTCCAAGTGCCACATTTTTTCAGGAGAAAACCAAAAAGCCCCGCCATTCACATGGCAGGGCTTTTGTTTTTCAGCGCTCGGTCACTCAGACCATCGGGTCGCCAACGTGCAGGATTTTCATCCCGTTGGTGCCGCCGATGGTGTGGTAGCTGTCGCCCTTGGTCAGGATGACCCAGTCACCGGTCTGCACCACGCCGCGCTTGACCAGCTCATCCACCGCCGCCTGGCTGACTTCGCCCGGTTGCAGGGCGGCCGGGTCGAACGGCACGGTGTAGACGCCACGGAACATGGCGGCGCGCGCCTGGGTTTCGCGGTGCGGGGAGAACGCGTAGATCGGCACCGAGGAGCGGATGCGCGACATGATCAGCGGCGTGTAGCCACTTTCGGTCAGGGCGATGATCGCCTTCACGCCCGGGAAGTGGTTGGCGGTGTACATCGTCGCCAGGGCGATGCTTTCGTCGCAGCGCTCGAAGGTCTTGCCGATGCGATGGCTGGAAGTCTTGCTGGTCGGATGCTTTTCAGCGCCGATGCAGATGCGAGCCATGGCCTGCACCGCTTCGAGCGGGTAGAGGCCGGCGGCGCTTTCGGCCGAGAGCATCACGGCGTCGGTGTAGTCGAGCACGGCGTTGGCTACGTCGGACACTTCGGCGCGGGTCGGCATCGGGTTCTGGATCATCGACTCCATCATCTGGGTCGCGACGATCACCGCTTTGTTGTGGCGGCGTGCGTGCAGAATGATCTTCTTCTGGATGCCCACCAACTCGGCATCGCCGATTTCCACACCCAGGTCGCCACGGGCCACCATCACGGCGTCGGACGCCTTGATCAGGCCATCGAGGGTTTCGTCGTCGGCCACGGCTTCGGCGCGTTCGATCTTGGCCACCAGCCAGGCAGTGCCGCCGGCTTCGTCGCGCAGTTGACGGGCGTATTCCATATCCGCTGCGTCACGCGGGAAGGACACGGCCAGGTAGTCGACCTCCATTTCCGCCGCCAGCTTGATGTCGGCCTTGTCTTTTTCAGTCAGGGCCGGAGCGGTCAGGCCACCACCGCGACGGTTGATGCCTTTGTGATCCGACAGCGGGCCGCCGATGGTCACGACGCAGTTCAGTTCAGTAGCGGTGGCGGTCTCGACGCGCATCACCACGCGACCGTCGTCGAGCAGCAGCTCGTCGCCCACGCCGCAATCCTTGACCAGGTCCGGGTAATCGATGCCGACCACCTGCTGGTTGCCTTCGGTCAGCGGATGGCTGGTGGAGAAGGTGAACTTGTCACCAATCTTCAGCTCGATGCGCTTGTTGGCAAATTTGGCGATACGGATCTTCGGGCCTTGCAGGTCACCCAAAAGGGCAACGAAGCGGCCGTGCTTGGCGGCGAGGTCGCGCACCAGCTTGGCACGAGCCTTGTGCTCGTCGGGGGTGCCGTGGGAGAAATTCAGACGGGCAACGTCCAGGCCAGCCAGAATCAGCTGTTCGAGAACTTCCGGCGAATTACTGGCCGGGCCAAGGGTAGCGACGATTTTGGTGCGACGGACGGACATGCAAGACTCCTCAAGTTCAAGCGCCAGCGAAGGCTACTATGCTCTTTGGGTGTAGTCATTGTTCATATGCACTACTTTTTCGTTTGTTTTTCGAAATGAACATTCCTGAAAATTTTTGCGCCTTAATAAAAAGAAGATGAACCCCTTTGCAATGGGAACTCATCCTGTAGGAGCTGCCGAGTGCAACGAGGCTGCGATCTTTCCCCAGACAATTGAATCTCAAGCGAAAGATCAAAAGATCGTCCGAACGCGGCCCGAGCCTTCGGCAGCTCCTACAGATTTTTCCACCCAGGTCGATACAGAGCTCAAGACAGGAGAACCTCCCATGCGATTCGTGCTTTTCGTTGCCCTGGCCCTGAGCGTCACGGGCTGCACCCGTTGGTCGATGAACCACCACATGAACCTGGCCTACAAGGCCTATGACCGCGGCAATTGCGAACAGGTCATGCTCGAGCTGTCCAAGGTCGACCGCGCCAGCCGTGCTCGCCGCTATATGCAGCCGGAAGTCTCGATGCTGCGCGGCCAGTGCCTGGAACGGCAGAAGCTGTTTATCGATGCGGCGCAAACCTACCAGTTCATCATCACCCAATACCCCAACAGCGAATACGCCTTCCGCGCCCGCGCCCGGCTCGAGACGCTGCAGAGCCTGGGCCATTACCCGACCCGCAGCGCGTCGGCGATCCGTCCGACGGCGTCCTGACAGGCTCACCCAGTCATGGCCGGGGCGCTCCCTGGCCACGAGCGGCTGGCGTGTTTTCGTTCATGAAAGGTTTGCGCACGGACTGGCTGCTGTACGACCATGAGCTATATTTGTACAAATCGTCACTAGAGCTAAATCTCTAACTTCACGCGGCACCTGTGACCGGCAGCAGCAGGGCCGAGACGCTTGGAAGCGTCTGGCACCGGGATCGGGGAGAGCGAGCCGACGTATGCTCGTTCCGAAGTATTAGGTTGCCCCGGTTCGGGGTCGTTCAAAAAGCGATACCAGACATGTACAAGAAGCGGAGAATCGAACGGCAGCAGTTGCCGTGTTTCCTGAGAGTGTTTAATGGTGTCAACGGCAAGCCCATCGGTTTTTTGGGCAACGTCTCTGCAGATGGCCTGATGCTGATCAGCCATTTACCGTTGATGGTCGGCGCAGACTTTGACCTGCACCTGAAAATCCCTTCCGATGAGGGACCGCAGCAGAACATTATGCTCAGAGCCAATTGCCTGTGGTGCCGCGAAGACGTGACGCCGCAGCATTTCGACGCCGGTTTCCGCCTGCAATGGGCGCCACCGGAGTACGGGCAACTGATCAGCGCGTTGCAGCAATATTTCAGTTTTTATTCGTTGCCGGAATCGGCTTGACACTGCTGAGTGTGGAGCTGTCGAGTGCAACGAGGCTGCGATCTTTCTCCAGACAATCGAGTCTCAAGCGAAAGATCAGCAGATCAAGATCAAAAGATCGCAGCCTCGTTGCACTCGACAGCGCCTACACGCTTATGCAGCGGCTACAGGGGGCGCTTCAGCGCTGAATCTTCGCCTCGTTATCCATGAACCTTTCCAGCAACAACATCCCCATCTCGCCCATCTGGTGAATCACCAGGGCCAGGTTGCGCGGGGCGCCTTCCAGGTCTTCTGATAAATCCAGAATCAGCGTGCTCACCGAGCAGAAGGTTTCGTAGGGAGGCGCCGGTAAGCCTTCGGGGAATGCTTGTGCACATCACTTTTGCCTCCGGGCGGCTAAACCCGATGGGTTCTGGGGGATCTGTAATCCGTTGCGCAGGGCGTTGTAGTCAGTTGGAGGATCCTTACAAATTTGGTTGCCGTTGATCGTGACTGTCAGGTTCGACAGGTGTCCCCTAGGCCGGACAGGTATTCACTACTCAAACGGTCGGAAAGAGCGGTTGGCGACGAAAATCGTGGATTTACATTCAAGCAGGATTTGAAATGAAAACTGAAAATGACATGAAGGATAAGTCTAGACAGGAACCTGCCTCCAGCACCGTCGAAGTAACCGCGTGGGGGGGCGATAACAATAGGCTATGGGCAAAGCTTGAAGTGAGATACTGGTGGTCGGCGGACGGTAGAACATTTACCGCTGAAACGCTTCGCTACCAAGTGGATCCCAATAACCGCAATAGTGGTGATGTGTACTTTAGGATAGAGGCGGAGGGTGATTCGGGATGGAGCACATTAACTACCACTGCCAGGCAAGATGGGCAATGGCACTCACTGACTTCTCAAACGTCAGTCGCAGGCAACTCCAGCTTTGCAGATATCTCATTTCATTATGACTATGACGTAGCCTTTGCCCCCGATCCGCGCCTCAGGGGCAGTGTGCGTGTGAAAAGAGATACTCCCTATATTGATATTGAGCACTGATTTTCCTTTGAGCAAGATGGTGAATGGAAAGATTTGTCGAGGGCGTATATGGCGACGGTAAATGCCATATCCGCAAGCGTGCATTTTAAATATATATATGATCGGGTCGGTGCACCTGGCGTCGTTATGGAAGGGGTGGCGGTGGAGTTTTCTACGGGATTTTTCCATCTTCGGAAATGTAACTTCTAATGACTAAGCGAAAGAGTTACGCTTTTTTGATTCGAATATGTAGGGTTGTAACTACGTCGCCGGCTTGGTCTCCTGGGCCACTTTGCAATAAGTGAGGCTGGCCCGCTTTGACAATAAAGCTGGTTATTAGGGCTGAAAAAGATAGTTATTGGGCAGGGCAGGGCAGGGCTGGAGGTTGAGTTGTTGGCTGTGGGGTGGAACATTCTTTTCTTGTGGGAATGCTGAGTTATCGAGCTGAGTTGTCAGCAGGGAGTCACGTCACGGGGCAAGGCCAAGACGCACAAGCTGGCGGGCTCTAGCGGATCAGTAATCAGTTGCGCAAAGCGATGTAGTCATCCACGTTTCCTACATTGGGTCCTACCGTTGGTCGGGACTGTCAGGGTTGACAGTTATCCTGGTACTTGGGGGGGGATTTACTGGGCTCGAACTCTTTTTTATAGGGTGCAGTTACTCGGAGCGAGTCTTGCGCTACAGGAGATAGTTATGAGCGTTGATAACGAATCTGATAAACACCCGTCAGCCGATGTAATGCAAGGAAATGGCGAAGAGGATGACATTGATGGAGGTGATGAACGGGCGAGAATGAACGGGCGCACGATAATAAGAGCGACAAAAGATGGTTACTGGGCAGATTACGAATTGGACCATACTTGGTCAGCAGATGGTTCCACCTTTACTCTCCGATCCTCTCGATATAGGGCCGCAGATAATGGCCGTACTTCAGGAAATGCTTTCGCAAAAGTTATCACGTTGGTCGACCCTGAATGGACAGCGCTGACGGGTGATGATGCTGTTCAGGACGAACAATGGCGCGGTCTGGCTAAAGTAATCACTGTTAATAGCTACAAGCCTGATCATAGTGTCACTGTGGGCTTTTATTTTATCTATGACAGGAGGGGCGTGGAAGATGTCCATATGTATGGATATAAAGACTTTCCTTTCGTTCCTCAGGCGCCCGTTATTAATTCCATGCAAAATGTTCCGGGAAGACGATTTACTGTATCTGGGAAAGGTGGCGTCGATAGGGTAGGTATCATCCAGCTTCACCAGACTAATAATAACAATCCTATAGGCGCCCCGGCTACGGTGGAGTCGAATACTTGGTCTACCGAGATTAATTTGCCTTCAGACATTAGGGGTATTGACTTGTATGGCCGGCAGAAAATTGGCGAAAAGTGGTCCGGCAAGTCCGTAAGTACCGGATATATACACGTGGCCGAAGTGACAACCCCCTCTGCTGGTTCGGTGGTGCTGAGTGACGCCGAGTTTTCTGGCCGCGCAGCCCCAGGGACCAGGGTCAAGATGGTCAAAAGCGGCAGCCCCAATGAAGAGGTTACGAAATATTATGACGTGCGTGATGATGCCCAATGGAAGTTAGAACTCGATCCGCCATTGGCCAGCGGTAAGCATCGGTTAACGGTTTGGTTACGGCTGAATGGTTTTGCTGACAGCTATACTTCTAATCTGGAATACGAGGTGCTCGGTATTCCCGCTATAACGGCTCCGGAAGTAAACAGTACACAGTCGATTCCCTTTACGCTCTCCGGCAATAATGGGTTGAGCGGCGCTACGATCAAAATTTACCGCTCTGATGACAGTGCAAGGGACCCGAAAGGCTCAGGATCGGTGGACGGCAACGGCTCTTGGTCTGCCACAGTGGGCAAGCAGTTGCCTTTTGGCCGGGTAAGCCTGGTGGTAGAGCAGGAAAAGGGAGGTAAGAAATCTGGTAACAGCGCACTCCGTCAATTCATCATTCCACCCAATGTACCTACAATTAATTTTGATACCAATAACGGAGTCATTCGGTTGTATGGTACCGGGCTGGCCGATGCTCGATTGGATATCCATTTTAGAAATAACGCTACGCCGTATCTTGATACGGTTGTTGAACAGGATGGTACTTGGGAAAAAGATATCCCAGCAAATCTAGTTCCGGGTTCCTACGCGTTTTCGGCACGGCAACGCGTTCCGGATGGAGGTGGGTGGATTTACTCAGGCTATTCCTCTAATTTGTCGGTTGAAGTTCCTGTCCCCCGCCCGACTGCGTTAGAAATCAGACTGGCGGGGCAAAAGCCAACTTTCTTGGGGCGGGGGCTTCGGTGGGACGGCTATAACACCTACGTCCGGATATACAGTGATAAGTCTCCCATTGACGGTGTGTCGGATGCCGACGTCGGGAATAATTTGCAATGGCAAACTACGGCAACTAAAGATCTTGCTCCTGGCCGCTATACAAAGTTGAGTGCTCAGCAAGTAGTCAATTCAACAAACTCAGCGCACACGGATGATCATGAGATAACGATACCTTCCCCAATCCCCGGATTGAGCGAGCCTAAGGCGGCTCCTGAATACACCACTCAACGCCCACTGTTTGAGGGCACAGCTTGGCGGGGATCCACTGTCGAGCTGAAGTTTACCGACGGGCCCGCTTCTATCCCCCTGACGGCGCCAGACGGCACCTTCCGCCATCAGGTCAATGAAGACTGGGCGCCTGGCTTATACACCGTCACGGCGACAGCTTCGTTTAACGATCAGCCTGCAGAAACCGTTCGCAGCTTCCTGGTCAGGACGCCGAAACCCACAATCACCACCTCCGGCTCAGTCGACATGGATCCGCGCATCGAAGGCACTGGTTGGCCCAGCGGATGGGTTGTCATCCATAAGGGGGACAACACCGTGTTGGGCGAGGGACCAGTAGACGCGCAGAGCAGGAAGTTTTCGGTGCAATTAAGTCAACAGTCGCAAGGGATACTCGTCGTTTACGCCAAACAAGCGCTGGCGCAGGACAGCACGAATATTTCCGAGGAAACTGCACGGGTGACGTTGACCGTGGAGATAAGGGCTCCGGTCATACAGGAACCGTTAGTCAAGACGACGCGCACGTCGACATTCTCAGGGACTGGCACGACGGGCGGTACCGTTGAATTTTATCTTAACGACGTAAACGATCCGATTGTCGATGGGATACCCGTTGAAGGGGGCGAATGGCGAACGACACTCGAGCTGCCTGCGGGCAACCCCAAGCTTGAGGTTGCCCTCCGACATTTTGGGGTACTCAGTGCGAAGCAGCTCCACCCCATTACAGTGGTCCCGGCGCCGCCCATTGTCGATACCCCATTGCCAGGCGAGGCGCTGGGCGATGTGTTGCACATCAGCGGCTTTGGCTTCCCCGAAGACCAGATCCGCATTGACAGGCGTAGTGATCAGCAGGTGCTAGGGAGAACCACAGTCACGCCAGCCTGCACCTGGACGGCCAGTGTTAAAAACGAACTGGTGAATGATGACGATACGATCGGCGCCTTCGCTTCCGCAGGCGCAGGGCTGGATTCAACGTATTCACCCTGGTTAAAGCCCACTTTGCTATTGAAAGACCTGCCCCACTTCACCGAACCGCTACCAAATGACCGGGTCGGGCTCAGGCCTTGGTATGCCGGCATCGCCACGCCGAACGCGACCATCAGGGTGGCGTCCTGGTTCAACACCGATGAACTGCTGGCGCCGTCCACCGTGGCCGATCAGTTCGGACGGTGGCAGGTCATGGGCAACAAGGATCTGCCGGAAGGCCCGACACGAGTGGCGGTGCGTCAAACCATGAATAGCGTTCATTCACAATGGGTCGAGAGTGGGCGTTTCATCGTGGAAAAAATGCCTGCGGGGTTCAGGCCCCCAACCGTCGATTATCCGCGGTTGGGGCAGGAGGTCGGGCGTTATCCGATGTTCTCGGGCAGCGGTGTACCGGGGGCTAGGATCTATATCTGCGAGGAAGGAAAATACGACCCGCCGTTGATCCCGAACTGCTGGGTCGGGCGTGACGGAAGATGGGCGGTGCAGTCAATAGTCGAGTTGCCGATCAAGGATGACTTCAAGTATTCAATCCAGCAATACCGTGATGGGGCGTCATCGCTTTGGCTCACGCCCAATCGCGATATCAAGGTGATCCAAGTGCAAGAAGGATTTGCCCAGGCGGTCATCCATACGCCGGAGAAGGAGACGACGGTAGAGCGGCGGCCACTGTTTGCCGGCACCGGCACGCCGGGGGCGTCGCTTCACATTTTCTCCAGATCCGAGGAGGACCTCTACCGCAAATATGGCGAAACCCAGGTTGATGCCCAAGGGCACTGGTCGATGCGCAGCGACGTGCAATTGGACGTACGGTCGCACGCAATTTCCTGCGTGCAAAAGCTCGATGGGCAAGACTCGACGAAGCCGGCGACCGTCAATTTCACTGTGACCGATGTCATTGACTTGCCCGTCGTGACCAGCCCGGCCTCTGAAGATGAGTCTGTCCCGCCTGAAGCGGTGATCAGGGGGACGGCGATGCCAGGCGTCATGATCAAGCTGGCCACCAGTGGGGATGAGAGCATTGTGTGGGGCACTACCGTTGTTGATGAGCTAGGGCAGTGGGTCATTGTTACGAGGCCGCTACCGTTGGGTCTCTTTATTATGGCTGCACTTGCCTACAAGGATGATGGCACGCGCTCCTATTGGCGTCAGTTCAAGTTCACTGTGCGGGATATAGGCTGATCCGATCCTTTTTTGACGATGGCTACTTTCCGAACGGGTGACAAAAGCCAGACAGGCGGCCCCGCAAACTGTCAGTCCTGACAGTAGATGTCGCCTCATTTTCAGCGCTAAATCCATCAAACGACAGTAGTGCCAGCCGTTCGCAGGGCAACGGTGTAGCAGGAGCTCAAGCAAATGAATGCATCTGACAACCTCCCGGTTCATCAGTTGACCAGGGCTGTACTGGGCCAGGAACGCCTGGCTGTGCTCTCAGGCTTGAACCAATACCTCGCAAAAAACACCAGTGTCTTCGATTTAATCAAGTTGAAACACGCCCAATTACGGGCGCTTGGCTTGAGCCGCGATGAAGCTCAGGCGCTGTTGGCCCGCGGCAATGCCCTGGCGGTTTACGTGGCCCGGTTTTTTCGTGAGCAAGCCGCTCCGGGGGCGGCCAACCGGCGCAACGAGAAGGCGCTGGTGGGCTTGCCCACTTACATGAACCTGTTCAATCCGGATATCAAGGGCAGTGCTCCGGCAGGCGCCATCGAAAACCGCGCCTCGACTACGGCTTACCTGGTGGCTTTGCGCGAATGGGTGCGCGATTACATCGAGGGCAACGGCCCCGAGGTCATACCTTTGCCTCTGGAAATGCGTCGACCTGACGTGGACGAGCTGTTGCTCAACGAGATGGCGGTCGACCGACGCCTGTCGCGTCTGGAAATTGCCAATTCGGTACTTGAAGCCCAGATCAAGGCCAAGGAAAACATCATCGACGTCAAGGCCTTCTTGCGCACTTGTCGTTATCACAACAGCCTGCCTTACGATCACGACTGGGAAAGCATCACCCACGTGGTGCGCACTGCGATCGAGGACGGATCGCTGGGCGATGTCATCCGCCATGTCGATTTGGATTACCCCTATTTCAAGAATCCGGGGGCCAAGGGGCAACGGGCCGATGTCGCCCAACAGTTGGGCATCGGAATCGGGCCATTGCATTTGTCGTTGTTGCTGGAGTCCCCGTATTTCAGGCTCCGTCCCGATCCGACCCGCACGTTCATGAGAGTAGACCCGCGAACCCGGTTGATCGATCCGGCACCGCAGGATTATGACTTTTACCGGGACAATTTTGGCCACCTGGCGGTGGGGTTGCTCAGCTTGCGCCAACTGAGAATTTTCAGCGAGTCAACACGGCTCGATCAGCGAGGGGTCGACGCTTTGCTGGGGCGTGGCGCTTTCACACCTGAACTTTCTGCCAACGCACCGGCCTTGGGCGAGCCAGGAACACCGCAGACGGGTGTTGATGCGGGCGCCGTTTATATCCATGGCGGGGAGTTGCCTGAGATTGAATTGCGCCCAGATGGCATCCCCCAAGGCACGTTCATGTTGCATCACGTTGGCGAGACGGATAATCAGGAACGAGTGATGGGCCATCGCATGGACCGGATCAACCGCAAGTGCCGGCTGGATCGCATGCTGGGCTTGCCTAGCCATCAAGTCGACCGCTTGCTCGTCGCCTCGATGCGTGCCGAATACCGGGGTACGGGCAATGGCGAATTCTGGATCCGTTCCAATACGCTGCGTTGCCTGGGGCTGTTCAAGGCATTGAGTACCCGTTATGGCTGCCAGGCCGAGGAGTTCGCGGCTTTCATCGATGTGTTGTCGGTACATGGCCAAGATGGGCAGTTGTCACAATTCGACCGGGTCTACAACCGGCATGCGATGTACGACGAGCCGTTGCTGATCGATGATGGTGAGTTCTCGATTGCGCCGCGAAGCGAGGCCGATGGGCGAACCGTTCACCAGATATGCAATGCCCTGGACATCAATTTCGAGACCTATCGGTTCCTGGCCTTGGTGATTGCCGGGGCGTATGGGTTGAGAACGCAATTGCAGCGCAGCCTGAGGATCCTCTCCAGTTTCTGGCGCTTGACGCATCTGGCCCGGCTCGTCGGCATGACGCCTATCGAGGCGACCGCCTTGCTGCAGACCATGAGCGATGGCGAAGGCCTGGTTGCCCTGCTGGCGGGTGAGCCGGTTGTAACGATCCATGGCATGGAGGATGGCGCGGATGCGTTGAGCGCCATCCAGGGATTGGTGGATTGCGCCCTTTGGGCCCAGGACTACGATCTGTCGGTGCTGTGGCTGGTGCGCTATGTCAATCCGGTGCATGTGCCTGCCGTCTGGACCGAAGGCCAGGAGCAGTTTTTGCGGCAATTGCGCAGCCAGGTGTTGGCGGTTCGGGTGCTTGAAGCCTCTTTGCTGGAAGAAGGCGCACCCCCGCGCATTGAATGGTTGCCACTGCTTCAAAATGAGAATCTGGTCGATGGCGAAGGCTTGGTGGTCGGTAGGCATGACGAGACCGAAGCGCAATACCTCGCACGTACTCATGAGACGGTCCGGAAAATAGTAGAGGAGGCCATCACGGAGCCAGAGTCGCGAGAGCCGCTGCAGGACCTCATCATGACCCTTCTGCTGCGTTGCCGGGACGAGCAGCGGACGGTCGTGGAGGAGGGCGTTTCAGTCTTCCTGAAGCTCGACTCATTGTTGGCCGCCCAGATCATGCGTTGGTCGCAAGGGCATGCCTATGACTTCTTGCAGAAGGCGATGGAGCTGTCCGAGCTCCAATCACCCTTGGCACGGCGTCAGCAGGAACCTGAACCTTTCTTGAAGATGCTGGCGGAGCTCGAGCGACGCGGCGAAATCGCTGTCCGGCTGGGCCTGAGCCCGCAGATGCTCGATACCCTACTGACGGGCGAGCAATATCAATGGTTCAGTCTGGAGGGCCGCTACGAAATCACGCTTCAGACGGTGTATTACCTGGCGCTCTACAGCCGCATCGTCAGTCGTGTTCGCGAACCCGAAGAGAAAATGCTGGACTACCTGCGTCAGGTCAACGAGCTGACCGACGACATGAGCGAGGACGGGATGCGTCTGGTCCGCGATGCGGCCGCTGACAAGCTGGCAACGTACCTGGGCTGCGGGATCAAGCATGTGTTGGAATGCGTGCAGCACATCCAGGCGCAACTGGGCGAGGACGACGCGCCCGTCAAGCCGATGTTGAGCAATCTGGCGCAGTTGGATGTGCTGCTGCGCACATTGGAGTTGGCCAAGAAGGGCATGGACGCTACCGCTGCGTTTTCCATGGGCTCGCTCGATCCGCTTGATAGCGACGCGGCCTTTGCTGCCGCTGCGCGCAATGCACTGGAAAGCCTGACCCAGTTCAACTCCGCTACCGGCGTGCCGGATTCCGCTGAGGTCGGCCAGAGCGTCACTACCCGGTGTCTGGTGGATAACTCACGATTGATCGCCAACGTGCCTGAAGAGGTGGCGGAGTTCGAGTGCACCCTGCTCGATTTCTATGGCGAGCCCCTCAAAGGCGTCGACGTCTACTGGGCTACTGATCTGGGCGCCATCCTCACCCCTCAAACCCGCACCGATGACCAGGGGCGGGCACGCGCGCAATTGCAATCGGGTGGGCGAATGGGGACGGCTCATGTTTCGTTCAATATTCCATTGCATGAACCGATCTACGGGCCGTCGGTGGTGATCGATTGTGATGAAGACACGTTGGTGGTCAATCCACGAAGCCAGTGGCCAATTTCCGGCTCCGTCCCTCCAATACTGGCGGGGTTACGCGGAGAACAAGAACTGAGGGTCCGGATGTACGATCGCTATGGAAATCCTGGGGCGTTGCGCAAAGTCGAGTGGTTTACGACGCTTGGCCAGATCCGGCCCAACGAATCGTACACGGACAAAGACGGTTGGAGCCGTGTGTGGATTTCCAGCCAGCAAGCCGGCAGCGCAACTATCAAGGTGACAAAAGAGAACGGCGAGGGATTCGATTTCACCTACCAACCCGAATTTGTCGACAAGCCGCGCATTCTTGACAACCCATACGCCTTCAGCGTGGCGCTGGTGGGGCAACCGTTGAGTTTACGTTGCCTTGTGGTGGGGCTCGGTGGTGAACCGGTCGAGGGGCAAGAGGTGTCCTGGTGGACCAGCTTGGATCCAGAGAGCAAGACTGAAGAGCCGAGCGATGGGCAGGGCATCTCGCAATTCACTCTCGACTCCCCTCCAGCGGGCCAGCTGACTGTTTTCGCTCAGTTGGAAAACGGCCCTCAGGTCGAGCTGCCGGTTTGGGTGGCCAGTACCGCGGTTATCCAACGACATTCCGTGGACAAGCAGCATTCGGTGCGGGGTGGCAAGCCAAGGCTGCTATGGGTCGATGTAACGGAACCGGTCGAGGGTTCGCCGCGACCGTTGGCCAATTATCCAGTGCAATGGACCTTGGTGGCCGAGTCGCCGAAAGGTGCGGTCTTGGAAACGGTTTCCATTGCGACCGATGCCCAGGGGCGGTCCGGCTATCTGTTCAATCCGCAGACGGAGGGAAACTTCAGCTTGACCGCTCGGTTGGCCTTCGATGACGAACAATCCCACGAATTCAAGTTGTCCGTGATCAGGGCTTTTGTATGGAAGGTCGATTTACTGCTCTTGGAGGACGATGAGGAACCTGTACCTATCTTGCCCGGCCTTGGCGAGCTGAACCTGTTCAGAAATGCCCGTTACCGCCTCGAGATCAGCGCTGACGTTCCAGAAACACTGGCAGGCAGCGAAGGGGCCGTGGGGTGGAGTTCCAACTACACCACCCAGGCCCTGGCCATGACGTTCAACCCGCCGTTGGCTACACGCATCACCTTTGAGCAAGACCAACCCTTGTTCGTGGAAATCCGCACTGGCGACGTGCGCAATGGCCGTTTCCAGTTGAGCCTGGTCTGCGATCGCTTGACCGAAGCACTGGTACTCAACGGCACTTTGAGCAGACGCCCCTGACGGACTGCCTTTGACGACAGCTGACCGGGAAGCCCCGGCCGGCCATCACAAGGAGCGTATTCGATGGAATTACTTCAGATCAACGAGCTGACAGAGCGCTACACCGCAGCGATGCTGGAGGCCGTGCTGGGCCAGAAAATCTGGGAAGGGGCTGTCGTGCTGGCGAGTCCCGAGGACCTGAGCGAGTACCTGATGCTCGATACCCAGGACAGCGCGCAGTTGGAGGCGACGTGGATATCGGCGAACGTGCGGTGCCTGCAGCAACATATTCAGTCGGTCTACAGCGGGATGGAGCCAGGTTACGAGGACATCCATTTCGAGCCGGAGGATGTCCAGTATTGGTATCAGATCTTGAGCCACTACAGCACCTGGTCGGCTAACGTGATCCTTAAGGATCAGGCGGAAAATTATATTGTCCCGTCACTGCGCCTGAAAAAGACCGCCCTGTTTCGATCGTTGGAAAACAGCTTGAATCAAATGCGCCTGACCACAGACTCGGTGCAGCGGGCGTTGATGGAATACACCCAGGCCTTCCAGCACATCTGCGACCTGGATGTGATCGCCGGCTATATCGACGGCGCCAATAGCCAGAAGGCGCGTTATTGCTTGATTGGGCATGAGCGCACGCCACCGTACGCCTACTACTGGCGTCCTGTCAGGGTCGAGATCGATAACAGCAGCCAGAGAATCAACCCGGCAGCCTGGGGTGAATGGCAGAAGATCGACGTTGCGACCGCGGACAAGGTGGTGGACATCCGTCCGGTGTATTGGCGCGGACGCCTGGCGTTGGTCTGGTGTGAATGGCGGGAGCGTCAGGTCGATAGCGACGGCAGGGTGCAGATCCCGTGGTCACTGGAAATCAAGGTGGCCTACAGTTTCCTGAACGGCCAGTGGTCGGCCCCTGTGTCGCTGCACCAGCGGTCCTGCGAGCACGACGTTTCCAACGGTCGCCTGACAGCGGTGTCGCTGGGGGATGGCGACCCGCGCGACGACTTGCTGGCGGTTTGTTATACGAACCGGCAATCGTTGGATGGGGCGGCTACGTTCCACGAAATTGAGATCCACGAAACCCGCGATGCGATGTTTCGCAAGGTCGCCGATGATACGGCCACCTTGTTGAAAATGACGTTCGCTCGCTTCCTGGCCCCCAACCGTCTGCAACAGAAAGTGGTGCCGGCCGATTATTCGAAAGTCACGATTGGTTCTGAAGTGGATGTAGCGGGTTCCATCACGGATGAACTTTTCCTGGATGCCATCCATACCCGTGAATATGTTGGCAGCCAACTCTTTGACGTACTCAGGGTTCGTGGACGTTGCAATGCGGTGGAGGAGACAGGTCGGACGATCGGACGGGTTTCGGTCAGTTGGGATGCCGGGCCGCACCGCGTAGAAATTGTCGATGCGGGGGAGCGACGGCTGCGCATCACCATGACCACGAACGAGGAGCCTACGCAAGCCCACACGCTGGAGCTGAAAGAGGCTCTGGTCGATGGTGAGGACGGTAAGGTAACTATTCATGCGTTCCGGACAGACGACTTCAAGCCCACGGAACGGGGGGGCTACGTTGCAGAGGCAGTGGCCGAACTGAATCCTGCTGCGCTGAAGTTGCTTCTGGAAAGAACGATGGGCGAAGTGCAGGCCGGTGCGGGTTTCACCATGAGCGGGGTCGGCGGCGCTGCACTGAACGAGCAAAATCAGGTGGTGCCGAAGATTGCCTATGGCTCGGTAACGTTCATTCTCAGCTACGAGCTCAGGAACAGTGACGACCCGAAGAACTGGGTTTCGACCGGCGTGCTGAGCGGTCAATACGCGACCCCCTGGTTGACGTATCGTCGCCCCGTTGCGACCCGAGACGATGTACAAAGCTTTCCCATCGATTCACCGCTTGTTTTCAAGTTTGGTCAGTACGAGGGGGAGGGGTATGGACGTAACAAATTCAACGTACTACTCAATGAGCAATCGGTGCTCTACCCAACAGTGTCCATCGATAAAAGTGACCCCAGGGGGTCGCAATTCCTGCACTTCGACAGGGCTGGCCAAACGCTTGAGTATGTGCGGGTGAACTCGACCTTCGGCCCGGTGTTGAGCAGCCGCGCGGCGGTTTCTGTGGATGCTTTGCTGGCTTGGGAAACCCAGCACATCGAGGAGTCACCCATGCCGGATGGCACGCAGGAGAAAAACGGGCCGTTCGACGGTTGCAACGGCTTGTATTTCTGGGAGATGTTCTTTCACACCCCCGACCTGGTAGGGACGCGCCTGACTGCAGAAGGGCGCTATCGCGAAGCCCAGGGCTGGTACGAATACATCTTCCACCCGTTGGCGCGGGAAGTTCCGGAATCGTCGGCCGAAGACGACTCCGGGGAAATTGCCGCCCCTGCCTATTGGCGCTGCCGCCCGTTGTGGAATGACCTTGATCCGTCGTACGAAACCGAGGCGCCAACCGACCCGGACGCCATTGGTTATTCCGCGCCCATCCACATGCGCATCGCCTTGTTCTTGCGTTACGTGGAGAACCTGATCGCCTGGGGTGACAGCCAATATCGACGCCTGGACTACGACAGCATGATCGCTGCCAGGCTCAATTACAGCCGGGCGTTGTCGCTGATGGGCCAGGAGCCCAGTATCCAGACCATCTCCACATGGGAACCGACGACCCTCAAAGAACTTCTGGAAAAAGTCAGCGGACGCAATGCACTCAAAGCGTTTGAAGCGAACTTCTCCATTGATTTGGCTGACGTGCCTGCCGGCATGACGGCCACGCCTCGTTTCGAACTGCTGGGCGCGGATCCGTTTCGGCCAGGACTCAACCAGCGACCCGATGCGTTGCGCGCGTTGCTCGGGACGCGGCTGGACAACCTGCGCCAGAACCGCTCGATCGAGGGCCAGCCATTGGCGATTCCGTTATTCAGCCCTCCCATGGACCCCATGGACCTCTTGCGCGCCCAGGGCAATTCCGAATCGGGTGAGAGTCGCAATCCAGGTGGGCAAGTGCAAGTGGTGCCATACAAGTGGCGGACGGTGCACGACCTTGCCTTGCAGGGCACAGAGTTTCTGATGCAACAGGAAGACCAGTTGCGGTCATGGTTGGAGCAACGTGACCGGGGTGAGCTGGAAGAACTGCAACAAAGCCACCTGATTGAAATGGCCGATTATGCCAGGACCGTCCATGAGGCGACGATTGCCCAGCTGGAGGCGACGGCGGCTTCCTTGAGGCAGAGTGAGGACATGCTCAAGGGCCGGGTGCAATATTATCAAGGGTTGATCGAGGAGGGGGTGTCCCCGGCTGAGTATCGAGTGCTGCAGACCAGTCGGGCCGCCAGGGCCCTCGGGACGGGCGCAGGTGCATTGAGAGCGGTGGGCGCGGCCCTTGATATGGTTCCCAACATTTATGGGGTCGCCAATGGCGGTGCGCATTTTGGGGCCGCCCACCAGGCTGCCGCCGAAATCATACAGGTGGCAGCCGATTTCATGATGCGCGAAGCCGACGAGACCAGTGTAAACGAGCAGTATCGTCGGCGTGGGGAAGAATGGGCATTCATGCTCGCTCAGTCGAATGCCGAGGCAAGGGTTCTGCGAGAGCAGATCCTGGCGCAAGAGCACGCGATCGAGGCCGCCCGGGCCAGCCTGCTACAGACTGAAGCGGCCAACACCCAGGCCATGGAAGTGTATGCGTTCTACAAAAATCGCACGACGGGGCGGGAGTTGAGCAATTGGATGGTCGGCCAGTTGAAGACGCTTATCTACCAAGTGTATGACGTAGTCGCCGGGCTGTGCCTGTGTGCCGAAACCTGTTGGCAATATGAAATGGGTGATTTCAAGTCACGGTTCATTCGTCCTGATGTGTGGATGGACACTTACCATGGGCTCACCACGGGCTACTCCTTGAAGTTGGATTTGCTCAGGATGGCCGCGGCCCGTATCAAACGTGATGAGCACCGGCTTGAGCTGGTCAAGACGATCTCCTTGCGTTCGCGGTTGGGCGACAACTGGAAAGACCAGATTACCTCTGAGGGGCAGTTGAGCTTTTCGTTGGATGAACGGATGTTCAACGAAGATTACCCAGGTCACTACTGCCGCCAGGTCAAGCAACTATCGCTGACTTTCCCCGGCTTATTGGGCCCTTATGAAAATGTTCGGGCGGTGCTGGTGCAAACGAGCAGTGCCACGATTCTGGAACCTGATATCGAAGCGGTCAAATACCTGCATGGCGTTAATGGGGCTTCGCCTCAAGTAGGCTCGCTGATGCTGAATCTGCGGCCATACCAACAAGCTGCTTTCTCCGTTGGGCTGGACGACAGTGGCGCGGTTGGGTTTCCTGACGATGATCGCTACCAGCGTTTCGAAGGCACCGGGGCTCATGCCTCCTACCAGTTGACGTTTCCTCGATACTCGTCAGCTTCGCAACGAAAACTGCTGGACTCCCTGACGGACATCATCCTGAGGCTGACCTATCACGCCAAGGATGGCGGCACCTCATTCGCCGCTGAGGTGGAGGCAGAGCTTGTTCCCGAATCTGAGATGACTGCGACGCCCGACAAGGCACCGCTCGCGATTCGCTGAAGGATGACGCAGCCATGAACAGCAGAAATTTTCGCTACGAAGAAAACTTTATTCACAACGGTGACTTTCAAACCGGTTTGGAGAACTGGACCCCTGTTGGAGGTGTCATCAGGTCGGAAGACAGTTGGAACGGCGCCTTAACACCTAACATGCATGCTTATGACGAAGGGGCTGCGAGCCAAATTATCGAGTTGGCTGAGTACCCGCGTCCTCATGATGAAAAAGCGTTTTATGAACTGGAGTTTTATTACGAGGCATACGGCACTCAGGGCGCCACGTTGCAAATTGACGCGGCGGATAAACACGAACAGTGGCCTCTTGTCCCATCGCTCAAGGCCGAGTCTGAACGGCCAGTTGACCCAAATAAACCAAGGGCCATCTCTCTGGTGCGGTACACGCGTCGCCTTGATCTCATTGACCTTTCAGACGATGACCTCAAGGTGACTTTCATCAGCAAGAAGGATAACGGCGCTGACGAACACGGTGTGCGGGTTACCTTTGTGCGAGTGGAGTTGGTGCTTGAGGACCTGCGGCTGAAAAGCCTGACTATCGATGATGAGCCTCAGTCCCTCGAGGAACCATTGCGCCTGTGCTTTGGTGCGTTGGGCGACAAATCGCATCGGCTCATGTTGGAGCCGGCCGATGACAGCGTTTGGCGGCAGACTCAGGCGGGATTGTGGTTGGAGGAGGAAGGCACCAGCCTCCTTGCCGCTTCACCGCCCTGGGAGCACGAGCACCCGATCGAGGATGCATGGGCCATTAGTTGCCGTGTCCCCGCCGACGACGAACAGGAGTACTTGCACCCCGTTCAGGTTCGCAGCCAATACACATCCGCACCCTATGACTTAACCGCGAGGTCGGGCCATTTCCGTCTCGAACTGGCGGTGCTGCAAGACGTCGCTTATTACCCGGTAGTCGCGCTTGAGCAGAGTGTGACGATGCGTGTCAAGGTTCGATCCCACTACACCGAAACCGCTCTGCCCAATCGGGAAGTGACCTGGGCCGTGACTTCCACAAACGCATCGGCTTCGCTCGTGCTGTTCAAGCAGCGTTCCGATGAAAATGGCGAGTCCACTTATACCTTTACACCAACAGTCGCGGGCGAGTATCAGGTCACGGCTTCTGTAGACAGTCATTATAGAAAGGATGATGCCAAGCACATATTTGAGGTGCGTGCCCTGGCGGAAGACCCTTGGGCGACAGCGACGTTTTCGCTGGAAAACACCACCGTTCCTTTTTTGTGGGGAACGCAGCCGGCTTATCCCTGCCGTGGCGGCAGCCATCGAGCAAGCGTCACCTTTGCGGCCGGCCATGCCCTGGCGGGGACCGACCTGATGTTGACGTGGGAGACCATCGATGGCGATACCCCCGTGGGGCTGGGCGTGACGTTCAGCCCGGAGCTGGACGACATGACCGCCATTGATGCTGCGGGCCTGACCTGGAGCATGGATTACCAAGATAAAAAGGACGCCAACTTCAATCTCATTGTCCGCTGCTCGAAGCTGTTGGAGGACTCTCCTCGGCAGAGGATGGAGTTGGCGCATAACTCGCTAGACATCATTGCTGACCGGCAAGTGCCGAGATTTCCTTTTCTGGACGATGATGTACCTCTGCGCTTAGAGCTTCAGGTCTCGTCAAAAATTGAAGGTGTCGAGATAAATCGGGGTATCGAAGTCGAATGGCGAGTCGACGGCGGGGAACCGAATTGGACGGAAACAGGAGACGGGGGATGGTCTGCTCACCTATTTGATTTGTCCGAGCCACGGACTTTTCAGATTGTCGCCAGCGTGGAAAGCCGTTACGAAGGCCAATTCGTCCGGCGCACATTTGACGTCGAGGTCTTCCCTGAAAGTCCGTGGCGATCACTGGTCAGTGTCACGTTGGATGGTAAAGAACCTCAGTCCGCCAGACTGCCGTTTTTTCTCGGCGGTGGGCCTTCGGTACTGCAGGTTGATCTACAGAACGACAAGTTTCTGGATGAAGAAATATGGCTCGAGGTGGGGGGGGATGGCGAGCCGCCTATTGATGCAGTCCCTGACTTTGGGATGAAGCGCGAAATGATTGCAGGAGGGCTGTCATGGGAGATTTCCCCAGTCGCCACTTCCAGTACGGGATTTCCTTTGCATATTTGCCACGAGGAAATGGGGCCTTTTGAATTCCAAGGTTTGTTGCTTTCAACAACCCTGGAAGAAGAGGGGGAGCTGACGTTTGACGGGAGAAAGATCCTCGCAGCCGACAAGATTTATCCCAGCATCGGCGGTACGCACACGTTGCGTTTTGTACCCAAGGCCAGTAGCCCTTTGATCTTGCTTGACGTTGCAGCGCAATGGATATCCGATGCGCCCGGAATCGGGCTGGACCCTCCGGCGAACGAGCCAAATGAACTGCCGTCCAGTGGGGTCGAGTGGAGGCTGACCACCCCCGAAACGGGAACGGCAGAGGAAGCCGAGCTATCGCTGAACTTTCCACAAATAGGCCTGGCCTACCCGCCTGTAACTGTGAACCTGGGACACCATCGATTTGAAATCAGGGGGACGGGACCCGATGCTGAGCCGTGGGTGGGAGAGTCTGTGCGTCTGGAAATCGAAGTCCAGTCACATTACACCAAGGCGCCATTGAGCAATGTTGACGTGACGTTTAGTCATCAGGATGGCGGCTCGGAAACGCGATCCACGGGAAGCAATGGCAAGGCGGAGTTTTGGTTCGAGGGCAAAACATCTGGGCAGGCGCATGTCATCGCCAAGGTCCCAAGCGGCTATTACGAACCTGAGGATTATCCATCCCATGAATTCGTCATCCAAGTGTTTGGACCCTAGTGGGCAGGCTTCAAACGCGAACTCATAGCGCCGCTGATATCTAACCCAACTGACGTGGAGGAGCCTCTCATGTACAACGATAAGGATTCAGTCCGTGACACTCTGCTGATCAATGACGTGCGCGAGGCCACGTTTGATCCGGTCTTGGGTGAAAGCGTTCTTCTGGCGCTCAAGGTCGTCTTGTCCTCCAACCGCATGGCCGCTACTGGGGTGACCGTCACTTTCTCGATTGAGCGAGGGGAGAAAGTATCGGTCATAACGGATGACCAGGGTTGGGCAAGCTACACCTACACCGCCGACACGCCAGGTAATGTGGCCGTGATTGCAAAGTTGACCGGGTGCGACGAACCCATTCATACGTTCCCCCTCAAGGTATTGGCGGCGGGTTTCTGGGACGGCGCAATGTTCCAGTTCGGTGCGTCCGAGCCGGCGGTCTGGGGCACAGAAGCGGCTTTCCCTCGGACGTCTGGAGGCCACACCGTCTGGTTCAAGACCGACTCGGCCCCCTTGCTCGGCCGCCAGTTTTGCCTCGGGTTGACCGGCTATTCTTCTGCCACTGAGCTGGGGCTGACTGTAGTGCCGCCCTTGGGTGAATATCGAGCGCTTCCCGACAATGGAGAGTTAAAGTGGGATTTCAGTTATACCGGTTCGAGGGGCGGTGCCTATGGGTTGAAATTGGCGTCTCCGTTGATACTCAAACACTCACCCATGAACGTAATGTCGTTAGCGCCTGAGGGGAGTCGAATCGAGGGTGCAGAGTGAGGCGTCAATGAATGCCGTTGGAGCAGAACCGAGTCAATGGTCGAGCGACCGCTCTGTAGGCTGATCACCTACAAATCCCCCGCCTTCTTCCACCCCAGATACAACGTCACCAGCTCGGCCCCCAACTCCCCGGGCCGGGCTTGCAGCACCGCCATCCCATGGGCACTCAAGCGCTCATGGAGCGTGGCCCGTGCGTTCAGATAGTCCACCGTCCCGCAATACGCCAGCGCCTCGGGCAAGGTCTGCACCGGCGCTTGGCGCAGCCGGTCCAGCGCCTCTTCCCGCAGGCTCGCCACCAATACCCGATGCCGCTGGCCCAGGCGTTTGACGGCGGTCAGCAGTTCTTCATCGTCCTCATCTCGCAGGTTGGTCACCAATACCACCAGCGCCCGGCGTTTTTGCCGGGCCAGCAGTTGCGTGACGGCGGCCTGGTAGTCGGCGGGGTGTTGGCTGCTGTCGAGGTCGTACACGGTGTTGAGCAACACGTTGAGTTGGCCGGTGCCCTTGACCGGGGCGAGGTAGCGCGGCTGTTCGCTGGCGAAGGTACTCAGGCCGACGGCATCGCCCTGGCGCAGCGCGGTGTAGCTGAGCAGCAGGCAGGCATTGAGGGCATGGTCGAAGTGCGACAGTTCGCCGTCCTGGCTGCGCATGCGCCGGCCGCAGTCGAGCATGAAGATGATCTGCTGGTCGCGTTCGTCTTCGTATTCCCGGGCGATGGGTGTGCGATGGCGGGCCGTGGCCTTCCAGTCGATCTGGCGCAGGCTGTCGCCCTCGCGGAACTCGCGCAGTTGATGGAACTCCTGGCCCTGGCCGCGCCGTTGTCGCTGGCGGATGCCGAGCTGGCTGAGCCAATTGTCCACCGCCAGCAGTTGACCGTCGTAGAGCCTGGCGAAATCCGGGTAGACGCGGGTGTGGTCGACGGCGTCCAGCAGGCGTCTGTCGGTCCACAGGTCCAGCGGGCTTGGCAGGTTGGTTTCGCACCGTTCGAAGGTGAAGTGGCCGCGCTTGAGCGGGCGCAGGCGGTAGCCGACCTGGCTGACCTGGCCGGGTTGCAGCTCGACCGACAGCGGCAGGTTCTCGAAGTCCAGAGCGTCGGGTACATGATCGAAAAGCTGCACGTGCAGCGGCTGGGCAAAGTCATGGCTGATCTCCAGGCGAACTTCGCCCCAGCGGCCCAGGGCCAGGCTGCCGGGCATCTGCCGTTGCACCCGGGGCGAGGGCAGGCGCCTGACGCGCACCGCGTCGAGCAGCGCCAGGGCCAGCAAGGCCAACAGCAACCCCCAGTTGATCGACAGCAGCGTTGATGGAACCGCCATGCCCAGCGCCCGTAGCGCGCCGAGCACGATACTGAGGGCCAGCAGAAGCGCGAGCCAGGTCAATAGCAGGCGCGAGGGTTTCATTGACACATACCCTTTGGGAGAAATGCAGGGCGAGCTTTAGTGCAGAGGGGACTCATGTGGGAGCAAGGCTTGTCCGCGATGGAAGCGACGCGGTCTCGCAGAAATCGAGGTGCCTGTTTCGCGAGCAAGCTTTGCTCCCACAGCAAGCCTTGCTTCCACATGGATTCCTTTGCCACAACAGGTATGCGCAGCATGGTGTTACTCACAACCGCGGCGCCGGCACTTGATCGAGCAGTTGCCCCAGCACCTGGTCCACCGACAGCCCTTCGATGTCCAGTTCCGGCGCCAGGCGTACGCGATGGCGCAGCACGGCCAGGGCGCAGCCCTTGATGTCATCCGGCACCACGAACTCGCCCCCGCGCAACAACGCCCGGGCCCGGGCGCAACGTACCAGCGCAATCGAGGCGCGCGGGCCGGCGCCGAGGGTCAAGCCCGGCCAACTGCGGGTAGTACGGGCCAGGCGCACGGCGTAGTCGAGGACCTGGTCGTCCATCGGCAGGTCACTGGCAATGCGTTGCAGCGCTTGCACGTCCTTGGCCTGCAACACTATGCGCAGCGGCTGCACGTCGAGCATGTCGGCGCGGGTCGAGCGGCTGACCTGGCGCACCATGTCCAGCTCCTGGTCGGCGTCCGGGTAGTCCATGCGCACCTTGAGCATGAAGCGGTCGAGCTCGGCTTCCGGCAGTGGGTAGGTGCCTTCCTGTTCAATGGGGTTCTGGGTGGCGAGGACCATGAACGGCTGGCTGATGGGCAGGGCGCGGCCTTCGAGGGTGACCTGGCGTTCCTGCATGGCTTCGAGCAGCGCAGCCTGGGTCTTGGCCGGCGCGCGGTTGATCTCGTCGGCCAGCAACAGGTTGGTGAACACCGGGCCCTTGCGCAGCTTGAACTGCTCGGTCTGCAAGTCGTACACCGCGTGCCCGGTGACGTCGCTGGGCATCAGGTCGGGGGTGAACTGGATGCGCGCGAACTCGCCGTTGAAACAGCGAGCCAGGGCCCGCACCAGCAAGGTCTTGCCCAGCCCGGGAACGCCTTCGAGCAGCACATGCCCGCCGGCGATCAGTGCGGTGAGCACATCGTCGATCACCGCGTTCTGGCCGACCACCGCTTTACGCAGTTCGGTGCGGATGGCCTGGGCCAACTGACTGGCGCGCTGGCGCTGTTGGGCGGCGTGGGCCTGGCCGTCGACAGGTTCGTTCTGTTCAGTCATAAGGCATTCCTGAGGGTTTGCAAATGGGCGACCTGGCGGCAGAAGTCAGCGCGGGAGAGGCGCTGTTTCGGCCGGGGGCTCAAGGCCTGGCTGATGGCTCGCGTCGGTTGTCGGGTCAGGCGGGCGAGTACCTGCCATTGTTCGGCGACGGCCAGTTGTTCGAAGCCTGGGTGAAGATGACGGGCCCGGCGCAGCACGTCTTGTTGCAAGGCATGCAACAGGTACTCCTGGCCGTTGTGGCGCAGGTGGAAACCGGCGCTGGCCTGCACATGTTCTTCCAACTGACGCCGCGCCTTGGAGGCGGGTTGTTGCAGTGGGCCATGACGCACCGCTGAGCGCCAGAACCACAGCGCAATCAAGGCTAGCAGTGCCACCAGTGCCTGGGGGAAATATCGCAGCAACAGGGTCAGCAGGTTGTCGTGGTCGGTGTTGAACAGCAGCGTGACGTCCGTGTCGGCGCTCAAGTACCAGAGCAGCCAGGCGTTGTCGTACTGGTCGATGTGTTCGTTCTTCCACAGCTCGGCGTCGGTGATCACGGTGACCGAGCCCAGGCCCAGGTTCAGTTGCATCATGTGGGTCGACAATGCGCTGTTGGCCCAGGCCTGGGCCAGGTTATGCGGGTCTTCGAGGTGGAAGTCGGTGTCGAAGCCGACATACGCCGGCGCCTCTTCGTCTTCCAGGTAGAGCTTGGTCAGTTCCGGATAGCGGTCCTTGATCAATTCAGGGGCCGGCTCCTTGAGGTCCTTGCTCAAAAATTGGCGCAGGCGCACGCGGTCGAGCAGCAGGTCGCCGCTGCTGCCGGTGCTGTTGTCCCACAAGGCTTCGGCAACGAAGAGCAAGCGCCCGCCGGCCCGGGTCCAGTTCATCAATTGCTCGACTTCCCGTGGCGTCATGTGCGTTCGCTCGCCCAGCAATAGCAGGCTGTGCTGGCGAGGCTCCAGGGTGGGCAGCACATCCAGGCTGTTGGCGTGTTCGACGTTGATGCGTTGCTGGCGCAGGAAATGCTCGGCGGCCAGGTAAGGATTGGCCTGGACTTCAGGGGAGGGGCCGTGCTCGACGACCTCTTCATAGGGCTCGGCCTTGGTGTAGAGGTAGAGGCCGAATGCGCACACCAGAGCGGCCAGCACGGCGCCGATCAGCCACCCGGCGTGCCGGCTCATCGAGAGGCTCCCGGACCGAACAGCTCGCGCCAGCCGTCACACAGTTCCTGTTGCAGGTGGGGCGGCGGGACGCGATGCCCATAGGCAATGTTCTGCCAATGCAGGGTCAGGCTTTGGCTGAAGCCCAGCAGGTTGTCCTGCTTGAGCTGTTCGACGCGCTCCAGCACCTGGCCTTCGGTGTCGGCCGGTTTCAAGGGGATCTTGAAGTCATGATGCAACCGACTGAGCAACGCCCGGTACAGCAGGCCCAGGGCTTCACGGGGTTGCGTGGCCCACAGCTGTTCGACGCTGGCGGCGACGTCGGCGGGCAAGCTCTCTTCGCGAATATCCAGGCCGAACATGCGCGCAGGTACGGCTCGTTCCACCGGCAGGCGCTGCGTCGGCCGGCGATTGACCAGGGTCTTGAGCCTTTCCCGATAGCGCCAGGCCAGCCAGACGATCACCGCCACCAGGCCTGCCCACAACACCACCTGGATCAATGCTGCGGCGATGTCGAAGCGTTGGCTGCCGAGCCATTTGAACAATGCCTTGAGCCAGCTCGGTTTGGCTTCGGTCTCGGTCTTGGGGGATTCGGCAGTTTCTTCGCCAAAACGATAGCGGGTGACGGTCTCGGGGTTCTTGAATGGCGGGGCGTCGAGGATTGCCTTGATGCTCTCCCGGGAGGCTTCGCTGGTGAGCGGCTGGTTGAGCAGCCGCGGGCTGTCGGGGCCGCTGTTGTCCTCGGCGGCAAACGCCGGGGGCGCCAGCGGCAGCAGCATGAGCGCCAGCAACATCAATGCCGGGGCCACGCCAATGAGGCGCTGGCGCAGGCGCCGGAACACCAGTTCGATGTCCCATGCCTCAAGGATTGTGCGCCGGTTCAGGTAGAGGCTGAAGCCGCAGGCGACATACACCGGCTCCCATAAGATCAGCAGCAGTGGGTACAGGAAGTTGACCAGGTGTTCGAACCACAACCAGTCGTGCTCGGCGGCTGACACCAGTGTCTCCCAATCCCATTGCAGTTCGACTTGTTGCGGCACGAACAGATAGAACAGGGCCATCAGGCCGAACCACAAGGCGGTTTCCAGGTGCACGCCGATGATGGTCAACCACTGTGCCGCGCCGCGGTTGCGTTGTTGCAATACCCGCAAGCGCTGCGCCCGCGCCTCACCGGCGAGCCCCTCGAGTTGCACCACCGGCATCAGGAAGCTGCGGCTCAGGCTCAGCCGGCGCCAGGTCAGGCTGGCCAGCAACTGCGGCTTGAGCAGCGCAGGCCATTGGCGCAACGCCTGCCGCAAGGTGGGGGTTTCGCCAAACAATGCCTTGGACAGAATGTACAGCGGCAGCCGGTCGAAGGCCGGCTTCAGCCACCAGAACAGCATCACCACCAGTGAAGGTGACTCCCACAGCAGCAGGGTCAGCAACAGGTACACCGGCAACGTGATGATCGCCCAACTGGTCATCAGCAGGCGTCGATGCTGCTGGCTCATCAGCACACCGAGGTCCATGGCTTCCCAGGTGGTGCGTGGGCGGATGACGACGGTGGCGTCACTCAGGCGCATGGCGGACCCGTCCGGCAAGTGACAGATAGCTGATCACCAACAGCCACAACAAGGCGCCCACCGTGTATTTGGTAGCGGGCGTCACGGCGCTGGAGGACCAGTAGGCCTCGATGAACGCGGCAATGAGCAGCAACAGCATCACGCCGCCGATCATCAGCACGCTTTTGCCCGCCGCGAGCCGCAGGGCCTCGCCTCGGGTCAGGCGTCCCGGCGCGATCAACGCCCAGCCCAGTTGCAGGCCCGCGGCCCCGGCCAGGGCGATGGCGGTGAGTTCGAAAGCCCCGTGGCCGATCACGAACGACCAGAACGTTCCCCCGGAGCCGATCTGGGTCAGGTGCCCGGCCACCGCGCCAATGGTCAGGCCATTGAAAAACAGGAAGAACGCGCTCCCCAGGCCAAACATCAAGCCACTGGCAAAGGTCTGAAAGGCAATGCCGATGTTGTGCATGATGTAGTAGCCGAACATGACCCAGTCTTCGCTGGCGGCCCGTTCGACCGAGCGTCCCAGGTGCCCGGAGGCCGGGTCATACATGCTGCGGATCTGGCTGAGTTCATCGGCGCCGAGCACGCTGTAGACCAGTTCCGGGAACAGATAGACCAGCAGCCCGATGCCCACCAGGCTGCCCAGGAACATCAGGCTGGCGGCCAGCACGAATCGCCATTGTTCACGCACCAGTCGGGGAAAGCCGACCAGGATAAAGGCCGAGAGACTGGTCGAGGGGCGGCTGCGGTCCCGGTAGAGTTGCTGGTGACCGCGCAGCGCCAGTTGTTGCAGCGTGTCGACCAGCAAGCTGCTGTAGCCCCGGGCCTGGGCCAGTGCCAGGTGATGGCAAAGCCGTCGGTAGGTAGCAGGAAAGTCGCTGCTCTGGGGCACGCTGCGGCTGCGCTCCAGTTGGTCGAGTTGCCGGGTCAGGTGCTCCCATTCCCCTTGGTGACGGCTTTCGAACAGGCTCTGCTTCATGTTGGCCCCAGCAGGCCGCGGGCGATGCCATTGAGTTCGGCCGCGGCGTTTGGCACCTGGACGTTCAGTGGCGCGGCCAGGATGGCAGCCAGTTCGTTGACCCGCGCTGGGGAAAGTTCTGCCTGGCGTTCGGCGAAGCCCAGCACGGCGCGTTGCTCATGCAGGCTGAGGGTCAAAGGTGTTCGTATCGGTGCTGCCATTGGCAATGTAGGGCGTTTGACCGGCTGTTCGCGATACACCACCAGCGTGCCGGCCGCGAGATCGCCCAGCCGCTTGAACGCTGGATGCTGCAGGCAACTGATGGCCCCGAAGGTGTAGCCGAAAGGCAGCATGTCGACGAAACGCAGCAGGTTGCGGATCAACGACGCCGACCAGCCGATGGGCCGGCCATCGTCCTGCACCACGCGCAGCCCCATGATCTGCTTGCCGGGAGAGCGACCCTGGTTGAGCACCTCGAACAGCACCATGTACCACCAACTGACGACAAACAGCAGGATGGACCCCAGGCCGATCCCCAGTTCGCCGAAAAACGCCAGGACCAGGAAGAAAAGACCCAGCACCAGCCCACGTATGCCCAGGTCGATGGCGAAAGCGATTGCACGCGGCATCAATCCGGCCGGGCGCAACGGCAGGTCGATGCCTTCGGGCGTTTCAACCTGATAGCGCGTGTCCAGGGGCGCGGGCAGCGTCGCGTTCCTTTGCAGTGCTGGTGTCTCGAGCATGGGCAACCTGTGATGGGCCAGACCGAATGTTCAATCTCGGCCCAGATGCTAGCAGTCTTCGTGCGGGCAAACGATACAACTGTGTGTGTCATTTCATGGTTTGCAACAGATTCGTGGGCACCGCAGATCAACTGTGGGAGCAAGCTTGCTCGCGATGACGGCAGTCCATTCAACATTGATGCAAGCTGAACCACCGCTATCGCGAACAAGCTCGCTCCCACATGGGGTGGGTGGTGGAACTGCGCATTGGTCTTCAAAAGTTACAGACTGCTGGTCGCAGGCGGGTTCGAGCGCCTAGACTTCGCCAGTCTTCAGTTCAGGAACAGCCCGTGACTTCCATTTTCTGGTACGACTACGAAACCACCGGCATCAACCCGCGTTGCGACCGGCCCTTGCAGGTGGCGGGTATCCGTACCGATTTCGAGCTCAATGAAATCGACGAACCGGTGAACCTGTATTGCCGGCCCAGCGATGACATCCTGCCTCATCCGGCGGCCTGTGCGATTACCGGTATCACCCCGACATGCCTGGCCGAAAAAGGCTTGAGCGAAGCCGATTTCATGACCCGTGTCCACGGCCAACTCGCCGCGCCCGGCACCTGTGGCGCCGGCTACAACACCCTGCGCTTCGACGATGAAATGACCCGCTACAGCCTCTATCGAAATTTCTTCGACCCGTACGCGCGGGAATGGCAGGGCGGTAACAGTCGCTGGGACCTGATCGATCTGGTGCGCGCGGCCTATGCGCTGCGCCCGCAAGGCATTGTCTGGCCGCAAGAGGACGGTCGCGTGACCCTCAAGCTCGAGCGCTTGACCGCCGCCAATGGCATCGACCATGGCCAGGCCCACGATGCATTGTCGGACGTGCGCGCGACCATCGCCCTGGCCCGCCTCATCCGTCAGCAGCAGCCCCGGCTCTACGACTGGCTGTTCCAGTTGCGCAGCAAACAGAAGGTGATGGACCAGATCCGCCTGTTGCAGCCTATGGTGCATATTTCCGGTCGCTTCTCGGCGGCGCGTCATTACGTCGGCGTGGTCTTGCCGCTGGCCTGGCACCCGAAAAACCGCAACGCCCTGATCGTCTGCGACCTGCACCTGGACCCCCAAGGCCTGCTGGACGACGATGCCGAAAGCCTGCGCCAGCGTTTGTATACCCGCCGTGAAGAATTGCTCGAAGGTGAGTTGCCGGTGCCCCTCAAGCTTATTCATATCAACAAATGCCCGGTAATCGCGCCGTTGGCGGTGCTGCGCGCCGAAGACCAGCAGCGACTGGAATTGGATATGGAGGGCTATCAGCAGCGGGCATTGCGGCTAACAGACGCACAGAAAGTTTGGCAGGATAAACTTCAGGCTATTTATGGTCGGGAGGATTTCACCGCCAGCGAGGATCCCGAGCAACAGTTGTACGCAGGTTTTTTGGGGGATCGCGATCGGCGTTTATGTGAACAAGTCCGTATGGCGGACCCGGTGCAATTGACCCAAGAACGCTGGCCTTTTGATGATGAGCGTTTGCCGGAACTATTGTTCCGATATCGCGCACGCAACTTTCCGGATACGTTGAGCCCCGAAGAGCAGGAACGTTGGAGACTTTTCTGTCAACAACGGCTGTCAACCCCGGAATGGGGCGCGCCTAATACCTTGGAAAGTTTTGATAAGGCGATGGGGGAGTGGATGGCCCTGTCTACGCCAGTGCAGCAAGAAGTACTCAGGGAGTGGCAGGGTTACAGCCAGCAATTGCGCAAACGTTTAAGCCTTGAGCCGCGATGAAGTAAAAAATCACAGGCAAAAAAAACGCCAGCAATCGCTGGCGTTTTTGTGTTCGCAAAGAATGGTGCGAACCGCTGAGGCTTAGCCCAGCAGGGTTGCCCAGCCTTCAACCACGTCACCGCCCCACTTGGCTTTCCACTCTTTCAGAGTCTTGTGGTTGCCACCTTTGGTTTCGATGACTTCGCCGTTGTGCGGGTTCTTGTATTGCTTAACTTTGCGAGCGCGTTTGGTACCGGTAGTTTTCACGGCGCCACGTGGTGCTTTGCTCGATTTGGCATCTGGATCCAGCAGGGCAATGATGTCGCGCAGCGACTTGGAGTATTCGCCCATCAGCGTGCGCAGTTTGCCTTCGAATTCAAGCTCGGTTTGCAGTTTGTCGTCTTGGGACAGGTTTTTCAGGCGAGCTTGCAGTTCTTTGATGGCTTCTTCTGTGGCGCGGTATTCATTGATCAAGGACATGTGGACTACCTTATGTAGGACGCGGGTGACAAGGACACAGTGCGGCAATAGTAATCAGACAGTTTCATCAAGTAAACATTTAACCGGTGTTTTATTTAATTAATTAGTGCTGCAGCACAAAAATGGGTGTTGCAGTTAAATAGCCTGACAGTCTCTTCACATCGGTTCACACATATAGCCTGCGCTCCCGGGCCGCACCGGTCATGGCCTGGGGCCGTCGTCGAGGATGTGGCGCGTCATCGATACTGCAGTTTTGCCGCGCAATGGCTAGAATGGCCGCCTTTGCGAAGTTCTGGAGTTTCCCTAATGCGCACTTTTCGTCTGGTGATTGCTTGCCCGGACCGCGTCGGCATCGTTGCTAAAGTCAGTAACTTTCTGGCGTCCCATAACGGCTGGATCACCGAAGCAAGCCATCACTCGGACAATCAAAGTGGTTGGTTTTTCATGCGTCACGAGATTCGTGCCGACTCGCTGCCCTTCGGTATCGAAGCCTTCCGTGAAGCGTTCGCCCCCATTGCCGAAGAGTTCTCGATGGACTGGCGTATCACCGACACCGCGCAGAAAAAACGCGTGGTGCTGATGGCCAGTCGTGAGTCTCACTGCCTGGCCGACCTGTTGCACCGCTGGCACAGCGATGAGCTCGATTGCGACATCGCCTGTGTGATTTCCAACCATGACGACTTGCGCAGCATGGTGGAATGGCACGGTATCCCGTACTACCACGTGCCGGTCAACCCGCAGGACAAGCAGCCGGCGTTCGCCGAAGTCTCGCGGCTGGTCAAGCAGCACGATGCCGAGGTGGTGGTGCTGGCCCGCTACATGCAGATCCTGCCGCCGGCCTTGTGCCGCGAATACGCCCACAAGGTCATCAACATCCACCACAGTTTCCTGCCGTCGTTCGTCGGTGCCAAGCCGTACCACCAGGCGTCGATGCGCGGTGTGAAGCTGATTGGCGCCACTTGTCACTACGTGACCGAAGAGCTGGATGCCGGCCCGATCATCGAGCAGGACGTGGTGCGCGTCAGCCACAGCGACAGCATCGAAGACATGGTGCGTTTCGGCCGTGACGTAGAGAAGATGGTGTTGGCCCGGGGCCTGCGTTATCACCTGGAAGACCGGGTGCTGGTGCACGGCAACAAGACCGTGGTGTTCTGACTGGGTTTTGGACACTGGGCTTTGGGCTTTGGTAGGAGCTGCCGAAGGCTGCGATCTTTTGATTTTGATCGTTCGCTTGAGACTCAAGTGGTCGGGGAAAGATCGCAGCCTCGTTGCACTCGACAGCTCCTACACAGCTACAGGCGCAGCCGAGCGGGAACAATCTCTGGCCTCTAGATTCGGGCAACCTTCTTGCGGGAGCAGCATTGCGCCATGACCGATCCGTTGGACAAAGCCACCTCCAAGGCGCCCCCCACCCTGGGTGAGGGCTGCCTCAGCCGCTACGACCCAGACGCGTTGGGCCCGGAGGACGGCACTGAGTTTCCCGATGCCGCGCAATTGTGGGAGCAACTGCATCCCCAGGACGAGCCCGAACAGAAACCGTGATGTGTCAGGCCTGCCTGAGCCTGATCAGTTTCTTGAGCAACGGCCGTCCGACCATCAGCAAGAACACCGGCCCGCCGGCCACCAGGTAAAAGTAATAGGTCACCGCCCGCCAGATCAGAATCGCCGCCGCCGCGGTGGATTTGCCCACCATGGGGGCCAACAACGCCGCCGAAGTCAGCTCGGTCGCCCCGGCGCCGCCCGGCAGCAGGCTGAATTGCCCCGCACTCAGCGACAGCATCTGGACCAGGAAAGTCCAGGCCCACTGCAGATCCGCTCCCAGCCCCTTCAATACCAGATACAACACGCTGTAGCGTAGCGCCCAATGCAGACAGGTCAGGCCGAAGACCTGGAACAGCGTCTGCTTTGGCAGCTTCAAGGTGTCGGTGAACGCTGCCAGGAAGTTCAGGATCTTGCGCGCCCAACGTCGACGGGTGACGGCTTTTACGCGCAGGTGGTGCAGCAGTCGAGCGCCCAGCAGGATCAGCTTGCGGTGATACCGGGCCACCAGCACGCAGCCGAACAGCCCGCCAGACAATGAAATCGCGCTTAACGCCAGCATCCATTCCATGCGCTGGCTGAGGTTCTGGAACAGCGCGTAGAACAGAATGCCCACCAAGGCGCAGAGGAAGAACAGCAAGTCGCTCAACTGATCCATGGCAAACACTGCACTGCCATGGGCCGGGCGCACGCCGTTGCGCGCCAGCAGGGCCATCAGCGTCAGCGGGCCGCCACTGCCACCGGGCGTCGCGCACAGGGCGAACTCGGTGGCCATCACCACGCCGATGCTCTTCAGCCCGCCGATGCGTCCACGGTGTTCACCCAGCAGCAGGCGCAAGCGCATGGAGTTCAGGCCCCAGCACAGCACGATCATGCCGAGCATGGCCAGCAGCAGCGACAAGGGAAAGCGCTGCACTCGCGACCACATTTCCCCACCACCGACCAGCAGCGGCACCAGTAACGCCGTGAGCAGGGCGGCGCCCAGCCAAATCAGCCGTTTCATGCGGCGCTGCTGACCCGCAGCCCCTGGGTCGCCAGCCAGCCGACTTTGGTCATCGGCACGCGACCGTCGTTGAGCAGGCGTTCGAGGGTGCGCAGCCAATAGTCCCGGGAAAAGGTATGGCGCATGTCCACCGGGTGCAGGCCCAGGCGGATCACCGGGGCCCGGCGCCAGCGCTGTTCGCGTTGGTCGCTGATGACTTTCGACAGGCCACGGCGCCAGGCGCTGCGAGCGCTCCAGACCAGCCCCGGCGCGTCGATGGCGGTGAAGTCGGGCAGGCGATAAAGGTGTTGGGTGTCGCTGGTGTAGCTCAGGGGCAACTGGCGCAAGGCCTGGCGCGTGCCTTCGCTCATCAGCCACGCTGGGGCGACGAAACCCTCCAGTGGCCAGTGGTAGCGTTCAAAGGTTTCGATACCGGCGCGCAGGCGGGCGAGGGCGGCGGCCTCGGACAGGTTGTAGAACTCACCCTCATGGGTATAGACCCGGCGCATGAACCAGTCCTTGGGATGACGGGCGCCAGGGCCGTCGTCGCAATGGTAGTAGCCATGCAACACCAGTTCGTCGCCGCGCTCGACCCGGCTGTCGAGCAGGCGCCGGAAGCCGGGGTGAGCCTCCAGGGCATTGTTGCGATGAAAGTCCGGCACCACCAACCAGGTCATCGGCACCTGGCCAAGGGCGTCAGCGGCTTCGACGAAGGGCTGGTAGTCGGGCCAGGTTTGCGGTGCCACGTCGTGTAGCACCAGGAGTACGCTAGTGTCCTGTATCACAAATACTGTTCCTTTTTGACGGTGTCTGTTGTCGTCATGCTGCGTTGCCGCTCCTCGCCATAGCGGGCTATGACTCATCGCGGCGCCTTGCCTGACGACAACAGCCACTCGCCAAGAAAGAAACGTATTTGCGAAACAGGACACTGGGCAAGTGATTCATCGACATGGACCTCGCCTCAACCATTGGCCAACAGTGGCATTTGCTCGCCGAGCACGGCGTAGTAGTGCCCCAGCAGGCTGTTGACCACGGTATCCCAGGCGTAATGACCCTCCACATGCCGGCGTGCCAGAATCCCCCGGCGCTGAGCACCTTCGTAAAACAGTTGGCGCACGGCATTGGCCATGGCCTGTGGGTTGTTGGGCGTGCACAGCAAGCCGCAGTCTTCGTTGACGATTTCGGTGAAGGCCCCCGCTGCCACTGCCACCACGGGAATACCGCTGGCCATGGCTTCGAGGATCACCAGGCCGAAGGTCTCCTGGTCGCCAGCGTGCAGCAGGGCATCGGCGCTGGCCATGAGCCGGGCGACTTGTGGTGCCGGGCAGAATTCATCGACCACCGTGACGTTGTCCGGCACCACGGCGGGCATCGACGAGCCCACCAACAGCAGGTGGTAGCGCTCGCCCAGGCGTTTCATGCACTTGAGCAGCACCGGCAGGTTTTTTTCCTTGGAGCCGCGACCGGCGAAAATCAGCAGGCGTGCGTCTTCAGCGATGCCCAGCTCGGCGCGCAACTCCGGGTCACGGGCGGCCGGGTTGAAGGTTTGCAGGTCGACGCCCAACGGTTGCACGTAGACGTTCTTGACCCCCAGCCCGATCAGTTTGTTGGCCATGACCTGGCTCGGCGCCAGGACTCGGTCGAAATTGCCGTACAACTTGCTGACATAGGCTTCGATGTTGGGGGTGAACCAGTTGCCCATGCGGTTGCTCACCAGCAGTGGCAGGTCGGAGTGATAAAAACCGATGACGGGCACGTCGAGCTGGCGACGGGCATCCAGCGCGGCCCACGCCGTGAGGTAGGGATCGCCGACTTCAATCAGGTCGGGCTGTAGATCGCGCAGGACATTGCGCCAGGGGGCCAGGCGAAGGGGGAAACGATAGCCCTTGCCGAACGGCAGTGCAGGGGCCGGAACCTTGTAGATCCCATCGTGCTCGCTCAAATGTGCGCCGGGGATCAACAGACTGTGACGAATACCGGGCCGATCACCCAGGCGCCGGTGCTTGGCATCCAGATAAGTGCGCACGCCTCCGCTGGCGGGGGCGTAGAACATGGTTATGTCCGCTATATGCACGATGAACATCCCTCCGGTCAGTGTTCTCCAGTGTTGACCTTTGGTAAGAATAGATGTTCGGTTGGGGTTGTGGGGACGGTGATGGGGCCAGTCCTGGTTCGCAGGCTATTATTCCCGGCGCCAGGATCTTACTGCGCCAGGCATGCTTTTATATAAGCGTGCAAAATGGCGTCATATCGCAAACATCACAGGTGACCACATGCCTGACTCATCGCAACTCATTATCGGTGCCGACCTTAGCGGCCAGCCCATCGCCCAGGCCATGCGCCTGGCGAACCGTCATGGTCTGGTGGCGGGTGCCACCGGTACCGGCAAGACCGTCACCTTGCAACGCCTGGCCGAGATGTTCAGCGACGCCGGCGTGGCGGTGTTCGCGGCGGACATCAAGGGCGACCTGTGCGGTCTCGGCGCGGCCGGCAACCCCCAGGGCAAGATCGCCGAGCGCATCGCCGGCATGCCTTGGCTCAATCACAATCCCCAGGCTTATCCGGTGACCTTGTGGGATATCCACGGCCAGTCCGGTCATCCACTGCGCACTACTTTGAGTGAAATGGGCCCGTTGTTGATCGGCAGTCTGCTGGAACTGACGGACAGCCAGCAGTCGGCGCTCTACGCCGCGTTCAAGGTGGCTGATCGCGAGGGTTTGTTGCTGCTGGACCTCAAGGACCTGAAGGCGCTGCTCAACCATCTCAAGGACAACCCTGAGTTGCTGGGGGACGACGCGGCCCTGATGACCACCGGCTCCAGCCAGGCGTTGTTGCGACGCTTGTCCACTTTGGAGCAGCAGGGCGCGGACGCATTGTTCGGCGAGCCGGCCTTGCAGCTCGAAGACATCCTGCAACCGGCCAGTGATGGCCGTGGCCGCATTCACTTGCTCGACGCCAGCCGTCTGGTCCATGAAGCGCCGAAGGTCTACGCGACGTTCCTGCTGTGGCTGCTGGCCGAGCTGTTCGAGCAGTTGCCCGAGCGCGGCGACGCAGATAAGCCGCTGCTGGCGCTGTTCTTCGACGAGGCGCACCTGCTCTTTGCCGGGACGCCCAAGGCCTTGCAGGAACGCCTGGAGCAAGTGGTACGGCTGATCCGTTCCAAGGGCGTGGGGGTGTATTTCGTGACCCAGTCGCCGGGCGACTTGCCGGACGACGTGCTGGCACAGTTGGGCTTGCGCATCCAGCACGGGTTGCGGGCCTTCACTGCCAAGGAGCAGAAATCCCTGCGGGCAGTGGCCGACGGTTTCCGGCCCAACCCGCAGTTCGATGCCCTGGCGGTGCTGACCGAACTGGGCATCGGTGAGGCTCTGGTGGGCACCTTGCAGGAAAAAGGCACGCCGGAAGTGGTCCAGCGCGTGCTGGTGGCGCCCCCGCAATCGCGCATCGGGCCGCTGAGCGAGGCCGAGCGCGCCGGGTTGATCGCCAGTTCACCGTTGCAAGGACGCTACGACAAACCCATTGATCGCGAATCGGCCTATGAGGTGCTGATGGGCCGCAAGGGGCTGGAGCCGCAGGCCGAAGTGACGCCGGGCAAGCCGACGACTGAAGAACCGAGCTTTACCGAAAAAGCCGGCGAGTTCCTCGGCACCGCGGCCGGCCAGGCATTGAAATCGGCCATGCGCCAGGCGGCCAATCAGTTGGGCCGGCAATTGGTGCGTGGGTTGATGGGGTCGTTGCTGGGGGGCAGCAAGCGCCGTCGGTAGTCAGGACCGAGTTGCTCCTTTCGCGAGCAAGCTCGCTCCCACATGGAGTTGGCGTCGTACACGAAATAGGTGTCCGCCGCAGATCCCCTGTGGGAGCGAGCTTGCTCGCGATAGCTATCCAACCGGCGCCGAAAATCTCAGCCCTTGGGCCGCGCATGTGCCGCCAACCGCTCCAGCGCCGCCCGCAGGTTGGGGTCGGTGATGCCATCGGCGGTGGCCTGGATGGTCGCGGCGGCGTCGGTGGACAAATCCAGCGTGTGCCCCTTGGCGCCGACCTGGACGGTGGGCGGTTGTACCTTGAACAGGATCCGCGTCAGGTTGGCGAACTCTTCAAACGCCTGGAGTTGGCGCAGCAGGCGTTTTTGCTGGTAGCGCAGGCGCGTGGCCCAGTGGCCGTCGGTGACGATCAGCAGCAAGCTGCCTTCGCGCCAGGAGGCCACATGGCAATGCTCGCGCGCGGCCGGTTGCAACTGGCTGTCGAGCAGGCGTTGCAGGTGACCCAGGCGCCTGGCGTGGCCAAAGATGGCTTTCAGCGGCTTGGCTTCGCGCAGCAGAACGGCGGGCGCCTTGGCTGGAAGTGGGCGAAAGGCCATGAATGAATACCGCAAGTGACAGAGGCGCCATGGTAGCAGAAAGCGCCAGATGCGCCTCGACCCTCTCGCCCAGCGGCTTTTGGCGACATAATCGACGAATAACTTCTGCGCTGAGTGGGTTGAAGTTCGCGCAAAAGTCCTTATTTTAAGCAAGCCCCGTCACAGCGCTGTGCCAGCATCGTGGAATAACGCCACTTTCCTCTCCATCGTTTCCGGGTAGAATGCTCGTTCGCATGCGGCCATGAGGGCTGCACGGGCGACTCATGGGGCCGCCCTCCATCCCTTTAGTGTGGAAGATCCTGCCGATATGTTTGCGCCTTTGTTAAAGAAACTTTTTGGAAGCAAGAACGAGCGTGAAGTCAAGCGCATGCTCAAGACGGTACAGACTGTCAATGCCTTCGAAGAGCAAATGGTGGCCCTTTCGGACGATCAGTTACGCGCCAAGACTGCCGAATTCAAGGACCGCATCGCCAAGGGGGAAACCCTTGACCAGCTCCTGCCCGAAGCCTTTGCGGTCGCCCGTGAAGCCGGCAAGCGGGTCATGGGCATGCGCCACTTCGACGTCCAGTTGATCGGCGGCATGACCTTGCACGAAGGCAAGATCGCCGAAATGCGGACCGGTGAGGGCAAGACCCTGGTGGCGACCCTGGGCGTGTACCTCAACGCGCTGTCCGGCAAGGGCGTGCACGTGGTGACGGTCAACGACTACCTGGCCCGCCGCGACGCCAACTGGATGCGCCCGCTCTACGAATTCCTCGGCCTGAGCGTCGGCGTCGTCACGCCGTTCCAGCCCCCGGAAGAGAAGCGCGCCGCCTACGCCTCCGACATCACCTACGGCACCAACAACGAATTCGGGTTCGACTATCTGCGCGACAACATGGCGTTCAGCATGGAAGAAAAATTCCAGCGTGAACTCAATTTTGCCGTGATCGACGAAGTCGACTCCATCCTCATCGACGAAGCCCGTACTCCGCTGATCATTTCCGGTCAGGCCGAGGACAGCTCCAAGCTGTACATCGAGATCAACAAGCTGATCCCGCAGCTCAAGTTGCACGTCGAGGAAGTCGAAGGCGAAGTGACCCAGGCCGGGCACTACACCGTTGACGAAAAGACCCGCCAGGTCGAACTCAACGAGGCCGGTCACCAGTTCGTCGAGGAAATGCTCACCCGTGTTGGTTTGCTGGCCGAAGGCGAGAGCCTGTACTCGGCCCATAACCTGGGCCTGCTGACCCACGTTTATGCCGGCCTGCGTGCCCACAAGCTGTTCCATCGCAACGTCGAATACATCGTGCAGGACGGCCAGGTCGTACTGGTGGACGAACACACCGGCCGTACCATGCCGGGGCGTCGCCTGTCCGAAGGCCTGCACCAAGCCATCGAAGCCAAGGAAGGCCTGAACATCCAGGCCGAGAGCCAGACCCTGGCCTCGACCACCTTCCAGAACTACTTCCGCCTGTACAACAAGTTGTCCGGCATGACCGGTACCGCGGACACCGAAGCGTTCGAGTTCCACCAGATCTACGGCCTGCAAGTGATGGTGATTCCACCGAACAAGCCGCTGGCCCGTAAAGACTACAACGACCTGGTGTTCCTGACCGCCGAAGAGAAGTACGCGGCGATCATCAACGACATCAAGGAATGCATGGCCCAGGGCCGTCCGATCCTGGTGGGTACCGCCACCATCGAAACCTCCGAGCACATGTCCGCCCTGCTCAACAAGGAAGGCATCGAGCACAAGGTGCTCAACGCCAAGTTCCACGAGAAGGAAGCCGAGATCATTGCCCAGGCCGGTCGCCCGGGTGCGCTGACCATCGCCACCAACATGGCCGGTCGTGGTACCGACATCCTCTTGGGCGGCAACTGGGAAGTGGAAGTCGCCAGCCTGGAAAACCCTACGCCTGAGCAGATCGCGCAGATCAAGGCCGACTGGCAGAAGCGTCACCAGCAGGTACTCGAGTCCGGCGGTTTGCAGGTGATCGCTTCCGAGCGTCACGAATCGCGCCGTATCGACAACCAATTGCGTGGCCGTGCCGGTCGCCAGGGCGACGCCGGTTCCAGCCGTTTCTACCTGTCCCTGGAAGACAGCCTGATGCGCATCTTCGCCTCTGACCGGGTGAAGAATTTCATGAAGGCCCTGGGCATGCAGCCAGGCGAGGCGATCGAGCACCGCATGGTGACCAACGCCATCGAGAAGGCCCAGCGCAAGGTCGAAGGCCGCAACTTCGATATCCGCAAGCAATTGCTGGAGTTCGATGACGTCAACAACGAACAGCGTAAAGTGATCTATCACATGCGTAACAGTTTGTTGGCCGCCGACAACATTGGCGAAACCATCGCCGATTTCCGCCAGGACGTGCTCAACGCCACCATCAGCGCCCATATCCCGCCACAGTCGCTGCCGGAGCAGTGGGACGTCGCTGGCCTGGAAGCCGCCTTGCAGAGCGACTTCGGTGTGGCATTGCCGATCCAGCAATGGCTCGACGAAGACGATCACCTGTATGAAGAAACCCTGCGCGAGAAGCTGCTGGCCGAACTGATCGCCGCCTACAACGAGAAGGAAGACCAGGCCGGCGCCGAGGCGCTGCGCTCCTTCGAGAAGCAGATTGTGCTGCGGGTACTGGACGACTTGTGGAAAGACCACCTGTCGACCATGGACCACCTGCGCCACGGTATCCATTTGCGTGGTTACGCCCAGAAGAACCCGAAGCAGGAGTACAAGCGCGAGTCCTTCACGCTGTTCTCCGAATTGCTCGACTCGATCAAGCGCGACTCGATCCGGGTGCTGTCCCACGTTCAGGTTCGCCGCGAAGACCCGGCCGAGGAAGAAGCCCGTCTGCGCCAGGAAGCCGAAGCCCTGGCTGCACGCATGCAGTTCGAACACGCCCAAGCCCCTGGCCTGGAAGTGGCCGCCGAAGAGGCCGTCGAAGTGGATGTCGCCCTGGCGACCGCACCGGTGCGCAACGAGCAGAAGCTGGGCCGTAACGAACTGTGCTATTGCGGTTCGGGCAAGAAATACAAGCATTGCCACGGGCAGATCCAATAAACCCGTTTCAACGCTGAACGACCCGCGCCGCGACAGGCCAGCCCCTGTCGCGGCGTTTTGCCATTTTGATTCGCCGTCTCGATGAAGCGGCATCGATTTATTTATTAAGGAGCGCATTCATGGCTGTTGGTCTTGGTCCGTTGCCAACGTTGCACCCGGTTGCCGGTTTTGAACTCGGTATTGCTTCGGCGGGCATCAAGCGCCCCGGGCGCAAGGATGTCGTGGTCATGCGTTGCGCCGAAGGCTCGACGGTCGCTGGCGTGTTCACCCTCAACGCCTTTTGCGCAGCTCCAGTGATCCTGGCCAAGCAGCGCGTGCAGGGGCCTGTGCGTTATCTGCTGACCAACACCGGTAACGCCAATGCCGGCACCGGCGCGCCAGGCCTGGCCGCTGCCGAACGCACCTGCGCCAAGCTGGCGGAACTGACCGGTGTCGACGCCAGCCAGGTACTGCCGTATTCCACCGGCGTGATCGGCGAGCCGCTGCCGGTCGAGAAGATCGAAGGCGCGCTGCAAGCCGCCCTCGATGACCTGTCGGAAAACAACTGGGCCGCCGCCGCCACCGGCATCATGACCACCGACACCCTGCCCAAGGGCGCGAGTCGCCAGTTCCAGCATGATGGCGTGACCGTCACCGTGACCGGTATCAGCAAAGGCGCCGGCATGATCCGCCCGAACATGGCGACCATGCTCGGCTACATCGCCACCGACGCCAAAGTCTCGCGCCAGGTGCTGCAAGACCTGATGCTTGACGGTGCCAACAAGTCGTTCAACCGCATCACCATCGACGGCGACACCTCCACCAACGACTGCTGCATGCTGATCGCCACCGGCAAGGCCAACCTGCCTGAAATCACCGAAGCCAGCGGCCCGCTGTTCGCCGCCTTGAAGCAGGCTGTTTTCGAAGTGTGCATGGAAGTGGCCCAGGCCATCGTGCGTGACGGCGAAGGCGCGACCAAATTCGTGACCGTGCAGGTCAACGGCGGTGGCAATCACCAGGAGTGCCTGGATGTTGGCTACACCGTGGCCCACTCGCCGCTGATCAAGACCGCACTGTTCGCCTCCGACCCGAACTGGGGCCGGATCCTCGCCGCCGTTGGCCGTGCTGGCGTGCCTGAGCTGGACGTGAGCAAGATCGACGTGTTCCTCGGTGAAGTCTGCATCGCCAGCCAAGGCGCCCGTGCTGCGACCTACACCGAAGCCCAAGGCGCGGCGGTGATGCAGCAGGAGGAGATCACCATCCGTATCGAACTGGGACGTGGGGATTGCAGCGAAACGATCTGGACCACCGACCTGTCCCACGAGTACGTGAAGATCAACGCTGAGTACCGGACTTAACACGCTCGGGACCGAGCTGCTCCAATCGCGAGCAGACACCTCAGAACCATAAGAAAGGAATTCACATGAGCCTGCACCTGATCATCGGCGACAAAGATCTATCCTCCTGGTCCCTGCGCGGCGCGTTGGCCCTGGCGCTGACCGGCGCGAAGTACACCGAAGAACTGGTCAGGCTCGATCAACCCGACACCCGCCAGAAGCTGCTCAAGTATTCGGCCACAGCCAAGGTCCCGTTGCTCAAGACCGAGTTCGGCGTGATCGCCGATTCCCTGGCGATTGCCGAATACCTGGCCGAACAGTTCCCCGATGCCGGTCTCTGGCCCAAGGATGTGGCCGCTCGGGCCCAGGCGCGCTCGGCCTGTGCACAAATGCACAGCGGCTTCTTCGCCATCCGCAGCAACATGCCCTTTGACCTGCTGCGCGATGCACCGCTGTCGCCCATGCCGGCCGACGTCCAGGTGGAAATCGAGCGGATGCTGGCGCTGTGGGCAGAATGCCGTGCCGCAGCGACCGAAACCGGTCCCTACCTGTTCGGCCGCGTGAGCCTGGCCGATGCATTTTTTGCCCCTGTTGCCGTGCGCTTGCGCACTTACCAGGTCAAACTGTCGGAGGTCGATGAGGCCTACGTCGAAACCCTTTATCGATGGCCGGCGTTCAAGGCGTGGCAACAAGCTGGCCTGGAGGACACTGCGCGGTGAAACGAGTCCATGTGGCGGCAGCGGTCATTCGCGATGCCGCCGGTAAAATCCTGATTGCCCGACGGGCCGACACCCAGCACCAGGGCGGCTTGTGGGAATTCCCCGGTGGCAAGGTCGAGGCCGATGAATCTGTCGAAACCGCCCTGGCCCGCGAACTTCATGAAGAGCTGGGCATTGTCGTCGATGCCGCGCGACCGTTGATCAAGGTGCGTCACGATTACCCGGACAAGCAGGTATTGCTGGATGTCTGGGAAGTCTCGGCGTTCACCGGCGAGCCCCACGGCGCCGAAGGGCAGCCGTTGGCCTGGGTGACGGCCCGTGATCTGACGAACCATGAGTTTCCGGCAGCCAATCAGCCGATCGTCGCGGCGGCCCGTTTGCCGGGTGAGTACCTGATCACCCCTGATGGCCTTGAGACGCCGACCTTACTGCGCGGCATACAGCAGGCGATTGCCGGCGGGATCAAGTTGGTCCAGCTACGTGCTCCCAACGGCTACGACCCGCAATACCGCGACCTGGCGGTGGACGCGGCGGGGCTGTGTGCCGGCAAGGCCCAGCTGATGCTCAAGGGACCGTTCGAATGGCTGGGGGATTTTCCTTCTGCCGGCTGGCACATCACCGCCGCGCAATTGCGCAAGCATGCAGCGGCCGGTCGACCGTTTGGCAAGGACCGCTGGCTGGCGGCCTCCTGCCATAACGCCGAGGAACTGTCCCTGGCGCAGCAGATGGACGTGGACTTCGTGACACTCTCGCCGGTGCAACCAACCCAGACCCATCCCGACGCACAGCCGCTGGGGTGGGCAGAGGCGGCGCGGTTGATCGAGGGCTTCGATAGGCCGGTTTACCTATTGGGTGGGGTCGGGCCTGGCGAGCGGCAAAAAGCCTGGGAGACCGGGGCGCAGGGTGTGGCGGGGATTCGGGCGTTCTGGCCAGGGGCTTGATTTTGTGGTGTGGCTGCTGGCCCCTTCGCGAGCAAGCCCGCTCCCACAGGGAGGCTGTGAACGCCGAAGATCGAGTGTGGGAGCTTGCTCGCGATGGCGGCCTCAGGAACGATTCAGTCCCCAGGCTTGGCCGCCGCCACCCAAAGTACCTCAGCCACCCCCTGCCGCCGGGCAATGATCCGCGCGGCCACAAACAGCAGGTCCGACAACCGATTGATATAGGCCAGCCCTGGCCCGGCCAATGGCTCCATGGCGTTCAATTGCTGGCAACGCCGCTCGGCACTGCGGGCCAGGCTGCGGCAGACATGCGCCAGGGCAATCAAGCTCGAACCGCCGGGCAGGATGAAATTTTCCAGCGGCCCCAATTCCTCGTTCCACACATCAATCGCGGTTTCCAGTCGCTCGACTTCTGCCATGTTCAGCGCCTGATAGGCCGGCATGGCCAGTTCGCCGCCGAGATCGAACAGCCGGTGCTGACAAGGTGTCAGCACGTCGATGACCTCCTTCAGTGCCGGGTATCGACCCATTTCAGCGGCCAGGCCGGCCAGTAACAACCCCAGCTGGCTGTTTAGCGTATCCACTTCGCCGATGGCTTCGACCCGTGGGTGGTCCTTCGCCACGCGGCGACCATCGCCCAACCCGGTTTCACCTTTGTCGCCGGTGCGGGTGTAAATCTTCGACAGGCGAAAACCCATGCTCAGCGCTCCAGTTGTTTGTTTTCCTGCGGCACCATCGGGGTGCTCGCCAGGGGCAGGCGCAAGGTGAAGCAGGTGCCTTGGCCCGGCGCCGACTGCACTTCCATCTGGCCCTTGTGGTTGTTGGTGATGATGAAATACGAGACCGACAGGCCAAGGCCCGTGCCCTGGCCTATCTCCTTGGTGGTGAAGAAAGGCTCGAAGGTGCGTTTGCGCACGTTCTCGCTCATGCCGATGCCGTTGTCCTCGACCTGGATTTCCGCCCACGGAGGATTCAACCGCGTGCGCAGGATAATGCGCCCCGGTTCGCTGTCGTCCTGGCGTTGGTGGATCGCTTGGGCGGCGTTTTTCAGCAGGTTGAGCAGCACCTGTTCCAATTCGTTGGCCGTGCCAGGTACCGGGCCCAGGTTCGGGTCGAATTGACGAATGATCGCCTGGCCCTTGAAGTCGAAACCGATTGCCAGGTCGAAGTCGTTGCCGGCGATTTCCACCGCTTGGTCGATCAGCGCCGGCAGGTCGCAAGGCGCCATCTGCCGGGTGCTGCGACGACTGAAGCTGAGCATGTGGGTGACGATTTTCGCCGCCCGGGCGCCGGCCTGCTGGATGCCGTCGAGCAACTGCGGAATCTCCCGGCTCTGCAGGTAACGATTGACCACCGGCAGGTCGATGCCCAGTTGCTCGGCCTGTTCGAGGTTCTTGGGCAACTCCGGCGACAGGCGTCGGCGGATGTTCTGCACGTTGTGCAGGATCGCCCCCAGCGGGTTGTTGATTTCATGGGCCATGCCCGCCGCGAGACCGCCGACCGAGAGCATTTTCTCCGATTGCACCATCATTTCTTCCAGCGACAGGCGCTGGGTGATGTCATCGATCCGGATGACCACGCCACGCCCGGCGCCGCCCATCAGTGGGTAGAAGGTGAGGGCGTAATGCCGGGCTTCGTCGTCCTTGGTCCAGGTGACGCGTTCGATCTTGGCCACTGTGTGTTGCTCGACGGTCTGCTTGAGCTGCGGCAGGTAGGGTTTGAGCGGTTCGAAGGCGAGGAAGATCGGCTGGTTCAGCGCTTCGTCCAGCCGTGTGCCGGAGAGGGCGCTGGCTTCCTGGTTCCATTGGGTGACATAGAGCTGTTCGTCGAGGGCGATCAGCGCCGAGGGCATGGAGTCGATGATGCTGTTGAGGTAATTCTGAAAGCCCGTGAGTTTTTTCTCGATCTTGCTGCGCACCTGGACTTCCAGCTCCAGCTTGCGATTGGTATGGCGGGTTTCTTCCGCCAGGCCCTGGGCCTGGTCGTAAGCGGCCTGGGAGTCGTCCCGCGCGCGCTTGAGTTGCTGTTCCCGGGCTTCGATCCGCGAGAGCATGGTGTTGAACGCCTCGGCCAGGCTACCGATCTCATCGTGGTTGCCGCGTGCGGCACGCAGGGCATAGTTCTCTTCGCGGGTGACCTGGCGTGACAGTTCTTCGAGTTGATGAATCGGCCGGGTGATCAGGCGCTTGATCTGCTGGGCAATGACCAGCCATAGCAACACGCTGAAAATCAGGATGCCGAGGCTGGCGGTCAGGGTGCCGGTGTAGAACGCGGTCGGCAATTCGCTGCTGGCCACCAGTAACAGATGGCCGGGCAGCGTGCCGGGACGGGGCAGGGTAATGATCTGGTTGCTGCGAAACTCGCCCGCCTGCCAGGCTTGTATGTTGCGGTATTGGTCCGGCAGCTTGAGCTTTTCGCCCTGTTGCAGTTGTGCCAGGCGTTCGCCCTGGCCGTCGTACAGCGCCGCCGCCCGTAGCGGTGCGTAGCTGTTGAGCTCATCGAGCAAGCGCTGGGCGCTTTGTGGCGATTGCAGGGCGTCGGAAATCAGGCTCGGGTTGGCCACCAGTCGGCCAATGGTCTGCAGGGCCTGGGGCGCCATGCTTTCCTGGGAAATGTAGTAGGCGGCGCTGATAAAGGTCAGGTTGGCCACTAGCAGGACAGTGGTCAACAACACCAACAGGGCGGCCAGCAGTTTCTGGCCGACCGGGAGGTTTTCAAGGCGCTGGCGCAATGGCATCAGACTCGTCGCTAAAAAGGAACACGAGGGCCAGCGTAGCCGCTGCTCAGTCGCTGGGCAATCCGAGGTTGTGCAAGTGGACAATCAGTCGCTGGCGCAGTTGTTCCAGGTGCGGCACGGTCAGCTCGTGGCGTTGGGCGATCTTGCAGGCATAACCGAGCAAGTAGCTGATTTCAGTGCGGCGCCGATTGGCGACATCCTGGTACATCGAGGAGTAATTGGCGGCCGTGGCCTGGATCACCCGTTCGACTTCCGGCTGCAAATCTTCGGCCGCCGCGGGCTGGCCGCAACGTTCGAGCAGGTCGGTGAGCTCTGCACACAGGGTCGCCACTTCGCAGCGGTGTTCCTGCAAACCGCCGTTCTTGCAGTGATGCAGCACGGTCAGCGGGTTGATTGCGCAGTTGAGCGCCAGCTTGCGCCAGAGCCGGATGAGGATGTCGGCGCTCCATTCATGGGGAATGCCGGCAGCGGCCAGGTCGTCGAGCCAGAACGGCGCCACGGGGTGAGCAGGATCGCCCAGCCAGGTGTAGCCGTGGCCGGCGAACACCACGCGCCAGTCACCGTCGCGGAACGCGCCTTCGGTGCTGGAGGCGCTGATGCATCGGGCTTGGGGCGCGCAATTGGCCACCGCGTCCTGGCTGCCGAGGCCGTTCTGCAGCAGGATCAGTTCCGATTCGGCGTCCAGGCGGTGGGCCACCGAGGCCACGGCGGCTTCGGCGTCGTAGGCTTTGCAGGCCAATAGCAGTCGCCTGATTGGTTCCGGGCTGTCCGCCGTTTCGCCAGGTATCGGGTAGCTCTGCGCCAGGCCCTGTTCCACCAGCGTCAGGCCGCCGGCGCTACGGTAGGCCTGCAGGCGGGCTTCGTTGCGCAGCACCAGCCGCACCGGCAACCCGGCCCGGGCCAGGCGCGTGGCCCACAACGTGCCGAGACTGCCGGCCCCCAGGACATGCCAGGTGGTGGACATCAGTTTTTTACTCGGATTGGCGCTGGCATCTGAGGGCTCGCAGTGTCGGCAGGAAAAGAGCCGTTATAATGAGCCCGATTTTAACCACAAGCCAAGCGCGCGCCGTTGATACTGGCGCGCCTTTTTATTTGGAGAACACTACATGCCGTCATTCGACGTGGTATCCGAACTGGACAAGCACGAAGTCACCAACGCGGTTGAAAACGCCGTCAAGGAACTCGACCGTCGTTATGACCTCAAGGGCAAGGGCAGTTTCGAGTTCAAGGAAAAAGACCTGACCGTGAACCTGACCGCCGAGGCCGACTTCCAGCTCGAGGCGATGATCGAGATCCTCAAGCTGGCCCTGGTCAAGCGCAAGATCGACGTGCAGTGCCTTGAGGTCAAGGATGCCTATGCCTCGGGCAAGCTGATGAAACAGGAAGCCGTGCTCAAGGAAGGCATCGACAAGGAACTGGCGAAGAAGATCGTCGCTCATATCAAGGACGCCAAGCTCAAGGTGCAAGCCGCCATCCAGGGCGAGCAGGTGCGGGTCACCGGCAAAAAGCGTGACGACTTGCAGGAAGCCATTGCGGCACTGCGGGGCAAGGAATTCGGCATGCCGCTGCAATTCAACAACTTCCGCGACTGATACTTCGGTTGTATGGAAATTCTGTGACGGGGGGCTTGTGTAGGAGCTGCCGGAGGCTGCGATCTTTTGATCTTTTGATCGTTCGCTTGAGACTCAAGTGTCTGGGGAAAGATCGCAGCCTCGTTGCACTCGACAGCTCCTACACAGCTCCTACACAGCTCCTACAGGGCTCTACAGGGCTTCTATATGGGGCTTCTATGCAGCTCCCAGGTTTCTTCGTCAGAGATGCCGCGTGCAACAGAAATAAGGAGAGTTAGATGGACTTGAATGCTGAAGTGGACAACCTGGTCAGGGCTTCCCAGGCCTGGATCCCCATGATCATGGAATACGGCAGCCGCGTGCTGCTGGCGGTCATCACCCTGGCCATCGGCTGGTGGTTGATCAACAAAGTGACACGCAAACTGGGCGCGCTGCTGGCCCTGCGTAACGCCGACCTGGCATTGCAAGGGTTTATCAGTACCCTGGCCAACGTCATTCTGAAGATATTGCTCATCGTCAGCGTCGCTTCGATGATCGGTGTGGAAACCACTTCGTTCGTCGCCGCCATCGGTGCCGCCGGCCTGGCGATTGGCCTAGCCTTGCAGGGCAGCCTGGCGAACTTCGCCGGCGGCGTGCTGATCCTGCTGTTCCGTCCGTTCCGCATCGGCGACTGGATCGAAGCCCAAGGTGTGGCCGGTACGGTCGACAGCATCCAGATCTTCCACACGGTGATTCGCACCGGTGACAACAAGACTGTCATCGTGCCAAACGGCAATCTGTCGAACGGCATCATCACCAACACCAATCGCCAGCCGACCCGCAAGGTGGTGTTCGATGTCGGCGTGGATTACCAGGCCGACCTGCAAAAGGCCCGGGAAGTGTTGCTGGCGCTGGCCAAGGATGAGCGCGTGCTGGCTGATCCGGCCCCGCAAGCAGTGATTTCTACCTTGGGCGACAGCTCTATCACTGTGTCACTGCGGATATGGGTCAAGACGGCTGATTATTGGGATGTCATGTTCATGCTCAATGAACAGGCGCGCGATCGTTTGAAGGACGCGGGTATTGATATTCCGTTCCCACAACGTGTTATTCGTATGGTCCACGAAGGTGCTGCACAGTAACGGTTTGACTGTATGGGATTATTGTTAGTTAGCTTGCTAATTACAAAGTTGCTTTAAACTGACATGCCATAAGCACAAAAAAACCGCTCACCTGAATCAGGTGAGCGGTTTTTGTTTGTTACGGTGCAGCTATCGAATTAGCACTGAATTACAAGATGCTCAGTGGGTATTCGACGATGAAGCGGAAGTCGTTGACGTTACCACCATCATAGGCATTGTTCGAACGAGCGATTGCGCTACGAATGCGGAGGGACAGGTCTTTCGCTGGGCCGCTTTGCAGAACGTACTTGGTCTCGAAGTCGAACTCATGCTCTTTACCTTCACCGGAAGCAGTGGTGATGTTGTCGCCTTTGACGTAGCGAGTCATGAAGCTCAGGCCAGGAACGCCGTAGGACTTCATGTTCAGGTCGTAGCGAGCTTGCCAGGAGCGCTCGTCCTCACCGTTGAAGTCGGAGTATTGGATGGAGTTGGCGAGGAAGATAGTGCCACCGCCGTCTACTGCGCCGTACTTATAGCCGCTATCACCCGAGGAGCGTTGGTGCGCCAAGGTGAACTTGTGAGCGCCGACGCTATAGGCTGCCGCGAGGGACCAGATGCGGTTGTCAACGTCACCGTCCAGCTCCTGACCTTGGCTTTTGCTGTCATAGCCGTTGAAGTCGAGGTTCAGGGACTGATCCTCGCTGATCGGCATGGTGTAGTTCAGGTTCAGGTACTTTTTCTTGTAGTAGTCTTCGATGTCGGAAGCAGCTACACCGGCTACAAAGTTGTCAGTGAACTGGTAGGTTGCACCGGCAATGTCAGCCGTCTTCAAGCCGAGGCTGTCGCGGCCCATTTGGTCCTGGTCACGCATGGCAGTGAAGCGACCGGCGCTCAATTCGAGACCTTTGATTTCCTTGCTGGTGATCAAAGTACCGGTGGCGACTTCTGGCAGCAGACGGCTGTCGTCTGTAGAGAAGACTGGACTGGCAACGTACTGGTTGCCGTACTTCAGAACAGTGTCGGAGAAACGGAACTTGACCGCGCCGCCAGCGCTGGATTGGGTGTCTTCCGGATGGCCTTCGCTATCCTTGCCGAACATGCCGTTACCGGTACGACCGGCGCCGCTGTCCAGTTTGACCATGCCATTAGCCAGCGCGTCCAGACCAAAACCAATGGTGCCTTGGGTAAAGCCCGACTCGTAAACAGCCTGTACACCCAGGCCTGTTTCTTCGCGATAACCTTTTTTACGAGTTTTGTTAGGGGTGGACTGGCTGTTGGATTCACCGTGTTTGAAATCACGGTTCATGTACAGCATACGACTTTTGACATTCAGGCTCTGATCTTCAAAAAAGCCCTTGGATTCTTCCTGGGAAGAGGCCATTGCGAACTGCGAAACGCTGGCCGATACAGCCAGTGCGATCATGCTCCACTTCATCACGCGCATCGTGATTTGCTCCTTTGGTTTTTAGAAGAGTACTGCCGTCCCACCTGTTTTTTTATCTGGGCGGCTCTTTCTTTTTGTGTCGGCGCAAACTTATATCACGCCGACATTATTGGCGATACTTGCCCATTCAACCTTTCAGCTTCTTTACGACCATGTCGCCAATGGCTCGATCCATGTCGTATTCAGCTCATCCGACGCAACCGTGTTCACAACTCTAATGTTGTTTTTCTTTTCCGGCATCGGTGTAAAGAGTCCGTCATTACCGCGCTTGAAGCTCCTGAGGGCAGCCTTGCCACTTTAATTTGTATGTCGGCAGGTTCCCGCTTCCGGCGAGACCTTTGGACAGTGCGGGGATGAATGCAACAAGCATGCTCAAACCCGATTTTCGTTTACATTTTTTTCACATCTTACCGATTGAAGCGGTGAAACCTCATGAAACCGGGCTCCAAAGGCCTTGTTTTAAATAGGGTTGACTCGTGTGCGTCTCTCGTGTTTGACGCCGACAAACGTGGCGAGACAACCAAAAACGTTACCGGTTCACCCTACCCAGTGAGTAAATCACGGATACTTTGTGCACTGAGCGTAGACCCACTGTGCTGTTTTGGTGCAAAAAATTTTCAAGCTGTACGAAAATTTTCCAGCCTCGATGCCTTTCCCGAGCCCTGGCACGGTCCTGTCAGGAGCGTGTCGTGTCGCTTGCGCTGTGTTGGTGCGCCTGCATGCACAGGTTGATGCCGTGCGTTGAGAAAAACATTCGAAGGCCGGGTATCCGGACGGTACGCCGTGATCGATCCCGCGTTCGAAGGTATGCTGCGTATCTGAGTCCGGTGCAGGCCTGCGGGCCGCCAACCGGGCAGAACCGATAACGAGCGAGGAGTACGCGCGGTGTTCGCTTTAGATCCACGACTGCAACAAGACACATTGCCCATCGGTGATTTCCCGTTGTGCCGGTTGCTCTTGTCCAACGATTCGAACTACCCGTGGTTCATTCTCGTACCGCGGCGGGAAGATATCAGCGAATTGTTTCAATTGGATGACGCTGATCAGCAACAGCTGTGGAAAGAAACCACGGCGCTGGCCGAAACCCTCAAGGATTCGTTCGATGCCGGCAAGATGAACGTTGCAACCCTGGGTAACGTCGTCAGTCAATTGCACATGCATGTCATCGTGCGTAGGCGTGATGATGCCGCCTGGCCTGCGCCGGTCTGGGGCAAGCACCCGGCGCAGCCTTATAATGCAGGGCAGGTCGCGGCGATTCGTGAACGGTTGCGGGTGGCCTTGACCGATGATTTCAAGTTTCTGGAGGGCTGAATCATGAACCTTGAAGACCGCGTGACCGATCTGGAAAGCCGCTTGGCGTTTCAGGATGACACCATCCAGGCATTGAATGATGTACTTGTGGAGCAACAGCGGGTCGTCGAGCGTCTGCAGCTGCAGATGGCGGCGTTGCTCAAGCGCCAGGAAGAAATGGCCGGGCAGTTCGAGTCGTTCGAAGAAGAGGCACCGCCTCCTCACTACTGATTGAGCCCGACTCCCGTTTGACGGGCAATAAAAAACCGCGAGCAGCCAGGCTGCATCGCGGTTTTTTTACGCTTGGATCAGCGGCGCGGCAGCGCGGCGATCACATCTTCGGCCTGCAGGCCCTTGTCGCGGTTCATCACGGAGAACTCCACGCGCTGGCCTTCCACCAGGACGCGATGGCCTTCGCCACGAATGGCCCGGAAATGCACGAAAATGTCATCGCCGGAGTCGCGGGAGATGAAGCCGAACCCTTTGGAGGTGTTGAACCACTTCACCGTGCCGGTATCGCGGTTGGACATGTCGTAGTTCTGCGCAGCGGCGGCCGGCGCCGACTTCTTGTAGAAGCTGACGGCCAGGTGCAGTGCCACGGCGAGCAGTGCTGCACCCAGGCTGAACACAATGGCCGGTTGACCACCGATTTGCGGCATAGGCGCCAGCAGGGCCAGGGTTTGCAGGGCAACGGCCAGCACCAGCAGGACGCTGACCAGGTTTTGCAGTTGGTGACGTGGACCTTTGTTCCAGTAAGGGATGACGGGTGCAAGGGTCAGGTTGAGCAGGCCGAAAAAGGCCAGGTACAGTGCATCGGGGTGTTGCAGGTAAGGTGTGGCTTCGGAACCCAGGCTAGGGATGAAGGACAGCAGCAGGGCAGCTGCGCCCATTAGCAAGTGGACGATTTTCAACATTTTGATTGGCTCACGGTTAAGACAGATCACTAAGGAAGAGCTGGTCGGGGGCGGTTCGCTTCGAAACAATGAGAGGCGTTGGACACGTACCCGAATCAGCCTATGCGCCACACCCGGGAAAATAAGCGTAGCGACACACTGCCTATTTAACAGCAAAGCCCCGGCCTTCTCAAACTCGTTACGGGCGCGTACCGCGCTGTTCGTCGGCCAGAAAAGACCAGCCGCTGCTTGAAGGTGCCAGGCAAACGGCGTTGAATCCTACGGGGCGTCGGAACCGCTCGCTGTCCTGGCTTGTCGGTTCAGGAGGGCTGGCGATCTGTCGCAGGCCATAGGCGGCCAAAACCACTAGAGTTTGGGGCGTTGTCGAATTCATCACCGTCAGGAGATCAACCAACATGGCAATTGATATCGGTATCAGTGAAGAAGACCGCAAGTCCATCGTCGACGGGCTTTCGCGCCTGCTGTCGGACACCTATGTGCTGTATCTCAAGACCCACAATTTCCACTGGAACGTCACAGGGCCCATGTTTCGGACCCTGCACCTGATGTTCGAGGAGCAATACAATGAGCTGGCCCTGGCGGTGGATCTGATTGCCGAGCGAATTCGCGCCCTGGGTTTCCCGGCCCCAGGGGCCTACTCGGTGTACGCGCGCTTGTCTTCTATTAAGGAAGAGGAAGGGGTGCCGGGTGCCGAAGACATGATCCGGCAGCTGGTCGAGGGTCAGGAAGCGGTAACGCGTACGGCCCGTGGCATCTTTCCTTTATTGGACAAGGTCAGCGATGAGCCCACCGCCGACTTGCTGACCCAGCGCATGCAGGTTCACGAAAAGACCGCGTGGATGCTGCGCGCGTTGCTGGAGGGACAGTGACCCCCCCCAGGCAGGTGCTGACGTGGAGTGGGCAGCATTCCCAGCGAGCGGCGTGTAGGACGGCGTAATTCGTCGCCTGCCTGCTGTTGGCTTGTCCTACGTCCATGGTCATAAAATCGTCTGGAACTGGCGATGCCGTTGAGCTTCCATAGAGCCACAGATGGATTGTTCCAGCTGAGAGGCTCGTATGGCAAAGGAGTGTCAACGGTATGATTCAAGGAAAAGAACCGGGGGAGGGGGGGCATGGGCGTTTCCAGCCCATCAGCGTCGATCCGTTCGTCAGGGGGTTCGATATGCAGTTGGTGCGTCCCCTGGCCCGGTCCATTCGTCTGAACGGGTTCGCCACCTGTCTGCGGCTGGAACAGGTCTATTGGGATATCCTCGGCGACATGGCCCAGCTCAACAGCTGCTCCATCAGTACGTTGCTGTCCCATGTCGACAGGGAAGTGCACCTGCGCCATGGCGGGGTGCGCAATTTTAGCGCGCTGGTGCGTGTGGTTTGCGTGGTGCACAGTTTGAAGGAGGCGGGAATGGATCATGGTGCGGCGTAGGCGCTGCCCAAGGCTGCGATCTTTTGATCTTGATCTTGATTTCGCTTGCGACTCAAGTGTCTGGGGCAAGATCGCAGCCTCGTTGCACTCGTCAGCTCCTACACGCGGTCTTACGGCTGCACAGGCCGCATTTAATGGATATAATCCCGCTCTTTGCCGCAAAGCCCAGCCTTTGCGCGAGTAACCTGATCGCCGAGACAACCCCCATGCCGATGTACGATTATCAATGTGCTTCCTGTGGTCATCAGATGGAAGCCATTCAAAAGATCAGCGCGGCACCGCTGGTCGACTGCCCTGCCTGCCAGGCGCCAGAACTGAAAAAGATGCTGTCCATGCCAGGTTTCCGCCTCGGCGGCACAGGCTGGTATGAAACCGACTTCAAGACCGGCGCCAAGAAGAATTTGGCCGGTGGCGACAAAGCTGATTGAGTTGAACACGCGCGAGTGCTTGCACGGGCAGGTCCTCCAACCGAATTTCGAATTACGAGAAGTGAAACCACTACCATGATGCGCAGCCATTATTGCGGCCAACTGAACGAAAGCCTGGAAGGTCAGGAAGTTACTCTTTGCGGATGGGTCCATCGTCGCCGTGACCATGGCGGGGTGATTTTCCTCGATATCCGTGATCGTGAAGGCCTGGCCCAGGTGGTATTCGATCCGGACCGCGCTGACACCTTCGCCACCGCCGACCGCGTGCGCAGCGAATACGTGGTCAAGATCACCGGTAAGGTGCGCCTGCGTCCGGCCGGTGCCGGCAACGCCAACATGGCGTCCGGCATGATCGAAGTGCTGGGCTATGAGCTGGAAGTGCTCAACGAGTCGGAAACCCCGCCGTTCCCTCTCAACGAATACTCCGACGTGGGCGAAGAAACCCGCCTGCGCTATCGCTTCATCGACCTGCGTCGCCCGGAAATGGCCGAGAAGCTGCGCCTGCGTTCGCGCATGACCACCAGCATCCGTCGTTACCTGGACGAGAACGGCTTCCTCGACGTCGAGACGCCGATCCTGACCCGCGCCACGCCGGAAGGCGCCCGCGACTACCTGGTGCCGAGCCGTACCCACCCCGGCAGCTTCTTCGCCTTGCCGCAATCGCCTCAGCTGTTCAAGCAGTTGCTGATGGTGGCCGGGTTCGATCGCTACTATCAGATCGCCAAGTGCTTCCGCGACGAAGACCTGCGTGCCGACCGTCAGCCTGAGTTCACTCAGATCGACATCGAGACCAGCTTCCTCGACGAAAAAGACATCATGGGCCTGACCGAAGGCATGATCCGCAACCTGTTCAAGGAAGTGCTGGGTCTGGAATTCGGCGAGTTCCCGCACATGACCTTCGAGGAGGCCATGCGCCGCTACGGTTCCGACAAGCCGGACCTGCGTAACCCGCTGGAACTGGTGGACGTGGCCGATCAGCTCAAGGACGTCGAGTTCAAGGTGTTCAGCGGCCCGGCCAACGACCCGAAATGCCGTATCGCGGCCCTGCGCGTTCCTGGCGGTGCCAGCATGCCGCGCAAGCAGATCGACGACTACACCAAGTTCGTCGGCATCTACGGGGCCAAGGGCCTGGCCTACATCAAGGTCAACGAACGCGCCGCGGGTGTTGATGGCCTGCAATCGCCAATCGTGAAGAACATCCCGGAAGCCAACCTCAATGTGATCCTCGATCGCGTGGGCGCAGTTGACGGCGACATCGTGTTCTTCGGCGCCGACAAGGCCAAGATCGTCAGCGAAGCCCTGGGCGCGCTGCGTATCAAGCTGGGTCACGACCTGAAGCTGCTGACTTGCGAGTGGGCGCCAATGTGGGTCGTTGACTTCCCGATGTTCGAAGAAAACGACGACGGCAGCTTCTCTGCACTGCATCACCCGTTCACCGCGCCGAAGTGCTCGCCGCAAGAGTTGGAGGCCAACCCGGCCACCGCTCTGTCGCGCGCTTACGACATGGTCCTGAACGGCACCGAGCTGGGTGGCGGTTCGATCCGTATCCATCGCAAGGAAATGCAACAGGCGGTGTTCCGTCTGCTGGGCATCGACGAAGCCGAGCAGGAAGAGAAGTTCGGCTTCCTGCTCGACGCCCTGAAATACGGCGCGCCGCCCCACGGTGGCCTGGCCTTCGGCCTGGACCGCCTGGTGATGCTGATGACGGGCGCCCAGTCGATCCGTGAAGTGATCGCATTCCCGAAAACCCAGAGCGCGGCCGATGTCATGACCCAGGCGCCGGGTGTGGTGGATGCCAAGGCGCTGCGCGAGTTGCACATCCGTCTGCGTGAACAGCCAAAGGCTGAGTAAGGCTGGCACCTGAGAGGGCGCATCTTCGGATGCGCCTTTTCATTGGGGTCGATATTTCTGGTTGCCGGCGGTTGCGCAAGCGCAGGGCGGGCAATAGTTTCAAAGAAAAACCGGAGCGAGTTATGGCAGGTCATTCCAAGTGGGCGAACATCAAGCACCGCAAAGAACGTCAGGATGCCAAGAGAGGCAAGATCTTCACCAAGTGGATCCGTGAGCTGACGGTCGCGGCCCGCCAGGGTGGCGGCGACCCGGGTTCCAACCCGCGCTTGCGCCTGGCCCTGGACAAGGCGCTGGGTGCCAATATGAGCCGCGACATCATCGACCGGGCCATCGCCCGTGGCGCGGGTGCGACCGAAGCTGACAACGTTGAAGAACTGACCTACGAAGGTTATGGCCCGGGCGGCGTGGCGGTGATGGTCGAATGCATGACCGACAACCGCAACCGTACAGCCGCCGCCGTGCGTCACGCGTTCAGCAAATGCGGTGGCAACCTGGGCACCGACGGCTCGGTGGCCTATCTGTTCGAGCGCAAGGGGCAAATCAGCTTCGCGCCGGGCCTCGATGAAGATGCCCTGACGGAGGCGGCCCTGGAGGCCGATGCCGATGACGTGGTCAGCCATGAAGACGGTTCGTTCGATGTGTTCACATCGTTCGCCAGCTTCTATGCCGTGCGCAACGCCCTGGAGGCGGCCGGTTTCAAGCCCGCCGACGCGGAAATCGTCATGCAGCCGACCACCAGTGCCGAACTGGACCTGGAAGGCGCCGAGAAGGTGCTCAAGCTGATCGACATGCTGGAAGACCTGGACGATGTGCAGAACGTCTACTCTAACGCTGACATTCCGGAGTCGGTGGCTGAACAGCTGGGCTGACGGAGCGTAATGCTGCTCACTTAAGTTTGTGTGGAACCATTGTGGCGAGGGAGCTTGCTCCCGCTGGAACCTGTAGGAGCTGGCGAAGCCTGCGATCTTTTGATCTTGGTCTTGGTCTTTCGCTTGAGATTCAAGTGTCTGGGGAAAGATCGCAGCCTCGTTGCACTCGACAGCTCCTACACAGCTCCTGCGTAGCCCGGCGGGAGCTGGCTCTCTCGCCACGGATTCACTGCAAGCCTTTGATGAGCTGTATCCTCTTGTAACCCGCATTACCTTTTCGCAGGCGCTATGACTTTAATCCTTGGTATCGACCCTGGTTCGCGCATCACCGGCTACGGTGTGGTTCGCGATACCGGGCGCGGCTGCGTGTACGTCGCATCTGGTTGTATCCGCACCGGGGCGGGTGAGCTGCATGAACGCTTGCAGATCGTTTATCGCGGCGTGCGCGAGGTCATCCAGACCTATGGGCCGGTCACCATGGGCATCGAAAAGGTCTTCATGGCGCGCAACGCCGACTCGGCCTTGAAGCTGGGGCAGGCCCGGGGCGCAGCCATTGTGGCTGGCGCCGAGGAAAACCTGGAGATCGCCGAGTACAGCGCGACCCAGGTCAAGCAGGCGGTCGTCGGAACCGGGGCGGCGAACAAGGAGCAGGTGCAAATGATGGTAATGCACCTGTTGAAACTGGTCAGCAAGCCGCAGATCGATGCTTCCGATGCCCTGGCCATCGCCATTTGCCATGCCCATACCCGTTCCAGCCTGTTGCCTCACGGCCTGGGAACCGCACGCAGTCGTGGCGGGCGCCTGCGTCTCTGATAGCATCAGCGCAATCTTTCGTGAGCCCGAGCATCTTGCGCCTGTGTCGTCGGCCCTATGCCCGGGCTGTTACTCGCCAGCCAGCAGGCTGGCCAACACCCAAGGATCTGAAACGTGATTGGACGCTTGCGCGGCACCCTGGCTGAAAAACAGCCGCCGCACCTGATTCTGGATGTAAACGGCCTGGGCTATGAGCTGGAAGTGCCCATGACCACGCTGTATCGCTTGCCGTCGGTCGGCGAGCCGCTGACCCTTCATACCCATTTGGTCGTGCGCGAGGATGCGCAGTTACTCTATGGCTTCGTCGGTAAGCGCGAGCGGGATTTCTTCCGCGAGCTGATCCGTCTCAATGGCGTCGGCCCGAAACTGGCCCTGGCCTTGATGTCTAGCCTGGAGGTCGACGAACTGGTGCGTTGCGTGCAGTCCCAGGACACCTCGGCCCTGACCAAGGTGCCAGGTGTGGGCAAGAAAACCGCCGAGCGCCTGCTGGTCGAACTCAAGGATCGCTTCAAGGCCTGGGAAGCGGTGCCGGCGATGTTCGCCCTGGTGCCGAACCAGCCGGATGCGCCTGCGCCTGCGGTCAGCGCCGAAAACGATGCAGTCACCGCCCTGATCTCCCTGGGCTACAAGCCGCAGGAAGCCAGCAAGGCGATTTCTGCGATCAAGGAAAAAGGCTTGAGTACCGAAGATATGATTCGTCGCGCCCTGAAGGGAATGATTTAAGTGATTGAAGCTGACCGCCTGATCGCCGCCACGGGCGCGCCCCGTGACCGCGAGGAAATCCAGGACCGCGCGATTCGTCCTGTCAGCCTGGCCGACTACATCGGCCAACCGACGGTGCGCGAGCAGATGGAGTTGTTCATCCAGGCCGCCCGTGGGCGCAGCGAGTCGCTGGACCACACCTTGATCTTCGGCCCGCCGGGCCTGGGCAAGACCACCCTGGCCAACATCATTGCCCAGGAAATGGGCGTCTCGATCAAGAGCACGTCGGGGCCGGTCCTCGAACGACCGGGTGACCTGGCGGCGCTGCTGACCAACCTTGAGCCCCATGACGTGCTCTTCATCGACGAAATCCATCGGCTGTCGCCGATCGTCGAGGAAGTGCTGTACCCGGCCATGGAAGATTTCCAGCTCGACATCATGATCGGTGAAGGGCCGGCCGCACGCTCCATCAAGCTCGACCTGCCGCCCTTCACCCTGGTGGGCGCCACCACCCGTGCCGGGATGCTGACCAACCCGCTGCGGGATCGTTTCGGTATCGTCCAGCGCCTGGAGTTCTACAACAACGCCGACCTGGCGACGATTGTCAGCCGTTCGGCGGGCATCCTCGGGTTGCCGCTGGACCCGGACGGTGCCTATGAGATCGCCCGTCGTGCCCGGGGTACGCCGCGGATCGCCAACCGACTGCTGCGCCGGGTCCGGGACTTTGCCGAAGTCCGGGCCAAGGGTCACATCACCAAGCCGATTGCCGACCTGGCGTTGAACCTGCTGGACATTGACGAGCGTGGTTTCGACCACCAGGACCGGCGCCTGCTGCTGACCATGATCGAGAAGTTCGACGGTGGCCCGGTGGGCGTGGACAGCCTCGCCGCGGCCATCAGCGAAGAGCGCCACACCATTGAAGATGTGCTGGAGCCATACCTGATCCAGCAGGGCTACATCATGCGTACCCCTCGCGGGCGCGTGGTGACCCGCCACGCTTATCTGCATTTTGGCTTAAACATCCCGACACGAATGGGTGAGATGCCGGTGGTAGACGAATTCCTCGATGCCGTGGACGATTAACGAGCTCTGTTCGCCGACTTTTTTCCGGTTCGTGCTGTCCCAGACGACGCCTGGAACGTCAATGCGTTCGAGAATGAAAAAACAGTTGCCAGGCCGATTGGCAACCTGAGGAGTAAGCACTAGAGTATGCGCGCGCAAAACGGGCTGGAGTCGTTCGCACATCGCTGTCGCGTTTATTACGAGGACACCGATGCTGGCGGCATCGTCTACTACGTCAATTACCTCAAGTTTATGGAACGGGCTCGAACCGAACGGCTGCGGGAACTGGGTTTCGCCCAATCCGCGCTGGCAGGGGAGGACCTGTTATTCGTCGTGCATTCCAGCGAAGCGCGCTACCACGCGCCGGCGCGACTGGACGACGAGTTGGTGGTAAGTGCCGATGTCATCGAATTGAACCGTGTCAGCCTGCGCTTCAAGCAGCAGGTCAGGCGGGCTACGGATAACGTGCTGCTCTGTGAAGGGCAGTTTTTGGTGGCCTGTGTGCGCACCCATAGTTTGAAACCCCGGGCCATTCCCGAAGCTCTACGCGCGGCCTTTGCCGGCGTGAGCGGCGCCGGTACACACTCAGAGCAGGAGATAAAGCGTGGAAGCTAACGTCGTCGACCATACCTCCATGTGGAGCTTGGTCAGCAATGCCAGCGTCGTGGTGCAACTGGTAATGCTGATCCTGGTAGCCGCATCGGTGACCTCATGGATCATGATTTTTCAGCGCAGCAACATGCTGCGCGCCGGTCGTCGAGCCTTGGAGAGCTTCGAAGAGCGCTTCTGGTCCGGCATCGACCTGTCCAAACTCTACCGCCAGGCTGGCAGTAATCCGGACCCGGATTCGGGCGTGGAGCAGATCTTCCGTGCCGGCTTCAAGGAGTTTTCCCGCCTGCGCCAGCAGCCGGGCGTTGACCCGGAAGCGGTGATGGAAGGTGTGGCCCGTGCCATGCGCGTCGCCATCTCCCGCGAGGAAGAAAAACTCGAACAGGGCCTGTCGTTCCTGGCCACCGTCGGTTCGGTCAGCCCGTACATTGGTCTGTTTGGTACAGTGTGGGGGATCATGAACTCCTTCCGTGGCCTGGCTTCTGCCCAGCAAGCGACCCTGGCCACCGTGGCCCCGGGCATCGCCGAGGCACTGGTCGCCACCGCCATCGGCCTGTTCGCGGCCATTCCGGCCGTTATCGCCTACAACCGCTTCGCCGCCCGCAGCGAAATGCTGACCGGCCGTTACTACACCTTCGCCGATGAATTCCAGGCGATCCTGCACCGTAAAGTGCACACCAGCGAAGAATAAGCAGGTATTTCCCAATGGCTTTAATCGCTCGAGCCCGAAAAAAGCGCAAGCCGGTTGCCGAGATGAACGTGGTGCCCTACATCGACGTGATGCTGGTACTGCTGGTCATTTTCATGGTGACCGCACCCATGCTCAATCAGGGCGTGAAGGTCGATCTGCCCAAGGTTTCCAGCGAAGCCTTGCCGCAAGACAACAACACCCAGGTACTGACCATTTCGATCAAGGCCGACAAGACCTACTACTGGAACCTTGGCAGCGAAGTCGACACCGAGAAGCAGCAGGACCGGGCCATGACCTTGCCGCAGATGACCGACGCGGTGACCAAGATCATTCGTGTCGGCAACGATGCCGGCAAGCGCACCCAGGTCTTCATTCGCGGCGACAAGACCGTCGACTACGGTGCCGTGATGGGCGCCATGGGCGGCCTGCAGAAAGCCGGGGTCGGTAATGTTGGCTTGATCACCGAGGCCCCCTGATGCAGCAACAGCGAGAGCCGTCCGCCTCGGAAAGCTACTTCTGGCCCAGCGTCCTGGCAATCGGCCTGCATGTGCTGGTGTTCGGCATGCTGTTCGTCAGTTTTGCCATGACTCCAGAGCTGCCGCCAGCCAAGCCGATCGTGCAGGCGACGTTGTACCAGCTCAAGTCGAAAAGCCAGGCGACCACCCAGACCAACCAGAAACTCGCCGGTGAGGCGAAGAAATCTGCTGCGCGCCAGACCGAAGTCGAGCAGATGGAGCAGAAGAAGGTCGAGCAGGAAGCGATAAAGGCCGCGGAACAAAAGAAAGAGGAAGCGGCTCAAAAGGCCGAGGAAGCCAAGAAGGCCGATGAGGCGAAGAAAGCTGACGAGGCGAAAAAGGTTGACGAAGCCAGGAAAGCCGACGAAGCGAAGAAAGCCGCCGAGGCCAAAAAGGCAGAAGAGAAACAATTGGCTGATATAGCCAAGAAGAAAGCCGAAGAAGAAGCCAAGAAAGCCGCGCAAGAAGAAGCCAAGAAAGCGGCCGCTGAAGAAGCGAAGAAAAAGATCGTCGAGGACGCGAAGAAAAAAGCGGCCGAAGACGCCAAGAAGAAAGCTGAAGCTGAACAGGCGAAAAAGAAAGTCGCCGAAGACGCGAAGAAGAAAGCCGCCGCCGACGCCGCCAAGAAAAAGGCCCAGGACGCAGCGCGTAAATCCGCCGAAGACAAAAAGGCCCAGGCCTTGGCAGATCTGCTTTCCGACACGCCGGAGCGCCAGCAGGCCTTGGCCGATGAGCAGGGCGACGAAGTCGCCGGCAGCTACGATGATTTGATTCGCGCCCGAGCGGCAGAAGGCTGGGCTCGTCCACCTTCGGCGCGTAAAGGCATGACGGTAGTATTGCAAATCGGCATGTTGCCCGACGGTACGGTTACCTCGGTCAACGTCGCCAAGTCCAGTGGTGACGGCCCGTTCGACGCTTCGGCGGTCGCAGCGGTCAAGAACATTGGGCGATTGACGGAAATGCAAGGAATGAAACCGAGCGACTTTGCTCCCTATCGTTCATTCAAGATGACATTCACACCTGAGGATCTAGCCTTGTGAGAAACCTTCTTCGATCAATGCTGGTCGTTATCTGCTGCCTGGCAGGGATAGCGGTAGCAGAGGAAAAGAATATCCTGGTCACCAGCGGCAGCGACCGGGCGACGCCGATCGCCGTCGTACCGTTCGGCTGGCAGGGCGGCAGCGTCCTGCCGGACGACATGGCGGAAATCATCGGCAACGACCTGCGCAACTCGGGTTACTACGCGCCGATTCCGAAACAGAACATGATCAGCCTGCCGACCCAGGCCAGCGAAGTCATCTACCGTGACTGGAAAGCCTTGGGCGCCCAGTACCTCATGGTCGGCAGCATCGTGCCGGCCGGCGGTCGCCTGCAGGTGCAGTACACCCTGTTCAACGTCGCCACCGAGCAGCAAGTGCTGACCGGCAGTGTGTCGGGCAGCGTCGATCAACTGCGTGACATGGCGCATTACATCTCCGACCAGTCGTTCGAGAAACTCACCGGCATCAAGGGCGCGTTCTCTACCCGCATGCTCTACGTGACGGCCGAACGCTTCTCCCAAAACAACACCCGCTACACCCTGCAACGCTCCGACTATGACGGCGCGCGTGCGGTGACCTTGCTGCAATCGCGCGAGCCGATCCTGTCGCCGCGCTTCGCTCCCGATGGCAAGCGCATTGCCTATGTCTCGTTCGAGCAGAAGCGTCCGCGCATTTTCGTGCAGCACATCGACACCGGTCGTCGTGAGCAGATCACCAACTTCGAAGGCCTGAACGGCGCGCCAGCCTGGTCGCCGGACGGTTCGCGCCTGGCGTTCGTGCTGTCCAAGGACGGTAACCCGGACATCTACGTGATGAACCTGGCTTCGCGTTCGATCTCCCGCGTCACCAACGGCCCGGGCATCAACACCGAACCGTTCTGGGGCAAGGATGGCTCGACCATCTACTTCACCTCCGACCGTGGCGGCAAGCCACAGATCTACAAGACCAGTGCCGGTGGTGGCGCTGCCGAACGCGTGACATTCGTCGGTAACTACAACGCCAACCCTAAGCTGTCGGCGGACGAAAAGACCCTGGTGATGATCCATCGCCAGGATGGTTTTACCAATTTCAAGGTGGCGGCCCAGGATTTGCAGCGCGGTAGCGTAAAAATCCTCACTGATAGCACTCTGGATGAGTCGCCCACTGTTGCGCCCAACGGCACCATGGTAATCTACGCCACCCGCCAGCAGGGCCGGGGAGTCTTGATGCTCGTGTCCATTAACGGACGCGTGAGGCTCCCGCTTCCTACCGCTCAAGGCGAAGTCAGAGAACCGTCCTGGTCCCCTTACCTGAACTGACGCGGCGCTACACGTTTTACTTAACACACTGGGGTTCATTAGGAGTTTCACGATGGAAATGCTGAAGTTTGGTAAATTTGCTGCGCTGGCTCTGGCCATGGCTGTAGCTGTAGGTTGCTCGTCCAAAGGCGGCGACAATGCCGGTGAAGGTGCTGTTGATCCAAACGCTGGTTACGGCGCTAACACTGGTGCAGTTGATGGCTCCCTGAGCGAAGAAGCTGCTCTGCGCGCAATCACCACCTTCTACTTCGAATACGACAGCTCGGACCTGAAGCCAGAAGCCATGCGCGCTCTGGACGTTCACGCCAAGGACCTGAAAGCCAACGGCGCTCGCGTCGTTCTGGAAGGCAACACCGACGAACGTGGTACTCGTGAGTACAACATGGCTCTGGGCGAGCGTCGTGCGAAAGCCGTTCAACGCTACCTGGTACTGCAAGGTGTTTCCCCAGCTCAGCTGGAACTGGTTTCCTACGGCGAAGAGCGTCCAGTTGCTACCGGCAACGACGAGCAGTCCTGGGCTCAAAACCGTCGCGTCGAACTGCGTAAGTAATTCGTCATGCGAACGTGCCGTCGTGCTGTAACTGTCCTGGCTCTCAGTCTCGCGCCGCTTGCGGCGTGGGCTGCGGTTCCTGTGGTCGATAACGATACCGGCTATAACAATAGCGGGAGCAGTTATCCGCCTGCAGGTTACGGTACGAACGGCGCCTATGCCGGGGGAGGGGTTTCGGCCCCTGTCTCGGCACAGGGCGTGCTGTTCAACCAGCTCCAGCAAATGCAGGATCAGCTGTCACGCCAACAAGGCGCGATCGAAGTTCTGCAAAATGAAGTGTCGCGCATGAAGCAGGAAAACCTGGAGCGATACCAGGATCTTGATCGGCGCATAGGAACCGGCGTTGCACCTGCCGCGACTCCTGAGAATTCTCCTGCCGGTGGCGACTTGAACGCCCCCGGTGCAGCCGCAGGCGCGGGAGCAGCCGCTCCCGCAGCACCTGCCGCCGGTGGCGAGCCGGCTGATCCGGCGAAGGAAAAGCTCTACTACGATGCTGCCTTCGACCTGATCAAGGCCAAGGATTTCGACAAGGCCAGCCAGGCTTTTGCCGCTTTCCTGCGCAAATACCCAAACAGCCAGTACGCGGGCAATGCCCAGTACTGGCTGGGTGAAGTGAACCTGGCCAAGGGCGACCTGCAAGGTGCCGGCCAGGCGTTTGCCAAGGTTTCGCAACTGTATCCCAAGCACGCCAAGGTGCCGGATTCGCTGTACAAGCTGGCTGACGTAGAGCGTCGCCTTGGTCACACCGACAAGGTAAAAGGCATTCTGCAGCAGGTGGTGGCCCAATATCCGGGTACATCCGCCGCCCAGTTGGCCCAGCGTGATCTGCAACGCATGTAAGTCGGCTTGACCCTGTCTTGAAGAAACCCGCGCCTGTCGCGGGTTTTTTCGTTAGAATTCACGCCCTTTTTATGAAACACGCTTTTTGGGATCTGCGCGTTGGCGGGGTTCCTTGAAGTGCCTGACGGAGGCGGACAGCCTGTTTAGCTGTTACGCCCGTGGCGACTATGCAAGACACATTGAGAATCACCGAAGTTTTTTACTCGTTGCAGGGTGAAACACGGACGGCTGGGCTGCCCACAGTATTTGTGCGCCTCACCGGTTGCCCGTTGCGTTGCCAATACTGCGACAGTGCCTACGCATTCAGCGGCGGCACCCTGCGAACCCTCGACGATATCCTGGAGCAAGTGGCCAGTTATCGTCCGCGTTATGTCTGCGTCACGGGCGGTGAGCCATTGGCGCAACCTAACGCCATCCCTTTGCTCAAGCAGTTGTGTGATGCCGGTTACGAGGTTTCGCTGGAAACCAGCGGCGCCCTGGATATCTCGGCCGTCGACCCGCGCGTCAGTCGCGTCGTGGACCTGAAGACTCCAGGCTCCAAGGAAGCGCACCGCAACCGTTACGAGAATATCGAGCTGCTGACCCCCAACGACCAGGTCAAGTTCGTGATCTGTTCGCGGGAAGATTACGATTGGGCCGTGTCCAAGCTGATTCAGTACGGGCTCGACCAGCGGGCTGGCGAAGTGTTGTTGTCACCAAGCCATCACGATTTGAGCGCCCGGGACCTGGCGGACTGGGTGGTGGCGGATAACCTGCCGGTGCGCCTGCAACTGCAGTTGCATAAATATCTTTGGAACGACGAGCCGGGGCGCTGATATGACTGAACATTCGAACATTGCCGAAAAACGTGCGGTCATCCTGTTGTCCGGTGGCCTGGATTCGGCCACCGTCGTGGCCATGGCCCGTGCCGAGGGTTACCGCTGCTACACCATGAGTTTCGATTATGGCCAGCGCCACCGCGCAGAGTTGCACGCCGCCGAGCGAGTTGCCCGGGACCTGGGCGTGGTGGAACACAAAGTGATCGGCCTGAACCTCAACGGCATCGGCGGCTCGGCCTTGACCGACAGTTCCATCGACGTGCCCGAGGCGCCGAGCGAAGGCATTCCGGTGACGTATGTGCCGGCGCGTAACACCGTATTCCTGTCCTTGGCATTGGGCTGGGCCGAAGTACTGGGCGCCCGTGACATTTTCATTGGCGTCAATGCCGTGGATTATTCCGGCTACCCGGATTGCCGCCCGGAGTTCGTCGAAGCCTTCGAGCGCATGGCCAACCTGGCGACCAAGGCCGGCGTAGAAGGGCAGGGGTTCCGCATCCAGGCGCCGTTGCAGAATCTCAGCAAGGCCGACATCGTCAAGGCCGGTGTGAAGCTTGGCGTGGACTACGGCCTCACCGTTTCCTGCTATCAGGCCGACGATCAGGGCCGTGCTTGTGGCAAGTGCGACAGCTGCCGCCTGCGCGCAGAAGGCTTTGCGACGGCGGGTGTGAGCGATCCAACCCGTTATTTTTGATTTATTTCAAATTAGGTGTTGAATAGTCCTTAGAAATCAGTATTATACGCGCCACCACACAGCGGGTCGTTAGCTCAGTTGGTAGAGCAGTTGGCTTTTAACCAATTGGTCGTAGGTTCGAATCCCACACGACCCACCATTTTTTGCAGTTTTAAAAGTCTGGAAGGCCCACGAAAGTGAGGATTTCCGGATTTTTTTTTGCCTGCGAGAAAGTGGCCGGACAAATCCCGAGGCTGGCTGGTGTCGTGGCAGTCCTTGGGGATTACGTCATTAACCTGGAAAAAATGGCCTCAGCTCCTAGACTGTTGAAGCCCGCTCCCTGTGCAAGCGCAGCGTGCATCTCGTTATAAAAACGCGAGAGGTTCGATCAAGGAGGATTCGACATGAAGCTGCGAATTACCCAGTTTGCTCCATTCGATCAGGGCAAGGATATCGACGCTGATATCAAGGGCGGATGGTGTGCCGGGGTAACCGCCATGGTCGGTGTTGCCGTGGGCTCCTATGACGTGGAAGAGCAACCCGATTTTGGGCATTGGGTTGAACATGTCGCTTTTGTAAGGGCCAAGGCGGCATTGCTGAAGATCAATTCCAGCCTCAACACGGCCGAAACGCTGCAGGCCGTCCTGGGCCGATACGAGAAAACCCGCGACGTCTGCGGTGAGCTGCATACATCCAAGTTTGAAGTGCGAGGTTGCAAAGTTCTCCTGAGCTTGTCGCGATGGTTTCCAGTGCTGGGTTATGCGTCCTACCTGAAAAACGCCAAATGGCTGACCAATCATATTGGCTACATCATCCGAGGCGCGGACAAACTGGTGTTGTTCGACCCCAACTACGGTATCGGTTTGTTCATCATTGAAGATGCGCTGCCGCTGAACCTGAACGAGCTGACCAAGGCGATCGGCATCCTCGCCTGGAAGAGTGGCCTTTCCAGTTATCTGCTGTCCTACACGGCGGCGATTTCCGTTGTTGACGAAGATCCCTTGCAACTGCGCTTGTCGAACGATAGCGAGGAGAAAGCCCGAGCCTTGGGAGAGTTCAGGAGTCGTTTTTTCACCGGGACAAAGCAGTAGCCTTAGCGGATATGTCGCCCATAACCCTTTGGGTCAAACCGCAATACCATCACCATCATCAACGCCATGACCGCCGTGAGCGACCACCAGGCCCACTCAAAACTCCCCAATTGGTCGCGGATCATCCCGGCAATCAAGGGCGAGAGGCCGGCGATGAGATAGCCGACACCCTGCACGAACGCAGTAAGGCCGCCGGCCCGGCGTGGGTTGTCCAAGTGGTCGAGGGACACGATCAGGCTCATGGGGAACAGGCCGCCGATACCCAGTCCCAGCAGGCAGGGCCAGAGCAGGCTGAAGCGTTCCGGGCTGAGGATCAGGCCGCAGAAGCCGCCGATGATCAGGGCCAGCAGGACGGTCAGGACCAGGCGTTTATCCCGGCTGCGGTTGGCAATCGCCGGGGTGACCAAGCCGGATAGCACTTCCATTGCCGTGAGGAACCCCAGAAGCAGGCCAGCGTGCTGTTCGCTCCAGCCCTTTTCCACGTAATACGGCGCCAGCCAGGCCAGCACGCAGGTGTAGGAGGCGGTGCCCAGGCCAAAGAAAATCGCCAGGAGCCAGGCCCGGGCGTTGCTGGAAAACGCTTCGTGATGCCGGGACGTTGCTTCGGGCAAAGGCCTGATGTTCGAGCGCTGGGCGTACCAGCAGCCCAGGGCGACCAGCGCCAACAATGCCCAGATGGCCAGGCCAACGCGCCAACTGCCGGTCTGCGTCAGGACAAAGGGTGAAAACGATGCGGCAATCGCCGCCCCGCCCATGATGGAGGTGACGTACAAGCCCATGAACAAGGATACGTTGTCGGCGAAGCGCGACTTGATCAGCGCCGGCATCACAGCCTGGATCAAAGCAATCCCAAGCCCTGCCACGACCGCGCTGGCGATCAACCCGGCGGCGCTGTCCAGATACAAGCGCGATGCCGTGGCAATGCCAATGATCAACAGCGACATTACGATGGTGCGGTGTTCACCGATGCGCAGGGCGATGCGCATGCCCAGGAACATCGCCAGGCCCATCGCCATGACGGGCAACATGGTCAGTAGCGAGGCGGTACTGAAACTCAAGGGCACCTCGCCGCGAATAGCCGACAACAGCGGCCCGACCGCCGCCATCGAGGGCCGCAGGTTCAGCGCGACCAAGACGATGCTGACCATCAGCCAGATGGCGTGGGTGCTTGAGGTTCGAATGTTTTCCATAACGGGGCCTTGGCTAAACAAAGCGCCATTTAGGCCGGGGAGTCGTGATGGGAGCAAATTGAAAACTGGTGGAGGCTATTGAAAAATTAAATACCGAGCCTGGTGCTCCCGCTGGCGCGCGTAGAAGCGTAGGAGCTGTCGAGTGCAACGAGGCTGCGATCTTTCCCCAGCCAATTAAGTCTTGAGCGAAAGATCAACATCAAGATCAAGATCAAAAGATCGCAGCCTTCGGCAGCTCCTACATGCAGCGCAGCGGGAGCAAGCTCTCTCGCTAGGCGCTATTCCATCCCCGGGCTTAGCGTCCCCAACCACGCCACCAACCCAAGGATGGCCACCGCCACAGCGAACTCCAGGACCATGCTGCGTCGCAGGGCATTCACCGCGACCCTGTGCTCGCCGGTCTGTCGAGCCTGCTCCAGCAGTGGGCTCAGGTGAAAGCGGTTAAGCGCGGCGAACACGAGCATGGCGGCGAACAAGATGAGTTTGAGCGCCAGTAACTGCCCGTAGGTGCTGTCCAATAGCCCTTCGACGCTTGGGCCGACGATGAACAGATAATTGACCACCCCCGTCACGCTGATGAGCACCACGATCACCGCCCCGGCGGTTTCAAACCCGATCAATGTCCGGGCCAGTACCGCCAACTGCGGTTCGGCCTGGCGAAGCAGCAGGGCAAACGCGGCCAAGGCCCCGACCCAGCCACCCGCCGCCCACAAGTGCAGGAAGTCGGTGATGAAGTGCCAGTTGCGGCGTGCGCCTTCGTCCATGGCGCCGTGCCCTGCCCAGGCCAATGTCGCCAGCGCCACGGCCCCGCCCAGCATGACCAGGCCCAGGCTGGCGGCCGGCCAGCGTTTATTGAGCGTCACGGCGATACCGGCCAGCAGCAGCGCAGCCATCCGCAGTGTCCAACTCAAGCCGACGTCGGTCTCCACTACCATCATTTCGATATGCGGCCACAACTCGACCCACTCCACAGCGCCGCTCATGGCCCAGGCCATGCACGCCATGGCGGCGAGGGAGAGCAACCCGCCCAGCACCGCCGAGATCAGCAGCAGCGGCGTGAAAGGCAACTGTGCGCCTGACACCCGCTCCTGGCCTCGCAGGCTATAGAGCCCGAACGCGGCCAGGCCGAACAGCAACATCAGATCCAGATACAGGGCAAAACGCAGGACGATGTTGATCGAGTCGCTCATCAACTCACTTCACCTTGAACGTGACGTTACCGGTGATCGGGTGGGTGTCGGACGACACCGCGCGCCACTGGACCTGATAGGTGCCGGCGGTGAGGGGGGCATTCGGCGTGATGACCATGGTTTTCGGGTCATCGCTGCCGGAGACCTTGGCCGGCATGGGCATGGGCGAATGCGCCGCCATGCCGGGCATCGCGGTCATCATCAGTTTGGCGCCGGAAAACTTGGTCATCAGGTTTTCGGAAAAATGCAGCTCGATCTTTGCCGGTGCCGCACCTTCGGCGCCTTCGGCAGGGGTAGAGGACAGCAGTTTCGGGTGGGCCTGGGCCAGGCCACTGAGCAACAGGCCGGTGGACAGGGCGACAGCAACGACAGCGGTTTTGATGAGTGACATGCAAGGACTCCTACAGCTTGTTTTTAGTTTTAGTTTTTAGTGATGCCGGTAAGCGGGTCAGAACCACATGCGCAAGCCCAGTACCAGGCGTGCTTCGCTGCGGTCCTCGCCTTCTTCCCGGGCGTAATCGGCGGTGTTGCCATAGACCCGATTCCAGGTGACGCCAATGTAGGGTGCGAATTCGCGGCGTATTTCATAACGCAGCCGTACGCCGAGTTCGGTGTCCGACAACCCTGAGCCGACGCCACGGGCGGGATCGTTCTTGCCATAGAAGTTGACCTCGGCGGTGGGCTGCAGGATCAATCGATTGGTCAGCAGGATGTCGTAATCGCCTTCCAGGCGCGCCGCGCTCTGGCCACCTTCACCGATAAAGGCAGTGGCCTGGGCTTCGAAGTTGTACAGCGCCATGCCTTGCACGCCGAAGGCAGCCCAGGTTTGCGGATCGACCGGCTTGAAGTCCTGGCGTACGCCGGCCACGACGTCCCACCAAGGACTGATGCCGTGGCCCCACAGGGCCTGGAGCTCGGCTTCTTCGGTCTTGCCGTTGAGGCGTTCGCCCTCGGAGCGCAGCCACAAACGATCGATGTCGCCGCCGATCCAGCCGGAAGCGTCCCAGCTCAGGGCGCTGCCGTCATCGGCGTCCTGCCACTCCAACTGGTCGATGAGGAAAAACGAATTGATGGCACTGTCATGCACTGCGTGTCCGCCATGATCCTCGTAGACCGCGGCGCGGTCGGCAGCGGTCAGTTCCGGGATCGGCGTGCGGCTGCTGGTCGGTGCTGACTGCATGGGTTCCATGCCCTGCATCGAGTCCATGCCTTGCATCTGGCTATGGTCCATCCCGGGCATCTGGCTGTGATCCATGCCTTGCATATCGTTGCCCGCTGCCCAGGCCGAGGTGGTGGCGCCGAGGGTCAGGCTGGCAATGAGTGCCATGGGGTATTGAAAAACAGTGGTCATGGTCGGCTCCTCATTCCTGCACCCGAACTTCACGGAACATCCCCATTTCCATGTGAAACAGCAGATGACAGTGGTACGCCCAGCGCCCGAGGGCATCGGCGGTGACGCGGTAGCTGCGCTTGGCGCCCGGTGGCACGTCGATGGTGTGCTTGCGCACCATGAACTGGCCGTTCTCATCCTCCAGGTCGCTCCACATGCCGTGCAGGTGGATGGGGTGGGTCATCATCGTGTCGTTGATCAGCACGATGCGCAGTCGCTCGCCGTACTTGAGTAGCAGCGGCGCGGCGTCGGAAAATTTCACGCCGTTGAACGACCAGACGAATTTCTCCATGTGCCCGGTCAGGTGCAGTTCGATCGTACGGCCCGGCTCGCGGCCGTCGGGGTCGGGGAAGGTGCTGCGCAGGTCTGAGTAGGTCAGCACTTTGCGGCCGTTGTCGCGCAGCCCCATGCCCGGGTCGTCGAGCTTGGGCTTGACGCTCATGGCCTGCATGTCCACCAGGGGGTTGTCTTTCTCGGTGTCGGGATGCGACAGCATGCCGTCCATGCCTTGCATGGCTCCGTGATCCATACCCGCCATGTCGTCCATGCCCTGCATCGAGCCGTGGTCCATGCCGCCCATGCCCATGTCGTCCATGGTCACCAATGGCCGAGGGTCCAGGGCTGGCACCGGTGCCGACAACCCGGCCCTGGTCGCGAGGGTGCCGCGGGCGTAGCCGGTGCGGTCCATGGACTGGGCGAACAGGGTGTAGACCTCCTGGGTCGGTTCGACGATGACGTCATAGGTTTCGGCCACGGCGATCCGGAACTCATCGACGCTCACCGGTTTGACGTATTGGCCGTCGGACGCCACCACCGTCATCTTCAAGCCGGGAATGCGCACGTCGAAATAGCTCATGGCCGAGCCGTTGATAAAGCGCAGGCGAAGACGTTCGCCAGGCTTGAACAGGCCGGTCCAGTTCATGTCCGGCGCCTGGCCGTTCATGAGGTAGGTGTAGGTGGCGCCACTGACATCGGCCAGGTCAGTGGGATTCATCTTCATCTCGGCCCACATCTTGCGGTCGGCCACGGTACTGGCCCAGCCGTTCTTGCCCACATCGTCAATGAAGTCGCCGACGGTGCGTTTGTTGTAGTTGTAGTAGTCCGACTGTTTCTTGAGCTTGCGAAGGATGTTGTCGGGTTCTTCATCGGTCCAGTCGGTGAGCATCACCACGTAGTCTCGTTCGTACTGGAAGGGCTCCGGTTCCCGGGCGTCGATCACCAGCGGGCCGTAGACCCCGGATTGCTCCTGGAAGCCGGAATGGCTGTGGTACCAGTAGGTGCCGTTCTGCCGGACCTTGAACTGATACACGTACATGCCGTCGGGTTCTATGCCCTTGAAACTCAACCCTGGAACGCCGTCCATGTTGGCTGGCAGCAGGATGCCGTGCCAGTGGATGGAGGTGGTGTCCTTTAAGCGGTTGCGCACCCGCAGGGTCACGGTATCGCCTTCGCGCCAGCGCAGCAGGGGGCCGGGAATACCGCCGTTGATGGTCTGGGCGGTACGTGGGTTGCCGGTGAAGTTGACCGGGCTTTCGCCGATGAACAGGTCGAACTCGGTGCCGCTCAGGACGTTGGGCTGGCCCGGGCCGGTGACGGCCCAGACAGGCGCGCGCCACAAGCCCAGGCCGCCGAGGATGGCGCCGGCAGTCAGGCCCTTTACGAAGGTTCGCCGGGAAGTTTTTGTGTGCATACGATGGAAGTCCGTCAGTCGATTCGCAGCGAATACGGGGGCAATCCCTCGGTGTCGCTTTGAAAAGAAGATGACATAAGCCGGCTGGGCAGGTGATTACATTTCGGTCAGCTTGCTCTTGCTGGGGCGCGCGTCCGGTTCCAGGGGCGGGCACAGGGCAGAATGATCTTTTGCATCGACGGGATATTCTGTAGCCTTGCCGGCTTCAAGCTGTCCCGTGCCTGATTGATACCCACTTTCCCGGCGGTACCCGAGTGGTCCGGAGCCGGGTGTATACTCGACTTTCGCGCAAAACGCGCCTGCAGGTCTTGCGAACATGACGCAAATTTCCGAACGCCTTCTGGTCCAGGCCCACCTCGACGCCAAGCAGCCCAAGCCGCTGACTGCCGAGCAAGAGGCCTGGTACCGCGCCGCCATCGCCGCCGAGCTCAAGGCTCAGGACGCGGTGCTGGTCGCGCACTTCTACTGCGACCCGATCATCCAGGCCCTGGCCGAAGAGACCGGAGGTTGCGTGTCCGACTCCCTGGAAATGGCCCGCTTCGGCAATGCCCACCCGGCCAAGACCGTGGTGGTGGCGGGTGTCAAGTTCATGGGGGAGACCGCCAAGATCCTCAACCCCGAAAAACGTGTGCTGATGCCCACCCTGGAAGCCACCTGCTCCCTGGACCTGGGTTGCCCGGTGGACGAGTTCTCGGCGTTCTGCGACCAGCATCCGGAGCGCACCGTGGTGGTGTATGCCAACACCTCGGCGGCAGTGAAGGCCAGGGCCGACTGGGTGGTGACATCCAGTTGTGCGTTGGAAATCGTCGAGAGCCTGATGGACAACGGCGAGACGATCATCTGGGGCCCGGACAAGCACCTGGGTACTTACATCCAGCGCAAGACCGGCGCCGACATGCTGCTCTGGGACGGTGCCTGTATCGTCCACGAAGAGTTCAAGTCCAAGCAGTTGGAGGACATGAAGGCGCTCTACCCGGACGCCGCGATCCTGGTGCACCCGGAGTCACCGACGTCGGTGATCGAACTGGCGGATGCCGTTGGCTCCACCAGCCAGTTGATCGCCGCGGCCCAGACCCTGCCGAACAAGACACTGATCGTCGCCACCGACCGGGGCATTTTCTACAAGATGCAGCAGTTGTGCCCGGACAAGGTCTTCATCGAAGCCCCTACCGCCGGCAACGGCGCGGCGTGCCGCAGTTGCGCACACTGCCCATGGATGGCGATGAATACCCTGGAGCGCACGCTCAAGAGCTTGCAGGAAGGCACCAACGAGATATTCGTCGACCCGGCGCTGATCCCCCAGGCGATTCGCCCGCTCAAGCGCATGCTGGACTTCACCCAGGCCGCGCGGATGAAGCTGGCGGGCAATGCCTGATCGTTGGGAGGCTTGAGGCTTCAAGAAGTCTTGAGGCCTATGACGCTTTTTGTGGCGAGGGAGCTTGCTCCCGCCGGGCTCTGTAGGAGCTGCCGAAGGCTCGGGCCGCGTTCGGACGATCTTTTGATCTTTCGCTTTAGACTCAAGTGTCTGGGGAAAGATCGCAGCCTCGTTGCACTCGACAGCTCCTACAGAGCCCAGCGGGCAGGCGCCCTCGCCACGGGTTTTGTGGTGTTCTTATTTGGCCTTCTTGGGAATCCGCACCAACTGCGTATCCGAGTAGATGTCATGCCAACTGCGCTTGCGCTTGTCGAACAGCGCCCAGATGAAGCCTGCGCCCAACAGCAGCAATGATGCAATCGACACGACGAACCGTAACAGCGCCTGCCACAGGCTGATGGCCGTGCCATCGGCGTTCTGTACCCGGATGCACCACACCTGCATGCCCAGGGTCTGGCCGTTGTGGGTCCAGAACTTGGCGAAGAAGCCGAACAGCACGAACAGCAGCACGGTGGACAGCAACGGGTCGCCGTCCAGGGCGCCAGCTTCCGTGAGGTCACGCATTTTCTCTTCGCCGATGATCGCCATCTGGATCATCTTGTAGGCGCCGCTGGTGACGATCAGCAGTGCCGTGCACAGCAGGAAGTCATAAAACATCGCAGCCAGGCGACGGCCAAGGCCGGCGGGAGGAAAGTCGCCCTGGGGGATGAGCAGGTGTTTCGGCATGTCGGCCTCGGCTGAAAAAAGAAGCCATTTTACGGATTTACGCCCATAAAAAAGCCCCTGATATCAATCAGGGGCTTTTTAGTTCGCGAAAGCCTTAGGCTTCAGCTTGTACTTCGTCAGCCTGCATGCCTTTCTGGCCTTGCACAGCAACGAAAGTGACTTTCTGGCCTTCTTTCAGGCTCTTGAAGCCGTTGCCCTGAATGGCGCGGAAATGCACGAACAGGTCCGGACCGCTTTCAGGCGTGATAAAACCAAAACCCTTCTCGTCGTTGAACCACTTGACGGTACCGCTCTGACGTTGAGACATTTTCTTATTTCCTTTGACGCTAAAATTGATGACAGCCTCTTTCGCATGAAAGAGTACTGGGGCTGGGTTGCAGGAAAGTAAGATGACGTCGAACGGGATGTAGCTAACTTCGTAGGCTACTGCCCAGGTCACGATCCAAGCGACCCATGCAAACACAGTGACCAAACTCTACGCCAACTCCGAACGAAAAAACAACCCCCCGGGGAAGCCCGTATTTGCTCAGCTTGCAGGCATTTACATACATCGCCAGGCGGGGCTTATTCGATAGGCTAGTTCAATTGTTAATGACCGTTATAAGCGCCATTGAATGTCTAAGGATATGCACCTTTTTATGGCGGTTGCGTTACACATTAGTGCACGTATAACGCAATCGCGTTACTTATAGAAACAGTCAATCAACCGCGGTAGTAGCGTTGTGGGACGAATGGCATTTTACTTACAAGTAAAGGCACCTTTTTCCCACGCACGATGGCCCAGACTGGCGTATCCAGTGCGACATAGGCGCTATCCAGGTAACCCATTGCCAACGGACCGCCCAGGGTCGGGCCGAAGCCGCCGCTGCACACTGCACCAATAATCTCGCCTGCGTCGTTGACGATCTCTGCGCCTTCGCGCACCGGTGTGCGTTCTTGGGGCAGCAGGCCGACACGTTTGCGCTTCACGCCATTGTGCTGCTGGGCGAACACGGTTTCAGCGCCGGGGAAACCGCCGGCGCGAGCGCCATCGGCACGACGAACCTTGGAAATGGCCCACAGCAGGCTGGCTTCTATCGGGGTCGTCTCGCTGTTCATATCATGGCCATAGAGGCACAGGCCGGCTTCCAGGCGCAGGGAATCACGGGCACCGAGGCCGATGGCGGCCACTTCTGGTTCGGCCAGCAGCGCGCGGGCCAGTTTTTCCGCGTCGGCGGCGGGCACCGAGATTTCGAAACCGTCTTCACCGGTATAGCCCGAACGGCTGACAAAACAGTCCACGCCCAGCAGCGTGACGCGCTGGAACTGCATGAAAGTCATCTTCGCCACGTCCGGCGCCAGGCGGGCGAGCACGGTGACGGCGGCCGGGCCTTGCAGGGCAAGCAGGGCACGGGCTTCAAACAACGGCTCGATGCTGCACTGCGCGCCAATATGGGCCCGCAGGTGGGCCAGGTCCTGTTCCTTGCAAGCGGCGTTGACCACCAGGAATAATTCGTCGTTGCCCAGGTTGGCGACCATCAGGTCGTCGAGAATGCCGCCGTTGTCGTTGGTGAACATGGCGTAGCGCTGCATGCCCACCGGCAGGTCGATGATGTCCACCGGCACCAGGGTTTCCAGGGCCTTGGCGGCACCTGCACCGGTCAGGCGGATCTGGCCCATGTGGGACACGTCGAACAGCCCGGCCTGATCGCGGGTGTGCTGGTGTTCTTTCATCACCCCCAGCGGGTACTGCACTGGCATGTCGTAGCCGGCGAACGGCACCATGCGGGCACCGAGTTCGAGGTGCAGGGCGTGCAGCGGGGTCTTCAGCAGTTGTTCGGTGGACATATCAGCTCCTGGAAAAAGTGTAGAAGTGAGGCAAGCGCATCAGCATTCGATGATGTTGACCGCCAGACCGCCGCGGGCGGTCTCCTTGTATTTGCTTTTCATGTCGGCGCCGGTCTGGCGCATGGTGCGGATGACTTTGTCGAGGGAGACGAAGTGATGCCCGTCGCCGCGCATGGCCATGCGCACCGCGTTGATGGCCTTCACCGAGCCCATGGCGTTGCGTTCGATGCACGGCACCTGCACCAGACCGCCGATCGGGTCGCAGGTCAGGCCGAGGTTGTGTTCCATGCCGATCTCGGCGGCGTTTTCCACTTGTTGCACGCTGCCGCCGAGCACTTCGCACAGGGCGCCGGCGGCCATGGAGCAGGCCACACCCACTTCACCCTGGCAACCGACTTCGGCGCCGGAGATGGAGGCGTTTTCCTTGTACAGGATGCCGATGGCAGCGGCGGTCAGCAGGAAGCGCACCACGCCATCCTCGCTGGCCCCGGGAATAAAGCGCATGTAGTAATGCAGCACAGCCGGGATGATGCCCGCCGCCCCGTTGGTCGGTGCGGTGACAACGCGCCCGCCGTAGGCGTTTTCTTCGTTGACCGCCAAGGCATACAGGTTGACCCAGTCCAGCACCGACAGCGGGTCGCGCAGGGCGGCTTCGGGGTTCTTGCACAGCTGGCGGTGCAACGCCGCAGCCCGGCGCTTGACCTTCAGCCCGCCCGGCAAAATCCCTTCGTTGCGACAGCCGGCCGCCACGCAATCCTGCATCACCTGCCAGATCTTCAGCAGGCCGGCACGGGTCTCGGCTTCGGGACGCCAGGCGCTTTCGTTAGTCAGCATCACCTGGCTGATGGACAGGCCATAGGTGCTGCAATGGCCCAGCAGGTCCTTGGCGCTCTTGAACGGGAAGGTCAGGGGGGTGGTGTCTTCGACGATACGGTCGGCACCGGCCGCGCCTTCATCCACGACAAAGCCGCCACCGACCGAGTAGTACTCGCGGCTGCGCACTTGCAGGCCCGCGGCATCGAAGGCGCGGAAGATCATGCCGTTGGGGTGAAAGGCCAGCGGCTTGCGGATCATCGCCAGGTGCAGCTTTTCATTGAATTCGATGGAGTGTTCGCCGAGCAGGTTCAGGCGACCGCTGCTGCGGATCGCTTGCAGGCGGGCGTCGATGGTTTCGGTGTCCACGGTGTCAGGGTGCTCGCCTTCCAGGCCCAGCAGCACGGCCTTGTCGCTGCCGTGCCCCTTGCCGGTGGCGCCGAGCGAGCCGTAGAGCTCGACCTTGACGCTGGTGGTGACGTTGAGCAGGTCATCACGACGCAGCCCTTCGGCGAAACGGGCAGCGGCACGCATCGGGCCGACGGTATGGGAGCTGGAAGGGCCGATACCGATCTTGAACAGGTCGAACACGCTTAACGACATGGTGTTTCTCCGGTTTCTTTTTATGAGGATCGACGATTATGAAGTCGGCGTAGATCCAATGTGGGAGCGAGCAAGCCCACTCCCACAAGGGGATATGCGGTGTGGTTGAAAGGGGCGAGCAAACCCGCCCCCTCACAGGTCAAGCGTAGCTTTCGATCGACGGGCAAGCGCAGACCAGGTTGCGGTCGCCAAACACGTTGTCGACCCGGCCCACGGGCGGCCAGTACTTGCCTTCGATCAACGACGCCACCGGGTACACCGCCTGTTCGCGGCTATAAGGGTGGGTCCACTCACCGACGATTTCCGCGGCAGTGTGCGGGGCGTTTTTCAGTGGATTGTCGTCTTTGTCCAGGCTGCCGTTTTCCACCGCGCGGATTTCTTCGCGGATGCAGATCATGGCGTCGCAGAAACGGTCCAGTTCTTCCTTGGATTCGCTTTCGGTCGGCTCGATCATCAACGTGCCAGCCACTGGGAACGACATGGTCGGGGCGTGGAAACCGAAGTCGATCAGGCGCTTGGCCACATCATCGACGCTGATGCCGCTGCTGTCCTTGAGCGGACGCAGGTCGAGGATGCATTCGTGGGCCACCAGGCCGTTGCTGCCGGAGTAGAGCACTGGGTAGTGCTCTTCCAGGCGACGGGCGATGTAGTTGGCGTTGAGGATCGCCAGTTGCGAGGCGCGCTTGAGGCCGGCGCCGCCCATCATGCGGATGTACATCCAGGTGATCGGCAGGATGCTCGCGCTGCCGAACGGCGCCGCGCACACCGCGCCTTCCTTGCGTGCCATGTTGGCGTGGCCCGGCAGGAACGGTGCCAGGTGGGACTTGACGCCAATCGGGCCGACGCCCGGGCCGCCACCGCCGTGGGGGATGCAGAAGGTCTTGTGCAGGTTCAGGTGCGACACGTCGCCGCCGAACTTGCCCGGGGCGCAGAGGCCGACCATGGCGTTCATGTTGGCGCCGTCAATGTACACCTGGCCGCCGTTGTCATGAATGATGCCGCAGATTTCGCGGATGCCTTCTTCGAACACACCGTGGGTGGACGGGTAGGTGATCATTAGCGCGGCGAGGTGTTCGCGGTGCTCGATGGCCTTGGCCCGCAGGTCTTCGATGTCGACGTTGCCGCGGGCATCGCAGGCGGTCACGACCACGCGCATGCCGGCCATGTGGGCGGTGGCCGGGTTGGTGCCGTGGGCCGAGGACGGGATCAGGCAGATGTCGCGGCGGTCTTCGCCACGGCTCTGGTGATAGGCGCGGATCGCCAGCAGACCGGCGTATTCGCCTTGGGAACCGGCGTTGGGTTGCAGCGACACTGCGTCATAGCCGGTGGCGGCGCAGAGCATGGCCTCCAGCTCGTCGGTCAGTTGCTGGTAGCCTGCGCTCTGCTCGGCCGGGGCGAACGGGTGCAGGGCGCCGAACTCGGCCCAGGTCACCGGGATCATTTCGCTGGCGGCGTTGAGTTTCATGGTGCAGGAACCCAGCGGGATCATGGTGCGATCCAGGGCCAGGTCCTTGTCGGCGAGCTTGCGCAGGTAGCGCATCAGCTCGGTTTCGGAGTGGTAGCGGTTGAACACCGGGTGGCTGAGGATCGCCGATTGGCGCACCAGTTCGGCCGGGATGCGGCTTTGCACGCTGGCGGCCAGTGCCGCGAAGTCCGGCAGGGCCTTGCCGTCGGCCAACAGCTTCCACAGGGCTTCGACGTCAGCCTGGCTGGTGGTTTCGTCCAGGGACAGGCCCAGGCGTTCAGCGTCCACCACACGCAGGTTGATGCGCTGGGCGCGGGCCTTGTCGTGCAGGGCGGCGGTTTGCGTGCCGGTGTGCAAGGTCAGGGTGTCGAAGAAACTGTCTTGCTCGACGCTCAAGCCCAACGCACCCAGGCCCTTGGCAAGGATTGCGGTCAGGTGATGGATGCGGTTGGCAATTTGCACCAGGCCCTTGGGGCCATGGTACACGGCGTACATGCTGGCGATGTTGGCCAGCAGCACCTGGGCGGTGCAGATATTGCTCGTGGCTTTCTCGCGGCGGATGTGTTGCTCGCGGGTCTGCATCGCCAGGCGCAGGGCCGGCTTACCGAAACGGTCCACGGAAACGCCGACCAGACGGCCCGGCATGTCGCGCTTGAAGGCGTCCTTGGTGGAGAAATACGCCGCGTGCGGGCCGCCGAAGCCCAGGGGCACGCCGAAGCGCTGGGCGCTGCCGATGGCCACGTCGGCGCCGAATTCACCTGGCGGGGTCAACAGGGTCAGGGCCAGCAGGTCCGCGGCAACCGCTACCAGGGCATTGGCGGTGTGGAAACGTTCGGTCAGTTCGCGGTAGTCGAACAGGTCACCGTTGCTGGCCGGGTACTGCAGCAGCGCGCCGAAGAAGCCGCTGACGTCGCTCAGTTCGCGCTCATCGCCCACCACCACGTCGATGCCCAGGGGCTCGGCACGGGTGCGCAGCACGTCGAGGGTTTGCGGGTGGCTGTGCACGGAGGCGAAGAACGCGTTGCTGCCCTTGTTCTTGCTCAGGCGCTTGCAGAAGGTCATGGCTTCGGCAGCGGCGGTGGCTTCGTCGAGCAAGGAGGCGTTGGCAATGGGCAGGCCGGTAAGGTCGCTGATCAGGGTCTGGAAGTTCAACAGCGCTTCGAGACGGCCCTGGGAGATTTCTGGCTGGTACGGGGTGTAGGCGGTGTACCAGGCTGGGTTTTCCAGCAGGTTGCGCAGGATCGGTGCCGGCGTGTGGCAATTGTAGTAGCCCTGGCCGATGTAGGTCTTGAACAGCTGGTTCTTGGCGGCGATGGCCTTGATCGAGGCCAGTGCATCGGCTTCGCTCTGGCCGTCGCCCATGTCCAGCACACTGGTGCCCTTGATGCTTTCCGGGATGACGCTGGCGCTCAGGGCCTCCAGGGAGTCGTAGCCCAGGCGCTCGAGCATGGCTTGCTCGTCGCTGGCACGCGGGCCGATGTGGCGGGCGATGAATTCATTGGCGGTGCCGAGATTAACGGTCATGTGGCGCTCCTCAGGCTTCGGCGTTGGCTTTGATCAGGCGGTCGTAGGCGTCCTGATCCAACAGTTGGCCAACGGCGGCTGTGTTGACTGGCTTGAAACGAAAAAACCAGCCTGCGCCCAACGGATCTTCGTTGACCAGTTCCGGATTGCTTTCCAGGGCCGGGTTCACTTCGAGCACTTCACCGTCCAGTGGCATGTAGACACCGCTGGCGGCTTTCACCGATTCCACGGTGGAGGCTTCGGCTCCCTTGTCGTAGCTTTGCAGTTCCGGTAACTGAACATAGACCACATCGCCCAAGGCGTTCTGGGCAAACGCAGTAATACCGACTGTAACGCTGCCGTCGGCTTCGGTGCGCAGCCATTCGTGATCTTCAGTGAAACGCAACTCGCTCATGGAAACTCCTGGGGCCAGATTCGTCTGGTGGACGCGAAGAAAGGCGCGGGGCTTGGCCCGGCCGAATGACAATACCCATAGCAAGAATACGGCCAATGTTGATAATTGCTTAAATATCAATGGCTTGAACGATTTTTTCGAAACTTGGATCGACTTTGCTGTAGCGAAATCGCTACAGCTGGGAGGCTGGATAAAATCGTTGTGGGATCAAAGCCTTGCGCAGCGCTGGTTAGCGATGAGTGTAGCGATATCGTTCCGCTGTAGCGCTTTCAGTACAGGTGGAGGTCGTTTTTCACGCAGTTTCGCCACAACACAGAATTTGTGGGAGCAAGCTTGCTCCCTCAGTGGGGACTGGGGCGGGTTTATGGCTTCCCGGAAATCCCGTACTTACGCAACCGATGGGCAATCGCCGTGTGGGAGGTCTGCAGGCGACTAGCGAGCTGGCGGGTGGAGGGGTAGTTGACGTAGAGGCTTTCGAGCAGGTGCTTCTCGAAGCTTTCCACGGCCTGCTCCAGGCTTTCCACTTCCACATCGCCCTGGCGCGCCACGGAGGTGCCGGCGATGTCCAGGTCGCCGATGTCTACCAGGCTGCTTTCGCAGATGGCCGCGGCGCGGAAGATCACGTTCTGCAATTGCCGCACGTTGCCCGGCCAGCGGTTGCCCAGCAACGCCGGGTAAGTGCCGGGGGCCAGGCGGCAGACCGGGCGCTGGATCTGTGCGCAGGCCTGCTGCATGAAATAGCGCGCCAGCAGCAGGATGTCCTGGCCGCGTTCACGCAGTGGCGGGACTTCGACATTAAGCACGTTCAGGCGATAGAACAGGTCTTCGCGGAACGAGCCTTCACTGACCATTTTTTCCAGGTTGCGGTGGGTGGCGCTGAGGATCCGCACGTTGACCTTGATTTCCCGGTCGCCGCCCACCCGGCGAAAGCTGCCGTCGTTCAAGAAACGCAGCAGCTTGGCCTGCAGGTAGGGCGACATCTCGCCGATTTCATCGAGGAATACCGTGCCCTGGTTCGCCAACTCCATCAGCCCGGGCTTGCCGCCGCGTTGCGCCCCGGTGAAGGCGCCGGGGGCGTAGCCGAACAGTTCGCTTTCCGCCAGGTTCTCCGGCAATGCCGCGCAGTTCAGGGCCAGGAACGGTGCGCCATGACGGGCGCTGATGGCATGGCACGCCCGGGCCACCAGTTCCTTGCCGGTGCCGGTTTCGCCCTGGATCAGCAGCGGTGCATCCAGCGCCGCGACCCGCTGGGCCCGGGCCTTGAGGGTGCGGATCGCCGGGGACTCGCCCAGCAGCGCGTCGAAGCCTTCGGCGTGATCGTGATGCAGTGCCGACAGGCGCTCGCCGATGCGGTTCGGCTGATACAGCGTCAGCAGCGCGCCGGCATCGGTGATGGGCGTGGCGTCCAGCAGCAACGTCTGGCCGTTGAGGGTGATTTCCCGCAGCGGCAAGCGGAAACCGTTCTCCAGCAAGGCGTCCAGCAAGGCCTCGTCACCGAACAGTTCGGCCACGCTTTCCCCGGCCGGCTCACGACCGTACAGGGCAATCAGCGCGGGGTTGGCCAGCAACACCTTGCCGGCGCTGTCCAGGGCCAGCACCGGGTCGGTCATGGCCGCGAGCAAGGCATCGAGCTGCAAGTGCCGACGCTGGCCCGGCAGGATGTCCACCACGGTGACCGCCTGCACGCCGCGCACGCTGAACAGCGCCTCGCGCAACTCGTCGAGCACTTGCGGGCTGAGGGTCGGGGCGTCGATGTAGACGTTGGGCGGCACCATCTCCACCGCATCCAGGTTGAGATTGCGCCCACCGAGCAAGGCCAGGACTTCCTGGGTAATGCCGACGCGGTCGATGAAACTGACGTGGATACGCATGGGGCGATGGATTCTGGAACTCGGAGGGCCGCAAGTATGCCTTGGGGCGGGCTGTTGGTGAAATCCTGGTGTAATACTTGAGAACGACGGTGACCCCCTGTGGGAGCGAGCAAGCCCGCTCCCACAGGAGGTCGGCGGTGAGGCGGATATCGTTTACAACCCAATATCCCACTCCGGTCTCTCGGGAAACTTGAGCACCAGAAAATCCAGCAGGCTGCGCAGCGCCGACGGCATGTGTTTGCGTGAGGCGTACACCGCGTACATGTTCATCCGGCGGGGTTCGGCGTGGGGCAGCAGGCGGATCAGTTCGCCGTTCTTGATGTGGGCGCCGGCCTGGTAGCTGGGCAGCATGGCCACGCCGGCACCGGCTATCGTTGCCTGAAGCAATGTACTGGCTTCGTTGGCGCTGATGTTGCCTTGCACCGGCACCGAGACCTGCTCGCCGTCCTGCTCGAAATGCCACAGGCTCTTGCCGACGTAGGAATGGGTCAGGCAGTTGTGTCGGCTCAGGTCTTCCACGCGCAGCGGTGTCGAGTGCTCTCGCAGATAGCGCGGCGAGGCGCAGATCACCGAGCGGCAGACCGTGAGGCGACGGGCAATCAGGTTCGGGTCCAGGTCGTTGCTCATGCGGATCGCCAGGTCGATGCGCTCGTCCACCAGGTTCACAGTGCGGTCGAGCATTTGCAGGTCGACGCTCACCCCAGGGTATTGCTTGACGTATTCGGCCATGGCACTCGCCAGTTGGGCCTGGCCGAACGAGGTACTGGCACTGATGCGCAACATGCCCCGTGGCGCGTCGTCCGGGGCGCTGACCGCGGCTTGCATGTCGCCGGACAGCTCCAGCATCTGCCGGCAACGCGGCAGGATCTCGGAGCCTGCGGCCGTCAGGCTCAGCTTGCGGGTGGTGCGATGCATCAGCCGGGCACCGACCCAGTCCTCCAGCTCCGCCAGATACCGCGATACCACCGGCCGCGACAGGTCCAGATGCTCGGCCGCCGCCGACTGGCTGCCCAGGTCCACCACCGTGACGAACACCCGCATTGCTTGTAGACGATCCATGATCTGCCCGATTTCAGAAACAAACTATGTCCGATCATCGCATTTTTTGAAACGAGTCAGGTCACTAAGCTTCGTCTCATTCCCTCTCGGGCCTTTGGACAACGGAGCACACCATGACCGGATTCACCCCACTCAAGCGCCTGATGCTGGCAACCGCCGCCCTGGCTTTCACGGCCCAGACCTGGGCCACCGACCTGACGCTGGACGTCTACAACCCCGGCGCGGCAGCGGTTTTCCCCGTGACTTCGGTTTTAGTCAGCGGCGAAAAAGACGCGATCCTGGTGGACGCCCAGTTTGGCAAGAGCCAGGCCGAGCAGGTGGTGGAAAAAATTCGCGCCAGCGGCAAACGATTGACCACGATCTACATCAGCCATGGCGATCCAGACTACTATTTTGGTCTGGAAACCCTTACCACCGCGTTTCCCGAGGCCAAAGTGCTGGCGTCCGCGCCGACCGTCGCGCACATCAAGCAAACCGTCGATGGCAAGCTGAAATATTGGGGGCCGATCCTGAAAGCCGATGCCCCGGCCAAAGCCATCGTGCCCCAGGTGCTCAAGGGCGACAGCCTGACCCTGGAAGGCCAGCGCTTGCAGATCGTCGGTCTCGATGGCCCGCAGCCGGACCGCAGTTTCGTGTGGATTCCATCGATCAAGGCCGTGGTTGGCGGTGTGGTGGTGGCCGAGAACATTCATGTCTGGATGGCTGACACCCAGACGCCGCAGTCCCACAAGGACTGGCTGGCGACCCTCGCCGGTATTGAAAAGCTGCAGCCGAACACCGTGATTCCGGGCCACTACCTGGGTCAAAGCGCCCGTTCCCTGGCCCCGGTGCGCTTCACTGCCGACTACATCAAGGCCTTCGATGAGGAAACCGCTCGGGCCAAGGACTCCGTCGCACTGATCGCCGCCATGAAGCAACGCTATCCGGACCTGGGTGAAGACAGTTCCCTGGAGCTCAGTGCCAAGGTGGCAAAGGGCGAGATGAAGTGGTGAAACCCTGATTCCAGGGTATCGGATGCGCTTTTGTGGCGAGGGAGCTTGCTCCCGCTGGGCTGTGTAGGAGCTGTCGAGTGAAACGAGGCTGCGATCTTTCCCAAGACACTTGAATCCCAAGCGAAAGATCAAAAGATCGCAGCCTTCGGCAGCTCCTACAGGGCCGAGCGGGAGCAAGCTCCCTCGCCACAACGGTGTACATACCGCAAAGTTTTGTCATGTCCGTTTCGAGCACAGCTTTAATAGCCCTTATGTGTAATCACTGGAGAACACCATGAGCAAAATCGCAATCATCGGCGCCACCGGCCGCGCCGGCAGCCAATTGCTGGAAGAGGCCCTGCGCCGCGGCCACAGCGTGACCGCCATTGCCCGCCACACCGCGAAAATCGGCGAAAGGGCCGGTGTGGTCAGCAAGCAGTTGGACGTATTGGACAGCGAGGCGTTGACCGCAGCCATCACTGGCCATGACGTGGTAATCAGTGCCGCTCACTTCGCCAGCGTGCCGGCCGACAAGGTCATCGCGCCGGTGAAAGCCGCCGGGGTCAAGCGTTTGCTGGTGGTCGGCGGGGCCGGTTCGTTGCTGCTCCCGGACGGCTCTCGTGTGATCGACAGCGAAGGCTTCCCGGAGGAATACCTGGCCGAAGCCAGCGCCGGCGCATTGTTCCTGGATGTACTGCGCCAGGAGCAGGACCTGGACTGGACCTTCCTTTCGCCTTCGGCAGAGTTCGTCGAAACCGAGCGCACGGAGCAGTTCCGTCTCGGCACGGATTACCTGCTGTTCGACGATGCCGGGCGTAGCTGGATCAGCTTTGCCGACTACGCGATCGCGATGATCGATGAAGTGGAAACACCGCAGTTTTCGCGCACGCGGTTTACCGTCGGCTATTGATCCTGCACGAACGCTCTGACCTTGCCCGGCCTGCACGCACTGTCTGGCCTGCGCGAACTGTAGGAGCTGCCGAGTGCAACGAGGCTGCGATCTTTCCACTGACAATTGAGTCACGAGCGAAAGACCAAGATCAAAAGATCGCAGCCTTCGGGGGATGTGCGTCGCCGCAGCTTCAGCCGTGGATTCTTACCCAGACGCTGACCAGCATCGTCGCGGCCATCAGCCACGCCACCGCCGCCACGGCCAGGGACGCTTCCAGGCGCATGCGGTCCACCATCACATACAGCGTTGCCAGGTACACGAAGTACGGAATGATCGACCACATGCCAAACACGATGGTGGTCTTCAGGTCGTCCACCGAGCGGCCCTTGCCGACGATGTAATGGGCGATCAGGGCGAAGGTCGGGAACAACGGCACCAGCCCGGCGATGTAATAGTTCTTGGTCTTGGCCAACATCGCCAGGATCACCACTACGGCTGCACCGAGCGCCGCCTTGAAAATCAGATCCACAGGTCTACCGCTCAGTTGGTTAATGACTCAGGCCATATTTTTTGACTTTGTCGAACAGCGTGGTCTTGGCCATGCCCAGTTCCTGGCTGGCCTGGGTCAGGTTGCCACCGCTGCGTTGCAGGGCGTCCACCAGCAGGTTGCGCTCGAAGGCTTCCACGGCTTCGGCAAAGGCCAGGCCCTGGCTGCCACCGCTGGCACCGGAGCGCTTGAACGCCGGCAGGCCCAGGGCGTAGCGTTCGGCGACGTTGCGCAGTTCGCGCACGTTGCCCGGCCAGTCGTGGCTCATCAGGTTCGACAGGGTCTGGTTGTCCAGCTCCGGCACCGTGCGGTCGAAACGCAGGGACGACTGCTGAAGAAAATGCTCGAACAGCTGCAAGATGTCTTCACGCCGCTCGCGCAAGGGGGGCAGCTCCAGGGTCACCACGTTGAGGCGGTAATACAGGTCGCTACGGAACTGCCCGGACCGGCCCATTTCGTCCAGGTCGGACTTGGTGGCGGCGATCACCCGGCAATCCACGGCCACGCTCTGGTTCGAACCCAGGCGTTCGAGGGTGCGTTCCTGCAACACGCGCAGCAGCTTGATCTGCAAGGGCAGGGGCATGCTTTCCACTTCGTCGAGAAACAGTGTGCCGCCATCGGCGTGCTCGATCTTGCCGATCCGGCGTTTGCCGGCACCGGTGAAGGCATTGGCCTCGTGGCCGAAAATCTCGCTTTCGAACAGGTTCTCCGGCAGGCCGCCGCAGTTCAGTGCGACGAACTGCTTGTCGTGGCGCCGACTGAAATCATGCAGGCAGCGGGCGACCAATTCCTTGCCGGTGCCGGTTTCGCCTTCGATCAGCACGTTGGCCGAAGTGTCGGCGACGTTGGCGATCAGCGCGCGCAGGTGTTGCATGGCCGGCGAGCGGCCAATGATGCGGCCTTCCAGGGAGTCGCGTTCGGCCAGTTGCCGACGCAACGATGACACTTCCCGCGCCAGGCTGCGCTGCTCCAGGGCACGGCGGGCGACGTCCACCAGGCGTTCTGGGGAGAAGGGTTTCTCCATGAAATCATAGGCGCCTTTTTGCATGGCACCGACGGCCATGGAGATGTCGCCGTGGCCGGTGATCAGCACCACCGGCAGGCTGCGGTCCCGTGCCTTGAGTCGGGTCAGCAGCTCCAGGCCATCGATGCCCGGCAGGCGAATGTCGCTGATGACGATGCCAGCGAAATTATCGTCGACTCGCTCCAGGGCCTCTTCGGCGCTGCCCACACCGATGCAGGGAATGTCTTCCAGGCTCAAGGCCTGCTGGCAGCCCAGCAGGACGTGGGGGTCGTCTTCGACGATCAGTACGCTCAGGTCGTGGTTCATAGCGGCTCGGCAGGTGAAAGGCTGACCAACGGTAAATTGAGGACAAACGTGGTGCCACGCTCAAGCGGGTACTCGACACCCAGGTGCCCGCCAGCGGCGGCGGCCAGGCTCGCCGAGAGCGTCAGGCCCAGGCCCAGGCCTTGTTCGCCAGGTTTGGTGGTGAAGAACGGTTCGAACAAATGCTTGCGGGCCTCTGGATCAATGCCGTGGCCATTGTCCCGCACCCGCAGGCGGTATTTGCCATCGACCGCCTGGCCTTCGAGCCACAGTTTCGGTTCGGATTGCGTCTGCATGGCGTCCAGCGCATTGCCGATCAGGTTCACCAGGATCTGCTCCAGGCGAGTCTGGTCGATTTGCAGTTGGACGTCATCGAAACTGCTATGGATCTGGATATGCAGGTTTTCCAGGCGCCCACCCAGCAGTTGCAGCGCCGCCTCGACGGCCTTGGCCAGGCTTGCCCGGCCCTGGTCGTCCCCGCGCCGGGCGAAGGCGCGCAGGCTGGCGGTGATCCGGCCCATGCGGTCGATCAATTCGTTGATGGTCTTGAGGTTGGTGCTGGCGATGTCCAACTGGCCGCGCTCCAAGAAGCGCACGGTGTTGCCGGACAAGGTGCGCAGCGCCGCCAGCGGCTGGTTGAGTTCATGGGCAATGCTGGTGGACATCTGACCGATGGCCGCCAGTTTCCCGGCCTGCACCAGTTCGTCCTGGGCCCGGCGCAAGGTCTCTTCGGCCTGGCGCCGTTCGCGGATCTGGCCCTTGAGTCGTTCGTTGCTGGCGCGCAGGTCGGTGGTGCGTTCGGTAATCCGACGCTCGAGCTGGTTGTTGGCTTGCTGCAAGGCTTCCCGGGCGGCGAGGCGGGTGGCGATGACCTTGCGCCGTTCGTTCCAGGCGATCAACAGGAACGCCACCAGGGCGAAGGCCACGGCCACCAGGATGCCTTGGTTGATCGCCTGGCGACGCAGGTCTTCAAGTGGCGTCAGCAGGGTGAAGTTCCACGGCGTATCGCTCAAGGGGCGGGTCTGCGACAAGTAGCTGATGGCGCGCTCGTCGGACACCAGTTCGCTGTTGGCCGGGAACGTCAGCTTCTCCATGCCTTCGGCCAGGCGTTCGCGGGCCAGGGGCACCAGTTCGTTCAGTGGAAACCAGTAATACTGCAGGCTGCGGGCCAGGCGTTCCTTGGTTTCGTCACTCAGGGGCCGCACCGACTTGAGGCGGCGCGCCGGGTCGCTGGACAGGATGATGATGCCGTTCTCATCACTGACGAACGCCTCCAGTCGCGCTCGCTGCCAGCGTTCCTCCATGGCTTCGAGGCGCACCTTGACCACGGCGACGCCGATGATCTTGCCTTGTTGTTCCAGGCCATGGGCCAGGTAGTAGCCGGGTTCGCCATTGGTGCTGCCGATGCCGTAGAAACGCCCCGGCTGGCCGCGTACGGCGCTCTGGAAATAGGCACGGAAGGACAGGTCCTCACCCAGGTAACTGTCGACGTCGCGCCAGTTGCTGGTGGCCATCACTCGGCCGGTGGTGTCCATCACGTAGATGGCTCGGCTGCGGCTGCGGCGGTTCAGGCCTTCGAGGTATTCATTGACGACCCTGCGATGCTCGGGCGTCGGGTCGTCGAGCAGTTGCGAGACGCTGGATTCAAGCTCCAGCAGGCTGGGCAGGTAGGTGTACTTGCTGATCTCGCTTTCGACCGCACGGGCGTGCAGCTCCAACTGGCGCTCGCCATTCTCGGCGAGGCCGCGAACGCCGTAGTGCTCGCTGATCCAGAAGCCGAGATAACCCAGGCCGATCATCAGGGCGATGATCAGTGGCGGCAGGAACAGATGACGGATCAGGCGGGGTTTCACGGCGAGTGATGGCGGCGCGGCGCGATAAAGGGTGGGGTCGCATTTCATCACAGAAGCCTTGGGTCAACCACAACACAAATCGACAAGCCAACACTTCTCCCTTGTGGGAGCGAGCTTGCTCGCGATGACTGCTGATCACTCGACAATGATGTAACTGGCAGTCCGCTATCGCGAGCAAGCTCGCTCCCACAGTGGGGAGCGGTGTTGTTTAGTGCTGCAGGATTTTCTCAAGGAAATGCTGCGCGCGTTCGGAGCGGGCGCTGATGTCGCCGAAGAACTCTTCTTTCTTGCAGTCTTCGATGATCTGGCCCTGGTCCATGAAGATCACCCGGTTCGCCACTTTGCGGGCGAAGCCCATTTCGTGGGTCACGCACATCATGGTCATGCCTTCGTGGGCCAGTTGCACCATCACGTCGAGCACTTCGTTGACCATTTCCGGGTCAAGGGCCGAGGTCGGTTCGTCGAACAGCATCACCACCGGGTCCATCGCCAGGGCACGGGCAATCGCCACGCGCTGCTGCTGGCCGCCGGAGAGCTGGCCCGGGTGCTTGTGGGCGTGGGCCGAGAGGCCGACCCGCTCAAGCAGTTGCAGGCCTTTTTTGGTTGCCTCTTCCTTGCTGCGGCCCAGTACCTTGATCTGCGCGATGGTCAGGTTCTCGGTGATGGTCAGGTGCGGGAACAGTTCGAAATGCTGGAACACCATGCCCACGCGCGAACGCAGTTTCGGCAGGTTGGTCTTCGGGTCGGCGATGGACGTGCCATCGACCACGATGTCGCCTTTCTGGAACGGTTCCAGGGCGTTCACGCACTTGATCAGCGTGGACTTGCCCGAACCGGACGGCCCGCACACCACCACCACCTCACCCTTGCTGACCTCGGTGCTGCAATTGGTCAGTACCTGGAAGTCCCCATACCACTTGTTGATGTTCTTGATAGAGATCATACGGCGAACCTTTTTTGCAGACGCTTGACCAGCAGCGAGGCGGCAAAGCTGATTGTGAAGTACACGAGACCTGCGATGATCAGGAACTCATTGGAGCGGCCGATGATGTCGCCATTGGCCCGCGAAGCATTGAGGAAGTCCACCAGGCCGACCGTGTAGACCAGCGAGGTGTCCTGAAACAGGATGATGCTTTGTTGCAGCAGCAGCGGGGTCATCTTGCGGAATGCCTGGGGCAGGATGATCAGGCGCATGACCTGGCCATAATTCATCCCCAGCGCCTGGGCGGCACCCATCTGGCCCTTGGGGATCGACTGCACGCCAGCCCGCACGATCTCGCAGAAGTACGCCGCCTCGAACATCATGAACGCCACGACGCAGGAGCCGAACGCACCGATCGGCGTGTCCTCGCCGGTGATCCAGCGCAGCACGAACGGCACCGCCAGGTAGAACCAGGTGATCACCAGCAGCAACGGGATCGAGCGGAAATAGTTGACGTAGGCGCCAGCGATATTGGAGACCAGCTTGTTGTGGGACAGGCGCATCAGCGCCAGGATCGTCCCCAGGATGATCCCGCCGACGACACCCATGGCCATCAGCTTGAGGGTCATCACCATGCCGTTCCACAAGCCGGGAATGGCCGGGATGATGCCAGTGAAGTCGAATTCCATTATTTACCCCCCACGGAGATCAGGCCGGGCACCGCGACTTTCTTCTCGATCATGCGCATGAGCAGCATCAGGCTCATGTTCAAGGTGAAATAGATCAGCGTCGCCAGGGTAAAGGCTTCGAACAGGTTGGCGGAGAACTCGGCGGTCTGCTTGGTCTGCGCGAGCAGTTCCATCAGGCCGATCAGCGAGGCCACGGAGGAGTTCTTGAAGACGTTGAGGAATTCCGAGGTAAGCGGCGGAATGATGATCCGGTAGGCCTGGGGCAGCAGCACGTTCCAGTAGATCTGCGGCAGCTTGAAGCCCATGGCACGGGCGGCGGATTCCTGGCCGCGCGGCAGCGCCTGGATACCCGTGCGCACCTGTTCACAGACCCGGGCGGCGGTAAACAGCCCCAGGCACACGACGACGCTCAGGTAAGCGGAGGTGGTCGGGTTCAGGTCCTGCTTGTACCACTCCTGCAGATCGGCGGGCAGCAGGTCCGGCACCAGGAAGTACCAGATGAAGAGCTGGACCAGCAACGGCACGTTACGGAAAAGCTCCACATAGCAGGTGGCGATGCCCGACACCAGCCGGTTAGGCACGGTGCGCATCACACCCAGAATCGAGCCCAGCAGCAGGGCAATGATCCAGGCGACGACGGCGATGGCGATGGTCCAGCCCAGGCCGGCCACGTACCAGTCGAGATAAATCTCGCTGCCGATGCCGGTGGACTTGAAGAACACGCCCCAGTCCCAGTTGTAATTCATTAGGGTCTCCCCTCAGATCGATCAATGTACAAATGCCCGCCTGGGGAAACTCCGTTCCCGCCCGGCTTGAAGGCCAGGCACACGCGATCGGCTCGACAGCCACCGGTTCGAGTGTTTCCAGATTTGCCAGCAGGGAGTGACCATCCCCTGAAAGGGCCGGGCCCCTTCAGGAGATAAGGTTAGTCAGAAATCAGGATTTCTTGTCGTCAGCCGCTTTGTCGGTCGGCTTGGCGATCAGTGCCTTGAGTTCGTCGCTCATCGGGAAGTTCAGGTTCAGGCCTTTTGGCGGGATGGGTTGCATGAACCATTTTTCGTAGATCTTGTTGATCTCGCCCGACGCGTAGGTGGCCTTGATGGCGTCATCGACAGCCTTTTTGAACGGCTCGTCGCCCTTGCGCATCATGCAGCCATAGATTTCGTAGGACTGTGGGGTACCGGTCACGGCCCAGTCATCGGCCTTCTTGGCCTTGGCGGCTTCGCCAGCCAGCAGGGCGTCGTCCATCATGAAGGCGACGGCACGACCTGATTCCAGCATCTGGAAGGATTCGCCGTGGTCCTTGGCAGAGATGACATTCATGCCCATCTGCTTGTCGGCGTTCATGGACTTGAGGATGCGCTCGGACGTGGTGCCGGCGGTGGTCACGACGTTCTTGCCCTTGAGGTCGTCGAAATCCTTGTACTTGGAATCTTTCTTGGACAGCAGCCGGGTGCCGATCTCGAAAATGCCAACGGAGAAGTCAACCTGCTGCTGACGCTCGACGTTGTTGGTGGTGGAGCCGCATTCCAGGTCCACGGTGCCGTTCTGTACCAGCGGGATACGGGTTTGCGAAGTGACCAGATTGTATTTGACTTGCAGGTTCGGCAGGTCCAGGTCTTTCTTGATCGCTTCGACGACTTTCATCTGGATGTCGTGAGAGTAGCCGACTGGCTTGCCGGAAGCGTCCGCGATGTAGGAAAACGGAATGGAAGCGTCGCGATGCCCAAGCGTGATAACGCCGGACTCTTTGATCTTTTTCAGTGTGCCGGTCAGTTCGGCCGCGAAAACCGGAGTGCTGATCAGAGCGGCAGCAATGGCTGCGCCCAGGAGATGGGGAACGATGCGCATCTATATTTCCTCGACATTGTTTTTTTTATTTCGGCCGGTTCGTCGGCCCTGAGTACTTCGAAGTGCCTGGCAGCTCCTGTTGTGTTGGCTACAGACATTCGTCTCCAGGAGTGTAGAGCAGGAGTCGTGCCAAGCCAGTTGAAGTCGTATAACAGACTGATTTAAAAGGTAATTAATGTTCTGTTTCAGGTTTTATGAGACCCGTTTTATCCGGTTGACCGAACTGACTGGTGGGTCTTGTTCGGAAAACCGAATGCCTTGAGCCTGCCTCGATCCATTGTGGGAGCGAGCTCGCTCGCGATAGCGGTGGGGCAGTCACATAGATGTTGAATGTGCTGGCCTCATCGCGAGCAAGCTTGCTCCCACAGGGGTATCGGTAGAGTCCAGAATGCAAAAAAGCCCCTGAATCGCAGGATTCAGGGGCTTTGGGTTTAGCGGGCTATTATTCAGGCCGCTTCGATCTTGCGGCGGTTGTGCTCGACCTTGTCCAGGTACTGCTGCAGCTTCTCCTGCTCGAGCGCGGTGGTGAACAAGCCCAGCTTGCTGCGGCGCCAGAGGATGTCCTGGGCATCGACGGCCCACTCGTCGCTGCACAGGTAGTCGACTTCGCGGGTATAGAGACCGGCGCCGATGTGCTCGCCCAGGTCGCCCAGGTTGTGTACACCTTCGAGCATGCGCCAGGTACGGCTGCCGTAGGTGGTGGCCCAGCGACGGGCGATATCGGTTGGCAGCCAGTCGAACTTGTCGCGGATCGCCGAGCACAGCGCTTGCGGGGTGGTCATGTTTTCGCCGCCGGGGAGGGCCTCTACGGCGGTCCAGCTCGGACGCATCTGGGTGAAATACGGGGCCAGTTGCGCCATCGCCGATTCGGCCAGTTTGCGGTAGGTGGTCAGCTTGCCGCCGAACACCGACAGCAATGGCGCTTCTTCACCGCTACCCGACAGCGCCAGGGTGTAGTCGCGGGTCACGGCCGATGGGTTGTCGGATTCGTCGTTGCACAGCGGACGCACACCGGAATAGCTGTGCAGGATATCGTCGCGGCTGATCTGCTTCTTGAAGTGGGCGTTGACCACCTTCAACAGGTAATCGGTTTCGCCTTCGGTGATCGCCACTTTGGCCGGGTCGCCGGTGTATTCACGGTCAGTCGTGCCGATCAGGGTGAACTGGTTCAGGTAGGGAATGGTGAACACGATGCGCTGGTCTTCGTTTTGCAGAATGTGCGCATGTTCGCCGTCGTAGAGTTTCGGCACGATCAGGTGGCTGCCCTGGATCAAGCGGATGCCGTAGGGCGATTCCAGCTTCAGGTCATCGCGAATGAACTTGGCGACCCACGGGCCGGCGGCGTTGACCAGTGCCTTGGCGCGGATCGAAAACAGGCTGCCGTCGGCACGTTCCAGATGCAAGTGCCACAGGCCTTTGCTGCGACGGGCGTTCACACAACGCGTGCGGGTGTGGATATGCGCGCCTTTTTCCCGGGCGGCCATGGCGTTGAGCACCACCAGTCGCGCATCGTCGACCCAGCAGTCGGAATATTCGAAACCTTTGGTGATCTCGCTTTTCAATGCGCTGTCGGCACCGAACTTCAGGCTTTTGGAGCCGGCGAGCTGTTCACGTTTACCCAGGTGATCGTAGAGGAACAGGCCGGCGCGGATCATCCAGGCCGGGCGCAGATGCGGGCGGTGAGGCAGCACGAAGCGCATTTGCTTGACGATGTGCGGGGCCTTGGTCAGCAGCACTTCGCGCTCGGCCAGCGCTTCGCGCACCAGGCGGAATTCGTAATGTTCGAGGTAGCGCAGGCCACCGTGGATCAGCTTGCTGCTGGCCGACGATGTGTGGCTGGCCAGGTCGTCCTTTTCACAAAGGAACACCGAAAGACCGCGACCGGCAGCGTCCGCGGCAATCCCCACGCCGTTGATACCGCCACCAATGACGGCGACGTCGTAAACCTCGGCGAGAGGGGGCGTAGGCAAGGTAGAAGTGGGCATCGGCTGGCCTCGGGCTCTTTTTCGCAATATTTGAATTCGAACATAAATGTTCATTTGCGAAAATACTAGCCCATAAAGACGGCAACAGCCAGTCAACTTCGATTGAAAATACTGATCAAGGGAAGCTGAAAGGAAAATTTTCGAACATGGAAGGGCGGGGGAAGGTGCCAGGGCGCGCTTTTGTGGCGAGAGGGGTTTGTGGGAGCAAAGCTTGCTCGCGAAACAGGCGCCTCGTTCTATGGAGAAACCGTGTTGCCTTCATCGCGGGCAAACCATGCTCCCACAGCAGCCTCGCCACAAGGTATTGAGGCGGTCGTCAGACCACCTCCAGCCGAATCTTGTGCTGGCTCAGCAATTGCGCCAGGGCCGGCACCGGTTGTTGGTCGGTTACCAGGCAGTCGATCAGGCTGATCGGGCCCAGGCGGACCATGGCATTGCGCCCGAATTTGCTGGAGTCCGCCGCCAATAGCACTTGCCGGGCGTTGGCGATGATGGCTTGGGAAACCCGTACTTCCTGGTAGTCGAAGTCCAGCAGGCTGCCGTCTTCATCGATCCCGCTGATGCCCACCAGGGCGAAGTCGACCTTGAACTGGTTGATGAAGTCGACGCTGGCCTGACCCACCACGCCGCCGTCACGCCGTACATTGCCGCCGGCGATCAAAACTTCGAAGTCGTCCTTGGCGCTGAGGATCGAAGCCACGTGCAGGTTATTGGTGATGACCTTCAGATGGTTGTGATTGAGCAGCGCCCGGGCGATGGATTCGGTGGTGGTGCCGATGTTGATGAACAGCGAGGCGTGATCGGGGATCTGGGCGGCGATGGCTTCGGCGATGCGTTGCTTCTCGTCGCGCATCTGATCGGCGCGCATGGCGTAGGCGGTGTTTTCCACGCTTGAGTCGTAGGCGGCGCCGCCATGGTAGCGACGCAGCAGGTTCACTTCCGCCAGTTGGTTGATATCCCGGCGAATGGTTTGCGGGGTGACGACGAATAGCTGCGCCATTTCCTCGATGCTGACATAGCCGCGTTCGCGGACCAGTTCGAGGATTTGTTGCTGGCGGGGAGGCAGATTCATGGGGCTTCCTTTGGGCTGCCGTACAAAATTTGCCCATGATGCCGCAGGAATCCACTCCCGACCAGTTTCAGAACCTTATCAGGCTTTATTCAGCGTCTTCATGGGGTTCCCAGTCACGGGTGCGGCTGACCGCCTTCTGCCAGCCGGCGTAGAGTTTTTCCTTTGCCTGTTCGTCCAGCTGCGGTTCGAATTCGCGCTCGATCACTGCTTTGCCGCGCAGTTCTTCCAGGCTGCCCCAGAAGCCGCACGCCAGGCCCGCCAGGTACGCAGCACCCAGGGCGGTGGTTTCGCGCATTTTCGGGCGTTCGACCCGGGTACCCAGGATGTCCGCCTGGAACTGCATCAGGAAATTGTTCGCCACCGCACCACCGTCAACGCGCAGGGCCTTGAGGCGTTCACCCGAGTCCTGCTGCATGGCGTCGAGTACGTCGCGGGTCTGGTAGGCAATCGACTCCAGCGCCGCGCGAATGATGTGATCGACGCGTACGCCGCGGGTCAGGCCAAACAGCGCGCCACGGGCATAGGGGTCCCAATACGGCGCGCCCAGGCCGGTGAAGGCGGGCACCAGGTACACACCGTTGCTGTCCTTGACCTTGTTGGCAAAGTATTCGGTATCCAGCGCGTCGTTGATGATCTTCAGTTCATCGCGCAGCCACTGGACCGTGGAGCCGCCATTGAAGACCGCGCCTTCCAGGGCGTAGGCCACTTCGCCGCGCGGGCCGCAGGCGATGGTGGTAAGCATGCCGTGATTGGATTTGACGGCCTTGCTGCCGGTGTTCATCAGCAGGAAACAGCCGGTGCCGTAGGTGTTTTTCGCCTGGCCCGGCTCCACGCACATCTGGCCGAAAAGGGCCGCCTGCTGGTCGCCGGCAATGCCGCCGATGGCGATACCGCTCTTGGTGCGGCCATAGATCTCCGAAGAGGACTTCACTTCCGGAAGCATTTCGCGGGGGATGTCGAGGATCTCGAGCATCTTCGCGTCCCATTCGAGCGAGTGAATGTTGAAGAGCATGGTGCGCGAGGCGTTGGTGTAGTCGGTGACGTGGACCTTGCCGCCGGTGAATTTCCAGATCAGCCAGCTGTCGACGGTGCCGAACAGCAGTTCACCGTTTCGCGCACGTTCGCGGCTGCCTTCGACGTTGTCCAGGATCCACTTGAGCTTGGTGCCGGAGAAATACGGATCGGTAACCAGGCCGGTGGTTTCGCTGATGTATTGCTCGTGGCCATCGCGCTTGAGTTGCTGGCAGATTTCGGTGCTGCGCCGGCATTGCCAGACGATGGCGTTGTAGATCGGGCGGCCGGTGGTCTTGTCCCAGACCACGGTGGTTTCACGCTGGTTGGTGATGCCGATGGCGGCTACCTGGTCATGGTGCAGGCCAGCCTGGGCGAGGGCTTCGACCATGACCGCGCTCTGGGTGGCGAAGATTTCCATCGGGTCGTGTTCGACCCAGCCAGCCTGTGGGTAATGCTGGGCGAATTCGCGCTGGGCGGTGCAGACCACGTTGGCGTCACGGTCGAAGATGATCGCACGCGAGCTGGTCGTACCCTGGTCGAGGGCAATGATGTAGTTCTTGTTCTGTATGTCGGTCATGTCGATTGCCTCGGGTCTTTCTATAAAAGGGAGACTAAATAAAGGAAGAAGCCACGGCGCAGACTGGAATGGCAGGAGTCTGCGTCGACTGTTTCAGGATGTTCTGGGCTTGCCGTCAATGGCCGGTTCTGCATCCTTTGTAGCAGTTATGGCGCTGGGCAGGTGGCGGGCAATCAAGCCGCGATAGGCCGCAGCACCCAGGCACGCACCCACAATCGGCGCAAAAATCGGCACCAGGAAGTACGGGATGTCGCGTCCACCCGTGAGGGAAATTTCACCCCAGCCGGCGAAGAAAGTCATCAGTTTAGGACCGAAGTCTCGCGCCGGGTTCATCGCAAAACCCGTCAGGGGCCCCATGGAACTGCCGATCACCGCAATCAACAGGCCGATCAGCAATGGTGCCAGTGGGCCACGGGGCAAGCCATTGTTGTCATCGGTCAGGGACATGATCACGCCCATCAGGATGGCCGTGATGATCATCTCCACAAGGAAGGCTTGGCCGGTGGACAGCGCTGCGTGCGGGTAGGTGGAAAACACCGAGGCCAGTTCGAGGCTCGCTTCGGTGCCTCGAATCATGTGCCGGGACTGTTCGAAATCGAAGAATAGATTGCTGTAGAGCGTGTAGACCAAGAGGGCACCGCAGAAAGCACCGGCCACCTGGGAAACTATATAGAGAGGCAGTTTGCGCCTTTCGAAGTCGGTGAAAATGCACAGGGCAATGCTGACGGCGGGGTTGAGATGGGCACCGGAAATGCCTGCGCTCAGATAGATCGCCATGCTGACGCCGACGCCCCAGATGAGGCTGATTTCCCACAAGCCGAAACTGGCGCCCGCGACCTTGAGCGCTGCGACGCAACCGGTGCCGAAAAAAATCAGTAGGGCAGTGCCCAGGAATTCGGCCAGGCATTGGCTGGACAGGGACGGCTGTTGTAAAGCAGTTGTCATTCAAACCTCGGTTTTTTGTTGTTTTGCTGCGCTTTCGATAAAGCTCGATTGCGCGATCTTCACCGAGGCAGGATCCCCATCCTGATCTCGGGTTGCTGCTTGAGACATGTGATATGACTTTTAGTTTCGAAAAAATATAGACAAGAAACGCTGATGTCAAAGGTCGAAAGTGAACCGTCGGTCACATTTCAACTATTCGTGGCGTGAATGACTCCTCTGCTGGCGACGCATCACCGGTACTCGCGGGGCCGTCCCAAGCCTTTTCGCTGGCGATGGCTTAGAATTCGGCCACTCTTTTTTTGATTTCCTTGTCAGGAGCAGTCATGACACCCGCGTTGGATCTGCTTAAGAAAGTGCGCGCCGAACATCGCATCCACAGTTACGAACACGATCCCAAGGCCGCGTCCTACGGTTTGGAAGCGGCGGAAAAGCTCGGGCTGGATCCGGCGCAGGTGTTCAAGACCTTGTTGGCGGCGAGTGAAAAAGGTGAACTGTTGGTGGCGGTGGTGCCCGTGGCCGGGAGCCTGGACTTGAAAGGCCTGGCCCATGCCGCCGGGGTGAAAAAGGTCGAGATGGCCGACCCAGCTGCCGCGCAGCGTTCGACCGGTTATTTACTTGGCGGGATCAGCCCGCTGGGGCAGAAGAAGCGCCTGCGCACTTTTATCGACAGTTCCGCACAGCCGCTCGCCAGTATGTTTGTCAGTGCCGGACGGCGCGGGTTGGAAGTCGAGTTGGCGCCTTCGGTTTTGAAGGAGCATACCGGGGCGGCGTTTGCTGACATTGGGCGTGCTTGAATAAAAACGGATGGCGGTTGCGCAGCCAGGCGGGAGCGAGCGCCCTCGTCACAAGGGTGTGAAGGGTTAAGCCTGGAGTCAGATTTTGATCCCGCGCTGTAGGGTGAAAATTCTGCTGATCTGTCTCTGGATAAGCCGTGCCGCTGCACCGCATGCTGGCGCATCAAAAAAAGGAGAAGAGCCATGCAGCTTGCGTTTCATCAGGTCGATGCGTTCAGTGATCGGCCGTTTGGCGGTAACCCGGCAATGGTCTATCGACTCGACGGCTGGCTTGCCGATGACTTGATGCAGAAGATCGCCGCCGAACATAACCTGGCTGAAACTGCGTTTCTGGTGCGTGAAGGCCAGCATTGGCATATCCGCTGGTTCACGCCCACCACCGAAGTCCCGCTTTGCGGGCACGCCACGTTGGCCAGCGCTTATGTACTGTTCGAGGTCTATCACGAAACGGTCGAACGACTGGATTTTATCTGCAAGTCCGGTTCGTTGAGCGTTACGCGTGAGGGTGATCGGCTGTGGCTGGATTTTCCGGCCATCGTACCTGCCGAGTTGGGTGCATCCCTGGCCGTCCAGAGTGCCTTGGGTGTCGAAGCTGTGGATGTGCTGAGCTCCAACGAACTGTTCGTGGTGCTGGAATCGGAGCAAGCGGTGCTCGATTGCAAGCCGGACATGGCGGCCCTGGCGAAACTGCCTTGGCCGGGCGCTATCGTGACCGCACCCGGGAGCAAGCATGATTTTGTCTCGCGTTATTTTGCTCCGGCGATCGGCATCAACGAAGACCCGGTGACCGGCTCGACCCACTGCAGCCTGATTCCCTATTGGTCCAAGCGCTTGGGCAAGCACGGCCTGACGGCTTATCAATGCTCGGCCCGGGGCGGGGCGTTGTTCTGCCGGTTGGAGGGTGAGCGGGTGAAGATCGGCGGGAATGCGAGGTTGGTGGCCAGTGGGACGTTGTCCTTGGGCTGATAGCATTTTTCTTGGCGAGGGGATTTATCCTCGCTGGTTTACGCCCTGTAGGAGCTGGCGAAGCCTGCGATCTTTTGATCTTTTGATCTTTCGCTTGAGATTCAAGTGTCTGGGGAAAGATCGCAGCCTCGTTGCACTCGACAGCTCCTACACAGCTCCTACACAGCTCCTACACAGCTCCTACGCGGTGCTATAGCGCCGCACACCGCTGTCCACTGGCGGGATGTGCGCCGCGGTGCTGCCCGAGGCCTGGAACAGCACCAGGTGTTCAGCCGCCACGCGGATGCCGACACTGTCGCCGAGCTGATGGTCGGCGTGGCTGGGGAAGATCGATTCCAATTGCGCGCCTGTTGGCAATTGCAGGCGATACAAGGTTGAAGCGCCCAGGAAGGTCTTGCCGACAATGCTGGCGGTGAGCGGGCTGTCCGGTGCATAGACGATATCGTCTGGGCGCAGCAACACGTCCACCGCACCGCCAATGGGCCAGGTGTAGGCCCGGTTACCGCGCAGGGTGCCCAACTCGGTTTGCACCGACTCCGGGCTGTCGAGCCGGCCGCGAATGAAGTAGCCCTGGCCAATGAAGCTGGCGACGAATGGCGTCAGCGGTTCGTGATACAGGTTGTAGGGCGTGTCCCACTGTTCCAGTCGGCCTTCCTTGAATACCCCGACGTGGTCACTCACGGCGAAGGCTTCTTCCTGGTCGTGTGTGACCAGGATCGCGCTGGTGCCGCGGGCCTTGAGAATATCCCGCACTTCATGGCTGAGCTTGCGTCGCAGCTCGCCATCGAGGTTGGAGAACGGCTCATCGAGCAACAGCAGCTGTGGTTCTGGCGCCAGTGCGCGGGCCAGGGCCACGCGCTGTTGTTGGCCGCCGGACAGTTCATGGGGAAAGCGTTTGCCCAGGTGCTTGAGGTTGACCAGTTCCAGCAGCTCTTCGACGACGCGATCCTTGTCTGGATGCTTGCGAATGCCAAAGGCGATGTTCTCGGCCACGCTCAGGTGGGGAAACAGGGCATAGTCCTGGAACACCATGCCGATACGGCGTTTTTCCGGGGCGAGGGTGAAGCCGGGGCGGGAGATGGTTACACCAGCCAGTTGGATTTCACCCTCGTGCACCGGTTCGAAGCCGGCGATGGCGCGCAACGTGGTGGTCTTGCCGCACCCGGACGAACCGAGCAGGCAACCGATATCGCCGGCATTGAGGTGCAGGTTGAGGTTCTGCACGACCCGCTGGTTTTGGTAGCCGCAGGCCAGGTCATGCAAATTCAGCAGCAGCGAATGGCTCATGCGTGGTGATACGCCGGCTCGACAAGGAACTCGAGCAGTGCCTTTTGCGCGTGAAGGCGATTTTCTGCCTGGTCCCAGGCCACCGAGCGCGGGTCGTCCAGCAAGTCGAAGCTGATCTCCTCGCCACGGTGGGCCGGCAGGCAGTGCATGAACAGCACGTCGGCATCCGCCAGGTCGAGCAAGGCCCGGTTGACCTGCAGCGGCGCGAACAGCTTGAGGCGCTTGGCGGTTTCTTCTTCCTGGCCCATGGAGGTCCAGACGTCGGTGCTCACCAGGTGCGCACCGGCCACGGCCTGTTTCGGATCACGCACGATGGTCACCCGCTCCCCGGCCTTGGCGAGCAGCTCGGCATTGGGGTCATAACCTTCAGGACAAGCAATGCGCAGCTGGAAGTCGAATTGCATCGCCGCTTCTATATAGCTGTTGCACATGTTGTTGCCGTCGCCGATCCAGGCCACGGTCTTGCCCTGGATCGAGCCGCGGTGTTCGAGGAAGGTCTGCATGTCGGCCAGCAACTGGCAGGGGTGCAGGTCATCGGACAGGCCATTGATGACGGGTACGCGGGAATGGGCCGCGAACTCGGTCAGGGTGCTGTGGGCAAAGGTACGGATCATTACTGCGTCGAGCATGCTCGACATGACGATGGCGCAATCGCTGACCGGTTCGCCACGGCCCAGTTGGGTGTCGCGGGGCGACAGGAAGATCGCCTGGCCGCCCAGTTGGATCATGCCGGCTTCGAAAGAGATGCGGGTGCGGGTCGATGACTTCTCGAAGATCATCCCCAGCACGCGGTTTTTCAAGGGCTCGAACAGTACGCCGCGGTTACGCAGGTCCTTGAGCTCCACGCCTCGACGGATCACGCCGAGCAACTCATCGGGCGTGAAATCCATCAGGGAGAGAAAGTGCCTTGCGCTCATGATTGACTACCTTTTTGTAACTGACCGCAGATGCTCAAAGCCTTGTTTATTCAAAAAACGGGCGAGACCTGCGGCAAAAGCCGCACGGGGCGACGAAATAGGGGAAGGCGCGATCTTATAATTAAATGTCGCGTCTTACCAATAGGGCTACGGTTTTTGGGGATTTCAGCGAGGCCATCACGCGAATGCGATGGCATATTTGTGGCCGGTTTCCTGACAGCAGCAACCCATTTGTACACTGGCGCAGCTTGGCTTGGCAATCAAGCGCGGCGGGTGCGCCATGGATGAGGGGCGGTTTATGCCGTGGCACCCCATCCTTTCGCTTGTCTGCTGTGGTTGTGAAACATTTCCTAATGCAAAGGCCTGGGTTATAAATGAGCCACAGCGGTACAGGAGCCCGAAATGGATTCGAAAGAGCAACAATTGATGGAATTGCTGGGGCTGACTGCACGCTCGCTGACGCACCTGACGGCTTCGGTGACTTCCATGTCATTCGAATTGCTGCGCAGCGATGACGAGGTGACCAAGGCCGCGGGCCGCCGGATGATTGATCGCATGGCCACTATCAGCAGCGGCCTCGACGAGCATTGGCGGCTGATTGGCGAGCTCACGGGTGTGCCCATTGCCCAGGAGCAGGTGGAAACCGTCGAAGAAATCCAGATGCTGGCGCCGCCTCCCGACCAGCCTTGATGCCCTGTCATCGGTGGGCCTGATGCCCGGCGATTCACAGGACGAACGTCGCTGGCGCTGCCGGGAATCACGCGCCATAGTTTTGTTCCCGCGGCCGAAAGTGCCCGCCACGAATAAAACAGAGACTGGCCATGACCAAGACTCTCCACCACCGTGCGTGCCATTTGTGTGAAGCCATCTGCGGCTTGACCCTCGAAACCACCGAAACCGACGGCCAGGGCCTGGCGATCACCTCGATCAAGGGCGATGCGCTGGACACCTTCAGCCGGGGTCACATCTGCCCCAAGGCGGTAGCCCTGCAAGATATCCAGAACGATCCGGATCGCCTGCGCCAGCCCATGCAGCGCATCGGCAATGAATGGCACCCCATTGCCTGGGACGATGCCTTCGCATTGGTGGCCGAGCGCCTGGCGGATATCCAGGCGCGTCACGGCCAGAACGCGGTGGCGGTCTACCAGGGCAACCCCAGCGTGCATAACTATGGGCTGATGACCCACAGCAACTATTTCCTGGGCCTGTTGAAAACCCGCAGCCGTTTCTCGGCGACCTCGGTGGACCAACTGCCTCATCACCTGACCAGCTACCTGATGTACGGTCACGGCCTGCTGCTGCCGATCCCGGACATCGACCACACCGACTTCATGCTGATCCTGGGCGGCAACCCGCTGGCTTCCAACGGCAGCATCATGACCGTGCCGGACGTGGAGAAGCGCCTCAAGGCGATCCAGGCCCGTGGCGGCAAAGTGGTGGTGGTCGATCCGCGTCGCAGCGAAACGGCGGCGATTGCCAACCAGCATGTCTTTGTACGCCCCGGCGGCGATGCTGCGTTGCTGTTTGGTTTGCTCAATACATTGTTCAGCGAAGGCCTGGCCCGTGGCAGCCACCTGCCGGTGGACGGCCTGGACGAGGTGCGCGAGGCCGTCGCCACTTTCACGGCTGAAGCCATGAGCCCGCTCTGTGCGGTGCCGGCAGCGCAGATCCGGCAATTGGCCCGGGACTTCGCCGCCGCGCCGTCAGCGGTGTGCTACGGGCGGATGGGGGTGTCGACCCAGGCGTTTGGCACGCTGTGCCATTGGCTGATCCAGGTGATCAACCTGGTCACCGGCAATCTTGATCGAGTGGGCGGGGCGCTGTGCACCGAGCCGGCGGTGGACCTGGTCGCCACCACCTCGGGCGGGCATTTCAATCGCTGGCAGAGCCGTGTGTCCGGGCGTCCTGAATATGCGGGGGAGTTGCCAGTGTCGGCCCTGGCCGAGGAAATGCTCACCGAGGGCGAAGGCCAGATTCGTGCGCTGGTCACCGTGGCTGGCAACCCGGTGCTGTCCACACCCAACGGGCGACAATTGGAGCAGGCCCTGGACGGGCTGGAGTTCATGGTCAGCATCGATTTGTACATCAACGAAACCACGCGTTACGCCGACCTGATCCTGCCTTCGACCTCGGCCCTGGAAAACGATCATTACGACACCACGTTCAACCTGTTCGCGGTGCGCAACGTGACCCGTTTCAACCGGGCGATCCTGCCCAAGCCCGAGGGAGCGCTGCACGACTGGGAAATTTTCGTCGGCCTGGCCAAGGCTTTTGCCGCCCGGACCGGCAAGGAACTCAAGCCGACCATGCCACCGGCGCAGATGATCGATTTCGGCCTGCGCAGTGGGGCATATGGCGACGCCTCGCCGCACAAGCTGTCCCTGGCCACCCTGTTCGATCATCCCCATGGCGTCGACCTCGGCGCACTCAAGCCCAACCTGGCTGCGCGCCTGAAAACCGAAAACCAACGTGTGCAGGCCGCGCCGGCGGTGATTCTTGCCGACCTTGCGCGCTTTGCCGCGTTGCAGGCGCCAAAACCGGATGAGTTGCTGATGATTGGCCGTCGCCATGTGCGCAGCAACAACTCCTGGATGCATAACTTCCATCGACTGGTGAAGGGCAAGCCGCGTCATCAGTTGCTGATGCACCCGGATGACCTCGCCAGTCGCGGCCTTGTCGACGGGCAACGGGTGACCGTCAGTTCGCGGGTCGGCGTCATCGAAGTCGAGGTGCTGGGCAGCCTGGACATGATGAAAGGCGTGGTCAGCCTGCCCCACGGCTGGGGCCATGCCCGGCCGGGCGTGCAGATGACCATTGCCAGCGGACAGCCGGGCTCCAGCGCCAACGACCTGACCGATGATTGTCAGCTCGATGAGTTGTCCGGCAACGCGGCGCTTAACGGCGTACCGGTGAAGGTGGCGGCTGCGTAAAATTGTCTCTGGAGCACGTTCGGCTTTCCGTTACAATGCGTCACCGTGTCGACAACTTAAGTCGCAAAAGTTTTAAGCCGAGGTGCTCCATGGATATCATCGAAACGATTAAAGACCAGATTGCCAACAACACCATCCTGCTTTACATGAAAGGCTCGCCGAACGCGCCACAGTGCGGTTTCTCGGCCAAGGCTGCTCAGGCGGTAATGGCGTGTGGCGAGAAGTTTGCCTACGTGGACATCCTGCAGAACCCGGAAATCCGCGCCAACCTGCCCAAGTACGCCAACTGGCCAACCTTCCCACAGCTGTGGGTGGGTGGTGAGCTGATCGGTGGTAGCGACATCATGACCGAGATGGCCGCTGATGGCTCCCTGCAGACCACGATCAAGGCAGCGGTGGAAGCAGCTGCGGCGAACAAGACCGAAGCCTGATTTATGGACGTTTTCGGCGTGGCCTGAATTCAGGCAATAAAAAGCCCCGCCTCTCGAAAGAGGGCGGGGCTTTTTAGTGGCGTGCTTTCGGGGAAGCTTACTCTTCACCCATCTGCGATTGCAGGTAGTTCTCAAGACCGACTTTGTCGATCAGGCCCAATTGGGTTTCCAGCCAATCGATGTGCTCTTCCTCTGACTCGAGAATATCTTCCAGCAGTTCGCGGCTACCGAAGTCGCCAACGCTTTCGCAATGGGCGATAGCGGCCTTCAGGTCGGCGTGGCCGGTGCGCTCGATACGCAGGTCGCACTCAAGCATCTCGCGAGTGTGTTCGCCGATGTGCAACTTGCCCAGGTCCTGGACGTTCGGCAGGCCTTCGAGAAACAGGATGCGCTTGATCAGCTTGTCCGCGTGCTTCATCTCGTCGATGGACTCGTGGTACTCGTGCTTGCCCAGCTTGTTCAGGCCCCAATCCTCGTACATGCGCGCATGCAGGAAGTATTGATTGATCGCGACCAGCTCATTGCCGAGGATCTTGTTGAGATGCTGGATGACTGTGTTGTCGCCTTTCATGATCAGACCTGCCCTGTAATAGCTGTATATAGGGCAGAGTTTGAGCCGCGCATTTACGAGTGTCAAACCTAAGTTATTGAATAATAAATGAAAATTAATCGGAATAAGAATGTTTGTGTTCCGCGTCTGAACGCTAAGCATTTGATTTACAGGCATAAAAAAACCGGACACTGGGTCCGGTTCCTTGAAATGCTGTTCATCACGCCGCGGTAAATTCTACCGGGTAGGGGATCGAGGCCTGTGCCGTTTGCACTTTGGCGAGGGTTTCACGAACCACTTCCTTGGCCAGGCAGGCACATTTGCCGCATTGGCTGGCTACGCCGGTGGCCTGGCGGACTTCGCGATAGCTGCAGCAACCTTCGTAGATTGCTTCGCGGATTTGCCCGTCGGTGACGCCAGTGCAGAGGCATACATACATAAGTAAGAACCGTCGCTGGTTGTGACTCAATTGAGATGGATCTTAATGTTAACGAGAATGATTGTCAAAGTGGTTTCTCGAGGTTTTGCGCTAGAGTGTTGCCAGGCTGACGGACGGTTCATCCAGGACGACTGAGGCAGCATGAAACGGGGCGGCAATTTTTCGGTGCCACCGAAAAACCGTTGAAGACAGTCCAAATGCGCGGTGTATGATGATCGGCCCTTGCAAGCGGGTTCGTGTCACAGGGCTGTCGCCTGAGGGTGACAGGCTGGCCCGGACCTTGTTTTCACGCTATTACATCAGGAGATATCCAATGAGCGTACTCGTAGGCAAACAAGCCCCAGACTTCACCGTTCCAGCCGTCCTCGGCAACGGCGAAATCGTCGACAGCTTCACCCTGTCCTCGGCCATCAAAGGCAAATACGGCCTGGTGTTCTTCTATCCGCTGGACTTCACCTTCGTCTGCCCGTCCGAGCTGATCGCACTGGATCACCGCATGGATGATTTCAAGGCGCGCAACGTCGAAGTGGTCGCTGTTTCGATCGACTCGCACTTCACCCACAACGCCTGGCGCAACACCCCGATCAACAATGGCGGTATCGGTCAGGTGAAATACACCATGGCTGCCGACATGAAGCACGAAATCGCCAAGGCCTATGACGTAGAGTCCGAAGGCGGCGTGGCTTTCCGTGGCGCGTTCCTGATCGACGACAAAGGTGTTGTCCGTTCGCAGATCATCAACGACCTGCCACTGGGCCGTAACATGGAAGAACTGATCCGTCTGGTCGACGCGCTGCAATTCCACGAAGAGCACGGCGAAGTTTGCCCGGCCAACTGGAAAAAAGGCGACAAGGGCATGACCGCTTCGCCTGAAGGCGTTGCTGCTTACCTGGGCGAGCACAGCGACAAGCTGTAAGCGCACCCCAGGCATAAAAAACCGGCCCATGATGGGCCGGTTTTTTTATAGGTGTTTCAAACCTGTCGGCTGAAACACGGGACCTTATGGCGAGGGAATTTATCTGTGGGAGCAAGGCTTGCCCGCGATGGCAGCGATGCGGTCTTCCAAAAAACCACTCGCCTGCATCGCGAGCAAGCTTTGCTCCCACAGAGTGTCACCGACAGACACAATGGCTCTGCTCTTTAGTCGTCGAAATCCTGCCAGCCACCCATCTCTTTCCACCGGTTGACGATGCCGCAGAACAGCTCGGCGGTCTTCTCGGTGTCGTAGCGGGCCGAGTGGGCTTCACGGCCATCGAAATCGATGTCGGCCGCCTGGCACGCCTTGGCCAGGACGGTCTGGCCGTACGCCAGGCCTGCCAAGGTCGCGGTATCGAAGCTGGAGAACGGGTGAAACGGGTTGCGCTTCATGTCCAGGCGCGCGACGGCGGCGTTGAGAAAGCCCAGGTCGAAGCTGCTGTTGTGGCCGACCAGGATCGCTCGCTTGCAACCGTTGGCCTTGAGTGCCTTGCGCACGCCACGGAAGATGTCGGTCAGGGCCGTTTCTTCGCTGACTGCCATGCGCAACGGGTGATCGAGCTTGATCCCGGTGAATTCCAGGGCCGCCGCTTCGACGTTGGCGCCTTCGAACGGTTCGACACGGAAGAAATAGGTGTGGTCAGGGAACACAAAGCCTTTTTCGTCCATGCCGATGGTGGTCGCGGCGATTTCAAGCAAGGCGTCGGTGGCGGAGTTGAAACCACCGGTTTCTACGTCGACGACGACCGGCAGATAGCCACGGAACCGAGCGGCCATGGGATGGCGGGCGCCGCCCGAACCACCGTTGCCGTCCAGTTCGTCGTCGAAATGATCTTCACTCACACGTTTTCCTCCAGCAGGCGCCAGCGCAGTTTTTCACCGGCGCGCAGCGGGATGACAGCCAGATCGCCGAAAGGCAGGCTGGCGGGGGCAGTCCACTCGTCGCGGACCAGGGTAATACGATCGGTGTTTACCGGCAGGCCATAGAACCGTGGGCCATGCAGGCTGGCGAAGCCTTCGAGTTTGTCCAACGCGTTGCGCTGTTCGAACGCCTCGGCGTACATCTCGATGGCGGCATAGGCGGTGTAGCAACCGGCACAACCGCAGGCCGCTTCCTTGGCGTGCTGGGCGTGAGGGGCCGAGTCGGTGCCGAGGAAAAACTTGGCGCTGCCGCTGGTGGCGGCGTCCAGCAAGGCTTCCTGATGGGTATTGCGCTTGAGGATCGGCAGGCAATAGAAGTGCGGCCGGATCCCGCCCACCAGCATGTGGTTGCGGTTGTACAGCAGGTGATGGACGGTAATGGTCGCGCCGACGTTGGCCGGGGCCTCGTTGACGAACTGCACGGCATCGCCAGTGGTGATGTGTTCGAAGACCACCTTGAGGGTCGGGAAACGCTCCACGACGCGGCGCATGTGCTCGTCGATGAAGATTTTCTCGCGGTCGAACACGTCGACGTCGCCCCGGGTGACTTCACCATGGATCAACAACGGCATGCCGACTTCGGCCATGGCCTCCAGCGCCGGGAAAATCTTGTCGATGCTGGTCACACCGGAATCGGAGTTGGTGGTGGCGCCAGCCGGGTACAGCTTGGCGGCATGGACAAAACCGCTGGCCTTGGCGTCGCGGATCTCTTCGGGCTGGGTGCGGTCGGTGAGGTACAGCACCATCAGCGGTTCGAAGCGGCTACCGGCCGGGCGCGCGGCGAGGATACGCTGGCGATAGCCGTCGGCCTCGGCGGCGTTGCGCACGGGCGGAACCAGGTTAGGCATGATGATTGCGCGCCCGAAGGTGCGCGCGACATCGGCGACGGTATGGGTCAACACAGCACCATCGCGAAGATGAATATGCCAGTCGTCGGGACGCAGCAGGGTCAGGCGGTCGGACATTGGGGGGCTTCCAGGCGGGTCAAACTCTGGGGAATGCTACCGGAAAAGACCGATTCAGGCACCCGCTATCAAGTTCTGCCGCAACTTACCGATAGCTCCTACAGGTGTGCCGCGAATCCGTGCAGCGCCCCGGACAGGCGTCATGCCCCCCTGGCATGCGTCGATCTTTGTATAAAAGTCAGTGGAGCCTCCCGTGCGCCAGCGTTATCTAGCCTTGCTCAGTGTGTTTGCCAGCCTTCCCGCCATGGCGCTCACTTTCCAGACCCGTCTGGAGAGCATTGAGTGGACGGTCGAAGGCGACAAGTTCGAGTGCCGGCTGAGCCAGCCGATCACTGATTTTGGCAGTGGCGAATTCGTGCGTCGGGCCGGCGAACAGGCTACGTTTCGCCTCAAGACCTACAACCCGATGCTTGGCGGTGGTTCGGCAACCCTATTGGCGGCCGCCGCACCGTGGCAACCGGGGCGGGGCGATATCAACCTGGGGTCGGTCAGGATCGGCAGCGGCGATGTACTGTTCAACAGCTCCCAGGTCCAGGCGGGCCGCTTGATCAGTGGACTGATGGAAGGTCGCAGCCCCGTGGTGCGCCGCAACGCCGAAGACGGCCGGGTCTCGGAGGTACGCCTCCTGCCGGTGCGTTTCAGCAAGGCTTTCAGCGATTATCAGGGTTGTGTAGCGAAACTGTTGCCGAAGAACTTTGAGCAGATCAAGCAAACACAGATCGGCTTCCCCGGCGACGGAGTGGTGCTCGACACCCAAGCCAAGGCCCAACTGCAGGTGATGCTCGATTTCATCAAGGCCGACCCGAGCGTCAACCATGTCGAGCTAGATGGCCATTCTGATAACAGTGGCAACCGCTTGACCAACCGTGAGCTGTCGCGCCGCCGGGCCCTGGCGGTCCAGGACTTCTTCAAGGCCAATGGCTTCCAGGAGTCGCAGATTACCCTGCGCTTCCACGGCGAGCGTTACCCCCTGGTGCCCAACACCAATGCCGCCAACCGTGCCAAGAACCGTCGAGTGGTCGTGCGCCTGGAGCGCGTGGCGCCGACCGAAGCGCCGGCACCTGCTGCGCAGCCCGCGCCCACTGCGGCGCCGGCCAAGACACCCGCCGTCGCGCCCGCCGGGGCGACTTCGCGCACGTCCTGAGTCGATTTTGACCGTCGCACGCTCGACATAATCTGTCGCTTCGTCGTCATAAGCTGTCGCGCCCCTGTAAATTATCCGCGCTGGACGTTAGACTTCACGGCTTTCCGTACAACCCGTGGAGTGATGGCATGGCGGACGTAAACAAGGTCGTTCTGGCGTATTCCGGCGGCCTGGACACTTCGGTGATCCTCAAGTGGCTGCAGGACACTTATAACTGCGAAGTGGTGACCTTCACCGCTGACCTGGGACAGGGCGAAGAAGTCGAGCCTGCACGCGCCAAGGCCCAGGCCATGGGCGTCAAAGAGATCTACATCGATGACCTGCGCGAAGAATTCGTCCGCGATTTCGTGTTCCCGATGTTCCGCGCCAACACCGTTTACGAAGGCGAGTACCTGCTGGGTACGTCCATCGCCCGTCCGTTGATCGCCAAGCGCCTGATCGAAATCGCCAACGAAACCGGCGCCGACGCCATTTCCCATGGCGCCACCGGCAAAGGCAACGACCAGGTGCGCTTCGAACTGGGTGCCTATGCCCTCAAGCCGGGCGTGAAAGTCATTGCCCCGTGGCGTGAATGGGACTTGCTGTCCCGTGAAAAACTGATGGACTACGCCGAGAAGCACGCGATTCCGATCGAGCGCCATGGCAAGAAAAAATCCCCGTACTCGATGGATGCCAACCTGCTGCACATCTCCTATGAAGGCGGCGTGCTGGAAGACACCTGGACCGAGCACGAAGAAGACATGTGGCGCTGGACCGTCTCCCCGGAGAAGGCTCCTGATACCCCGCAATACCTGGAACTGACCTATCGCAACGGCGATATCGTCGCGCTGGACGGCGTTGAGATGAGCCCGGCCACCGTGCTGGCGACCCTGAACCGCATCGGTGGCGAACACGGCATCGGTCGCCTGGACATCGTCGAAAACCGCTATGTGGGCATGAAGTCCCGCGGCTGCTACGAAACCCCAGGTGGCACCATCATGCTGCGTGCCCACCGGGCGATCGAGTCGATCACCCTGGACCGCGAAGTGGCTCACCTCAAAGATGAGTTGATGCCCAAGTATGCCAGTCTGATCTACACCGGCTACTGGTGGAGCCCTGAGCGTCTGATGCTGCAACAGATGATCGACGCCTCCCAGACCAACGTGAACGGTGTCGTGCGCCTGAAGTTGTACAAGGGCAACGTGATCGTGACCGGGCGCAAGTCCGACGACTCGCTGTTCGATGCCAACATCGCGACCTTCGAAGAAGACGGCGGTGCCTATAACCAGGCTGACGCGGCCGGCTTCATCAAGCTCAACGCCCTGCGCATGCGCATCGCGGCGAACAAGGGTCGCAAGCTGTTCTGACCTTGGCTGTACAAAGAAAACGGCCTGCTTCGAGCAGGCCGTTTTTTTACCTCTTCTTTTGCGCAGGCCCATTCGCCGTAGCGCTGCCCCACGATCGCTCATTCATCCTGCCCTGGTGCGGCACGCTCGGTGCTGTTGTAGATGATGCACACAACGATGCCAGTGCGCTTTACGTGCACAGACTGGCAGGTTTCGATCAGATGCCCCGATTGGCTGCACACAATGAAAAGCGTGTCCGCTGATTCGCGCCCGTGTCGTTGAAAACGTATCAACAGCCACTCTTTGGCCTTTCCCGCCCGGCGCAGGATCCGTTTACGCCGACAGGGCGAATCATCCATGGTCTTTATGAAATGTTTGCTCTTGCGAAAATCTGAAGGTGAGTACAGGGAACGATAATTGAAATTGAGGGTGATGAAAAAAAGCAGCAATAGATAAAAAGGAAAACTGATCAAGAACCAAAGATAGTATTCACGATCGTCATCATCCAGAAAGGGTAACGAAATGGCTGCGGACGTTTCGGATAAAGTTGCAAATATGGCAATGAGAGTCATGGGGTTGGTGATGGTTTTCAAAGGTTTGTTCATGGTAAATGCTCATGAAATATTCATGCTCGGTGAGTGGGCTGGAAAGTGGTTGTCTATGCTTGATAAATATAGGTGTGGTTGCAAAGGCTGCCGATGCTGGATGTCGGGTGCCTGAGTGTGTTTTATATATGAATCTTCTTCCTGGAGTGAGTGGAAGGTAGTTTTAACAGTAAATAATTCAGTTACTTTCTATGAGTGAAGTGTTTTTCAACGGGGTTTCCGCAGCTGGGTATGGCGCTGAAAGAGCGCATTGTTCATAGGGTTGCCGGGTTGTTGAGAGAGGTCATTTTTTCTCGGTAAAAAAATTCATGACACATTTTTTCTGGGGTAATTCGTAGGAATTTTCTGTATAGCTTGTAGGTTCTGTCTCTCGGTGCGAGCGTTCAGGGGGGGGCAGCATGCCAAGGTAGAAATGACTAGGCTATTGTGCGTGCTCTAAAAATTCGAACAGCGAAGTTGGATTTGCCCATGAATAAAGTGCTGATCGTGGATGATCATCCCGTCATTCGTCTTGCTGTACGTTTGCTGATGGAGCGTCATGGTTATGAAGTCGTTGCCGAAACCGATAATGGCGTCGATGCTTTACAGTTTGCCCGCGAACTTATGCCCGATATCGTCATTCTCGATATCGGTATTCCGAAGTTGGACGGATTGGAAGTCATTGCTCGCCTGACGACTATTCCTTCACCCATGAAGGTGTTGGTGCTGACTTCCCAGTCGCCGGGACATTTTTCGATGCGCTGTATGCAGACGGGGGCGGCCGGATATGTATGCAAGCAACAGGATCTTACCGAGTTACTGAGTGCTATCAAGGCAGTACTGTCCGGCTACAGTTACTTTCCCAACCAGGCACTGCATACGGTGCGGTCGAGTCTGGGCAATGCCAGTGAGTCCGATATGGTCGATCGATTATCGGGGCGCGAGATGATGGTCTTGCAGCAACTGGCGCGCGGAAAGACCAACAAGGAGATCGCCGATGGAATGTTCTTGAGCAACAAGACCGTCAGTACCTACAAGACGCGCCTGTTATTGAAGCTCAATGCCCGTTCGCTGGTCGACCTGATCGAACTGGCACAGCGCAATGGGTTGGCGTGAGTTTACGGAACACGCGTACAGTAAAAAGCCTCCATCAGGGAGGCTTTTACGTGTCAGAGGTCAAAGTCATAATCGGCCAGTTGCTTCTGCAGGCGGCGCTCTTCCAGCAGGTTATCAATGGTGCGGCGCTTGCTCAGGTTGGTTTTCGCCACTTCCACGACCACAGGTTCGACGTCGTCGGCCTCAGCGGCGATGAATTCGTCTTCTACATCCAGTTGTTCTTTGCCAGCACTCATGGGTTCGACTCCAGGCTAAGACTGCCATTGGCGCTCCTTATATCCATAAACCACGGGCGGGTAAAAAAGATTTTTTCAATCGATGGATCGATAAAAGCAATAGCGTCTCAATCGTCGGAGGTCTTGTGCTTGTATTCGCATAAATCTTCGATTCGGCAGCTGCCGCAGCGAGGCTTGCGGGCCAGGCAAACGTAACGCCCGTGAAGGATGAGCCAGTGATGGGAGTCCAGCAGGAATTCCTTGGGGACAAATTTCATCAGTTTCTTCTCGACCTCCACCACGTTTTTGCCGGGGGCCAGCCCGGTGCGGTTGCTGACGCGGAAAATGTGGGTGTCGACCGCCATGGTCAACTGCCGAAACGCGGTATTGAGCACGACATTGGCGGTTTTGCGGCCGACCCCCGGAAGGGCTTCCAACGCTTCGCGAGTCTGCGGGACTTCACCGCCGTGGCGCTCGATCAGCAGGCGGCAGGTCTCGATCACGTTTTTCGCCTTGCTGTTGAACAGCCCGATGGTCTTGATGTACTCGGACAATCCTTCGACGCCCAGGGCATGGATCGCCTCCGGCGTATTGGCCACCGGGAACAGTTTGGCCGTGGCTTTGTTGACGCCGACGTCGGTGGACTGGGCTGACAGAATGACTGCGATCAGCAACTCGAACGGCGAGGAATAAGCCAGTTCGGTTTTCGGTTCCGGGTTGTCCTCGTGAAAGCGACGAAATATTTCCAGGCGTTTTGCGGCGTTCATGGGCGCGGCGTTTCCTTAACGGATGAATGGGGTTTGGCGGTCGTCCAGGCCTGTCGGGCCGCCAACAGCAGCCCAAGCAGAATGAACCCGCCAGGGGCGAGCAGGGCCAGGGGCAGGCCGCTGCCGATCAGCCCACGCACGGCGCCCAGGCTGATCATCAAGAGGCCAAACAGCCCGGCCAGCCTGAGGCGGCCGGACCAGCGAGACTCAACGAAGAAACCTTCGTGCTCCAAGGTCACGCAGCTCAGGGCGATCCAGCCAACGTAAAGGCTCAACGGTCGATAAAGCTCCAGCGCCCAGGCCTGGACGACAAGGCCAGTGCAGGTGGTCAGGGTCGCGGCCAGTACGATGGAGGCGAGCAGCCGTTGACAGGCTGTCAGGCGTTGCCGGACAAGCCCCATTGCCAAGCCATGGCTGAAAAGAACCCAGGCCCAGGCCAGCCATAACCCCAGCGCGCCAACCAGCGAACCGCTCGCGCCAACCAAAGGGACGAGCAGCAGGCCGTGTGTCAGTGCCCATGGCTTATTCATTTGCAGCCACCCCCATCAACTGAGCCTTGTGCTCGTCGAAGTAACGCAACGCATCGTGAACAGCCTGCAGGACCGCCCGGGACGTCACTGTCGCGCCTGTCAGTTGATCGAACTGGCCCTGGTCCTTTTTCAAGGCCCAGCCGCTGTCATCAGGCGCCTGGCGTGATTTACCCGTGAAAGTCTGCAACCAGGCATTCGGCCAGCCGGCAATCGCCGCGCCCAATCCGGGTGTCTCGGATTGACGCAAGGTCTTGACGCCCAGCAACCGGCCTTGTGGCTCGATGGCGATCAACAATTCGATGCTGCCTTCATAACCCAGCGCCTGGCTACGCAGCAGCACGGCGCTGGGTTGGCCGCTGCGAGTCGCCAGGTAGCCACCCAGCAGCGTGCTATGGGCCAGGGGCACCGAGGCTGTGACAACGGGGTGCGCCAAAGGCTGGTTATCATAGTGGTCGGTGGGCAGCACCTCGAGCAAGGCCCTGTTCGCCAGTGCTTGTCGCTGGGCCTCGATGCGCCCGGTCGTGCCCAGGTGCGTGAGGTAAGTGGCACCGACACCCAGGCCGATCAACAAGGTCAGGAGTGCCACGCCGACGGGATTGTTCATGTCAGTGGCCGCCGTTGTCGCGCCTCGGCAAACCGGTCCAGCGCCGGCACGCCGAGGTTCATCAGCAACACCGCGAACGCCACGCCGTCCGGGTAGCCACCCCAGGTGCGTATCAGATAGACCAGCAACCCCATGCCCGCGCCAAACAGCAGGCGGGACAGAGGGGCCTTGGCACCCGAGACCGGTTCGGTCGCGATAAAAAATGCGCCGAGCATGGTTGCGCCGCTGAACAGATGAAACAGCGGCGAGCCATGGGAGTCGGAGCCCGAGCCGTTCCAGCACAGCAGGCTGACGATGGACAGGCTCACCAGCATGCCCACCGGTGCATGCCAACTGAACACCCGTTGCTGCAGCAGAAACAGACCACCCGCCAGGAAGGCCAGGTTGACCCATTCGACACCCCGGCCCCCGAAGCGTCCGAACGCCGGATCGTTGGCGAACAGTTCATCGACGGTCAGGCTCGTGTTGATCCGCACACTTTCCAGCGCGGTCGCCCCGGCCCAGGCATCGGGCGTCGGATGAGCGCCGAATACCTGCTGCAAGCCTTCAGACAGGCCCATGCCGTGGAGCGCCGGCCAGTGACTCATCTGGGAAGGAAACGCCACCAGTACCAGGGCGTACCCGAGCATCGCCGGGTTGAACGGGTTGCTGCCGACGCCGCCCCACAGGTGCTTGCCCAACAGCAAGGCGCAAGCGGCCGCCGTGACGGTCAGCCACCAGGGGCAATAGGCCGGCAAGGCCAGGGCCAGCAGCGTGGCGCTGACCAGCGCGCTGCCATCGTTCAGGTCGGGCTTGAGTGGCCGGCGTCGCAGGCGCAGCACCAACGCTTCGACCGCCAGCGCAGTGACGCCGGACAACAGCAAGTTGAGCGCCACGCCCCAGCCATGGAACCACAGCAACGCCAGCGTGCCGGGCAGTGTCGCCAGCAACACTCGCGTCATTGCTTGGCGCAGCCGTTCGTCCACTGGCTCAAGAGGCGGCATGGGCGTCCACCTGGCGTTCGGCATCCTTCACCGCTTGTTCCAATGCCTGCAGTTGTTCATCCGATGCCGTAGCTGCCCGGGCTTTGCTGAGTTCGGCGCGGCGCATCGCCAGTTGGATCTTGGCCCGCTTCAGCTCGGCGTTTTGCGTCGGTGCAGGGGTTGGCGCGGCCGCGGGTGCGGCGTTTTCCAGTTGGCTCAAGGCCTGTTCGGCCGCTTCGAACTGGCGTTGCAGCACGATCAGTTGCGACTGCTGCTCGAAGGTGGGCGGGTGGCCGAAGGCTTTCAAGGATTTGTTCAATTGCGCCCGGCTCATGGCCAGCTCAACCTTGGCTTTTTTCAAGGCGGCATCGGCGGTGGCGGCTTTTTGCGCGCGCACGCGTTCCAGTGCCGCTTGTACGGGATCGAGTGCCTGATCCTGGGTTTGAACCTGGGCCTGCGCCGCTCGCTGGGCCCGAGCCAGGCGTTCGGCCTGGCGCTGCTCTTCTTCGCGGCGCAGGCGCGCATTGCGTTGTTCGAAGCGGCGCCGGGCATGATTGCGCTTGGCGGTTCGCGCCTGCTGTTCTTCGGCGCTGAAAGCCAGGCCGCCGACGATCGGCAGCACGTTTGCCGTCGGCAGAGGGTGCATTTCAATGCAATCGACCGGGCAGGGCGCCACGCACAGATCGCAGCCTGTGCATTCGTCGATGAGGACGGTGTGCATCAGCTTGGCCGCGCCGACAATCGCGTCCACCGGACAGGCCTGGATGCACTTGGTGCAACCGATGCATTCGGCTTCACGGATAAAGGCGATTTGCGCCGGGGCCACGCCGCGGCTGGTGTCGAGCTCCAACACCGGTATTTTCATCAGCTCGGCCAGGGCGGCGAGGGTTTCACGTCCCCCGGGCGGACATTTATTGATCGGCTCGCCCTGGGCGATGCCTTCGGCGTAGGGCTTGCACCCGGGATGGCCGCACTTGCCGCATTGGGTCTGCGGCAGCAGGGCGTCGATACGTTGAATCAGGTTCATGTTTTGACCAGCCCGCGCAATCCGAGAAAGGCCACCGCCATCAGCCCGGCGCTGATCAACTGAATCGGCAGGCCCCGAAAGGGCAAGGGAATATCGTTATTGAAGGTGCGCTGGCGCAGATCGTCGAACAGGCTCAGCACCAGCCAGAAGCCCAGCCCGGCGCCCAGGCTCAGGGCCACGGCGTGGACCAGGCCTCGGTCATCCTGGCCGTTGAGCAGCGTGACCCCCAGTATGCCCGCATTGCCGAGCAACAGCGGCCACAACCCCTCGAACGGCATTGCCGGGAGCCCGCGTGCCAGCAGGCGCAGCAAGGGGGCGATCAGCAACACGCTCAAGGACAGCCACGCCAGCAGGCGCAGCGAGACCAGGTTTGTCGGCGCCAACAGCCCATGATCGACCAGATAGCCCAGGGTGCCGACGATCAGCATCAGGCATGCCGTCGCCAGCCCCAAGGCGTGTACCTGCCTCCTACCGTTGACCGCCAGCAGCGGATCGACGCCCAGCGGCCAATGCAACACCAGGTTGTTGATCAGGGCAGCGCTGAACAGCGTGAGGACGATTTCGGTCATGGGCGTGTTGGCGACAAAGGGCCTGTTACAAGATTAGGCATTATCCGGCACGCCGCAGGCGTGGGCCAGATATGAAAATCCCACAGCCACCGGCATGGCGGCTGTGGGATCGGTGCAGCGAGCGGTCGTGTTACTTGATCCGCTGGCCCGGCTTGGCGCCGCTGTCAGGGCTCAACAGGTAGATTTCCTCGCCGCCGGGGCCTGCCGCCATCACCATGCCTTCGGAGATGCCGAAGCGCATTTTGCGTGGCTTGAGGTTGGCAATCATCATCGTCAACCGGCCTTCGAGCTTGGCCGGGTCCGGGTAGGCACTCTTGATGCCGGAGAACACGTTACGTTGCTCATCGCCGATGTCCAGGGTCAGGCGCAGCAGCTTGTCGGCGCCTTCGACGGCCTCGGCCTTGACGATCAGCGCCACGCGCAGGTCAACGGCGGCAAAGGCGTCGAAATCGATTTCCGGCGACAGCGGGTCCTTGGCCAGCTCGCCATTGCCGGCAGGCGCGCCGGTGTCGGTCTGGCTGGCGGCCAGGTCTTCCTTGGAGGCGTCGATCATGGCTTGCACCTTTGCGGCGTCGATACGGGTCATCAACGGCTTGAACGCGTTCAACTGATGGTTGCTCAGCAGCGTCTGGTGATCGTTCCAGGTCAGTGGCGCGACGTTGAGGAACGCCTCGGCATCGGCAGCCAGCAGCGGCAGCACCGGCTTGAGGAAAATCACCAGTTGGCGGAACAGATTGATGCCCAGGGCGCAGATCGCCTGGACTTCGTCCTGTTTGCCTTCCTGCTTGGCCAGGGACCAGGGCGCCTTGTCGGCGATCCAGGCGTTGGCGCGGTCGGCCAGTGCCATGATTTCGCGCATGGCACGGGCAAAGTCGCGGGACTCGTAGGCTTCGGCGATGCTTGGCGCGGCCGCCAGGAAGGCGTCGGTCAGTTCCGGCGCGGCGTTGCCAGCGACCAGGACCCCGGCGTTACCCTTGTGGATGAACCCGGCGCAACGGCTGGCAATGTTGACGACCTTGCCCACCAGGTCGGAGTTGACCTTCTGCACGAAGTCTTCGAGGTTCAGGTCCAGGTCGTCGACGCCGCGACCGAGCTTGGCCGCGTAGTAGTAACGCAGGTATTCCGGGGACAGGTGGTCCAGGTAGGTCCGGGCCTTGATGAAGGTGCCGCGGGACTTGGACATTTTCTGGCCGTTGACGGTCAGGTAGCCGTGGACATTGATCGCGGTCGGCTTGCGGAAACCGGCGCCTTCGAGCATGGCGGGCCAGAACAGCGCGTGGAAGTTGACGATGTCCTTGCCGATGAAGTGATACACCTCGGCCGTGGAGTCCTTGCCCCAGAAGGCGTCGAAGTCCAGCTCCGGGGTGCGGTCGCAAAGGTTCTTGAAGCTCGCCATGTAGCCGATGGGCGCATCCAGCCACACGTAGAAATACTTGCCGGGTTCGCCGGGGATTTCGAAGCCGAAGTACGGCGCATCGCGGGAAATGTCCCACTCTTGCAGGCCGGAGTCGAGCCATTCGGAGAGCTTGTTGGCCACCGCGTCGTGCAACGTGCCGCTGCGGGTCCAGGTTTGCAGCATCGCCTGGAAATCAGGCAGCTTGAAGAAGAAGTGCTGGGAGTCCCTGAGCACCGGGGTGGCGCCGGAAATCGCCGATTTCGGGTCTTTCAGGTCGGTCGGTGCGTAGGTAGCGCCGCATTTTTCACAGTTGTCGCCGTACTGGTCTTCGGTGCCGCATTTCGGGCACGTGCCCTTGATGAAGCGGTCGGCCAGGAACATGTTCTTTTCCGGGTCGAAATACTGGGTGACCGAACGGGTGGCGATGTGCCCAGCGTCACGCAGCTTCAGGTAGATCTGGCTCGACAGCTCACGGTTTTCTTCGGAGTGAGTGGAGTGGAAATTGTCGAAGTCCACCAGGAACTCGGCAAAGTCGGCGCTGTGTTCGGCCTGGACGTTGGCGATCAGTTGTTCCGGGGTGATGCCTTCCTTTTCCGCGCGCAGCATGATCGCCGAACCGTGGGCGTCGTCGGCGCAGACATAGATGCACTGGTTGCCGCGATGTTTCTGGAAGCGCGTCCACATATCGGTCTGGATGTATTCCAGCATATGGCCGAGGTGAATCGAACCATTGGCATAGGGCAGGGCGCTGGTGACGAGAATCTTGCGTGGCTCGGACATGGGGCTCGGCTACTTGATGAAACGGAGGTCGGCCACTATAAAGCGCCGGCGGCTTTTTTTCACCCTTCGGGGCTGTTTCGGGGTGCATTGCCGGGAGCAGCAGAGCACAACTGTGGCGAGGGGATTTATCCCCGCTGGACTGCGCAGCAGTCCCAAAACATTCGAACCTGACCAGTTTGGTCCACCGAGGCGCCTGGTTTTGGGGTCGCTTCGCAACCCAGCGGGGATAAATCCCCTCGCCACAAAGATATCCGCGCGACAGTAATCGGGTCGCCACACAAGCATGCGCGGCGTAGGATAGCGGCCTGTTTTCAAGTCTTGTTATCGGAGTTGCCCATGAGCGCCGTCAATCGCGCAGCGGTGGAAGCCGTCCTTCGCCAGTACACCGACCCTTACCTGAACCAGGACCCGGTCAGCGCCGGATGCGTGCGCGCCATCGACATCCAGGGCGATCGCGTCAGCGTCCAGCTGGAAATCGGCTACGCTGCCGACCTGTTCAAGAATGGTTGGGCGCAGATGCTGCAAATGGCGATCGAGGCCCTGGACGGGGTGAGCGCCGCCAAAGTCGACATCACCAGTGTGATCGCCGCCCATAAGGCCCAGGCGCAGGTGCCGGGGCTGGCGAACGTCAAGAACGTGATCGCCGTGGCTTCGGGCAAGGGTGGCGTGGGCAAGTCCACCACCGCGGCCAACCTGGCCCTGGCCCTGGCGCGTGAAGGGGCGAAGGTCGGGATTCTCGACGCCGACATCTACGGTCCGAGCCAGGGCATCATGTTCGGTGTTGCCGAGGGCACCCGGCCCCAGGTCAAGGACCAGAAGTGGTTCGTGCCAATCCAGTCCCATGGCGTGGAAGTCATGTCCATGGCCTTCCTGACCGACGACAACACGCCAATGGTCTGGCGCGGGCCGATGGTTTCCGGCGCCTTGCTGCAACTGGTCACGCAAACCGCCTGGGGCGACCTGGATTACCTGGTGATCGACATGCCACCTGGCACCGGCGATATCCAGCTGACCCTGGCGCAGAAAGTCCCGGTGGCCGGTGCGGTGATCGTCACCACGCCTCAAGACCTGGCCTTGCTGGACGCACGCAAGGGCGTGGAGATGTTCCGCAAGGTCAACATCCCGGTGCTGGGCGTGGTGGAGAACATGGCTGTGCACATCTGCTCGAACTGTGGGCATGCCGAGCATCTGTTCGGCGAAGGGGGCGGGGAAAAACTGGCGAGCCAGTACGGCGTCGAATTGCTGGCTTCGCTGCCGCTGTCGATGCTGATCCGCGAACAGGCCGACGGCGGCAAGCCGACAGTCATCGCTGAACCGGACAGCCAGATCGCCATGGTCTATCAGGAACTGGCCCGCCACGTGGGCGCGCGGATCGTGTTGCAGGAGGCTGCGTCACCGGCGATGCCGAACATCACCATGAGCGACGATTGACCGGCTGAACAGCAATCCCATGTGGGAGCGAGCCTGTGGGAGCAAACCTGTGGGAGTAAACCTGTGGGAGCACAGCTTGCTCGCGATAGCGGTTTTAAAGCCACAGATGTGTTGTATGTGACGCCGTCATCGCGAGCAAGCTGTGCTCCCACAAGCCCACTCCCACATTTGGTTATGCGCTGGGTTTAGATCCGCAACCCGCCATCCATCTCCAGGATCCGACCGGTGTAATAGTCGTTCTCGAAGATATACGCTGCCGAATGAGCGATCTCCTCGGGCTTGCCCATGCGCTTGAGTGGGATCCCCGAGGTCATTTTTTCCAGGGCCTCGGGCTTCATGCCCAGGGTCATCTCGGTTTCGATGAAACCCGGTGCGATGCCCGCCACGCGGATGCCGTAGCGCGCCAGTTCCTTGGCCCAGGTCACGGTGGCGGCGGCCACGCCGGCCTTGGCGGCGGAGTAGTTGGTCTGGCCGACATTGCCGGCGCGGGAGATCGACGAGATATTGATGATGGCGCCGCTGTTCTTCAGCTCGACCATTTTCGCCGCCACTTCACGGGTGCACAGGAATACACCGGTGAGGTTGACGTCGATCACGGCCTGCCACTGGGCCAGGCTCATCGTGGTCATTTCGCCGTCCTTGACCTTGAGCAGCAAGCCGTCGCGCAGGATCCCGGCGTTGTTGATCAGGCCGTGGATCGCGCCGAAATCCTCGGCGACGCGGGCGACCATGTCGATCACCTGCTCTTCATTGGCGACGTTGCACAGGTACGCCCGGGCTTCGACGCCCTTGGCTACACACGCGGCAACCGCCTGGTCGAGTTTCTCCTGGTTGAGGTCCACCAGGGCCAGCTTCGCGCCTTTGCCCGCGAGATACTCGGCCATGGAGCGGCCCAGGCCCTGGCAACCGCCGGTGATAATGATTACTTTGTCAGTGAGTTGCATGCTCATGTCCAGGTGGCGCAGCGGTGGAGGGGACCTTCGGGGACGTCTCTCGATTTGCGACGGTGTAGCCCGGTTGCACACGAGAACTGCCCTATCGGTGTATCGGAACATTACTCCAGTCGCCTGACCGTTTTCTAGACGGATTTCATTAAAGGAGTCATAAATTGAGCGTTGAAGCTGTCAAGCATGCCCGCGAGCTGCTGCTCAAGGAATACCGTGGAGTGCTCTCCACTCATTCCAAATCCATGCCCGGCTTTCCGTTCGGCTCCGTGGTGCCCTATTGCCTGGACGATCAAGGCCGGCCACTGATCCTGATCAGCCGGATCGCCCAGCACACTCACAACCTGCAAAAAGACCCCAGGTGTTCGATGCTGGTGGGCGAGCGGGGCGCCGAGGATGTGCAGGCCGTGGGGCGCCTGACCTACCTGGCCGAGGCCCGCAAACTCGAAGACAGCGCTGCCATCGAGGCTGCCGCCGAGCGTTACTACCGCTATTTCCCTGACTCGCAGAACTACCACAAGGCCCATGATTTCGATTTCTGGGTGCTTGAGCCGGTGCGCCATCGCTACATCGGCGGCTTTGGCGCCATCCACTGGATCGACCAGCTCACCCTGGCCAATCCCTTCGCCGGCAAAGCCGAAACCAGCATGATCGAGCACATGAATGCCGATCACGCCAAGGCCATTGCCCATTACGTGGAACTGGCCGGCCTGCCGAAAAGCGAACCGGCGCAATTGGTGGGCATCGACAGCGAAGGCATGCACCTGCGTATAGGACAGGGCCTGCACTGGCTGGCGTTTCCGACGCCTTGCAACACCCCGACACAAGTGCGCGAAGCCTTGGTTTATCTGGCTCACGCCGAGCAATGGCCGAAAAATGCCGAGGTCGACGCTTGAATTCACGAAAGGGCGACGTCATTTAGGTTTTCATAGCAAGGCATTCTTGCGTTGAGGAACCATTTGATGCGCCCTTTTTTGTTGCTCTTTCTGCTGTTCCCGGTGTTGGAGCTGTTCGTATTCGTCAAGGTCAGCGGTGCGATCGGGTTTTTCCCGGCGCTGCTGCTGGTCATTCTCGGCTCGATGCTCGGCGTGTTCGTGCTGCGCATTGCTGGCCTGGCCACGGCTTTGCGTGCCCGTGAAAGCCTGAATCGTGGCGAGTTGCCTGCCCAGACCATGCTCGAAGGCCTGATGCTGGCCCTGGGTGGCGGCTTGTTGATCCTGCCTGGTTTTATCAGCGACGTGCTGGGCCTGGTCATGCTGTTGCCGTTCACCCGTCGGTTGCTGGCCAATAAAATGCGCCAGCGCGCCGAAGAGCAGGCGATTCGTCAGCGCGCCTTCGCCGATGACCTCCAGCCCCGCGGCGGTCCGGCTCCGCGCGAGCCTTTGGGCCGCGAGCCCGACGTGATCGAAGGCGAATTCGAACACCGCGATTCCAAGTAAAACCTGCGACACGGCGCCTTCGGGCGCCGCGTTCATTTTGGCTGCGCGCAGTAAAAAATTTTCTGCCCCGCCCTTGTAATCCACTTGTGCGCCCTTATGTAACGGTCACCGCAAGGTTTCCGGTGGTGACACCGGACAGACTTCCGCGGTTCGACTGACGAACCGCACCCGGCTCTGCCGGCTTTGTTAAACCCGCCGGGACTACACCGGCCGATGAAAACCAAAAATTAGGAGAGATCGACAATGAAGCTTCGTCCTCTGCATGACCGCGTCGTCATCCGTCGCAGCGAAGAAGAGAAGAAAACCGCTGGCGGTATCGTCCTGCCAGGTTCGGCTGCTGAAAAAGCCAACCACGGTGAAGTTCTCGCTGTAGGCCCAGGCAAGGCACTGGAAAACGGTGAAGTACGTGCGCTGGCCGTGAAAGTGGGTGACAAGGTTGTGTTCGGCCCTTACTCCGGCAGCAACACAGTGAAAGTCGACGGCGAAGACCTGCTGGTAATGAGCGAGAACGAAATCCTCGCTGTTCTCGAAGGCTGATTCCCCCGCCCATTTTCCCGTTACTACAAAGTATTTAAGGAATATCGATCATGGCTGCTAAAGAAGTTAAATTCGGCGATTCCGCCCGCAAGAAAATGCTCGCCGGTGTCAACGTCCTGGCTGACGCAGTAAAAGCGACCCTGGGCCCGAAAGGCCGTAACGTGATCATCGAGAAGAGCTTCGGCGCTCCGACCATCACCAAGGACGGCGTTTCCGTAGCCAAAGAAATCGAGCTCAAAGACCGCTTCGAAAACATGGGCGCGCAACTGGTCAAAGACGTTGCCTCCCGTGCCAACGATGACGCCGGCGACGGCACCACCACCGCGACCGTCCTGGCTCAATCGATCGTCAATGAAGGCCTCAAAGCCGTCGCTGCCGGCATGAACCCGATGGACCTCAAGCGCGGCATCGACAAGGCGACCATCGCCATTGTCAAAGAGCTCAAAGCCCTGTCCAAGCCATGCGCTGACACCAAGGCAATCGCTCAGGTCGGCACCATCTCGGCCAACTCCGACAACTCCATCGGCGACATCATTGCCGAAGCCATGGAAAAAGTCGGTAAAGAAGGCGTGATCACCGTTGAAGAAGGCTCGGGCCTGGAAAACGAACTGTCGGTCGTAGAAGGCATGCAGTTCGACCGTGGCTACCTGTCCCCGTACTTCGTCAACAAGCCGGACACCATGACCGCCGAGCTCGACGGCCCGCTGATCCTGCTGGTGGACAAGAAGATCTCCAACATCCGCGAAATGCTGCCAGTGCTGGAAGCCGTTGCCAAAGCCGGCCGCCCACTGCTGATCGTGGCTGAAGACGTTGAAGGCGAAGCCCTGGCGACCTTGGTCGTGAACAACATGCGTGGCATCGTTAAAGTCGCTGCCGTCAAGGCACCAGGCTTCGGCGACCGTCGCAAGGCCATGCTGCAGGACATCGCCGTACTGACCGGCGGTACCGTTATCTCCGAAGAGATCGGCCTGAGCCTGGAAAGCACCACCCTGGAGCACCTGGGTAACGCCAAGCGCGTGATCCTGTCCAAGGAAAACACCACCGTGATCGACGGTGCTGGCGTCGAGACTGACATCCAGGCTCGCGTGACTCAGATCCGCGCACAAGTGGCCGAGACTTCGTCCGACTACGACCGTGAAAAACTGCAAGAGCGCCTGGCCAAACTGTCTGGCGGCGTTGCAGTGATCAAGGTTGGTGCCGGTTCCGAAGTTGAAATGAAAGAGAAGAAAGCCCGCGTTGAAGACGCCCTGCACGCGACCCGCGCAGCCGTCGAAGAAGGCGTGGTACCTGGCGGCGGCGTGGCACTGGTTCGCGCTCTGCAGGCTATCTCCGAGCTGAAAGGCGACAACGATGACCAGAACGTGGGCATCCAGTTGCTGCGTCGCGCTGTAGAAGCCCCGCTGCGCCAGATCGTTGCCAACTCCGGCGACGAGCCAAGCGTTGTGGTTGACAAGGTCAAGCAGGGTTCGGGTAACTACGGTTACAACGCTGCTACCGGCGAATACGGCGACATGATCGAAATGGGTATCCTGGACCCGGCCAAAGTGACTCGTTCGGCTCTGCAAGCGGCTTCGTCGATTGCCAGCCTGATGATCACCACTGAGGCGATGATCGCTGAAATCAAGGAAGACGCTCCAGCTGGCGGCGGTATGCCAGACATGGGCGGCATGGGTGGCATGGGCGGCATGATGTAAGCCAGCCTTACCCCTGTAGCGAAAAACCCCGCCTGCGAAAGCAAGCGGGGTTTTTTATTGCCTTGGGTTTGCCCCTGCATTGAGCTGGGCCCGACTGTCTCTGTGGGAGCAAAGCTTGCTCGCGATTGCGGTGGGTCAGCTTGCCAGGATGTTGAAGCTGCCATCGTATTCGCGAGCAAGCTTTGCTCCCACAGGGTTTGTCCGAGGCGCTTTCAGGCGTTGGCGGGCTGACTCAATGCTACGCGATCAGTCATGACGGCCGGTCGGTACAGGATGTAGTAATAACACCCCAGGCAAATCAGCCAACAGAACACCGCTGTCCACACGTTGTGGGAGAAGAAGTGCGCCCCTTGCATCATCCGCCCCACCGAGAACACCGTTCCCAACGTGAAGGCGAATATAAGGGTCTGGCGGGCCAGGCGTGGGCGGCGGTCGCGCAGGACGAAGAACAGCGCAAACAACGTGAACCCGGTGGCGGCGTGACCGCCGGGCCAGCATCGACCGGGTTTGTCCGTGGCCGGGCGCGGGCTTAGCAGTTCGCTGTAGGTTTCCTTGCCACCGAATTCCTTCAGGCTCCAGGGGCATTGCACCGCCGTCACCGCTTTCATTGGCGTGACGAAGGACGTCGCCAGTGCCAGGGACAGCACCAGGCAACCGAGCTCGCGCTTGAACGGTTTGAGCCAGCTGATGAAGAATGAGCTGATGAATCCCAGGACCGCCAGCACGGAGAATACGATAACCACCTGTTTGGCTCGATCGTGCAGGATGTCTTCCAGAAAAAAGCTGTGCCGACCGATGAATCCACCCGACATCGGGTCGTAAAACAGCTTGGCCACGTCCATGTCCAGCGTGGTCAACTCCAGCAACACCAGCGTCGCTGCGACGACGACAGGCAGGCCCAGGGCAAGCCAGAAATTCAGGGGTCTGGAAGCGGGTCGGATGACGGTGGAAACCATGGCAATACCTTTGATGGGAGTTTTCGTAAAGCAGCGCGTTGCGCAGTCTGGCCTGCGTTGCGTCGGGACGGTGTGAATGCTGGGTGAAAAACTCGTCAATGCCAACGAGTCCCGTGCCTGGGCTCACTTGCCCGCTCCCACAGAGGCCTGAGCTGCCGCGACCCGATACAACCCTAGCCGTGAGGCACGCTTGGCCGTAAGCTGCGCGGGCCAAGATGGCCGTTAACTGTGTACGCAGAGGTGCCCATGCGAATTCTATTGGTCGAAGACAACCGCGATATCCTGGCCAACCTGGCCGATTACCTGGGGCTCAAGGGCTACACCGTCGATTGTGCCCAGGACGGTCTGTCGGGGTTGCACCTGGCCGCGACCGAACACTACGACCTGATCGTGCTCGACATCATGCTGCCGGGCATCGATGGCTATACCTTGTGCAAGCGCCTGCGTGAAGACGCCCGGCGCGATACACCGGTGATCATGCTCACCGCCCGGGATCAGTTGGACGATCGTCTGCAGGGTTTCAAGTCCGGGGCCGATGACTACCTGATCAAACCGTTTGCCCTGTCGGAACTGGCGGCGCGGATCGAAGCTGTCATGCGTCGGTCCCAGGGTGGTGGCCGCCGTGCCTTGCAGGTCGGCGACCTGAGCTACGACCTCGATACCCTGGAAGTGACCCGTGAAGGCAAGCTGCTCAAGCTCAACCCCGTAGGCCTCAAGCTGCTGGCGGTATTGATGCAGAAAAGCCCTCACGTGCTGCGCCGCGAAATCCTCGAAGAAGCGTTGTGGGGCGATGACTGCCCGGACAGCGACAGCCTGCGCAGCCACGTCCATCAACTGCGCCAGGTGATCGACAAACCGTTCGACAAACCGTTGTTGCACACCGTACATGGCGTCGGCTATCGCTTGGCCGAGGGCCGCGATGGAGTTTAAGCAGAGCCTCGCCCAACGGATCATCATCGCCTTTGCGCTGATGAGCGCATTGGTGGCTGGCGCTTTCGCCATGGGCATCGTGGCGACGGTCCATTTGGTCGAAGAAAAACTGATTTCTGCCGGGCTTGGCGGCGATCTGCAGCGCTTGCTCTTGATGGACAGCGTCTCGGACTGGAACCATCGCCCGGAACCCGACCAATTGTTTTATTTCAGCGGCGGTCCAGGTGACTTCGAGTTGCCCAAGGACCTTCGCCATCTGGAACGTGGTTTCCACGAAGTGTTTCGCGAGCAGTTGTCGTATCACGCCATGGTCGAGATCGTTGACGGCCGGCGCTACGTGTTGCTGCAAGACCAGAGTGATTTCGAAGAGCGCGAGCGGGTGCTGTTTGCCGTGGTGCTGGTGGGCTTTGTGCTCAGCCTGGCGCTGGCGGTATTTTTGGGCTGGGTCCTGGCGCGCCGGGTGATGGCGCCGGTGGTTCGCCTGGCCCGGCAAGTGCGCCATCGCGACCAACTCCTGGGCCTGGCTCCGCCACTGGCCCCGGATTATGCCGCCGATGAAGTGGGTGAACTGGCCGTGGCGTTCGACGCAACACTGGGGCGCTTGCGCCAGGCCCTGACCCGGGAACGATTGTTCACCAGCGACGTGAGCCATGAGTTGCGCACACCGTTGATGGTCTTGGCGACCTCCTGTGAATTGCTGGCGGAAAACCCGACACTGGACCTGCGTGGTCGCACCCAGGTCGAGCGCATCAACAGAGCCAGTGAAGAGATGCGCGAACTGGTGCAGACCTTCCTGATGCTCGCCAGGGCCCAGCGTGAAGACAATGGCATGTCGCCTCGGCTGAACCTTGCACAGGTGGCTGAAAATCTCCTCGGCGTGTGGCGCGACCCCATCGAATCCAAAGGTTTGACGCTGATCTTCGAACCGGGACAAACCCTCGACACCTTGTATAACGCCACTTTCCTGACCGCCGTCATGGGCAATTTGCTGCGTAATGCCTTGCACTACACCGACCAGGGGTTCATCCGTCTCTCGTTGACTGCCACTGGCTTCGTGGTCGAGGACAGCGGCGTGGGCATCCCGGAGGAGAAGCGCGAGGCGATGTTCGAGCCATTCGTGCGCGGCAACGAAAAGCGCGGCGAGGGGCTGGGGTTGGGGTTATCCCTGGTGCAACGGATTTGCGAGAACCAGGGCTGGACGGTGAGTCTCAGTACGATGGAACCCAATGGTTGTCATTTCGAAGTGGAATTGAATCCAAAGGGCTAAGCGTATGCACGGAAAAGTCTTGTAAATATTTATGGCATTTACGTGACTTCATTTTCACAGAGACATGACATCTCGAATCATAAAGTGGGCCGATCAGTCACGGAGCCCCCTTTATGTCCAAACCCATCAAGCTGGACTTTTCCGAAAAATACGACGAACAGCACGCCAAGAAATATTTTCATAAGCATCGCAGTGGCTTGAGTCGCCGTCTGTCCAACCAGCGAGACCAACAACTGGCCCGGCGTGCATTGGCGCTTGTCGGTGACCCTGGCCTGGTATTGGACCTGCCGTGCGGTGCCGGGCGCTTCTGGCCCTTGTTGGCCGAAAAACCGAACCGGGTCATCATTGGCGCGGACAATTCCGAGGCCATGCTCAAGACCGCAATGGAGGCTCAATCGGCCGATGTGGTGAAACGGGTACAACCCTTGCACACTTCTGCATTCGACATTGCCTTGCCTGATAACGCCGTCGACAGCATTTTTTGCATGCGCCTGTTGCACCACATCGGTGAACCCGCGCATCGACTGGCGATTCTCAAGGAATTCGAGCGCGTTACCCGTGATAGCGTGATCGTTTCGTTATGGGTCGATGGCAATTTCAAGGCCTGGAAACGCAAGCGTCAGGAACGCACTCGTGGGCAAAAAGACTACCAGAATCGATTTGTGTTACCGGTTGCTACAGTAGAGGATGAGTTTCGGCAGGCAGGGTTTCGCATTCAGGAACGGCTGGATTTTCTACCGCTCTATGCCATGTGGCGAGTTTATGTATTACGCAAGAGGTAAGGGCATGGGTGTGCAGGCAGTAGAGGCATCAACGAATTTTCCCGGTGACTTTGAAGATTTCTGGAGCCAGCAGGGAGAGTGGGTGGAAGAGCCCAATGTACGTCGCGGCGGTGAAAGCGGCGTACAACGTATCAAGAGCAAGGACGGCAAACTGCTTTATGCCAAGCGTCAGACCGGACATATTTATCGTAGCTGGTTGCACCCGTTCGGTAGACCGACCGTGCTGCGCGAGCAAGACGCACTCCTGGCGTTGACCCGACTGGGTGTTCGCGTCCCCCAGCTCATTTTCTGTGGCGCCCAGCGGGACCCGGTTCACAAGTGGCGTGCGCTGCTGGTGACCCAGGCGCTGGAAGGATTTGAAGAGATCGAGCACTGGTATGCCGGAGGTGGCCGCGAGCGCCATGGCGAAGCGGTGCATGATCAAATCCTCCTGGCGCTGGCTGAAAACCTGGCGCGCATGCACAAGGGCCGTTGGCAACATGGCTGTATCTATATCAAGCACGTCTTTGTACGCGTAACCGGGGAGGGCGAGGCGGCCAAGCCCGAGGTGGCTTTGCTCGATTTTGAAAAGTGTCGCCAGCGCCTGACCGCCCAACGTGCGGCATCCCATGACCTTAAGCAGTTGCGGCGCCACTCGTCGTTTAGCGACGCTGACTGGAAAAAACTCGTCTACTTTTACGAGGCGGCGTTTGGCAGCGCTATCAAAGGTTTATAGCGATGAAATTAGAAATTGCTAGAGGTTTGTTTTTAGTCGCAGCCCTGGCAGTTGCATCAATGGCGGTGGCTGTATGGGAGCAGCCCCGCTCGCAGATCCTCAGCGCTTCCAATGCTGATACGTATTGTCCTTTGCCACGTGTGGCAAAGGTCAGCGAGGCGATCCAGCCGGACGATGATCTGCTGCTGTTCATGTTCAGCCTGTCCCAGGGGATGAGGCCGCAAAGTTGAGAGACATGAAGCCAAAATAAAGGCCTCGCTTGTGCGAGGCCTTTATTTTTGTTTTGGTTTTTTAGAAGGCCACTACAAGCCTCCAGTCAAACACCCAACCCGTGGCGAGGGAGCTTGCTCCCGCTGGAGCTTTATGGGCGGGAGCTGTGTAGGAGCTGTCGAGTGCAACGAGGCTGCGATCTTCTCATTGCTCATTGAGTCAAGAGCGAAAGATCAAGATCAAAAGATCGCAGGCTTCGCCAGCTCCTACAGAGCCGAGCGGGAGCAAGCTCCCTCGCCACAAAAACTCCCGTACCAGCAAGTTTGCTTCAACACTCCTCAGGCTTTGTCCGGCTTGGCCAGCAGCGTGTAGACGCAAGGCAACACGAACAACGTGAACAAGGTGCCAATCGACATCCCGGTGGCGATGACCGTGCCGATGTCGAAGCGGCTCACAGCCCCGGCGCCTGTGGCGAAGATGAGCGGCACCATGCCGAACACCATGGCTGCGGTGGTCATCAGTACCGGCCGCAGACGAATCGACGCAGCTTGTTCCACGGCTTCGCGCGGTGTCAGGTTCTGTTCCCTGCGCAGCTGGTTGGCGAATTCGACAATCAGGATCCCATGCTTGCTGATCAGGCCAATCAGCGTCACCAGCCCCACCTGGGTATAGATGTTCATGCTCGACCAGCCTAGGAACAGCGGGATCAAGGCGCCGCAAATCGACAGCGGCACGGTCACCAGGATCACCAGCGGGTCCCGGAAGCTTTCGAACTGTGCGGCCAGTACCAGGAAGATGATCGCCAGGGCCAAGGCAAAGGTCACCCACAACGCGCTACCTTCCTGTACGAATTGGCGCGAAGCCCCGGCGTAGTCGAAGGCAAACCCCACCGGGGCTTCCTCCCGGGCAATCTGGCGGACGGTCTCGATCGCCTCGCCCATGCTCACGATGGGAAAGCCCGAGATGGTCACCGCATTGAGCTGCTGGAACTGGTTCAGTTGTCGCGGCCGCGCCCGGTCGCTGACCTTGATCAGGGTCGACAGCGGGAGTGATTCACCCTTGGCATTTTTCACGTAGTAGTTGTTCAACCACTGCGGGTTGTCCCGGAAGGGGCGTTCGACCTGGGCAATGACCTTGTAGCTGCGTCCCTCGAGGGTGAAGCGGTTGATCTCAGCCTCGCCCAGCAGTGTCGCCAGGGTACCGCCCAGGTCCTGCATCGAGACGCCCATCTGGGCGGCCTTGGCGCGATCGATATCCACCACGACTTCGGGCTTGTCGAACGCCAGGTCAATGTCCATGAAGGCGAACTTGCCGGATTCCAATGCGCGCTTTTTGACCCGCTCGGCAATCTCCAGCAGCGTCGCATAGTCCTTCGGCGAGTTGATGACGAACGCGAACGGCAAGCCTTCACCGGTCCCCGGCAGCGAGGGCAGGTTGAAACCGAAGATCTGCAAGCCAGGCACGCTTTCCAGCTTGGCCTGGACCTCTGGCAGGATTTCCATCTGGGTACGGCTGCGTTCGTTCCAGGGCTTGAGCAGAAAGCCCCCGATGCCCGACTGTACGCCGTTGTAGCCGTTGATCTGGAACGAGGAGTAGTACTCGGGGAACTCCTTGAAGATAGTAATGAAGTGATCGGTGTACGTGTTCAGATAGTCAAGGTTGGTGGGTTGCGGAGCGGTGGCCATCATGAAGATGATGCCCTGGTCTTCGTCGGGTGCCAGTTCGGATTTGGTGAACATGATCAGCACCGGGATCAGCAGCAGGACGATCACGGCGAACACCAGGACCACCGGCCGGGTGTTGAGCGTGCCATGGAGCATGCGCTGGTAACGGCTCTTCAAGCTTTCGAAAGCCCTGTCCAGCCGATGAGCCAACCCCGAGGGGTTCTCGTCGTGGCGCAGGAGCATGGCGCACATCATCGGTGACAAGGTCAGGGCGACGATCCCGGAGATCACCACCGCCCCGGCCAAGGTCAATGCGAATTCCTTGAACAAGGCTCCGGTCAGGCCCTGCAGCAGGCCGATCGGCGCGTACACCGCGGCCAGGGTGATGGTCATCGAGACCACCGGCATGGCGATTTCCCGGGCACCTTCTATCGCGGCGTCGAATGGGGTCTTGCCTTCCTCGATGTGCCGGTGAATGTTTTCCACCACCACGATGGCGTCGTCCACTACCAGACCGATGGCGAGCACCATGGCCAGCAGGGTCAGGAGGTTCATCGAGTAGCCCATCAACTGCATGAAGAACATCACGCCGATCATCGACAGCGGAATGGTCACCACCGGGATGACCACCGAACGCAGGGCACCGAGGAACAGGAACACCACGACGATCACGATCAGCACCGCCTCGAACAGGGTTTTCACCACTTCGTCGATGGAGGCCTGGATGAACAGGGTGGCGTCGTAGGCGATCTCGGCCTTGAGGTTGGCCGGGAGCTGGGCCTCCATGTCCGGCATGATCTTGCGCACTTCCTTGATCACATCCAGCGGGTTTGCACCGGGCGTAGCCTTGATCCCGATGTACACCGAGGGTGTGCCACCAAAGGAGCTGATGGTGTCGTAGTTCTCGGCACCCATCTCCACGCGGGCCACGTCCCGCAGCAACACGCGGCTGTCGCCCTCGGTCTTGAGCGGGATCGCGCCGAAGGCCTCGGCGGACTTGAGTTCGGTATTGGCGTTGATGCTGGTGACCACATACTCGCCTTTCACTTCACCGGCGGCGGAGAGGAAGTTTTGCTGGCGCACGGCATTGGTCACGTCGGCCGCAGTCAGGCCGAAACCGGCGAGCTTGACCGGGTCCAGCCACAGGCGCATGGCAAAGACCTGGTTGCCGAGGATCTCCGCCTCAGCCATGCCTGGCAGGGTCGCCAGTTTGGGCTGGATCACCCGCGACAGATAGTCGGTGATCTGCGGGTTGCTCAGTTCCTTGCTGAAGAAGCTGATGTACATCAGTGCCGAGGCATCGGCGGCCTCGCGGCTGAGGACCGGGTCCTCGGCATCCTGGGGCAACTGGTTCTTGACCTCGTTGGCCTTGGCCAGCAATTCGGTAAAGAGCCGGTCGCTGTTGGAGCCGATGCGGGCGTAGACCGAAATCACCGAGAAATTCTGGCGGCTGACCGAGGTCATGTAGTCGATGCCCTCGGCACTGGCCAGGCTCTGTTGCATCGGCTGGGTGATGTAGCCCTGGATGGTCTCGGCGTTGGCCCCGGGGTAGGCGGTGGTCACCGTGATCAGGGCGTTCTCCATTTGCGGATACTGGCGCAGGGGCAACTTGCTCCAGGCCTGGAAGCCCAGCAGCACGATCAAAAGGCTGACCACGGTGGCGAGCACCGGACGGCGGATGAACGGATCGGTAAAAGCCATGGGGGTTCCTTGATCAGTCCGCGCGGGGCGGGCTGTTCTGTTCGGTCAGGGTCTTGTCGTCGCTGATGGCGATCGGCGTACCGTTATCGAGCTTGAGCTGGCCGGCGATCACGACTTGCTCGCCGCTCTGCACGCCTTTGGTCACCAGCACCTGCCCGTCGCGTCGCTCGCCGGTTTCTACGAAACGCCGTTCAGCGATCAGCACCGGCTGGCCCTTGTCGTTTTTCTCGACAGTGCCGTCGGCGGTTTTCTTCTGGCTCACCACGTACATCGAGTTGCCGTAGAGGGTGTAGGTCACGGCGCTTTCCGGCGCGACGATTCCGGCGGCCACATCCGGCAGGATCACCTCCAGGTTGGCGAACATGCCGGGCAGCAGCTTGTCGTCGGGGTTGGCCAGGGTGGCACGTACCAGGACGTTGCGGGTGCTGTCCTCCACCTTGGGGTTGATCGCGCTGATGGTGGCGACGAAGTTTTGCCCGGGATAGGCCGAGACACTGACGTTGACCGACTGGGCAACGGCAAGCCTGGGCACGCTTTGCTCAGGGACGTAGAAGTCTACGTAGAGGCTGCTGAGGTCCTGCAGGGTGGCGATCACCGTGCCGCTGGCCAGGTAGTCGCCAACGTCCACCTGGCGAATGCCGACGGTGCCGCTGAATGGCGCCAGAATCTGTTTTTTGGCCAGCGAAGCCTTGAGCTGGTTGACCGTGGCCTGGTTCTTCTTCAGTTGCGCCGAGAGCCGGTCGAACTCGCCCTTGGAGATCGCCTGGCTGCCCACCAGTTGTCGGCCGCGCCCGAAATCCAGTTGCGCCAGGCCAAGGTCGGCTTCGGCAGTTTCCAACAGGGCGCTTTCGACGTCACTGTCCAGTTGCAGGAGCGGCTGGCCGGCCTTGACCTTCTGCCCGGACTGGAACTGCACCTTCTGCACGGTCCCGGCGATTTCCAGGCTCAGGTCCACCCCTTGCAGCGCCTTTAGGCTGCCAACGGTGGGCAGACGGGTTTGCCAGGGTCGCTGGGCGACCGTAGCCACGGCCACGCTGACCGGCGGTTTGGGGGCAGAAAACATCTGGATCTGCTGGTAGACGGAGAAGGCCTTGTAGCCGGCGAGCAACAGCACCACCAGCAGGACAACACCCAACATGATCAGCATGCGGCGTCGCAGCATGTTCCACTTCCTTGGAAAGAGCCGAGAGAAAATACAGACAGGCGGGCACATTACCCTGAGTGTGCGGGCTATTCCAGATGTTCGCAGGCGGTTGGTGCGTGGGTTTTTTCCGAAAAAACAGGGAGCTCGGCACCGAGGGTGCTTCGCTCCCTGGCTCAGGCCAGATGCAAATGGTTGTCCCAGAGCCCTGCTGGCAGATCCAGTGGTTTTGCAACCAGTTGTGTCTGCCGGCAATCGTAATATCGGCAACGCCCTTGGCCCGAGGTCACGACAAACCCGTCGGCCACCGCGCCCACACCGGCACAGTCCGGCAGCGGCGCATCCAGGCGTACTTCGCCACTGTCCAGGTCCCAGATAAAGAAGCGGTTGCCACGGGGTGCGGTCAGGGCCACCAGGCGCAGGTCGCTGTGCACGGCGACGCTGGCGGTGTAGTGCCCCATGGCCTGCAATTGCTCTTCGGGCACCGGGAACGCCTGGAACGGCTGGCCCGGCCGCTTGATCGCCAGCAATTGCGACGACTCGTGGGCAGCGCCCATGAACTGCTGGCCGGAGACGATGGTGCCGTCGCTGGCGATGCCCAGGTGGCGCACGCTGTTCATCGATTGGGCGAGGGTTTCCTTGCTCAGCAGGGTGCCATCGCGTTGCATCAGCACCAGGCTCGGCTCCATGGCGTCGAGGTTCATTTCGACCCGGCTTTCGGCCTCGGTGCGAATGCCGCCATTGGCCACCACCAGCGTTTCGCCATCGGGCATCCATGACACCTGGTGCGGACCGATGCCATGGGTGGACATCTCGCCGCTGTGCACCAGTCGCTCGCCTTCGAAACGGTACACGCCCAACAGGCCGCGTCCAGGGTCGGTGGTGTCGTTCTCGGTGGCATACAGCCATTCGCCGCTTTTGTGGATCACCGCGTGGCCATAGAAATGCCGGTTCGGCAACGAGGTGATGGTTTGCAGCAGCGTCCCGTCGCGCAGGTCGATCAGGTAGCTTTCGGTGCCTGGACGACGGGCAACGAACAGCGCAATCGGCTGCGTCGGATGATTGATGATGTCATGGCAACGCTGGCCGACCTGGGTGGCGAACACCCGGGTGCCGTCCAGTCGATAGCCGACGGCGTAGTGCTTGCCGTCGCCATCGTCCCGTGCCGAAAGCAGGAGCGGACTCTTGTCCTTTTGCTTGAACAGCGTCCAGCCGCCCAGGGTGACGACGCCGAGCAGCAAGCTGCCCAGTGCCAGGACCTGACGTCGAAACATGATCAGTCACCGTCGTTGGCATTGAAGCCCAGTTGAATGCCCAACGCCTTGGCCAGTTCGCCCTCGTGCAGGCGATGGACGACGTTGAGGCTGTCATACAAATCGTTGAGTTGCTGGCGCCCGGCGTCATCGTTGAGCATTTCGATCAGCGAACGCTGGCTGCTGGCGAACAACTTCAAGGAGGCATCGTAGGCGGCATCGATCTTGTCGGCCAATGGCTTCTGGTCGCTTGGCAACAGGCCCCGCAGACCCTTGTTGTCCACGCCTGCCCAGACGGTTTTCGCTGCGCTCAGGCTGGCCTCCAGGCCCTGCAACGACGACTGGCTGCGCCAGGCATCGGCCTGGAACGGCTGTGGCACGCCTTTGCTCTGGCGGCCCATCGGTGTGCCGAGTTTTTTCTTCAGCGTATCCAGGGCGGTAACCTGGACCCGCAGCAGATCGGCGATGGCCTCGTGGGAATCGGCGTAGCGCTGGTTGGGGAACTTGCTCATCTGGGCGAGCATGCCGTCGTTGGTGTTCCAGCGCGACAGGATATCTTCGGCCAGTTGTTTCTGGCGTTCGCCGATGGCGGTGAGCAGCGGGCAGTACTTGGCTTTTTGCGTGCTGTCGGCCATGTCGATCTTGGCGTCGAACAGCAGGTATTCATAGGCCGAGAGGCCCTGGACCACGACACTGGACTTGGCCAGGCCAGCGGCGTCGATCTGTGGCTGGCTGTTGACCAATTGCTCGACCTGACGGCCCACCAGGTTTTTCTTGTCCGGCCAGAACTGCACCTGCCAGGCGCGGTTGCCCTCGGCCAGCGGACCGATCAGCAGCGGTTGCAGCTCGGCCCAGGCTTTTTGCGCCTTGAGGAAATCGGCGCGGGCGGTTTCCAGGTTTTCCTTGCCTTGGCAGAACGCCAGGGCGCTGGTCGCCAGTTGCCGGTCGGCATCGACCCAGCGGCTGTAGGTCGGCAGGATCACTTGCTTGGCGATGGCGGCCGAGGTGACCGCTTGCGGGTCCTGGGGCGAGCAGGCGCCTAGGGCGATGGCGGCGAGGCTGGTGAACAACAGCTTGGGACGGAACATGTCGTGCTCCCACTTCTGGAAAAGGCGTTTAAAGGGAATTCAGAAAGGCCAGCAACGCAGTGCGCTGCTCGGCATTGAACGCTAAAACCTGGCGCTGCGCCGCTTGTGCCTCGCCGCCATGCCACAGCACGGCTTCGAGCAGGTTGCGGGCCCGGCCGTCATGCAGGAACTGGGTGTGGCCGTTGACGGTTTCGGTCAGGCCGATGCCCCACAGTGGCGGGGTTCGCCAGTCACGGCCGCTGGCCTTGAATTCGCTGCGGTTGTCCGCCAGGCCTTCGCCCATGTCGTGCAACAGCAGGTCGGTGTAAGGGCGGATGACCTGGTTCGCCAACTCCGGTTCGGCGGCGTTGGCGGCGGTGGTGTATTTCGGTGTGTGGCAGGACTGGCAACCGGCCTGGAAGAACAGATTCTTGCCCGCCAGTACCTGGGGTGAACTCACCTCGCGCCGGGCCGGTACGGCGAGGTTGCGGCTATAGAACAGCACCAGTCGCAGGATGTTGTCGCTGACTTCCGGTTCGCCGTCGGGGCCATTGCCGCTGGGCGCGCGCTTGCAGTCGACCTGGGTCTGGGTGCAATCGTCGAAGGGCCGCAGGCTTGTCGTCAGGCCCATGTCTCCAGAGAATGCGTGGACGTTCTGTTGGTTGAGGTTGGGCTGTCCGGCCTTCCAGCCAAACCGTCCAAGGACGGTTTTTTGCTGGACATCGTCCCAAACCTGGTTGGGACGCCCGGCGATGCCGTTTTTCTCCCGGGCCTGGGCTTCGGCGTTTGCCAGGATGGCCTCGTCAGGGATGGCCTCCAGCAGCCCAAGGCCGATCATCGGTGGGGCGACGCGGGCGGAAAAACGCGTGTCCGGGTGCATCGGCCCATAGGCCAGTTGGGTGATCTGCAAATCCGGCTTGCGCAGTTCCACGACGGTGCCGTCCTTGAAACGCACCGGAACCTTCGTGTAGTCGACCCGCACTTTGCCTTCGGGGGCGACGCCGGGCACGGACATGTCTTGCAACTGCCCGCCGTAAACCGGTTCCGGCACCACCCCCAGTTGTTCGATGACCTTGGCGTAAGGCGGCGCGTCGGGGATCGACAGGCGTACCAGCATCGATACTGCGGTGGGCGCGTCCGGTGCTGGCGGGTGGCCGCGACCGTCCTTGATATGGCAGTTCTGGCAGGCGTTGGTATTGAACAAGGGCCCGAGGCCGTCGCGGGCGGTGGTGGTCGCGGGGGCGATCACCCAAGGGCTGCGGAAGAAACTGTTGCCGACGCTGAAATCCACACGGCGCGAGGGCGGCAGGTTGGCCGAGGGCAGGGAAAAGGCGTTCTGATCCGTCTTGCGTACCGTCGCGGCGCCACCGGAACGGGCTTCACCCGGTTCGGCCTGGGTAAAACGCGGGGCATCATCGCAGGCGCTCAAGCCCAGGGCCATGAACAGCGCACATAAACGAAGAGGCAACGACGGCATCGGGCGTCCTGGGAGATGAGTGAAAACGAGGGCGCAAAGTCTAACAGGGCGGGGCAGTTTGAATAAGAGGAATTATCGTTTGGTTTGAAGGAGGCTGCATGATTCTGACACTGCGTAGGAAGGGCTGTGTCGCAGCGGTGTAGGAGCGGTGTAGGAGATGTGTAGGAGCTGTGTAGGAGCTGTGTAGGAGCTGACGAGTGCAACGAGGCTGCGATCTTGCCCCAGACAATTGAATCTGGAGTGAAAGATCAGAAGATCAGAAGATCAGAAGATCAGAAGATCAGAAGATCAAGATCAAGATCAAGATCAAGATCAAGATCAAGATCAAGATCAAGATCAAGATCAAGATCAAGATCAAGATCAAGATCAAGATCAAGATCAAGATCAAGATCAAGATCAAGATCAAGATCAAAAGATCGCAGCCTTCGGCAGCTCCTACAGTGTGGTGCCTTAAGGCTGGACGACAGCCCCCGGCACCAACGGCAACTCCAGCGTCGCGATGAACCCGCCGTCGGGATGATTGCCCAGCACCAGGGTGCCGCCATGGCGTTCGGCGGCACGGCGTGCGATGGCCAGGCCCAGGCCGTGACCGGCGGCGGTCTGGCCGGGTGCGCGGTAGAACGGTTCGCCCAATTGCCCCAGGTGTTCGGCCGCAACACCTGGCCCATGGTCGCGCACACTGATCAGGATCCGTTCGCCCTGGCGCGCCGCGCGCATCTCGATCGATTGCCCGGCCGGATTGAAGCGCAGGGCGTTGCGCAGCAGGTTGTCCACCGCGCGCTCGATCATGGTCGGCCAGCCCTTGAGGGTCAGGTCCGCCTCGGTTTCGAGCTGCACGGTTTGTTCCGGTGAGGCCAGTTGCGCATCTTTTTGCAGGGTGACCAGCAAGCCGTTGAGTTCCACCTCTTCGGCGCTGGCGTTGTCGGCATCGACCCGGGCCAACACCAGGATTTCACTGATCAGCGCTTCCAGGCGATCGCATTCGCGGGTCAGGCGCGGCCAGAGCCTTTCACGCTCCTCGGGGCTGGCCCGTTCGGCCAATGCCAGGGCAATGCGCAGCCGGGCCAGGGGCGAGCGCAGTTCATGGGACACGTCGCGCAGCAGTTGTCGCTGGCTGGCGATCAAGCTTTGCAGGCGCGCGCCCATGCGGTTGAAGTCAGTGGCCAGTACGCCGAACTCATCCCGCCGGTTGGCCAGCTTGGCGAGACTGTTCTGCTGATAGGCGGCCTGGCCCAGGTCATGCACTGCGCCGCGCAGGCGACTCAGCGGGCGGGTGATGGAAAGCGTCACCAACAGGCTGAACAATGTCAGCACCACCAGCGCGATCCCTAGCGCACTGATGGGCCAGAGCAGGCTGTCGCGGTGCCAGGCGTCGAGTTCGGGATGGGGGATGCGGTAGATGAACAGATACGTGTCACCGGTTTTGGCACTGGTGAATTCGTCGGTCAGCCGCCGCCAGGGCAGGCGTCGCTCGTTGTTGTTCTGCCTAGCCTCGAAGGCTGCGGCGCGATGTGGGAAGGTGCCGCGCACCACCGGGTCGCCGCTTCCATTGAACACTTGGACGTCGACGTGATACTGGCGCTTGCGCTGTTGCAGGATGTCCTGGGCGGCATCCTCACCCTGGCTTTCGTAGGTTTGTGTCCACTCTTCGGGCAGGGTGTTGAGGCCTGGGTGGCGACTGAGGATCCAAGCGTCCTGATTGAGCATGTGGCCCATCAAGAGTGAAAGCCCTGCAACCAGGGCGATGGCCAGCCAGAAACTGGCCAGGATGCGCCAGAACAATGAACGCACGGTAAATCCTCGAAAACAAAGAAAGCCCAACGGCGACTTGCCGTTGGGCTGGGGGCTTCAGTGCATTATTGCGCTTTTTGCGGCTGTTGCGCTTTCCAGGCCTTGAACTCAGCCCACTCGGCGCGACGCTCGGCCTGTTTCTTCTGGATCGCGTCGAACTCTTTCTGTTGCTCAGGCTTCAACAGGCCGCGGATCTGGGCATCGATCTTCTGATGCCGGGCTTGCATTTCGTCCTGCATGGCTTTCTGGTCGGCTGGCGACAGCTTGGCCAGGTACTTGTCTACCAGTTCGCGTTGTTCGTGGCGCTGTTCGCCCATGATCCGGCGAATCTGCTGGCGTTGTTCGCGGCTCAGGTCCAGTTCGCTGTACGGGCCTTTGTCATGCATCATGCCGCCGTGGCGTGGGCCATCCATCGGCCCCATCGGGCCGGCGTCTCCAGGCATGGCCATGGCGACGGTCGGCAGGGCGGCAGCGAACATCAGAGCGATAAGGGTCTTGCGCATGGTGTGTCTCCTTGTCTCATTCCCGGTCAGTTCCGGATGAGTACAGATTACGGAGATCAAGGTCAGCGGCGGTCAGGGGTGGGTAAAGCTTGGGTAAAGACGTTTTGGTGCGGACCTGACAAATCTGCAGGGCCGGACACACAGCCCTGTGGGAGCAAGGCGTGCCCGCGATGAAGATAACGCGGTCTCCAAGGGAACCCAGGCGCCTGCATCGCGAGCAAGCTTTGCTCCCACAGCCCAGCGGCGCAGTGCCTTAAAGGCTGTAGTAGTAACCCCGGCTACGCAGCGCCACGATGCGCGGGCGGCCGTCGGGGTGGGGGCCGATTTTCTTGCGCAGGTTACTCACGTGCATGTCGAGGCTGCGGTCGTACAGGGTCAGCTTGCGGCCCAGGGCGATCTGCGCCAGTTCCTGCTTGTCCAGCGGCTCGCCCGGCTGCTTGAGCAACGCTTCGAGCAGGCGGCTTTCGGAAACGGTGAGGGCCTGTTCCTGTTCATCGATGCTGACCACGCCACGCACCGGGCTGAAGGTCAGGTCACCCAGTTCGATCTGGCTGGACACGGCCGTCGGGTGGCTGCGGCGCAGCACGGCGCGCAGGCGGGCGGTCAGTTCTCGTGGGTCGCAGGGCTTGGCCAGGTAGTCATCGGCGCCCAGTTCCAGGCCGAGGATCCGGTCCAGCGGTTCACCCCGGGCCGACAGCATCAGCACCGGCAGCTCCGGGTGATCGCTACGCAATTGCTTGAGCAGCTCCAGGCCACTGCCGTCGGGCAGCATCACGTCCAGTACCACGGCCGCCGGCGCGGTTTCGGCCAGGGCCCTGCGGGCACTTTGGCCATCGTGACAGGCACGGACCTGAAAACCTTCCTGGCTTAACCAGCTTACGAGGAGCTCGCACAGCTCCTGGTCATCGTCTATCAGTAACAGCTCGCTCATGACTCACTCAATTTAGCCATTGCCGACGTTGTCTACGTCCACCGCTGGCAAAGATACCGCAGAGCAGGGCCAATAGCGCTACCCCGGCACCGATGACAAACCATTGCTGTTGATCGGTCAACAGGCGCGGCAGGGGGCTTGCCTGGGCTTCCTTGAGTTGCAGCTTCAGGCGCTGGTTTTCCTGGCGCAACCGGGCCAGCAAGGCGCTCTCGCGTTCGTTGCCGGCGCTTTGCAATTGCTTGCTCAGTTCTTCGCGCTGGCGTTCGCTGTCTTTCAAGCGTTGCTGCAGTTCGGCGATCTGGCCGCCGGCACTCAGGGACAAAGGCGTCGAATGATTGCCCTCGGTGCTCTCCTCGCCATGGGCGGGTGCCCCGATCGCCAACGTGACCAATAACAGGCACAACGGACCTTTGCGCATTGCAACTCCTGAATTCCAATCGAGATTAGACAGGTTATCGGCAGGCAAACGAGAATAATGAGCAACTGAACGCAATGAGCCGCGAAGACTCATCGCGCCCGGGGGATTTACGGCATGACTTGCTTGAATGGCTTGACCACGACGCTGGCATAGACGCCGGCCTTAACGAACGGGTCTGCCTCGGCCCAGGCTTGTGCAGCGGCCAGGGAGTCGAATTCGACCACCATCAGGCTGCCACTGAAACCCGCGGCGCCCGGATCATTGCTGTCCACCGCCGGATGCGGGCCGGCCAGCACTACGCGGCCTTCGGCCTGGAGTTTTTGCAGGCGCTCCAGGTGCGCGGGACGAGCGGCCTGGCGTGTTTCCAGGGAGTTGGCGACGTCGGTAGCAATGATTGCGTAGAGCATGTCAGTCCTCGGTTTTTGGCGTGGTGGGGTCGGCATCATGCAGATGACGGGACAGGTAGATACCCTGGCCAATCAGGAACAACAGCGTCATGCCCAGGCTACCGAAGACCTTGAAGTCGACCCAGTAGGCCTGGAACGTGAACGCAACGAACAGGTTGGCAGCGCCGCAGAACAGGAAAAAAGCGATCCAGGCGATGTTCAGGCGAGTCCAGATCAGGTCCGGCAGGCTCACGGCATGGCCCATGATGCGCTTGATCAGCAGGCGGTCACCGACGAAGTGGCTGCCGATGAAGGCCAGGGCGAACAGCCAGTTGACCACCGGGGCCTTCCATTTGAGGAAGGTTTCGCTGTGGAACGCCAGGGTCAGGCTGCCGAACACGAGGCAGGCGATCAGGGTCAGCCACTGGCTCTTCTCGAGCTTGCGCTGGGACACGAACAGCGCGCCGTAGACCACCAGAGAACTGATGATCAGCACTGCCGTGGCGCTGTAAATACCGCCTACAGTCAAGGAATGACCGGCGATGTCGACGGCCCGGGGATCAAGTTTGTAGACGATGAAAAACAGCAGGAGCGGGATGAAGTCGATGAATTGTTTCACAGTGGCAGCCAGAAGCAGGATGTGGCGGCATAATAACAAACATCCTTGGCCGCGATAGGGCCAGCTGATTTGAGGTAACAAACTCTCGTGAATGTTGATTTGCACTGCCATAGCACGGCCTCCGATGGCGCCCTGGCGCCTGCGGTTCTGGTGGCGCGGGCGTTCGAGCACGGCGTGCGAGTCCTGGCCCTGACCGATCACGACACCCTTGAAGGCCTCGACGAGGCCCGCAGTGCCGCCACGGCGCTGGGCATGCAGCTGGTCAACGGGGTCGAGTTGTCCTGTACCTGGGGTGGGGCAACCATCCACGTACTGGGCTACGGTTTTGATGTGAATGCCCCGGCGCTGGTCCGGGCCATCGCCGACCTGCGCGATGGTCGCTGGCTACGCTCCGAGGAGATCAGCCGCAAGCTGGCCCTCAAGGGCATGCCCGGTGCACTGGACGGCGCCCGGCAGCTCCAGCAGGCGCTGGGCGACAGCGGCAACGCACCGGCCCGGCCACACTTTGCCGACTGGATGGTGCGCGAAGGGTTCGTCAAGGACCGCGCCGAAGCGTTTCGCAAATGGCTGGGGGCCGGCAAGCTGGGGGACGTCAAGCAGCATTGGCCGACGCTGGAAGAAACTGTCGAAACCTTGCGGGCCGCTGGTGCCTGGGTCAGCCTGGCGCATCCGTGGCACTATGACTTCACCCGCAGCAAGCGCCGCCGCCTGGTCGCCGACTATATTCAAGCAGGGGGCCACGCCATCGAGGTGGTCAATGGCCATCAGCCGGCCGAGCAGGTCGGCAGCCTGGCGATCCTGGCCCGTGAGTTCGGTCTGCTGGTCACCGCCGGCAGTGATTTCCATGGCCCTGGGGGCTGGTCCGAGATCGGCGAATACCGCCCGTTGCCGGAAGATCTGCCACCACTATGGTGTAGATTCAAACATGATCCCGTTACCGCCGCCGTCTGAACAGGTAGAACACGTGAGTCAATTTTTCCAGATTCATCCGGAAAACCCGCAAGCGCGCCTGATCAAACAGGCCGTGGAAATCATTCGTGGCGGTGGCGTGGTGGTCTATCCCACCGACTCGTCCTACGCCATTGGTTGCCAGATCGGCGACAAGAATGCCGTGGAGCGGGTAAGACGCCTGCGTCAACTGGACGACAAGCACAACTTCGCGCTCATCTGCAGCGACCTGTCGCAGTTGGGCCTGTTCGCCAAGATCGACACCGGCACCTTCCGCCTGCTCAAGGCGCATTTGCCGGGGCCGTACACCTTCATTCTCAATGCCACGCGGGAAGTCCCACGGCTGTTGCTGCACCCGAAAAAACGCACCATCGGCCTGCGGGTGCCAAGCCATCCCATTGCCCTGGCGCTGCTGGCAGAACTGGGTGAGCCGCTGATGAGCGTGACGCTGATCATGCCCGGCGAGACCGAGCCGCTGACCGATCCCTATGAGATGCGCCAGATCCTCGAGCATCAGGTGGACCTGATCATCGACGGCGGTTTTGGCGGCATGTCGGCGTCTACGGTGATCAACCTGGCCGATGGCGAGCCCCAGGTGGTGCGTGTTGGTTGTGGCGATCCGACGCCGTTCATGGTCGAGGCCTGAATGTCCGCCGTGGAAACCGCCGTGGACAGCGCAGACAGCCAGGCCGGCGCGCAGCAGGAGCTGCCGTTCGCCATGGTCTATGGCCAGGCGGTCATGGAAATGCCCCTGGACCTGTACATTCCGCCAGATGCGCTGGAAGTGTTCCTCGAAGCCTTCGAGGGCCCGCTTGACCTGCTGCTGTACCTGATCCGCAAACAGAACATCAACATCCTCGACATCCCCGTGGCGGAAATCACTCGCCAGTACATGGGCTATGTCGAGTTGATGCAGTCAGTGCGCCTGGAGCTGGCGGCCGAGTACCTGGTGATGGCGGCCATGCTGGCCGAGATCAAATCGCGGATGCTGCTGCCGCGCTCGGCTGAGGTCGAAGCGGAAGAAGACGACCCGCGGGCCGAGCTGATCCGCCGCTTGCAGGAGTACGAGCGCTTCAAGGTCGCAGCCGAAGGCCTCGATGGCTTGAACCGGGTCGGGCGCGACGTGGTGGTGCCCAAGCTCGATGCCCCCGAGGCGCGGGCGCGCAAGTTGCTGCCGGATGTGAGCCTGGAAGAGTTGCTGATGTCCATGGCCGAGGTTCTGCGCCGGGGCGATATGTTTGAAAGTCACCAGGTCAGCCGCGAAGCGCTGTCCACCCGCGAGCGCATGAGCGATGTGCTGGAGCGGCTCAAGGGCGGCGGTTTCGTGCCGTTCGTCGAGCTGTTCACCGCCGAGGAAGGGCGCTTGGGGGTCGTCGTGACGTTTATGGCGGTCCTGGAATTGGTCAAGGAATCCTTGGTCGAGCTGGTGCAGAATGAGCCGTTCGCAGCGATCCACGTGCGGGCACGAGCCGAATAACGAGCAAATCAATGAATCTGACTGAACCCCGCGAGCTTGCCCCCTTGCTTGAAGCTTTCCTGTTGGCCTCGGGAAAGCCGCAATCGATGGAGCGCCTGTTCGAACTCTTCGAAGAAGGCGAGCGGCCTGAGCCGGCCGTGTTCAAGAAAGCCCTGACACTCTTGGGCAAATCCTGCGAGGGGCGGGCTTTCGAGCTCAAGGAAGTGGCGTCCGGTTATCGCCTGCAGATCCGCGAGAAGTTCGCGCCATGGGTCGGGCGCCTGTGGGAGGAGCGGCCGCAGCGCTACTCCCGCGCCATGCTCGAAACCATGGCGTTGATTGCCTATCGCCAACCGATCACCCGCGGCGAGATCGAGGATGTGCGGGGCGTGGCGGTCAACAGTCATATCGTCAAGACGCTGTTGGAGCGTGAGTGGATCCGCGTCGTCGGCTATCGCGATGTGCCGGGCAAACCGGCGATGTTCGCCACCACCAAGGCCTTTCTCGATCACTTCAACCTCAAGAACCTGGACGACCTGCCGCCGCTGGCCGAACTGCGGGAGCTGGAACCCGAACCGATGCTGGAGTTCGACGACGCCCCGGTGCCCCAGGGCCTGCAGGAGCTGGCCGACGCCAGTGCCGAGCCGGAGGAGCCGAAGGAAGAGACCAGCTTCCACTCTTTGTTGCTGGAGCTGGACACCATGGAGGAGGGCTTGAAGACCGATTTCGACGACCTGCTGCGTGAGGGGCCGGAGCCTGACAGCGAGACGGATGAGTTGCCGGAGCCCGACAGCGAGTCGGAACCCGAGCCTGAGCCTGAGCCTGAGCCGGAAGAGGACATCCTTGGTGTTGCCCAAGCCCGGGAAAAACTGCTGGCCGCTGTCGCCGCCCTCCAGCCGCCGGAACCCGAACTGAGCGACGAAGAAGCCGAAGCCCGGGCCTTGGCCGAAGCGATCGAGAACGAACGGCGCCAGTTCGACGATTGATTGATACACCGCGCTCACATTAAGTAGATGGGCGCCACCGGTCGGCGGAAAAAGTGTCGGGCGCTGGTTGATCAGCTAGTCTCTGATGCGCAATCGCCTCAACGAGCGTATGATTCGCGACCCTTTGGCGATCCCTTCGTCGAAGACCCGTTTTCAAAGCGTCAGGCCAAGCCTGGCTCGACCACACCGGGAGGTGCCCAGAATGAAAGACCAAGACCAGAACGACAGCCAGGAAATCGGCCCAGCAGGCGAGAAGCTGCAAAAAGTCCTCGCCCGTATCGGCGTCGGTTCGCGCCGCGATGTAGAAGCCTGGATCACCCAGGGCCGAATCAAGGTCAACGGCAAAGATGCCACCTTGGGCCTGCGTGTCGACATGCACGATGCCATCACCATCGATGGCAAGGTGATCAAGCGCGAAGAGGCCGCCGAAACCGTGCGCCGCGTGATCATGTACAACAAGCCCGACGGCGAGATCTGCACCCGTGACGACCCGGAAGGCCGTCCGACCGTGTTCGACAAGATGCCGCGCCCCAAAGAAGGCCGCTGGATCAACATCGGTCGCCTGGACATCAACACCACCGGTTTGCTGATGTTCACCACCGACGGTGAACTGGCCAACCGCTTGATGCACCCGTCCTACGAAATGGACCGCGAATACGCCGTGCGTGTGCGTGGCGAAGTCGACGACGAGATGATCGAGCGTCTCAAGGCCGGCGTTGTGCTGGAAGACGGCCCGGCGCGTTTCACCGACATCAAGCAGGCACCGGGTGGCGAAGGCTTCAACCACTGGTACCACTGCGTGGTGATGGAAGGCCGTAACCGGGAAGTACGTCGCCTGTGGGAATCCCAGGGGCTGGTGGTCAGCCGCCTCAAGCGTGTGCGTTTCGGCCCGGTGTTTCTCAATTCCGACCTGCCGATGGGCCGCTGGCGCGAAATGAGCCAGTACGAAGTCGACATCCTGGCGGCCGAAGTGGGCCTCAAGCCGGTGGCAATGCCGCAGATGACCGCCAAGAGCAAGGACAAGCTGGAGCGGATGCAGCGTAAATCCTCGCGCCCGATGGGCAAGACCGAGCGCGTGCGTACGCTGCGTCCGGCTGCCGAAGGCGCGCCGATTGGTCCGCGCCCTTCGCGCGAGCCGCAGATCGAAGGCGAACGCCCGGCCCGCAAGCCTGCCCCGCGTCAGGACGGCGAGCGTGGTCCACGCTCGCCGCGTCCGGCCAACGGTCGGACTGAACGGGGTGAAGGGCGCGGTGCTCCGGCTGGCCGCGGTACGCCAGTCGCCGATCGTCCGGTCGACACCAAGCGTCCGGCCAAGCCTGCGCCGAAAAAGCGCCCGGGTATCGTCCTGGCCGATCGCGATGCGCCATCGGGTAAACGCCGTGGTGCACCGGCAGGTTCGGGTCAGCGTCCGGGGTTTGGGCGTCGCAAGCCGGAGTGATCGGCAGCCGCCCATGAAAAACGCCAACCTTCGGGTTGGCGTTTTTTTTGAGCTGGCTTTAGTGATGGGGCGCAGGTGAGTCCGCCTTCGCGAGCAAGCCCGCTCCCACATTCGACCTTCAGTGGGCATAGCATTTGTGATCACTGGCGATCCAGTGTGGGAGCGGGCTTGCTCGCGAAGAGGCCAGCAGGCTCACCACCTCCCCTCAGGTTGCCCCTAAAGCACAAACCGCCCATCGAACATCGGCTCATTATCCAGCGCCAACACCCCTTTCTCGAAAATCAGATCCAGGTGATGGCTGCCCTTGGCCCCGCCGCCGAGCCCCAGGTGCAGGCCGCAATGGCGCTCCTCGAAACCGGCATTGCGGGCGTACAGGCTCTTGACCCCTTCGTTGGTGCCAATCCCCAGTTCCTCGATGCGGCGGTTGGATGGGTTGGCGTCCAGGTATTTGTTGAAATCGTGTTCCAGGCCCGGCACGTCGGTGGCGATTTTCTGGATGGTAGAGTCTTCGATCCACAGTTCCAGCGGCGATTGCAGCACGCCGTATTTGCGCGCGAACGGGATGGTGCTCAGGAAGGTGCCGACGAAATTCACCCGGCCATTGATGGTGTCGCTGTGGGTGGCGATTTCACCGGGGGCCAGGTCGTAGTTGCCGAGGCCGTTGATGTCGGTCCATTTCTTCACGCTGCCCAGGGCGGTGTCGAAATATGAACCATGGTCATCCTGGTAACTCAGGGTCGTCGCCTGGGACATGCGCCGGATCAGGTGACTATTGAGCCCGGCGATACGCTGGGGAATCACGCTGAAGGTGTCGTAGAAGTAGTCGCCGTAGTCCTTGAACAGCAGCGATTTCTTCCAGTTGTCGGCCATCACGCCTTGCAGTGCGCGGACAAAGTCCGGGCCGTCGGGGCGCGGGTTGGGCAGGGTGGAAGAGTCGTAGAAAAAAATATACAGATCGCTGTCGGCAATGGCCTTGGACAGGCGTTCCGTGGGTTCAAGGTCCAGGCGCATGGCGCTGAACCGGAAGGGCGAGCCGCTGCCCGCCTGTTCGGCAATGGCGCCGGTCAGCGCTTCGTAGTCAGCGGTATGGCCGAGCAACACCTTGGCGGGCTGGATGCCGGCCAGGGCGGGATGGTGTTCGAGGTAGTAAAGGAAATGTGAGATGGCTCGTTGTGTGTCCATGCTTATTCTTCCCTGACAAGTTCATTAAACGTCCCTGACAACCGGCATGAGTGGCGGAGTCGACCGGCCGGATCGCCTCCGCCGGGCAGTGCCTACAGAGGCCACATCGCCGTGCCGAATGGAACGACGGCGTCGGCCTGCATCATTTCAACGGCGGCTTCATGGGTTGGGGCTGCAAACCATTCGTCCAGTTGCAGTTCGGTTTCCAAGTCTTTGTCCAGTGCTTGCATAGTGAATCTCCTAGATGACTTTTACGGAAAGTTGCGGCTCGATTCGGCGAATGCAAACAGGCCGGCGACGGCACCGCAGAACTTGTCGGCACGATGCCTTGGCAAGTCGATGAAAACCTAGTCGAGGGTTTTTTGGATTGCAAAAAAATAATTTTGTTTTTTTTGTTTGAACTTTTTGTTCCATTTTCAGCGACACCATTACCCATTCAAAAACAGCCGCCTGGGTGTTTTTTTAAATAGGTAGCTACCTACCGTCAATTTGCAGTCAATCCGCAAAAGATGGCTGCATGGCAACTCTGCGTTACGGCTTGTAAAGAAATGCTGACGAAAAATGCCCGTCGAGATGGCCGCAAACCCGGTTCCTCCGGGATGTAAGGAAAAGCTTCCGCGAAGCCTGCCCAGGCGGGCTTTCCAAGGCTCTGCCCCGCTTGTTTCCAATCGACCAGAAGGGTGAGATGCGCCCCATGCCTGTCGTGCAGGTGAATAACAAAAAGGAGGCGCAATGAACGCCGCAGCTCAGTTCCATTCCCCCCGTCGTGGCGTTTTTCGCGCTACACCCATCGAGGGCTCGCAAGGGCCTGGACATATTTTTGCAGCCGCCGCGCATGGTCTGGGCGGACACAGGCAATCCCGGCAAAGGGCACGCTGATCCGGTGGTGTCTGGCAGCAGGGGGTCAGCGGTGTACAATGCGCCGCGTTTTACTGTGACCCTTCGCGTACCCACGCACTTTCAAGGTTATCCGCCTTGTTCACTCCGCCACGCCACAAGCGTGTCGGGTTCGATTTCGTCACAGATAAAAACAAACAGGTGACGCATGACCGTTGTAAAAACGCTGAATTCCTGGTGCCTGCGCTGGGGTTTGATCGGCGCTGCTTGAGATCCGATTCGAGCGGCAACGTCTAACGAACATCATCAAACCTTGCGTGAGACCCTTTTCATGAGTGGACAAAACTCGCATTCGGGCGAGCTGAAACGCGGCCTGAAAAATCGCCACATTCAACTGATCGCCCTCGGTGGCGCGATCGGCACCGGCCTGTTCCTCGGCTCGGCGGGGGTGCTGAAATCAGCCGGCCCGTCGATGATCCTGGGCTACGCCATCTGCGGCTTCATCGCCTTCATGATCATGCGCCAGTTGGGCGAAATGATCGTCGAAGAGCCGGTGGCCGGTTCGTTCAGCCACTTTGCCCATAAGTACTGGGGCGGTTTCGCCGGCTTCCTGTCGGGTTGGAACTGCTGGATTCTCTACATCCTGGTGGGCATGTCCGAGCTGACTGCGGTTGGCAAGTACATCCACTACTGGGCGCCGGACATCCCGACCTGGGTTTCGGCGGCAGCGTTTTTCGTGCTGATCAACGCCATCAACCTGGCCAACGTCAAAGTCTTCGGCGAGGCCGAGTTCTGGTTCGCGATCATCAAGGTCGTGGCGATTGTCGGCATGATTGCCCTGGGCAGCTATCTGCTGGTCAGCGGCGATGGCGGGCCGCAAGCTTCGGTGACCAACCTGTGGGCCCACGGCGGGTTCTTCCCCAACGGCGTGAGTGGCCTGGTGATGGCGATGGCGATCATCATGTTTTCCTTCGGTGGCCTGGAAATGCTCGGTTTCACCGCCGCCGAGGCTGACAAACCGAAAACCGTGATCCCCAAGGCCATCAACCAGGTGATCTACCGGATCCTGATTTTCTACATCGGCGCGCTCGTGGTGCTGTTGTCCCTGACCCCTTGGGACAGCCTGCTGACCACGCTCAACGCTTCCGGCGATGCCTACAGCGGCAGCCCGTTCGTGCAGGTGTTCTCGATGCTGGGCAGCAACACCGCGGCGCATATCCTCAACTTCGTGGTGCTAACCGCCGCGCTGTCGGTGTACAACAGTGGCACCTACTGCAACAGCCGCATGTTGCTGGGCATGGCCGAGCAGGGCGATGCGCCCAAGGCCTTGTCCAAGATCGACAAGCGCGGCGTGCCGGTGCGTTCGATCCTTGCGTCGGCGGCGGTCACGCTGGTGGCGGTATTGTTGAACTACCTGGTCCCGCAGCATGCGCTGGAGTTGCTGATGTCGCTGGTGGTCGCGACCCTGGTGATCAACTGGGCGATGATCAGCTACTCGCACTTCAAGTTCCGCCAGCACATGAACCAGACCCGCCAGACGCCGCTGTTCAAGGCGCTGTGGTACCCGTACGGCAACTACATCTGCCTGGCGTTCGTGGTGTTCATCCTGGGCGTGATGTTGTTGATTCCCGGCATCCAGATATCGGTCTATGCGATTCCGGTGTGGGTGGTGTTCATGGCTGTGTGCTATTGGATCAAGAACAAGCGCAGTGCCCGGCATGAATTGGCTGTGGCGGCTGCCACCAAGTAAGCAAGCCTGAAATACAACAAACCCGGCCAAGTGCCGGGTTTGTCGTTCAAGAAGGTACAAAACCTGTGTGAACACGGTCTGTGGGTCAGTCTCCCACAGGCCTCTCCATAGGTCAGGCTCTCACAAGCCTCATTCCAGCGGTTTCGGTTATCCTGTGGGTCCTGATACCGGACACTTTCCATGCTGGCGATTTCCAACACCGTGCACATCCCGGACGCCGAGATCGAGCTGACGGCCATCCGCGCCCAGGGGGCCGGGGGGCAGAACGTCAACAAGGTCTCCAGTGCCGTGCATTTGCGCTTCGATATTCCGGCCTCGTCGCTGCCCGAGTTCTACAAGGAGCGGCTGCTGGCCCTGCGCGACAGTCGCATTACCAGCGACGGTGTATTGATCATCAAGGCCCAGCAATACCGTACGCAGGAACAGAACCGCGCCGATGCCCTGGAGCGCCTGACCGAACTGATCCTCAGCGCCACCAAAGTCGAAAAGAAACGCCGCCCGACCAAACCGACCCTGGGTTCGAAAAAGCGTCGCCTGGAATCCAAGACCAAGCGCGGCTCGATCAAGGCCGGGCGCGGCAAGGTGGACTTCTAGCTTTTCTCCCGTTCCTGGCGATGCCTCGGCGCCTGTCGGTACAGATAGACGCTCAATGCCAACCCGCCCAAGGCCGCCAGTGCGGCGAACAGGAAGATCGAGGCAAAGCCGAAACCCGCGGCAATCGCACCGGCCAGTGGTCCGGTGATCCCCAGCGACAAATCAATGAACAGCGAATAAGCGCCCACCGCCGCCCCGCGGCTGGAGGCCGGCACCAGGTTGACCGCTTCCACGCCCAGCGCCGGAAACACCAGAGAGAAGCCGAAACCGCTCAACGCCGCGCCCGCCAGGGCCCAATGGGCATCCGGTGCAAGCCACAGCAGCAACAGCCCCAGGGTTTCCACCGACAGGCAAGCAATCGCCACACGAAAGCCGCCCAGACGGTTGATCAGGTTGCCGAACAGCAGGCGCGCTCCGATGAAGCTGGCGCCGAACAGGCTCAGGCACAGCACCGCGTTATCCCAGTGCTGCGTGGCGTAGTACAGGGTGATGAAGGTCGCGATGGTGCCAAACCCGATGGAGCCCAGCGCCAGGCCGCAGCCGTGTGGCAGCACGCGCCCCAGCACGTGCATGAATGGCAGGCGTTCGCCAGTGACGATGGGCGCGGCGGTTTTGCGCCAGGCCAATGCCAACCCCAGCAAACCGAGCAAGATAATGCTCACGCCCATGCTCCACAGCCCTAGCGCATTGACCAGCCACACCCCCAGCGGCGCGCCAATCGCCAGCGCGCCGTAACTGGCGATACCGTTCCAGGAAATCACCTTGGCGGTATTCGCCGCGCCGACCCGGCCAATGCCCCAGCCAATCGAACCGGAGCCCACCAGGCTTTCCGCGCTGCCGAGCACCAGGCGACCGATCAGCAGGCTGATCAGACTGAACGTTGGCAGGTGCGGTGTCCAGGCAGACACCAGCATGAACACGCCGCTCAGGCCGCAGCCGGCGAGGCCGAACATCACCGCGCGCTTGCTCCCCAGGTTATCGATGATTCGCCCTGCGTAAGGACGACTGAGCAGGGTGGCCAGGTATTGCACGCTGATCACCAACCCGGCGATCACCGCGCCGAAGCCCAGTTCGCCGTGGACGAACCCGGGCAGCACGGCCAGGGGAATGCCGATATTGAGGTAGCCGATGAAGGTGAACAGGACGATGGAAACGACTTGCAGCGTGACCGCCAGGGGGCGCTGGGAATCTGACATGGGAAGAGGTCCACGGAGCAGCTGGATAGATAGGCTGCTTATGATAACGGCGACCGTGGGCCCAGGGCGGGGAAAAGTAAAACTATTTGCCCAATGGTGGCTCAGCTGTCGTTCTGATCGCTGACCAGGCGTGTGGTCACCAGCGCGGCGATGGCGTTTTCTTCGCTGCCAAAGCGCGCCAGCAGGGCCGCTTGTTTCTCGGCAGGAAGGCGGGTCCAGATCTCGACCATTTTTTCGGCAGTGCCGATCAGCACGCTGGCCTGGGCTTCGCTGAAGGGAGGGGTGTCATCGGTCATGGAGGGCTCGGGATTCAGGCAGTGTGGAAAGCGCATCTTAGCGCTTTCCACACGGTCTGGTGGTGCGGGTCAATCAGTCTTCGCTGTCGGCCTGGCGGCGTTCAGTAGCTTCTTTGGGCTCGGGTTGCTGGGCGTCGGATTGGCCCCCGGCTTGTAGCGTGGTCGTCTGCTCAGTGTCGTGCAGGCTTGGGAAGGGGAGATTAGGGATCTCGTGCATATCGCGCTCCTCGCAAAGTCTGTGGATAGATCTGGTAGATCCGCGCTTTTAAAAAGCCTGGGCAGGATACCTCAGGAGAAATGACAAAAAGACTTTTAAATCCCGCTGTGCCGACAAAAGGGGTTGTCTGGACAGGTCATGTTCAATAGTCGCCTCGCTTGCGAAATGCCCAGCGGCCAGCAATCAACGTGAAGGTGGCGACCAGCGCCACCAGGATCCAGAAGCCCTCGGGATCGCTGGCCAGCGGCACGCCACCGACGTTCATGCCAAAGAAACCGGCAATGATGTTGATGGGCAACGCCAATACCGTGACCACCGTCAGGGTGAACAGGGTGCGGTTGCTTTGTTCGTTGAGGTTGGCGGCGATTTCTTCCTGGAGCAGTTTGATCCGTTCGCTCAACGCGGTGAGGTCGTTGATGATCAGGGCGAATTCCTCGGTGGATTTGCGCAGTTCCTTGACATCTTCTTTCTGCAACCATTGCGGCGGGCGGTTGAGCAGGCGTAGCAATGAGCCCGGCTCCAAGGCCAGCAAGCGCTGCAGGCGCACCAGTACCCGGCGGTTGCTGCCCAGCTCGGCGCGGTTGGTGGACAGCCGCGAGGACAGCAACTGATCTTCGACCTGATCGACGCTCAGGCTGGTCTTGCGCACGATCTGGGTCAGCACTTCGCCTTGGTCGCGCAGCAAGTGCACGAGTAATTCCACTGGCGAGCGAAAGCACTCGCCGGCCTTCACCGACGAGCGCAGTTTGTCGACCGAGTGCAAAGGTTGCAGGCGCGCGCTGACAATCAATCGACTGTGCACGCAAACCCATAAGGTGGAGACATCCGAGGACACCAGGTTGCTGAGGTTGAACACGACATCGTTCACCACGGCCAGCAACGCCGAGTCGACATGCTCGATGCGGGTCGAGCGCGAGCCTTCGTGCAAGGCTTCGAAAAACTCCTGGGGCAGGGCCAGGTGACTTTTCATCCAGCGCTCGCACGCCGCGTGGGCCAGGTTCAGGTGCAGCCAGAGGAACTCATCCGTGTCTTGCGGGTGTTGCAGGCTCCGTAAGGCCTGGGCCGAATCGATCTCCTGGCCGCGCTCGCCGGGGTTGAAACGAAAACCATAAAGCAGGCCGAACAGATCCGGATCGCGGTGGCTTTGATCGATGCTGTGGTTCATGAAATCTCGCTGGCGGGAAGTGCCTGTCGCGGCTACAGGTTCACTTGAACGTCATCTTCGCAAGCTTTCTTGATGGTTTTGTGACAGTTCCCTTCACGCCGCCAAGCGGGTGCTACCGGCGGTCGCCAAGGCTCAAGAATGCCCCAGACAGGCCGATGGTATGTGCATATCCCCCCCGTATTCGGGTTGCGACGCGGTGTGTTGCGGACATGGAGGTCGGGACGTCGTTCCTGTTCTCCTTGCTTAGAGATTGCTCCCCATGATTCTACAAAAATCCCTTCGAGCCCAGATTCTCGCTCTGTTGAGCGGCAGCTTGCTGGCGATGTTGCTGATCGCCTTGGCGTCCTTTCATTTCCTTTCCAATGGTGTCCAGAGCTATCGCAACCTGATCGATGGACCGTTGCGTGCTTCGCAGTTGATCGATGAGGCCAACCTGCAGTTCAAGGTGCAGGTGCAGGAATGGAAAAACGTCCTGCTGCGCGGCAAGCAGCCGGCGGACCTGGATAAATACTGGAAGCAGTTCGAGGAGCGTCAGCGTGATGTCCAAGACATCCTTGGCCAATTGAGCGGGCGTGAGGGTGTGCCGGCGGCAATCAAGACGCGCATCGAGGCCCTGCGCGATGAGCATCATCAGTTGGGCGCTGCCTACCAAAAGGGCCGTGACGCATTTGTCGCCTCCGGTGGCGATGCGGCGGCGGGCGATGCGGCGGTCAAGGGCGTGGACCGCGCGGCCAGTGAGCAAATGAGTACGCTGGTGGTAGAACTGCGCAAGCTGGGCACCGAGCAATCGACGCTGATCAGCGCCAGCGCCGATCGCACGATTATGCTGGGCACCGTGATCATGCTGGTGTCGGGCGTACTGATCGGACTGTTCAGCCTGTGGCTGGTCAATCGCAACCTGGTTCAACCGATCCGTAACCTGATCGACTACGTGACCCGACTCAGTCATGGGCGTTTCGCCGAACGTGTGACGAGCAACCGTCAGGACGAGCTGGGCAACCTGGCAGTAGCGGCCAACACATTGCGCGATTTCCTGGCCGAAACCTTTACTCGCCTGCAACGCAGTGCCACGGAGCTGGACAGTGCCAGCGGTGAGCTCAATGCCATCGCCAGCCTGATGAGCCAGGGCACCAGCGAGCAATTCGAACGCACCGATCAGGTGGCGACGGCGATGAACGAAATGTCCGCCACGGCCCAGGAAGTGGCCCGTCATGCCGCCGACGCGGCGCGGGCAGCCGATGACGCCGATCAATCGGCGCAACAGGGCGAGAAGGTCATGCAGGGGACCATCCACACCATCACCCGGATGCGCGGCGAGATCGCCAACACGGCCACGGTCATCCGTCAGTTGGAAACCGACAGCGGGCGCATCGGCAAGGTGTTGGAGGTGATCCGCGGGATCGCCGAACAGACCAACCTGCTGGCCCTCAATGCTGCCATCGAAGCCGCGCGGGCCGGGGAGGCGGGTCGCGGTTTCGCGGTGGTCGCCGATGAGGTACGCAGCCTGGCACAACGCACGGCCTCGTCTATCATCGAGATCAACCAGATTATCCAGACTGTACAAACGGGGGCGGTGGACGCCGCTCAAGCCATTGAGAGCGGGCAGTCGCGCAGCGAAGAAAGTGTGGAGCAAGTGACCCAGGCCGGTGTGATGCTCGAACGCATCACCCAGGCTGTCGAAGCGATTCGCGACATGAACCGCCAGATCGCCACCGCAGCCGAAGAGCAGACTTCCGTGGCCGAAGACATTTCCCGCAACCTGACTGAAATCACCTGTATTGCCAGCACTAACCTGGACAATGTGCAGCGCACCGAAGCCGCCAGTCGGGATCTGCATGGCTTGTCGGGGCAGTTGAATGAAGTGACGGCGCGGTTGAGTGCCTGACGGTCGTTCGCGACAGTGATGGATAAACGCAAAAGAGCCGCGCAACCCTAAGGTTGCGCGGCTCTTTTTATTAATGCATCAGGTGTCTTGCTTGTTGCTCAAGACTTTGCCGGTCGTGGCATCGAAATCAACATCGAACTCTTTGCCGTCGGCGGTTTTCAATTCGACTTCATATTCATAACCGTTGAAGTGGTTATCCAGGTCAGTGTCGGTGATGGTGGCGCCCGGGTGCAACTTCAGGGCTTCTTCGTTCATCGATTCAAGGGACTTGATCTTGCCTTCCTTGACCAATTGAGGAATCTGATCGACGCGAACATCCGCCTGGGCCAGGCCGGCAGTCAGGGTCAGGGCAGCAGCGGTAAACAAGGCAGTCAACGTTTTCATAAGTTCTTTCCTGGGTGTCGTTAAGGGTGAGTCGTTTAAGTGGGCTCAGATTATCTGTGGCAACTTAATTCACCCTTAATTCGGAAAACTTGCAGCGACTGCACCGCTCCGGCCCTGATTCCTCAGTAACCGTTCTCCTCCAATAGTTGCGCCACACTGCCTGTTTCGGGACGCTTGAAGTACTTGAGCAACTCACTGGCACGGTTGGTGAAAATGCCATCCACGCCGGCATCCATCACTTTCTTGAAGTCCACCGGCTCATCCACAGTGTAGACATGCACCAGCAGACCTTGGTCATGGGTGTACTGGTTCATCCACGGCTGCACCAGGTCCGAATAACTCTGGCTGCCGCCATGGGTCAACATCGCCGAAGGACCGGTGCCGATGGCGCCCTGGGCCTTGGCGTACTGAATCCATTTTTCGAATTCAGCCTTGTCCTTGGGTTCCTGCTTGGCGTAATAGGCGGCTTTGTCCGTTTCGCCGGACTCGGCAAAAGGCACCTTGGACTTGGGCTCGATGTTGCCTTCGCCCACCCACAACAGCAGGATTTTCGGCACCTTCGGCATCTCTTTGTGCAGCAGTTCGAGACTGCTCTTTTCAAAGGTCTGCAAGACCACTTTGCCCTTGCCCTGGCCAACACCGGTGGCGCGCTTGGCCAGTTTGGACCCGGCGGGGCTCAGCCAACCGCGGTCCTGCAATTTGTCCTTCAGGTCGCGTTCGATACCGGGGAACAGCTTCGGCTCCTTGGTTTCGATGTACAGCCCGGGTTTTTGCTGTGGGTTGCCTTCGGCGATGTTGATCACTTCGTCGAGGGTCAGGATTTTCAAGCCTGTGAACGAAGGACGCGCGCGGTCCGGGTAAGCGGTGTTGAACCAACTGCCAGCATCGAGGGTTTTGAGCTCCGCCATGGTGAATTCGTTGGCGGTACTGTCCTTGCGCTCGGGGAACTTGACCGCGACGTCCGTGGTGCGCAGCAGGCTGTCGTCATGCAGGACGAACAACACACCGTCCTTGCTGCGTTGCAGGTCCAGTTCCAGGTAGTCGGCGCCCAGGTCGCGGGCCAGCTTGTAGGCGGCAGCGGTGGATTCCGGCGCGTCGAACGAGGCGCCGCGATGGGCGATCACGGCGGGGTGCGGAATCCCCTGGAGGGCCGCCAGGGCCTTGGGGCTAGGGGCCTCGGACGCTTGGGTCTGGCCGAAGCCGAGCAACAGGCTCAGCATCAAGGCGGTGCGGGTGAAGATGACAGGCATGCTCGAAATCCTTTCGTAGGTGTATGCAAAAACCTATCTTTTAACAACTGAACGCTGTCGGCGCTATCGCCATACCGACATAAACTTGTGCAAAGAAGATTTTTCCCACGCATTTCCAGGCCGCTTTGCAGTACCCTTGCCCGCATCAGTTTCCCCGGCAGAGGGAAACCTTAAATCCTTTTCCGCTTGCCCTGCGTGTAAACCATCGATCAGACGTCCTGAGGGACGCATCCATGAGGTTTACCATGCGCACCACTTCGACATTCATCTGCCAGGCCGCCGATCAGCTCAAGGGTTTTGTCGGCCTGAACCGCAAGACCGGTCAATACATCGTACGTTTCAGCGAAGACGCCTTCGGCATGGACGTGGCCGACGACGGCATCATCCCCACCTGCGAATTTGTCTGGGCTCCCGTGGCGGACGGCACCATGGCCCTCAAGCGTGAGCGGATCCAGTTGTTGCTGGACCAGCACATCGACGACCGGATCAACCTTTGCGAACCTTTGCGGGTGTACATGGCCCGCAGCGACCTGCCGGAAATCGTGGCGGTGCGGCAGTTGGTGGAAGGCTGAGCCGCAATCTCGAATTGAGCAAGAGCCCCTGTGGGAGCAAGGCTTGCCCGCGATGGCGGCGGCACATTCAGCATTGCAGCAAGCTGACCGACCGCCATCGCGAGCAAGCTCAGCTCCCACAGGGGAGGCTGAAGACAAGGTCTGTGAACACCTCGAGATTCAGTGTGGGAGCAAGGCTTGCCCGCGATGGCGGCGGCACATTCAGCATTGCAGCAAGCTGACCGACCGCCATCGCGAGCAAGCTCAGCTCCCACAGGGGAGGCTGAAGGCAAGGTCTGTGAACACCTCGAGATTCAGTGTGGGAGCGGGCTTGCCCGCGAAGACGGTGGCACATTCAACATCGCAGCAAGCTGACCGACCGCCATCGCGAGCAAGCTCAGCTCCCACAGGGGAGTTGTGCTGAAGGCAAGGCAAGGTCTGTGAACACCTCGAGATTCAGTGTGGGAGCAAGGCTTGCCCGCGATGGCGGCGGCACATCCAGCATCGCAGCAAGCTGACCGACCGCTATCGCGAGCAAGCTCAGCTCCCACAGGGGATTTGTGCTGAAGGCAAGGTCTGTGAACACCCAGCTCCCCCATCAGGTTTTGTATCCTGGCATCAGGTTTGGCGTCGGAACGCATAATCGCGTTCGACCTTGCACACCCGCGTATGGCAATGGGTATACCAGGTGGAGCGGCCGCGCTCGCGGATCGCGCTGTGTTCGGGATGCTGCTTCCAGGCCAGGATCGCCGCTTCGCTGTTCCAATAGGACACGGTGATGCCCAAGCCATCTTCGCCGCGCGCCGATTCGACGCCGAGAAACCCCGGTTGTTCTTTAGCCAATGCCAGCATGCGTTCGGCGGCTTCGGCGTAGCCTTGGTCCCCCTCAGTGCGCAGTGACGTGAAAATCACGGCGTAGTAGGGGGCGCTCATGACGTTGTCCTGGCGCAGGCTTCGACAAACGCGCTGACCAGCGGCGGCACGCGCCCTTCCAACGCAGCACGTTCGGGCTGGAATAGCGTGGCGACAAAGAACGGATGGTCCAGCAACTCTACCGCTCGCAGGCCGCCGGCCGAGTCCCGGGCCACGGCGTGCAGGCGCTGATTGAACAAATCCTTTTCAAAATCCGGGTTGACCCCGAAGCGGCAATGGTAGCCCTCGAATACCATCAGACGACCATAGGCCTTGGCAATCAACGAGTCCGCCTCGAGCTGAAGGCTGTCGATGGTTTCGACCAAGGCGCAGCTCAGCGGCGTCAGCAGCGCCCGTTCAGCCTCGGGATCGGTTTCGCCATGGGCGGCGTCGGCCCAACCCATCACGTTGCGGGCATATTCCAGCACGGCATGTTGAAAACCACCGCAGGTGCCCAGGAAAGGGCGACGCTGTTCGCGGGCAAAACGAATCGCCTGCAAGGCGCCGTTTTCGTTTCGGTAGGGGCTGCCGGGCACGCACCAGATACCGTCGAAATCCTCCAGCACTGCGTTGTCGGCGATGAGCGGCGTTGCCAGCCATTGGACGTGAACGGCATGGCCGGTTTGCCCGCCGCCCAGCTCAATTGCGATGGGGATCGCGCGGTGAGCGGTGATATGTGGGTCGTGGTCGCCGACCAGGGCGATGTTTAAAGGACGTTGTTTTTCCATGAGAGGCTCGCCACTTGTTGATTCCTGGTCGCCACTATAGATTGGCGCTCACGCAATCAATATTGGCGTTTATCCAAGTGATTAATGCAGCGACGCACTATCGTCTGGACTATCCCGACCTGTCCCTGATCCTCGCGCTGGTTCGTGGCGGTTCACTGGCCCGAGCTGCTCGACTGCTGCAGGTGGACGTGTCCACGGTGTTTCGTTCGGTACGTCGACTGGAGGCGGCCCTGGGTCAGCCTTTGTTCGAAAAAAGCCGTTCCGGGTACTTGCCCACGAGTCTTGCCCAGGCATTGGCCGAACAAGCCGAGCGCGCCGAGCAGGCCTTGGAGGCGGCGCGGGTGGGGGTGGAGCAGGGCGGCGAGGTCATCAGCGGGACGGTACGCCTGACGTGCAGCGACTCGGTCCTGCAAGCGTTGTTGCTGCCTGCGCTGGCGCGCTTCATGCCCGCTTATCCGGCGTTGACTCTTGAGCTGAGCACCTCGAACGACTTCGCCAACCTGAGCCGCCGCGATGCCGACATTGCGTTGCGCCTGACCCGTACACCGCCGGAACACCTGGTCGGTCGAAAGCTGGGCAACGTGGCTTACCGGGTATGTGCCAGTGCCACGTACCTGCGTTCGGCGGATGCGATTGACCTGGCCGCCATGACCTGGATCGCGCCGGACGATTTCCTCCCGGACCACCCCACCGTGGCCTGGCGCCGCCAGCATCTACCCGGCGTGGTGCCCGCCTATCGCTGCAACAGCATGCTCTCTGTCACCGAACTGGTGCGAGCCGGCTTGGGTGTGGCGGCGCTGCCGGACTTTCTGATCGATGAACACCAGGGCCTGATGCCCCTTGGCGAACCGCTGGAGGGGTACGACACGGCCCTGTGGCTCCTGACCCGCCCAGACTGCCGGGCCTTGCGCTCGGTGGTGACCTTGTTCGATGAGCTGGGTCGCCATCTGCGCTGGCGCTGACTTTTAACGGGAAGGGTGTGCATGACGCAATGGATGACAGTCCCCCAACGGTTATAGTGCCTTGAGCACCAGCCCTTGGCAGAGAACACCACGATGACGAAGTCTTCCACCCCCAACCCCGTTGACCATTTGCGTTTTCATCGCCCTCACGCGCATCTGGCGCCGACCTTTGGCAATGACCGTTTTGCGCTGAGGGCGGAGGCGTTCGCGCGTTTTTTCGGAACGCCGATGTTCCTCGGCGCGCAAACTTTGATCGTGCTGATATGGATCAGCCTGAACCTGGTGGGCGTCTTTCATTTCGACGCTTACCCGTTCATTTTGCTGAACCTGGCGTTCAGCCTGCAGTCGGCCTATGCCGCGCCGTTGATTCTGCTGGCGCAAACTCGCCAGGCCGCTCGGGACAAAGCCCAGGCGGAAGCCGATGCCCTGCATCGTGAGGCCTTGGCCATTGCCAACAGCGAGCGTCAGGCCCAGGCCGCGCAGAATACCGCGCAGTTGCTCGAATTGTTGGAGCAGAACACCCGTCTGACGGAAATGACCAAGGTATTGACCGAGCGTATCGACAACTTGACCACTGAAATGCACAAGAAGGTCGTGCACAACCCATCAATGCAGTAGCCCTTCATTCCTGGACTTGTTGATCAGGCCTGGTAACGGCTCAGGAACATGTCGAGGGCCGATTCGATCACCTGGGCCTGCTCATCCTGGGTCAGGCTGGGTTGCCCCATCGAAACCTGCGGCCAGAAGGCGAACGTCTTGAGCAGCCCATGCATTTGCTGGGCGGCAAATGCCGGTTCCACGGGTTTCAAGCGGCCATCGGCCTGGGCTTGGCGAATCCAGGTCGTCAGGCTTTCTTCACGCTGGCCCATGCGCGACACCATGTCCTGGGCTCGCTCGGGAGAGTGGATGGTTGCGGCGATGGCGATGCGCGCCAGGTCGAGGAAGTTCTCGTCCGCCAGCATGTTCAGTTTGGCTTGCAGCAACGTTTGAAGCTGTTCCCGTAGCGGCTTTTGCGGGCTGTAGGGCAGGTCCTGTTCTGCAGTAATGCTGTTCCATAACCGATTCAGAATTTCGGCAAACAACGCTTCCTTGCTCGGGAAATGGTTATACACCGTGCGCTTCGATACGCCGGCAGTCGCCGCGATCTTGTCCATGCTGGTGATCTCGAAACCGCTGCTACGGAATTCAGCAATCGCCGCCTGGAGGATGGCTTCGCGTTTTCGCTCGGTAAGGCGCTGCGGTACGGTCATGGGCAATTCGTCGGTTGAAAGGAGAGAACTTGCACTCGGAAGTTTACTTGCTCCCGGGATTCATGCAATCTAGAAACTACACCGAGTGGTGTAGTTTTCGAGTCAAGCGGCTGAGCGTGCATGCAACGGCCATCCAGCGTCCCACAACGGCGAAGCGCAATTGCGACGACGTCCCTGGAGTTATCGCACCATGACCATTCCTTCTCTTTCTACCGACAATCCATCTGCCCATGACGCATCCCTGCATGAACAGGGTAAATATCGCAATCATGCCTTCACGCCTCGGGAAGGTCTTGGCACCACCCTGCGCATCATCTGGAACATGATCTTCCACAAGCCGCGCACCACCCGGCCTGCGGGCGCCATCGAGGTTCAAGCGCTGACGCGCGCGGCGCTGCTGGCGGCGCCGAACAACAGCGTATTCCGTCTCGGTCATTCCACCGTATTGCTCAAGCTGCGGGACAAATTCTGGCTGACAGACCCGGTGTTCGCCGACCGCGCCTCACCCGTTCAATGGGCCGGCCCTAAGCGTTTTCATCAACCGCCCATCAGCCTGGAAGAGTTGCCGCCGATCGAAGCGGTGATCCTTTCCCATGATCATTACGATCACCTCGATTATCAGGCCATCCTCAATCTGGCAGCCAAGACCCGCCACTTCCTGGCGCCCCTGGGCGTGGGCGACACCCTGATCAAATGGGGCGTCGACGCCAGCAAGGTGCGTCAGCTGGATTGGTGGCAAGGTACCGAGGTGGACGGTATCGAGTTCGTTGCCACGCCTTCCCAGCATTTTTCCGGGCGTGGCCTGTTCGACAGCAACAGCACCTTGTGGGCCTCGTGGGTGATGATCGATGGCGCCACGCGAATTTTCTTCAGCGGCGACACCGGCTACTTCGAGGGTTTCAAACGCATCGGCGAGCGATATGGCCCCTTTAACCTGACCCTGATGGAAACCGGCGCCTATAACGTCGATTGGCCCCACGTCCACATGCAGCCGGAGCAGACCCTGCAGGCTCATATCGATCTCAAGGGCCGTTGGCTGCTGCCGATCCACAACGGTACGTTCGACCTGGCGATGCATGCCTGGTATGAACCCTTCGATCGCATCCTGGCCCTGGCCTGGGAGCGCAATGTTTGCATTGCCACGCCACAAATGGGCGAGGCATTCACCCTGACGCAGCCGCAACGTGGCCGCGCCTGGTGGTTGGACGTGGAACCCTCGGCGTACCAGGACCAGGCTGGTATCGCCTAGCACTCACAGGATTGTCGTTATTCAATCATCGCGTAATCGGAGCGCCCCATCGGGTCCGGCGTCGCGCCCTTGATGTTCATGCCGCGCCCCGGTGCGAAGCCGGGGAAGAACACCAGGCCTTCGGCCTCCAGGCGAAACGCCAGGGCCAGGCGAGTCACATCGAGCAACTCGCCTCCGGCCTCGAAGCGGCGGATGGCCTGGACCGAGACACCGGATTGGCGGGACAGCTCCTCGACGCTCCAGCCCAGCATGGCGCGCGCCTGTGCACTGTGAGCAGGGGTGAATTGATAGACAGCGATGCGTTCCAGGGTGGTTTTGATTGCAAGAGAGGCCATGGGGGGCTCCAAAGCTGTGGGATTAAAAAAACACTGTGTTTTTGTACAGTTGTTTTGAATCCCGATCAATCTCATTTTTTTGATCAATGACCGGCGGTCTTCTCCAGCCAGGCGCTCGGGGCGTGGCCCAGTACGCGACGAAACATCGTGGAGAAAGCCGCAGGGCTGTCGTAGCCCAGGTCCAGGGCGATTCGGGTCACTGAGTTGCCGATGGCCAATCGGGACAATGCCGACATCACGCAGGCTTGTTGTCGCCATCGACTGAAACTCAACCCGGTTTGCTGGCTGAACAGGCGATTGAATGAGCGCAAGCTGATATGCAACTGCGCCGCCCATTGCACGGGCGAGACGTGGGCGTCCGGGCGTTTCAGAAATGCCTGGCACAGGCCGAGCAGGCCCGGGTCTTGGGGCAGTGGAAGGTGCAACGGCAGATGGGCGCTGCGCAGCAGTTCGTGCAGCAGCAGATCGATCAACGCGCCATCGCGTCCAACCTCGTCGTAGTCCAGCGCAAGCTCCACGGCTTCCATCAGCAACTGGCGCATCAGGGGTGACACGCTGATGACCTGGCAACGGGCGTCCATGGCCGTTACCACAGCCGGTTCGATATACAAACTTCGAGTGCTGACGCCCAGCATCAGCACCTCATGGGCAACCCCGGGCGGGATCCACACTGCCCGTTGCGGCGGCACCACCCAATTGCCGTCCGCCGTGCTGACCTGCATCACCCCGGTGGCGCCATAGAGCAACTGCGCGCGGCGATGGCGATGCGATGGCAACACTTGTCCGTGAGCGTAATCGGTGCCAATGGCAACCACGGCCCTGGGTGTCGCATCCAATAAATCGATCGAAGTGTTGCGCATCGATGAGCCACTCGTGTCTGGCGTAAACGCGAACATTATTGGCCTGTTTGCTACAGCGGGCCAAGCTTCGCTGACCTATCGTGGGCGCCTCCTATTCCACGGATTCTCCTCGATGTTCTATGTATTGCTTGCCTGCTTCGGCTGCTTGAGTGGTGTGACGGCTGTGTTGTTCGGCTTCGGCGGCGGATTCGTTGTGGTGCCCTTGCTATACCGCATGCTCACCGCCAGCCACGGCGCTGACGACCCTATCGGCCAATCGGCGATGCACATCGCCGTGGCCACCTCGACCTGCGTGATGATCGTCAACGCGCTGATCGCCACCGCCAAGCATTACCGTGCCGGTAACCTCATTCGCCACTACGTGTGGCCGTTGGGCGGCTTCATCGGCCTGGGCGCTATTGTCGGCGCCGTTGCCGCGATGTGGGCGAGTAGCGAAATCATTCGCTATGCCTTCATCGTTTATCTAGGCGTGACCATTCTGGACTGCTTGTTCAGACGCGGTTTTCTGACACAGTCTGGCGCTGTAATCCCACGGCGATTGGGCAGGGCAGAGGTCTCAGCAGGCGGGATCAGCATCGGCGCCATTGCCACTTTTCTGGGCGTGGGTGGCAGTGTCATGACGGTGCCATTATTGCGCCGTTGCGGGTTGAACATGTCGCGCGCGACGTCCATGGCTAACCCGTTGAGTTTGCCGGTTGCGGTGGCCGGGACACTGACCTACATGGCCATGGCCGGGTTTACCGAGTTTGATTTGGGGCAGTGGTTTGTGGGTTACGTCGACTTGATGGCCTTCGCTGTGCTGACACTCGGCGCGTTAGTGGGGATTCGTCTGGCAACGCCGTGGATCGGGCGGATACCCGATCGGTTGCATGCGTGGGTGTATGTGGGGTTATTGCTGGTGGTAATGGGCGGAATGTCGCTGGGATAGGGTTGCTATTTACCTACCAACCCCGGCGCCTCCCGAACAATGAAGTGATCCAGGTTCTCGATATTGGCACTGAACACCCCGAACGTTTCTTCGGGGTTCTTCTTGCTCGGCACCTGTTTCAACTCCGGCGTCACGCCATAAAAGAAGCAATACAACGGCGCATCGCTGTCGACGGCATGCTTGATCTCTGCCAGGAACGCCTTGCGCTTGCGGTAGTTGTCGATCAGCTTCTTGCTCAGGTAAACGTTGACCGAGTAGGGCTTCTTCTTCGCCTCGTCCGGTTGCTTGAACCAGATCTTTGCTTCGAAATCGATGCGAAAGCTTTGCGTGTAATCCTTTATCTCCTTGATCTTGCCCCAGTAAATCAAGCCCTTGTTGTCCTGCAAGTACTCGATCTTCTTGAAGAACGATCCATAGGGCGCGGTGTGCTCGCCAATCTTCAACAGCTTGCGCTTGAGCAGGTCCTTGTCTGTGAAGTTCGACACAAAACACTCCACCGGGTGGGCGAAGACGCTGGTCTTGTCGGGTGTCGAATCATGGGCGGAGTGGGCGTCATCACCATGGGACGATACGGAGGGGGACGTAGGCCGAGTCGCTGCTTCAACGTCCTTCGACGGATCGGACGGTTTACGCACGTACTGACGTCGAGTCAGCAACAGCTCCGACGGAAAATGCTCCTCGCGGTCGTCATCCGTTTCCGCCTCGCCACTCTGCGCACCCAACCCCGGCGTTTTCGGACTGACGTAAGGGCAGCCCTCGATATGCTGGGTCGTTGGTTGATTCTTGAAATGTGGCGTGCGGATGTAATTGACGTTCTTGGCGTTGAACGTCGTCAGCCGATTGTCCTCATCAAACGCCGCCCGACAGGCATCGTTGGGGCACTGAAAGCGCTCCTTGGCCGAATCGAAGGCCATGGTCTCGTCGAAATTCAGATCCCGAACGTCATAGATCGAAAGCTTGGCATCGAGGCTGAGGCAGTAGGCGGTGTCGAATTTCATCGGGGCTCGGGTCCATGAGAGGAAGTGTATTAATACCGAAGGACGCGGCGGGCTGCACCCAAAGTTTCAACACACCACAAACCCCCTGTGGGAGCGAGCCTGCTCGCGATTCCCAAAACCAACCCCGCCATCAAACCTGCCACCTATCGGCGCCCTGACACCAACCTGTGGCGAGGGGATTTATCCCCGCTGGGCTGCGTAGCAGCCCCGGTTTTACGGCCCCAAACTCGGATAAATCGGTATCATAATGCCGGTTATAGCTCAACCTTTCAGATAACCGGCAATATATTGCCGGAAGCAGTAAATGGGAAACTTCTATGAAAGAGAGCATCGGTGAACGGCGCAGGGAAATCATTAGAGTGGTGATCACCAAGACCGGCAAGCCTTATCTGGAGGCGCGCAAGCCTGGGCGGTTGAAGGGGAAGATTCGGATGTCGGCGGATTTCGACCGCACCCCCGAGGACATCATCGATGGTTTTGAGGGCCGGCTCTGAGTGCAGACGAGTCTTCCTGATCTGAGATTTCAGTAGGCACCTCAGCCATGCAGGCCTCGTCAAACTCTCGCATAGTGGCCTTGTCGATAGCGCCGATTTTCAGCAGCGCTTCGGCCGAGCTGTGAATCGATTCGAAGGCCTCACTTTTGATTTCTTTCGTCATTGCATATCCCCATATGTCCTTTTTCGTCCAACAAAAACTGGGCGTTTCCCGCAACCACTATTCCACACTGCCAAAGCGTGGGCCCCCCGCGATCTTCAAAACAACGCAGCAACCAAGCACTACACCAATCTGTGACTTGACACCTGTGGCGAGGGAGCTTGCTCCCGCTGGGCTGCGCAGCAGCCCCAATTCAATATTCCCAACAAAAAACCGCCGCCCGAACACGGACGACGGCTTCCGATTGAATCTCAGAACCCTCGCAAAATACGAGAAGCTCTCCGCCACCAGGATTCATGCTGACTAAACGGATCATCCACCAGCACCGCCGGCATATCCCGCAAGCGAATCCATGGCTCATCCTGCCAGTGCAACATGCAGAGCGACATCTTTGGCCAATCCAACACGCTCAACGTAGGCCGCTCCACCTTATGCGAGTGGCGCTCATCCCGCAGGGTTGGCACTATCTGATGCGTGATCCACTCACGCAGCAATCGATACTCAGGGCAGTAGTGATAAACCAGCAATGCATAGACGCCCGACTCGCTCAGCATCAGACGCTCTTCAGTCAAACCGTGGACATGCACGAGCATCATCCGGCGCTGATCAGGGTCAAGCTTGCGTGTCATGCGCTCATCAAGGTGCTTGCTCATAAAGCGACCCAAATCTGAGGCACTGAACCAAGCTTGGTTTTCAACCAAGAGGGTATGCAGATGGAGGTTGTGACGGGTGAAAACCGCCGGAATGTAAGCATCAGGCATGATGGGTCTCCGAGGTATACGGAGAGCAGAGCAGCGTTCTTGTGGGCATAACCACCTCTACGTTCGAAGGTTAGCGGCGCGAGCCCGACGTAGAGGATGCAAGAAAAATCCCAACAAGCTATTGCCCTGCACAGAATGACTAATGTCCTTAGACAGTACGCGGTTCTATGTTTGGCGATTAGCTACTACGTTGGGCGTTTCTTAGGCACCTGTGACTAAGATAGGTAACGAGACGATACGGCGTCAATGCGGAAAGATTCTGAGTTTTTCGTAGGGTAAAGGTAGTGTGCCGGTCCCAGAGTTAAACGCAGTTTTGGTCCTGTAGAAATACAAAAACCCCGTTTTCACGGGGTTTTTAGTTATGCGTGGAGCCTAGGATTTTTCTTTCGGATCAATCCCAGCTCAAAGCCCCACCGGTCTGATACTCAATCACGCGCGTCTCAAAGAAGTTCTTCTCTTTCTTCAAGTCCATGATCTCGCTCATCCAAGGGAACGGGTTAGTCGTACCTGGATACTCTTCCTTCAACCCAATCTGCGACAAACGACGGTTAGCGATGAACTTGAGGTAGTCCTCCATCATCGCCGCGTTCATGCCCAGCACGCCGCGAGGCATGGTGTCGCGGGCGTATTCGATCTCCAGTTGGGTCCCTTGCAGGATCATCTGGGTCGCTTCTTCCTTCATCTCGGCATCCCACAGGTGTGGGTTTTCGATTTTGATCTGGTTGATCACGTCGATGCCGAAGTTCAGGTGCATGGATTCGTCGCGCAGGATGTACTGGAACTGCTCGGCGACGCCGGTCATTTTGTTGCGGCGGCCCATGGAAAGGATCTGGGTGAAGCCGCAGTAGAAGAAGATGCCTTCCAGGACGCAGTAGTAAGCGATCAGGTTGCGCAGCAACTCTTTGTCGGTGTCCGGGGTGCCGGTTTCGAACTTCGGATCGGAGATCGAACGGGTGTATTTCAGGCCCCAGGCGGCTTTTTTCGCGACCGATGGGATCTCGTGGTACATGTTGAAGATCTCGCCTTCATCCATGGCCAGCGATTCGATGCAGTACTGGTAGGCGTGGGTGTGGATCGCCTCTTCGAACGCCTGGCGCAGGATGTACTGGCGGCATTCCGGGTTGGTGATCAGGCGGTACACGGCCAGGACCAGGTTGTTGGCAACCAGGGAGTCGGCGGTGGAGAAGAAGCCCAGGTTGCGCATCACGATGCGGCGCTCGTCGTCGGTCAGGCCTTCCGGGTTTTTCCAGAGGGCGATGTCGGCGGTCATGTTGACTTCTTGCGGCATCCAGTGGTTTGCGCAGCCGTCCAGGTACTTCTGCCAGGCCCAGTCGTATTTGAATGGCACGAGCTGGTTGAGGTCCGCGCGGCAGTTGATCATGCGCTTTTCATCGACGGCGACACGGGCGGAGGCGCCTTCGAGTTCGGCGAGGCCTTCGGCAACGTCGAGTTTGTCGAGGGCGGCCTTGGCGCGAATGATCGCGGCCGAGTCGCTGGCCGTCACGGCCCGGGCTTCGAGGGCGGCGGCACCGCCGGCGCTGTCGAGGCGGTCCATGTTGGCTTCAGAAGCGTGGCCGGCGTTGGCGCCTTTTACAGCAACTTCGCCGTCTTCTTTGTCGAATTCGTCCCAGCTCAGCATGACGTGTCGTCTCCTGCGTGAGGGCCAGATGCCCGATGAAGGCCTACTGGCCGCGGTGGATCTTGGAAAAATCGTTTGTTGCAGCAGCTGACGCAGGCAATAAACAGAAAAATGTACGGGTCATTCCGGAGCGGCTGTGAACGCGAGGAGGCGATTGGCCTCTGCGTGGGCTCCAGGTTGGCGTGATCCCCTGTAAGGGAATATTGCAGGCCCGTTTAAGGCGGCATTATAAGGACTTTTTTGCCTACGTGCTGCGACGAAATAGCTCACAGAAGGGGGCGCGGGCGGCATATCCGCGTGGGAGCGAGGGTTTACAAGGCTTTGGCCGCTGAAGATTTTTTTTGCATGGAGCGGATCGCGGTTTTTTTTGATCAAAAAACCAGCGGTTTTTGCGGTTTTGCACTACATGTTGTGTTTGTGGAGGGTTTTCGGCGGTTCCAGACACAACCAGGCCCGATCGAAACCGGGCCATGGAAAATGTCAGTAATGATCAGCCGATGCGGGCTGAACGGGTGCGATCGTAGCCATCGGCGGCAACGGTAGCAGAGCCGGTGCGGCTGTAGCCGTCCTCTGCGACGGTAGCGGAGCCGGTGTGGTCGTAACCGTCTTCGGCGACGGCGGAGCCAGTGCGATCAAACCCGTCGGCGGCGAAGGTATTGGCGGCCAGTACGGACAGGGTCAAGGCCAGGATCAGGTTGGTTTTCATGGTGGTTGCTCCAAATTCCTTTATTAAGTCAATCAGCCGTTGGAGCAGCCGTTGCCCATGATGCTGTAGCGCAGGATGTGGCGCTGGCCTTTTGAATCTTCATATTCCATCTTCGCCGGGACCACTTCGCAGACGTTCGGGATCTCGCTCATGGAGATGACTTTGGCGATGTCCAAGTGGGTGGAGTAGGTGTACTCCTCAATGGCCGGTTTTTGCTGTGCAGCATCGGTCGGGGCCTCGTCTGCCATCGCGGTGGCGCAAAGGCTGCCGAGGACCAGAACCCATAAAGCTTTCATCTAATTCACCTTTCTTGAGGTCGAGTGGGGTCACGCAACCTTTTTAGGGTTGCGTGTGGAGCTGATTTTGGAAGTTTGATTAACGGCCTTCGTGGGGGCTGTGTTGCGCTAATCGTGTTTGCCGGTTGGCGAGGTGGATTTTAGAAGGTGAGGGTGGGCGCAAAAAGCCGTGGTTTTGATAAACACTGTTGGTTGATCTGGTAATAATCGCTGCAGATGGGGGGCTGTGCATCTATGTTGGATGTGCTGCCGTCATCGCGAGCAAGCTCGGCTCCCACTGACTCGGCTCCCACAGGCTCGGCTCTTACACAGGAAAATGCCGGCAGGCAGAGGCTTGCACGTTAGTACCGACATTTTGTAGGGACTTGTTACTACCATCGTCGAATGGTTCTATAGGCCCGCCCCGGGCTACAACGGGATCATACAAAAACAACTATTCACCGAGGTAAGAAAGATGAGTGCGGCTTCTGTGTATCCCGTTCGTCCCGAGGTTGCGGCCAATACGCTGACTGACGAGGCGACCTACAAGGCCATGTACCAGCAATCGGTCGTCAACCCCGACGGTTTCTGGCGCGAGCAGGCCAAGCGCCTCGATTGGATCAAGCCTTTCACCGCGGTGAAGCAGACGTCCTTCGACGATCACCATGTCGACATCAAGTGGTTCGCCGACGGCACCTTGAACGTTTCCTACAACTGCCTCGACCGTCACCTGGCCGAGCGCGGCGATCAAATTGCGATTATCTGGGAGGGCGATGACCCGGCCGAGAGTCGCAACATCACCTATCGCGAACTGCATGAGGAAGTCTGCAAGTTCGCCAACGCCCTGCGTGGCCAGGACGTGCACCGCGGCGACGTGGTGACCATCTACATGCCGATGATCCCTGAAGCCGTGGTCGCCATGCTGGCCTGTGCCCGGATCGGTGCGATTCACTCGGTGGTGTTCGGCGGTTTCTCGCCGGAAGCGCTGGCCGGCCGGATCATCGACTGCAAATCCAAAGTGGTGATCACCGCCGACGAAGGCGTTCGCGCCGGCAAGAAGATCCCGCTCAAGGCCAACGTCGATGACGCGCTGACCAACCCGGAAACCAGCAGCATCCAGAAAGTCATCGTGTGCAAGCGCACGGCTGGCAACATCAAGTGGAACCCGCACCGCGACATCTGGTACGAAGACCTGATGAAAGTGGCCGGCACCGTTTGCGCGCCGAAGGAAATGGGCGCCGAGGAAGCGCTGTTCATCCTCTACACCTCCGGTTCCACCGGCAAGCCCAAGGGCGTGCAGCACACCACGGCCGGCTACTTGTTGTACGCGGCGCTGACCCATGAGCGGGTGTTCGACTACAAGCCTGGCGAGGTCTACTGGTGCACCGCCGACGTAGGTTGGGTCACCGGCCACAGCTATATCGTCTACGGCCCGTTGGCCAATGGCGCGACCACGCTGCTGTTCGAAGGCGTGCCGAACTACCCGGACATTACTCGGGTGGCCAAGGTTATCGACAAGCACAAGGTCAACATCCTCTACACCGCGCCGACCGCCATCCGCGCGATGATGGCTTCGGGCACCGCCGCCGTCGAAGGTGCTGACGGCAGCAGCCTGCACCTGTTGGGTTCGGTGGGCGAGCCGATCAACCCGGAAGCCTGGGACTGGTACTACAAGAATGTTGGCAAGGAACGTTGCCCGATCGTCGACACTTGGTGGCAGACCGAAACCGGTGGCGTGCTGATCAGCCCGTTGCCAGGCGCCACGGCGTTGAAGCCAGGTTCGGCCACGCGTCCGTTCTTCGGTGTGGTGCCGGCGTTGGTGGACAACCTGGGCAACCTGATCGAAGGCGCCGCCGAAGGCAACCTGGTGATCCTCGATTCGTGGCCGGGCCAGGCGCGTACGCTATACGGCGACCATGACCGTTTTGTCGACACCTACTTCAAGACTTTCAGTGGCATGTACTTCACCGGTGACGGTGCGCGTCGCGACGAGGATGGCTACTACTGGATCACCGGTCGGGTGGATGACGTGCTCAACGTGTCCGGCCACCGCATGGGTACGGCAGAGATCGAGAGCGCCATGGTCGCCCACCCGAAAGTCGCCGAAGCGGCGGTGGTGGGTGTGCCGCACGACATCAAGGGGCAGGGCATCTATGTTTATGTCACCCTCAATGCCGGCGAAGAAACCAGCGAGGCCCTGCGCCTGGAGCTGAAGAACTGGGTGCGCAAGGAGATCGGTCCTATTGCTTCGCCGGACGTGATCCAGTGGGCGCCGGGGCTGCCGAAAACCCGTTCCGGCAAGATCATGCGCCGCATCCTGCGCAAGATCGCCACGGCGGAGTACGACGGGTTGGGTGATATCTCCACCCTGGCCGACCCGAGCGTGGTGGCGCATCTGATCGAGACGCACAAGACCATGAACGTTGCCTGACGGTAACCCGTAAAACCGAAAGCCCCGCCCGGCAGTGCCGAGCGGGGCTTTTTTATGGGTGCGGCGTGGCCCCTTGGGGAGAGGGATTTATTCCCGATTTGTGGGAGCAAGGCTTGCCCGCGATGCAGGCGATGCGGTCCTTCAGAAACCGAGGCGCCTGCATCGCGGGCAAGCTTTGCTCCCACAACTCAGCGAGTCTGGAGCAATCTGCGAATAAATATCGGCGTTTAAAGTAGGAGGTGTCTGAACGTTACCGGTTTTTCGAAATGTGTAACCAAAGGCGCCACAACGGGGCGATGTGAAACGCCAAGCCCCGTTACAGAGCGGCGCCAGGCGTCTCCTGAAATAAGCCGACACGCTGTGCTTGCCGGATTAGAAGGGTTTGCGAATAATGGGCCCGCTATTTGCAGCATAGATCGGTTTCCCTTCTTTTGCTCTTGCATGAATTTGCTGGGCTGTCAATGCGCTCGAACCGCTTTCTCGGTGCTTCTGTAATTTGTTGTCGCATTGAAGAAATATCGACTTCGGGCCTGTCGTTAGAATGCCGATCACTCGCTCGTCGTGGCTTGCGTTGAAATAATCGTGAGCTTCCTAGGACGCAGCACCAAAGTTCGTTTCACCATTCGCATATTGGGCTGTTGCTCACTCTGCCGTTTTTGCCCTTTACCGATGGAGTTCCAAGATGAAGAAACTTGTGCTGCTTGGCGCCCTGGCACTGTCCGTGCTGTCCCTGCCGACTTTCGCTGATGAGAAGCCCCTGAAGATTGGTATCGAAGCGGCCTACCCTCCGTTCGCCTCGAAAGCCCCGGATGGCAGCATCGTCGGTTTCGACTACGACATCGGCAATGCGCTGTGCGAAGAGATGAAGGTCAAGTGCGTGTGGGTCGAGCAAGAGTTCGACGGCCTGATCCCGGCGCTCAAGGTTCGCAAGATCGACGCGATCCTGTCCTCCATGTCGATCACTGAAGATCGCAAGAAGTCGGTTGATTTCACCAACAAGTACTACAACACCCCGGCTCGTCTGGTGATGAAGGCTGGTACCCAGGTCAGCGACAGCCTGGCCGAGCTCAAGGGCAAGAACATCGGCGTGCAGCGCGGTTCGATCCACGAGCGTTTCGCCCGTGAAGTCCTGACCCCGCTGGGCGCCGAGATCAAGCCGTACGGTTCGCAGAACGAGATCTACCTGGACGTGGCCGCCGGCCGCCTCGACGGCACCGTGGCAGACGCTACGCTGTTGGATGACGGCTTCCTCAAGACCGATGCCGGCAAGGGCTTTGCATTTGTAGGTCCAGCCTTTACCGACGAGAAATACTTCGGCGACGGTATCGGTATCGCGGTTCGCAAGGGTGATGCCCTGAAAGACAAGATCAATGGCGCGATCACCGCCATCCGCGAGAATGGCAAGTACAAGCAAATCCAGGACAAATACTTCGCTTTCGACATCTACGGCAAGTAACGACGTCCCGCCACTCGTGCGAAATGGCGCAAGCAACAGGATCTCTGCGGTTTGCGCCATTTTTTCATCCCACTTTCGAGGACCTGAATCATGTTGAAAGGCTACGGGGCTGTCATCCTCGATGGCGCATGGTTGACGCTTGAGCTCGCCTTGTCGTCCATGGCCCTGGCCATCGTCCTGGGGTTGATCGGCGTTGCGTTGCGCCTCTCTCCGGTACGCTGGCTGGCGTGGCTGGGCGACCTGTATGCCACAGTCATCCGCGGCATTCCCGATCTGGTGTTGATCCTGTTGATTTTCTACGGCGGCCAGGACCTGCTCAACCGCGTGGCGCCGATGCTCGGCTACGACGACTACATTGACCTGAACCCATTGGCGGCCGGTATCGGCACCCTGGGCTTCATCTTCGGTGCCTACCTGTCGGAAACCTTCCGCGGTGCCTTCATGGCGATCCCCAAGGGGCAGGCCGAGGCGGGCATGGCGTACGGCATGAACGGGTTCCAGGTGTTTTTCCGGGTGCTGGTGCCGCAGATGATTCGCCTGGCTATCCCGGGCTTCACCAACAACTGGCTGGTGCTGACCAAGGCCACCGCGCTGATTTCGGTGGTGGGCCTGCAAGACATGATGTTCAAGGCCAAGCAGGCGGCGGATGCCACGCGCGAGCCTTTCACCTTCTTCCTCGCAGTGGCGGCGATGTACCTGGTGATCACCAGTGTCTCGTTGCTGGCATTGCGTCACCTTGAGAAGCGCTACTCGGTAGGCGTAAGGGCGGCTGATCTATGATCTTCGACTACAACGTCATCTATGAAGCCTTGCCGCTGTATTTCAGTGGCTTGCTGACCACCCTGAAGCTGTTGGCCCTGTCGCTGTTCTTCGGCCTGTTGGCGGCGTTGCCCCTGGGGCTGATGCGGGTGTCCAAGCAGCCGGTCGTCAACATGACGGCCTGGCTCTACACCTACGTGATCCGCGGCACGCCGATGCTGGTGCAGCTGTTCCTGATCTATTACGGGCTGGCGCAGTTCGTCAGCGTGCGCGAAAGCTTCCTCTGGCCGTGGCTGTCCAGCGCGACCTTCTGTGCGTGCCTGGCGTTCGCCATCAACACCAGTGCCTACACCGCCGAAATCATCGCTGGCAGCTTGCGGGCCACGCCCAACGGTGAGATCGAAGCGGCCAAGGCCATGGGCATGTCGCGCTACAAACTGTATCGCCGGATCCTGCTGCCATCGGCCTTGCGTCGGGCGCTGCCGCAATACAGCAACGAAGTGATCATGATGTTGCAGACCACCAGCCTGGCCTCCATCGTGACCCTGATCGACATCACCGGTGCCGCGCGCACGGTGAACGCGCAGTACTACTTGCCGTTCGAGGCCTACATCACGGCCGGCGTTTTCTACCTGTGCCTGACCTTCATCCTGGTGCGCCTGTTCAAACTGGCCGAGCGCCGCTGGCTGGGTTACCTGGCCCCGCGCAAGCACTGATAACGCATCGATCCGATCGACTGCTCAACGACTGACGTTTTGTGAGAACCGACCGCATGTACAAGCTTGAAGTCCAAGACCTGCATAAACGCTATGGCAGTCACGAAGTGCTCAAGGGCGTGTCCCTGAAGGCCGCCGCCGGCGATGTGATCAGCATCATTGGCTCCAGTGGCTCCGGCAAGAGTACTTTCCTGCGTTGCATCAACCTGCTCGAGCAACCTCACGCTGGCAAGATCCTGCTCAACAACGAAGAGCTGAAACTGGTTGCCGGCAAGGATGGCGCGTTGAAGGCCGCAGACCCCAAGCAACTGCAGCGCATGCGTTCGCGGCTGTCGATGGTGTTCCAGCATTTCAACCTGTGGTCCCACATGACTGCGCTGGAAAACATCATGGAAGCGCCGGTGCATGTGCTGGGCGTGGCCAAGGCTGAAGCGCGGGAGAAAGCCGAGCACTACTTGAACAAGGTCGGCGTGGCCCATCGCAAGGACGCCTATCCGGGCCATATGTCCGGCGGCGAGCAGCAGCGTGTGGCGATTGCCCGTGCGCTGGCGATGGAGCCGGAGGTGATGCTGTTCGACGAACCGACCTCGGCGCTGGACCCGGAGCTGGTAGGCGACGTGCTCAAGGTGATGCAGGCCCTGGCCCTGGAAGGCCGGACCATGGTGGTGGTAACCCACGAAATGGGCTTTGCCCGTGAAGTGTCGAACCAGCTGGTGTTTTTGCACAAGGGCATCGTCGAAGAAAGCGGCAACCCGCGCGAAGTGCTGGTCAACCCGCAATCCGAGCGCCTGCAACAATTTCTGTCGGGCAGCCTCAAGTAATCGCTCCCGTTACGCACCTGATTTGGGTCATGCTGCGCACCGCGCGCCAGATGGTCTAATTTGGTTGCAGCCGCTTTTGGCTTTAACACTGTTTTCGCTTCGGATCGCCCGCCATGACTGCCCATCGAATAGGTTTCCTGATTTGGCCCAGCACTAAAGCCTTGACGCTGGCGCTGGCCGAGGAGGCCTTGCGTGTTGCTCAACGGGTGCATCCGGATGTGGTCTACGAGCTGTCGTTCTTGCAGGCCGAACCGCCGGCCGACGGTGCCTGGCAGCTGCCGGGCGAGCCTTGGGCGGGCAAGCTCGAAGGCTTCCAGAAGCTGTTTTTGCTGGCCGATGAGCCGCCGGCTGCGCTGGCCTCGCCCCTTAGCGGCGCCCTCAAGCAACTGGTGCGTGCCGGTTGTGTGATCGGCGGTTTGTCTGCCGGTGTCTATCCCTTGGCCCAACTGGGTTTGCTCGACGGTTACCGTGCCGCCGTGCATTGGCGCTGGCAGGACGATTTCTCCGAGCGCTTCCCCAAGGTCATCGCTACCAGCCATCTGTTTGACTGGGACCGCGATCGCCTGAGCGCTTGCGGTGGCATGTCGGTGCTCGACCTGTTGCTGGCGGTGCTGGCTCGCGATCACGGCGCGGAACTGGCCGGTGCGGTGTCGGAAGAATTGGTGGTCGAGCGCATTCGCGAGGGTGGCGAGCGTCAGCGCATCCCGTTGCAGAACCGCCTTGGCTCCAGCCATCCAAAGCTCACCCAGGCGGTGCTGCTGATGGAAGCCAACATCGAAGAGCCGCTGACCACCGACGAGATCGCCCAGCATGTCTGTGTATCCCGTCGGCAACTGGAGCGGATCTTCAAGCAATACCTCAACCGCGTGCCCAGCCAGTATTACCTGGAGCTGCGCCTGAACAAGGCCCGGCAGATGCTGATGCAGACCAGCAAATCCATCATCCAGATCGGCCTGTCCTGCGGCTTCTCCTCGGGGCCGCACTTCTCCAGCGCCTACCGCAACTTCTTCGGCGCCACGCCGCGGGAAGACCGCAACCAGCGACGCAGCAGCAGCCCGTTCGAATTGTCGTCGGTGCCGTCCGAGCGCGGCTAAGTGGCACAACACGCTTCTGTGGGAGCAAGGCTTGCCCGCGATGCAGGCGATGCGGTCCTTGGTGAACCGAGGCGCCTGTATCGCGAGCAAGCTTTGCTCCCACAGATAAGTCCCCTCGCCACAAGTGTTTTGCATGGCCGAGGGAAATGTAGAAGCCAGCCCCTCAAATATACCGACAACGTTTAAACTGCGCCTTTGCGACGCTATTTGTCGCATTGCCGTAAACCCGCGAAAAACGTGGGTTGGCGCTATAAGAAGTTGTCGCTTGGCGGCAAGGCCGGGCTGAAAACTGTCCTTACAATCCTTACCAAGCCCGCCAGTTCCAGGCGGGTGTTCCTCATCAGGAGACTCCGATGTCCGTTGAGCAAGCCGCGGTACAACGCGCCGATTTCGACCAGGTTATGGTTCCCAACTATGCACCTGCAGCCTTCATACCTGTGCGTGGCGCCGGTTCCCGCGTATGGGACCAATCCGGTCGTGAGTTGATCGACTTTGCTGGCGGTATTGCAGTCAACGTATTGGGCCATGCCCACCCGGCACTGGTCGGCGCACTGACCGAGCAGGCCCACAAGCTGTGGCACGTGTCCAACGTCTTCACCAACGAACCGGCCCTGCGCCTGGCCCATAAGCTGGTCAACGCAACCTTTGCCGAGCGCGCGTTCTTCTGCAACTCCGGCGCCGAAGCCAACGAGGCCGCCTTCAAGCTGGCCCGTCGCGTCGCGTTCGATCGTTTCGGCAGCGAAAAATACGAAATCATTGCCGCGCTCAATAGCTTCCACGGTCGCACCCTGTTCACCGTCAACGTTGGCGGGCAGTCGAAGTACTCCGATGGCTTCGGACCTAAAATTACCGGCATCACCCACGTTCCTTACAACGACCTGGCCGCTTTGAAAGCCGCCATTTCGGACAAGACCTGCGCCGTGGTGCTGGAGCCGATCCAGGGCGAGGGCGGTGTGCTGCCGGCCGAGCAGGCCTACCTGCAAGGCGCCCGCGACCTGTGCAATGCCCACGACGCATTGCTGGTGTTCGACGAAGTGCAGACCGGCATGGGCCGTAGCGGTCATCTGTTCGCCTACATGCATTACGGCGTGGTCCCCGACATCCTCACCAGCGCCAAGAGCCTGGGCGGTGGTTTCCCGATCGCGGCGATGCTTACCACCGAAGCGCTGGCCAAGCACCTGGTCGTCGGCACCCACGGCACCACCTACGGCGGCAACCCGCTGGCGTGCGCGGTGGGTGAAGCGGTGATCGATGTGGTCAATACCCCTGAAGTGCTCGCGGGTGTCAAAGCCAAGCATCACAAGTTCAAGGTTCGCCTGGAGCAGATCGGCGAGAAGTACGGCCTGTTCACCCAAGTGCGCGGCCTGGGCCTGCTGATCGGCTGCGTGTTGAACGACGCCTGGAAAGGCAAGGCCAAGGACATCTTCAACGCCGCCGAACAGGAAGGCCTGATGATCCTGCAAGCCGGCCCGGACGTGATTCGCTTTGCTCCGAGCCTGGTGGTGGAAGACGCCGACATCGACGAAGGCCTGGACCGCTTCGAGCGGGCTGCGGCGAAGTTGACGCAAGCCTGATTTGAGCCTTGACCGGCTCCAGTGTGGGAGCCGGGCTTGTGTAGGAGCGGGTTTGTGGGAGCAAGGCTTGCTCGCGATGCGGGTTCCTCAGTTCACCAAGGACCGCGTCGCCTGCATCGCGGGCAAGCCTTGCTCCCACAAGCTTTGCTCCCACAAACCCGCTCCCACATTTGAGTCTGTAGGGAAGTTGGTCCCGGTATTTTTTCTCTGTGTATCGACCCAGTGGTCGACCCATTTATTTCAAGTTAAGGAGTGACACCATGCTGGTGATGCGCCCTGCGCAAATGGCTGATCTGGGCGAGGTACAGCGTCTGGCTGCGGACAGTCCGATCGGTGTCACTTCCTTGCCGGATGACGTGGAACGCCTGAGCGACAAGATCGCCGCAAGCGAAGCCTCGTTCGCCGCCGAAGTCAGCTTCAACGGTGAAGAGAGTTATTTCTTCGTCCTTGAAGACACCGCGACCGGCAAGTTGGTGGGCTGTTCGGCCATCGTCGCTTCGGCCGGTTATTCCGAACCGTTCTACAGCTTTCGCAACGAGACCTTCGTTCACGCCTCCCGTGAGCTGAAGATCCACAACAAGATCCACGTGCTCTCCCAGTGCCACGACCTGACCGGTAACAGCCTGCTGACCAGCTTCTACGTGGTGCCGGAATTGGTGGGCTCGCCGTGGTCGGAACTCAATTCCCGCGGGCGCCTGCTGTTCGTCGCCAGTCATCCGGAGCGGTTTGCCGATTCGGTGGTGACCGAGATCGTCGGCTACAGCGATGAGCATGGCGACTCGCCGTTCTGGGACGCTATCGGTCGCAACTTCTTCGACCTCAACTACGCCGCCGCCGAGCGCTTGTGCGGGCTGAAAAGCCGTACTTTTCTCGCCGAGCTGATGCCCCATTACCCGATCTACGTGCCGCTGCTGCCGGACGCCGCCCAGGAAGCCATGGGCCAGGTCCATCCGCGGGCGCAGATCACCTTCGACATCTTGATGCGCGAGGGTTTCGAGACCGATCACTACATCGACATCTTCGACGGCGGCCCGACCCTGCATGCTCGTGTCTCGGGCATTCGCTCGATTGCCCAGAGCCGTGTGGTGCCGGTCAAGATCGGCGAACCGGTCAAGGGTGCCGGGCGCCAATACCTGGTGGCCAATGCCCAATTGCAGGATTACCGCGCCGTGCTGCTCGAGCTCGACTACGCGCCGGGCAAACCGGTGACCCTGGACATGGAAGCGGCCGAAGCCCTGGGCGTTGGCGAAGGTGCCAGCGTGCGCCTGGTAGCCGTTTAACGCCTTACCGCTGAGTTTCGCGGGTGGCGTGAGCGACCCGTTTGAGGAGATAGCATGATCGTTCGTCCCGTACGCAGCAGCGATTTACCCGCTCTGATCGCCCTGGCCCGCAGCACCGGCACCGGCCTGACCACCTTGCCGGCCAACGAAGAGCGCCTGGCCCATCGGGTCGGCTGGGCCGAGAAGACCTTTCGCGGCGAAGCCGGGCGTGGTGACGCGGACTACCTGTTCGTGCTCGAAGACGACGACGGTCGCGTGGTGGGCATTTCCGCCATCGCCGGTGCCGTGGGGTTGCGCGAGCCTTGGTACAACTTCCGGGTCGGCCTGACGGTCAGCGCTTCCCAGGAATTGAACATCTATCGGGAAATCCCGACCCTGTTCCTGGCTAACGACCTGACCGGTAATTCCGAGCTGTGCTCGCTGTTTCTGCATGCCGATTTCCGCAGTGGCCTCAATGGCCGGATGCTGGCCAAGGCGCGGCTGTTGTTCATTGCCGAATTCCCACAGTTGTTCGGCAACAAGATCATCGCCGAGATGCGCGGCATGTCCGACGACAATGGGCGGTCACCGTTCTGGGAAAGCCTGGGCCGGCACTTCTTCAAGATGGAATTCAGCCAGGCCGATTACCTCACCGGGGTGGGCAACAAGGCGTTCATCGCCGAGCTGATGCCCAAGTTCCCGCTGTACACCTGCTTCCTGTCTGAAGATGCCCGGGCCGTGATCGGCCAGGTTCACCCGGACACGGAACCGGCATTGTCGATGCTCAAGAGCGAAGGTTTCAGCTACCAGGGTTACGTCGACATCTTCGACGCCGGCCCGGCGGTGGAGTGCGAAACCGGCAAGATCCGCGCGATTCGCGACAGTCAGGCGCTGGTCCTGGCCATCGGTACGCCGGGCGACGATGCCACGCCGTTCCTCATTCATAACCGCAAGCGCGAAGACTGCCGCATCACCGCGGCACCGGCGCGCTTGGCTGCAGGCACCCTGGTGGTCGACCCGCTGACCGCCAAACGTCTTCAACTCAACGCCGGTGATCAGGTACGTGCCGTCGCCTTGTCTGCCGCTCGGGAGTCCAAATAATGAATTCGCTGTACATCGCAGGAAGTTGGCTGGAAGGCCAGGGCGACCTCTTTGAGTCGTTGAACCCGGTGACCCAACAGGTGGTGTGGGCGGGCAACGGTGCCACCGCCGCGCAAGTGGAATCGGCGGTGCAGGCCGCGCGCCAGGCGTTCCCGGACTGGGCACGGCGCTCGCTGGATGAACGCATCCAGGTGCTGGAAGCCTTTGCCGCTGCCCTGAAAAACCATGCGGACGAACTGGCCCATTGCATCGGTGAAGAAACCGGCAAGCCGTTGTGGGAAGCAGCGACCGAAGTGACCAGCATGGTCAACAAGGTCGCTATCTCGGTGCAGAGTTACCGCGAGCGAACAGGCGAGAAGAGCGGCCCCCTGGGCGACGCCACCGCCGTGCTGCGCCACAAGCCCCACGGTGTGGTGGCGGTGTTCGGCCCCTACAACTTCCCCGGCCATTTGCCCAACGGCCACATCGTGCCGGCGCTGCTGGCCGGCAACAGCGTGTTGTTCAAACCGAGCGAGCTGACGCCGAAAGTCGCCGAACTGACGGTCAAGTGCTGGGTCGAGGCCGGTCTGCCGGCGGGCGTACTGAACCTGGTGCAAGGCGCGCGGGAAACCGGCATCGCCCTGGCGGCGAACCCTGGCATCGACGGGCTGTTTTTCACGGGCTCCAGCCGTACCGGCAATCTGTTGCACCAACAATTTTCCGGGCGCCCGGACAAGATCCTCGCGCTGGAAATGGGCGGTAACAACCCGTTGGTGGTGGATGAGGTCGAGGACGTCGATGCGGCGGTCTACACCATTATCCAGTCCGCTTTCATTTCTGCCGGGCAGCGCTGCACCTGTGCGCGCCGCCTGCTGGTGCCGGAAGGCGCCTGGGGCGATGCCTTGCTGGCGCGCCTGGTGGCGGTCAGTTCGACCCTTGAAGTCGGTACCTTCGACCAGCAACCGGCGCCGTTCATGGGCTCGGTGATTTCCCTGGGTGCGGCAAAGGCCTTGATGGACGCGCAAAACCATTTGCTCGGCCTGGGGGCCGTGGCGCTGCTGGCCATGACCCAACCCCAGGCCCAGGCGGCGTTGCTGACGCCGGGTATCCTGGACGTGACGGCGGTGGCCGAGCGTCCTGACGAAGAGTTGTTCGGGCCGTTGCTGCAGGTGATTCGTTACAAGGATTTTCCTGCGGCGATTGCCGAGGCCAACAATACTCAGTATGGCCTGGCCGCCGGGTTGCTGTCCGATTCCCAGGAGCGTTACCAGCAGTTCTGGCTGCAAAGCCGCGCCGGTATCGTCAACTGGAACAAACAGCTGACGGGGGCTGCCAGCAGCGCGCCGTTCGGCGGTGTCGGCGCTTCGGGCAACCACCGCGCCAGTGCTTATTACGCTGCAGATTATTGCGCGTACCCGGTGGCTTCCCTGGAAACCCCGAGCCTTGTGATGCCGGCTGCCCTGACCCCCGGCGTGCGCATGTCTTGAGACCGCCATCGCGGGCAAGCCTTGCTCCCACAGGTTTTGTACCTGGCCTATGGGAGCAAGGCTTGCTTTCACAAGTCCTGCATCGGGCCTGTGGGAGCAAGGCTTGCCCGCGATAGCCGCGACTCGGTTGTTATTGATGCCTATAAAAAAACAGATTCTCGTGGAGCCTCGCTGATGAAATCCTATGAAGTCAACTTTGACGGTCTAGTGGGGCCGACCCATAACTACGGCGGGCTCTCGTACGGCAACGTCGCCTCCCAGAGCAACAGCCAACAGTCCTCCAACCCCAAGGAAGCGGCGTTGCAGGGCCTGGCGAAAATGAAAGCGCTGATGGACATGGGTTTCCAGCAAGGTGTGCTGGCGCCACAGGAACGCCCGGACGTGGCGGCCCTGCGCCGGCTGGGCTTTGCCGGCAGCGATGCCCAGGTCATCCAGCAGGCCGCGAAGGAAGCGATGCCGCTGCTGGTTGCCAGTTGCTCGGCCTCCAGCATGTGGGTGGCCAACGCCGCCACGGTCAGCCCGAGCGCCGACACAGCCGATGGCCGCGTGCATTTCACCGCCGCCAACCTGAATTGCAAATACCACCGCAGCATCGAACATCCGACCACCAGTCGCGTGCTGGGAGCGATGTTCGCCAACCCGCAACACTTCGCCCACCACGCCGCCCTGCCGGCGGTGGCGCAGTTCGGTGACGAAGGCGCGGCCAACCACACCCGTTTCTGCCGCGCCTACGGCGAGGCCGGTGTCGAGTTCTTCGTTTTTGGTCGCAGTGCTTTTGACACCCGTTACCCCGCACCGCAGAAGTACCCGGCGCGCCAGACCCTGGAAGCTTCCCAGGCCGTTGCCCGCCTGCATGGGCTGAGGGAGGAGGGCGTGGTGTACGCCCAACAGAACCCATCGGTGATCGATCAGGGTGTGTTCCACAACGACGTGATCGCGGTGGGCAATGGCGAAGTGCTGTTCTATCACGAGGATGCATTTCTCGAGACCGACAAGATGCTGGCCGAGTTGAGCAGCAAACTCGCCAAGGTCGGTGGGAAATTTCAATCGGTGTGCGTACCGCGTTCGGCGGTCACCGTCGATGATGCGGTGCGTTCCTACCTGTTCAATAGCCAGTTGCTGTCGCGTCCCGACGGTTCGATGCTGTTGATCGTGCCGGAAGAATGCCGTAGCAACGAACGTGTCTGGCAATACCTGCAAGGCCTGACGGGCGCTGGCGGGGTGATCCGCGAAGTGAAGGTCTTCGACCTCAAGCAGAGCATGCAGAACGGTGGTGGCCCGGCTTGCCTGAGGTTGCGCGTGGCACTTAATGAAACCGAACTGGCGGCCGTCAACCCAGGGGTTATCATGACCGCGTCGCTGTACGATTCGCTGACCCAATGGGTTGAGCGGCACTACCGCGACCGCATGACCGAAAACGATCTGGCAGACCCGCAGTTGCTGCTCGAATGCCGTGCGGCACTGGATGAACTGACACAAATCCTTAAACTTGGCTCGGTTTATCCTTTCCAGATCAATTGAAAGCGCGCGCGACCTGACTACAGTCAAAGCAGGGCGCGTTGCCTTATCCCCAGACGAGAATGTAAAGACATGAGCGATACCCTGCAGCTGATCCTTGAAGACACCGACGGCACCCAACTGGAAACCTCCTGCACCCGCGTCGCGGTGATGTGGCAAGGCAAGGAGTTGTGGATCCAGCAGGATGGCCGCGGTCAGTTGCTGATCGGTGTCGATGTCGAGGAAGGGGACGAGGAATACGCCAACCTGTTGTTGCGTCCATTGGCGACCAACCTGGTCAGCCTGCAACTGGAAATGGAACCGGCGGACGTCGGCGACGATGACCATGTCCATGGCCCGGATTGCGGCCACGACCATTAAGGAAACCGCGCTATGCTCGCCCTCGGCAAACTGCTTGAACTGACCCTCGCTGGCCGTGAACCGGCGGAGAAGACTCAACTGACTGTCGAAGGCGTACGGATGCGCTGGTTGAGCGAGGGCGCGCTGGAGGTCAAGCCGCCCGAAGCCCGGGATAGTGGCCTTGACCTGCTGCTGTCGGCCGGTATCCACGGCAACGAAACCGCGCCGATCGAGTTGCTCGACCGCTTGTTGCATGACATTGCCCGTGGTCATTTGAAACCGCGGGCACGCATTCTGTTCCTGTTCGGCAACCCCGAGGCCATCCGGCGCGGTGAGCGTTTCGTCGAACAGGACGTCAACCGCCTGTTCAATGGCCGTCACGAGCTGAGCGGCGGTTCTGAAGCGCTACGGGCCTGCGAGCTGGAGCGCTTGGCCGCCAGTTTCTTCAGCCGGCCAGAACGCAGCCGCTTGCATTACGACCTGCACACCGCGATTCGCGGCTCGAAGATCGAGCAGTTCGCCCTGTACCCATGGAAGGAAGGCCGTCCCCATTCACGTCGTGAGCTGGCGCGCCTGCGCGCCGCGGGCATGGAGGCGGTGTTGCTGCAGAACAAACCGTCGATTGTCTTCAGCGCCTATACCTACGACCAACTCGGTGCCGAGTCCTTCACCCTGGAACTGGGCAAGGCCCGGCCATTCGGGCAGAACGACGGCGTCAACGTCAGCCTGCTGGAAACCCGCCTGCAACAGATCATCGAGGGCAACGAGCCGGAGCTGGATGAAGGGCTCGATGGCCTGCAGCTGTTCAGCGTCGCCCGGGAAATCATCAAGCACAGCGACAGCTTCCGCCTGAACCTGCCGGCGGACGTCGAGAACTTCTCGGAATTGGGGAAAGGCTACGTGCTGGCCGAAGACATCGCCCAGACCCGCTGGGTGATCGAAGAAGACGGTGCCCGGATCATCTTTCCGAACCCCAAGGTCAAGAATGGCTTGCGGGCCGGGATCCTGATCGTGCCGGCGACCGACGAAAACCTGATCTAACGTCCTCACAAAACCATTGTAGGAGCGAGCTTGCTCCCACAGGTTTTTCAAGCGGCTTTTAGACCGCTACCGCCCGCTGCTCACTGCGGCGCAACGCCCGGGTCTTGTGCAACGTATCGGCGCAGGTCTTCGCCGCTTCCTGGCCCTTGTGCACAAAATGCTCGAAAAAGAACTTCTGATGTTCTTCCCCTGCATGGAAATGATGCGGCGTGAGCACGACCGAGAACACCGGCACTTCGGTTTCCAGCTGAACCTGCATCAGGCCGCTGATCACCGATTGGGCGACGAACTCGTGGCGGTAGATGCCACCGTCCACCACCAGGCCGGCGGCGACGATGCCGGCGTAGCGGCCTGACTTGGCCAGCAGCTTGGCATGCAGCGGGATCTCGAAGGCGCCACCAACTTCGAAGAAGTCGATGTCACTTTCCTGATAACCCTGGATGATCATTTCGGCGACGAAGCCTTTACGGCTCTGGTCGACGATTTCCTTGTGCCAGCAGGCCTGGATGAACGCGACGCGCTCGCCTGGATGACTTTTGCTTTTGCTGTCGATTGCAGTGGGTTGCATGTTCTGGTTCCTGTTTGTGTGAAAAACAGGGCGTCATGAATCGAAGGGGATTCGAGGGTACGCCGCGCGCAGACAGTCGCAGACGGCCCTTGGGTGCCAATCCCGTTCTCTCTTCATCCGGACTATGACCGTCGGCCCCGGAATCACACCGGGTCTGCTGACCTTGTCGCTACACCCCAAAAAGCGGTGCACCACCAAGCGCTCGCGGGCTATGCACGTTGCGTGCAATTACCGCCGGTGGGGAATTACACCCCGCCCTGAGAACGTTTTGCCGCCACGCTTTGTGACGGCGGACAATTTTTAACACATAACCCCTTGTGGGAGCGAGCCGTGGGAGCAAAGCACACAAGGGGGGTGTTGCCCTTTCCGTCGATCAAGCTTGATTATTCCTTGCCATGACCGCAGTAATTGCCCTTCGAAAGGGAATTCCCCCTCCACCTGAACCCGAGGCCAGATTCATGAGTGTTATCGATCTTCGCAGCGACACGGTCACCCAACCCACCGCCGGCATGCTGGATGCCATGGCCAGCGCGCCTACCGGCGATGACGTGTATGGGGAAGACCCGACCGTCAATCGCCTCGAAGCCGAACTGGCCACGCGCCTGGGGTTTGCCGCAGCACTGTTCGTGCCCACGGGCACCATGAGCAACCTGTTGGGGTTGATGGCCCACTGCGAGCGTGGTGACGAATACATCGTCGGCCAACAGGCCCACACCTACAAATACGAAGGCGGCGGTGCGGCCGTGCTCGGTTCTATCCAGCCGCAGCCCCTTGAGGTGCAGGCGGACGGTTCCCTGGACCTGGCGCACGTCGCCGCAGCGATCAAGCCCGATGACTTCCACTTTGCCCGCACCCGTCTGCTGGCCCTGGAAAACACCATGCAGGGCAAGGTGCTGCCGCTGGAATACCTGGCTCGGGCCCGGCGCTTCACCCAGGAACATGGCCTGGCCCTGCACCTGGACGGGGCGCGGCTGTATAACGCCGCGGTCAAGCTGAATGTCGATGCCCGGGAGATCACGCAGTACTTCGATTCGGTGTCGGTGTGCCTGTCCAAGGGCCTCGGCGCGCCGGTGGGCTCGGTCTTGTGTGGTAGCGCCGAATTGATCGGCAAGGCCCGCCGGCTGCGCAAGATGGTCGGCGGCGGCATGCGCCAGGCGGGAATTCTCGCGGCGGCGGGGCTGTACGCCCTGGAACATCAGGTCCAGCGCCTGGCCGATGACCACGCCAATGCCCAGCGGCTCGCCGAGGGTTTGCGTGCGGCGGGTTACGAGGTTGAGCCGGTGCAGACCAACATGGTCTACGTGCAAATGGGCGAGCGGGCCGAGGCAATCAAGGCATTTGCCGATGAACGGGGCGTCAAGCTCAGCGCGGCGCCGCGCCTGCGAATGGTGACGCACATGGACGTGAGCGCGGCGCAAATCGACCAGGTGATCAGCGCTTTCGTCGAATTTTCCCGCCAGTGACCCGTCAACCGGGTCAATTGACAGTTTCTATCGCATAAACACGCTGTACCCCACGCGAAGGGCCGATATAATGCGGCCCTTTGCCGTTGCTTCGTCTGTTGACGTTTTGCACAGGCCTTTGGCCGCAGCCTCCGTGGAAGAACCTAATGAAAAGCGCAGAAATCCGTGAAGCCTTCCTTCGCTTCTTCGAAGAGCAAGGCCACACCCGAGTAGCCTCCAGCTCTTTGATTCCGGGCAACGACCCGACCCTGCTGTTCACCAACGCGGGGATGAACCAGTTCAAAGACTGCTTCCTGGGCCAGGAAAAACGTGCCTACACCCGTGCGGTGAGCAGCCAGAAGTGCGTGCGTGCTGGCGGCAAGCACAACGACCTGGAGAACGTCGGTTATACCGCTCGTCACCACACCTTCTTCGAAATGCTGGGTAATTTCAGCTTCGGTGACTATTTCAAGCGCGACGCCATCACCTTCGCCTGGACCTTCCTGACCTCCGACAAGTGGCTGAACCTGCCCAAGGAGAAGCTCTGGGTAACGGTCTATGCCACCGACGACGAAGCCTATGACATCTGGACCAAAGAAGTCGGTGTCCCGGCTGAACGCATGGTGCGCATTGGCGACAACAAAGGCGCGCCTTACGCCTCCGATAACTTCTGGACCATGGGCGACACCGGCCCATGCGGCCCGTGCACCGAGATTTTCTACGATCACGGCGCCGACATCTGGGGCGGCCCACCCGGCTCGCCGGAAGAAGACGGCGACCGCTATATCGAAATCTGGAACAACGTGTTCATGCAGTTCAACCGCACCGCCGATGGCGTGTTGCATCCGCTGCCAGCGCCATCGGTCGACACCGGCATGGGCCTGGAGCGGATCAGTGCGGTGCTGCAGCACGTTCACTCCAACTATGAAATCGACCTGTTCCAGAGCCTGCTGAGCGCGTCGGCCCAGGCCATCGGTTGCACCAACGACAACCAGGCTTCGCTCAAAGTGGTGGCCGACCACATCCGTTCCTGCGGTTTCCTGATTGCCGACGGCGTGTTGCCGTCCAACGAAGGCCGCGGTTATGTGCTGCGCCGGATCATCCGTCGCGCCTGCCGTCACGGCAACAAACTGGGCGCCAAGGGCAGCTTCTTCTATCAGATCGTCGCGGCATTGGCGGCCGAGATGGGCGATGCCTTCCCGGAGCTCAAGTCCCAGCAGGCGCATATCGAGCGCGTGCTCAAGGCTGAAGAAGAGCAATTCGCCAAGACCCTGGAGCAAGGCCTGAAGATCCTCGAGCAGGACCTGGCCGAGCTCAAGGGCAACGTGGTGCCGGGCGATGTGGTGTTCAAGCTGTACGATACCTACGGCTTCCCGATGGACCTGACCGGCGATATCGCCCGCGAACGCAACCTGACCCTCGACGAGGAAGGTTTCGAGCGCGAGATGGACGCCCAGCGGGTGCGTGCGCGTTCCGCCAGTTCCTTCGGCATGGACTACAACAGCCTGGTCAAGGTTGACGTGGCCACCGAGTTCACCGGTTATGCAGGCACCACCGGCTCGGCCAAGATCGTTGCCATCTATAAGGACGGGCAATCGGTCGACATCCTGAGCGAAGGCCAGGAAGGCGTGATCGTGCTGGACAAGACCCCGTTCTACGCCGAATCCGGCGGCCAGATCGGTGACAGCGGTTACCTGCAGGCGGGCAGCTCGCGTTTCGACGTGCGTGACACCACCAAGACCGGCGGCGCTTTCCTGCACCACGGCGTGCTGGCTTCGGGCAGCCTGATGATCGCAGCCCCGGTGGCGGCCCATGTCGACGCCGACGTTCGGCATGCAACGTCGCTGAACCACTCCGCCACGCACTTGCTGCACGCGGCGTTGCGCCAAGTGCTGGGCGAGCATGTCCAGCAGAAGGGTTCGTTGGTGGACAGTCAGCGCCTGCGCTTCGACTTCAGCCATTTCGAAGCCATCAAGCCTGAGCAACTCAAGGCGCTGGAAGAGATCGTCAACGCCGAGATTCGCAAGAACTCCCCGGTGGAAACCGAAGAAACCGACATCGAGACTGCCAAGCGCAAGGGCGCGATGGCGTTGTTCGGCGAGAAATACGGCGACAGCGTGCGCGTGCTGAGCATGGGCGACTTCTCCGTTGAGCTGTGCGGTGGTATCCACGCCAATCGGACCGGCGACATCGGCCTGATGAAAATCATCAGTGAAGGTGGCGTGGCATCCGGCGTGCGCCGGATCGAAGCGGTCACCGGCGCGGCGGCCCTGGCGTACCTCAACGCGGCCGAAGAACAACTCAAGGACGCGGCAACCCTGATCAAGGGCAGCCGCGACAACCTGATCGACAAGCTGTCGGCTGTGCTGGAGCGCAACCGCCTGCTGGAAAAGCAACTCGAGCAGTTGCAGGCCAAGGCCGCCAGCGCCGCGGGCGACGATCTGTCGGCCCAGGCCGTGGACGTCAAGGGCGTGAAAGTGCTGGCCGTGCGTCTGGATGGCCAGGATGGCAAGGCGCTGCTGGCGCTGGTCGATCAACTGAAAAACAAACTCGGCCGCGCAGTGATCCTGCTCGGCAGTGTCCATGAGGAAAAGGTCGTTCTCGTCGCAGGCGTGACCAAGGACCTGACTGGCCAACTCAAAGCCGGTGATTTGATGAAGCAAGCCGCTGCGGCAGTGGGCGGCAAGGGCGGTGGTCGTCCGGACATGGCGCAAGGCGGTGGTACCGACGTCGGCGCACTGGACGCGGCACTGGCCCAGACCGTTGCATTTGTAGAGCAGGGTATTTAAGGCAGCGCCGCGGGCTCGTGGTCTAGTCACGGGCCCGACCGCTGTTGAGTGATTATTGGGCGCCCTTCATGGGCAGAGGCGGCTTTGAAATGGCTTTGATCGTACAGAAATTTGGAGGCACCTCGGTCGGCACTGTCGAGAGAATCGAACAAGTCGCCGACAAGGTTAAGAAATTCCGCGAGGCGGGCGATGACCTGGTGGTTGTGCTGTCGGCAATGAGCGGCGAGACCAACCGTCTGATCGATCTGGCCAAGCAAATCAGCGGCGACCAGCAACCGGTTCCTCGGGAACTGGACGTGATCGTTTCCACCGGCGAGCAGGTGACCATCGCCTTGCTGGCCATGGCGCTGATCAAGCGTGGCGTGCCGGCGGTGTCCTATACCGGCAACCAGGTGCGTATCCTGACGGACAGCGCGCACAACAAAGCGCGTATCCTGCAGATCGACGACCAGAAGATTCGTGGCGACCTGAAGGCTGGCCGTGTCGTGGTCGTCGCCGGTTTCCAAGGCGTGGATGAGCACGGCAACATCACCACCCTCGGTCGTGGGGGGTCCGACACCACGGGTGTAGCCCTGGCAGCGGCCCTCAAAGCCGACGAGTGCCAGATCTACACCGATGTGGACGGTGTCTACACCACTGACCCACGGGTAGTGTCAGTGGCCCAGCGCCTGGACAAGATCACCTTTGAAGAGATGCTGGAAATGGCCAGTCTCGGTTCGAAGGTGTTGCAGATCCGGGCGGTCGAATTCGCCGGCAAGTACAACGTTCCGCTGCGCGTCCTGCACAGCTTCAAAGAGGGTCCGGGCACCCTCATTACTATTGATGAAGAGGAATCCATGGAACAGCCGATCATTTCCGGCATCGCTTTCAACCGCGATGAAGCCAAGCTGACCATCCGTGGCGTGCCAGACACCCCCGGCGTGGCGTTCAAGATTCTCGGCCCGATCAGTGCCGCGAACATCGAAGTCGACATGATCGTGCAGAACGTGTCGCACGATAACACCACTGATTTCACCTTCACCGTGCACCGCAACGACTACCAGTCTGCCGAAGCGATACTGAAAAAAACCGCAGACGAGATTGGTGCCCGGGAAGTGGTGGGTGATACCAAGATCGCCAAGGTCTCGATCGTCGGTGTCGGCATGCGCTCCCACGCGGGCGTTGCCAGTCGCATGTTCGAATCCCTGGCCAAGGAAAGCATCAACATCCAGATGATCTCGACCTCGGAAATCAAGGTTTCCGTGGTGATCGAAGAGAAATACCTGGAACTGGCCGTGCGCGCCCTGCACACGGCTTTCGAACTCGACGCTCCTGCCCAGCCGGGCGAGTAAAGCGTTGTTCGGAGGGCGCGGTTAGACTGCGCCCTTTGTTTTCTGAATGGCGCGTCCCAAAACTGTTCTTTTGCCCGCGCTGGTCAATACTAGGCCTGTAGGCTTCGACCGTTCCGGTTGTAGGTCCAATGCCTTTTTTTTGCAGACTGTTGTCCCTTAAGTGAATTGCGTGAGGAGAAAGGTATGCTGATTCTGACCCGTCGGTGTGCAGAAAGCCTGATTATTGGCGATGGCGAAATCACCGTGACCGTGCTTGGCGTCAAAGGAAACCAAGTGCGTATCGGCGTCAACGCCCCGAAAGAGGTTGCTGTACACCGCGAGGAAATTTACCTGCGTATCAAGAAAGAGAAGGACGACGAACCAAGCCATTAATTTTTATCGATTTTTATGTTTGCAAACGGGGATGAAGGTGGTTAATATACGCCCCGTGTTGCGGAGAGCTGGCCGAGTGGCCGAAGGCGCTCCCCTGCTAAGGGAGTACACCTCAAAAGGGTGTCGGGGGTTCGAATCCCCCGTTCTCCGCCATTATTCGTTTAGTGCGTCAAAACCTGGCTTGTTCGGTAAGTGATTGAAATTACTGAAAAAAGCGCTTTACAAAAGGAATTGACGACCTATAATGCGCGGCAACAAATGCACTCGTAGCTCAGCTGGATAGAGTACTCGGCTACGAACCGAGCGGTCACAGGTTCGAATCCTGTCGAGTGCACCATTTAAGAGTTGTTTGCAGTGATGCAAATAACTTGGCTTCAACCAGTTGTGATCTGGTATAAAACCACAACCTGCACTCGTAGCTCAGCTGGATAGAGTACTCGGCTACGAACCGAGCGGTCACAGGTTCGAATCCTGTCGAGTGCACCAAACACCAAAAAGCCCGCGTTTAACGCGGGCTTTTTGCTGTCTACGATTTGCCTTTCACGCACCCCCTCTCATCGAACACGACCTCTGCGCTGCGACCTTTCTTCGCCTTGTAGGTATACCGTGTGCTCGAATTCCGAATTTTGATCGAGTCTGGCTTGCCCAGGGCGCTCTCTACGTCCTGTTGGCTCATGCCGGCGATGATGCGTCGGTCCAGGATGGCGTCGCGGCGTTGCCTGGCGTCGATGAGGTTCCCGCAGTGGTCCTGGAACTGGCCGACCACGGTCGGTTCCTTGCGCGTGATTTTGTTGCCGGATGTTTGCCCGCGCTCCGCTTCGGGCAGCATCGCCTCGCTCCTCGGTTCGGTCGAACCTGGCCGGTATGGATGGATCTGTTGTAGGGACAGGGCTTCTCCCGGGCCGCAGCTCAGGGTGGTGAATGTCACGTGCCCTGCGATGTTTTCGCAGCGATGCACGGTCTGCCCGGCAGCCCACAAAGGCAGGCAGGGCAAGCAGGCGAGCAGGAACAGGCAGTGGTTTGGATGCATCCGGTCGTCCTCCTTGACGGTGCAGAAGAGAAGGGTAGTCGCTGCATTTTTGCCGCGGCGTGTGTTTTCTTTTCTGGATAAGTCGTCGTAAAGGAACAGGTTCAGCCTGTGTTCAGGTTTGTCTCGCAAGCGCTTGTTCTTGCCATGATTTTTTAGCGTTTTAAAGCGTCAAGCGGTGTATGATTGCGCCCGTCAGCCCCGCCGGGGCTTTGGAATATCTCCATGGACTTACCCAGTAGTTACTCAATATTTAGTTTTGCCAATCATGAATTGACTGATTGATCCTTCCGGCGTGCTCCACTGCTGGGAGTGGAGTTCGCCTATGACCCAAGTAGAAGTAAAAAAAACGCAGGAAAGCCTTCAGGATCGCCTCGCTCAAGTTATTGAGCTGCTGCAGCGCCAGCGGGTCGTCGAAGACCTGACGCATCGCCAGGAAGGTCCGCATCATGACCGGGTCGAGAACCTGGTCCACCGGCAGAACCTCGTCGAGCTGCAACGCAAGCTCGATGATCTGCACTCCGCCGACGTCGCCTACATTCTTGAAGCCTTGCCACTGGAAGAGCGTCTGACGGTCTGGCAGTTGGTCAAGGCTGATCGCGACGGTGACATCCTGCTCGAAGTGTCGGACTCGGTTCGCGAAACCCTGATCGCCGACATGGATGATCACGAATTGCTGGCGGCGGCCAAGGAAATGGACGCCGACGAGCTCGCCGACCTTGCGCCCGAACTCCCGCGGGACGTTGTCCACGAACTGATGGAAGCCCTCGACGGCCAACAGCGCGAGCGTGTGCGCTCGGCATTGTCCTACGACGAGGAACAGGTCGGTGCGCTGATGGACTTCGAGATGGTGACGATCCGTGAGGACGTCAGCCTTGAAGTGGTCTTGCGCTACCTGCGTCGCCTCAAGGAACTGCCGGGGCATACCGACAAGCTTTTCGTGGTCGACTACGACGGCGTGCTCAAGGGTGTGCTGCCCATCAAGCGTTTGCTCGTCAACGATCCGGAAAAACAGGTGGCCGAGGTCATGGCCAGCGATCCGGTGAGCTTTCACCCGGACGAAGACGCCTATGATGCGGCCCAGGCGTTCGAACGTTATGACTTGATTTCGGCGCCGGTGGTCGACAAGAACGGCAAGCTGATCGGCCGTCTGACCATTGATGAAATGGTCGACTTGATTCGTGAGGAAAGCGAAAGCGAAGTCCTCAACATGGCCGGTCTGCGCGAAGAGGAAGATATCTTCGCCTCGGTCTGGAAATCACTGCGTAACCGCTGGGCCTGGTTGGCGATCAATCTGATCACGGCGTTTGTTGCCTCCCGGGTCATCGGCCTGTTCGAAGGCTCCATCGAGAAACTGGTGGCGCTCGCGGCGCTGATGCCTATCGTTGCCGGTATCGGTGGTAACTCTGGCAACCAGACCATCACCATGATCGTCCGCGCCATGGCGCTGGACCAAGTCAGTACCGGTAATACCTCGCGATTGATGCGCAAGGAACTGGCTGTGTCCTTGATCAACGGCGTGGTTTGGGGAGGGGTGATTGGCGTGGTGGCTTACCTGCTTTATGGCAGTTGGTCGCTGGGGGTGGTCATGACGGCCGCGATGACGCTCAACCTGCTGTTGGCGGCATTGATGGGGGTCTTGATTCCCATGACCCTTTCCCGCATGGGGCGTGACCCTGCCATGGGCGCCAGTGTGATGATCACTGCCGTGACTGACAGCGGCGGGTTCTTCATCTTCCTGGGGTTGGCGACGATTTTCTTGCTCTGAGTCGCTCATCAAGAAAACCGCCTGCTTGGCGTAATACTGTCCACTTAGAAAAAACGGCGCTTCCAGAAATGGGAAGCGCCGTTTTTTTTGCGCTTCTTTTGGTTTGTGGGATGTCAAGAACTCAAGACAAGAGCTGCAGGCAGGTCCAGCCTCTATGCAACTGCACCACCGCTTTCGCGAGCAAGCCCGCTCCCACAGGGAAACGCGGTCTCACCAAGAACCAGGTCGGCTACAAGGCCGCCTCGCGGTGGACGTTGATCTTGGCGCCCTGTTAACCACGAGTTCATCACGCAAAATCCCCCGTACATCACTGCATCAACGCCAGTCGTACAGCCAGTAACACAAAGGCTGCCGAGAACAGGCGGCGCAACCACTGCAACACGGATGGACGCTCCAGAACATGACGGCGCATCGATGCGCAGAACACGCCATAGGTGACGAAGACGACAAAGGTGATCGCCATGAAGATGAAGCTCAGTTGCAGCATGCGCCACATGGCATTCGTTTCTCCTGGCGCGAAAAATTGCGGTAGAAAGGCCAGGAAAAAAATCGACAGCTTTGGATTCAGCAGGTTGAGCAAGATGCCCGAAAAAATCACCGCGCCGTTCGAACGCGGGGTCTTGTGCGGATCAATATGCAATGCCCCATGGCTCTGGAGCGTGCTCCATGCCATCCACAGCAGGTAAGCGACGCCCAGGTACCTGATGGTCTCGAAGGCCAATGGGCTGGCGTGCAGCAGGGCAGCGAGGCCTGTGATGGCTGCCAGCATGTGCGGCACGATCCCCAGGGTGCAACTCAATGCCGCGACTACGCTTGCGCGCCAGCCCCGGGCCAGGCCGGCCGCCACCGTATAGACCACGCCAGTGCCAGGTGAAGCTGCCACGATCAGGGAGGTGACAAAAAATTCGAGGTTCATGCACGCTGGCCTCAGGAGTTATGAAGTCTCCAGCCTGCCTGCGATAAGGAGGTGCATCTTGAACGAAATTGCAGGTCGCTACCGGTGTCTTTGCCGGGCGTACATGCCGGGTGAAAATCCAAAGCTGCGCACGAAGCATCGGGTCATATGGCTCTGATCGGTGAAACCGCTGGCCAGGGACGCATCGGCCAGCGGCATGCCTGCTGCAATCAGTTGTCGTGCTCGGTGGATACGTCGTTGCAGCAGATAGGCATGGGGCGTCAAACCGGTCAGGCGGGTGAAGGCGCGCACCAGTTGAAAGCGACTTAAATCGGCCTCCCTGGCGAGCAGGGCAAGCGACATGGAGGACTGCGGATCGTCGTCGATCAAGGCTTTCGCACGGTTTGCCGCGACCTCGGGTAAAGACGATATCGGCATGGAGCGATCCAGCAAATGTTCGAGCAAAAGCGTGAGCGTTTCTTCGACCTTCAGGTGATCGCCAAATTTCTCGGCTTGAGCGACGGCTTGGTACAAAGTACGGAACAATTCTGCCGCACGCGGGCTTTGCAGCACCGGATAAGCGAATTCCTGGGCGCAGATGCCCCCATCGTTCGCCATATCCTTGAAGGCCTGTTCAATCAGCGGCGGGTCGAAATACAGCATCTGCCAGCGACGCGTTCCGTTTCCGATGGGAGCGCCGTCATGCACTTCGGCCGGATTGACCGATATAAGGTCGCCAGCCGTCGCTTCTACCAGGCCTCGGCCGCTGGCCGAGCGTTGCGCCCCGCGCACAAGCAAGCCAATGCCAAAATGCTCGTGCATATGCCGGACAAACGTTCGATCTGAATCGGCCTCGACGATTTCCACGCCCAGCCCTGCGATCCTTTGAATCTTGAATGCGTGACCTGTCATGCAGGCCTCCGTGCCCATACTTTTTAGCGGATCAATTTAGCATCACTGCCATGGATCAGCAGTGGTATTGGTTCGATGGCTCTGATGAGTGCTTGAAAAGCAGGCTTGGGCCAAATGCCAGGCAAAAAAAAGCCAGCGCAAGGCTGGCTTGAGTATTTGGGGGTGATCAGGTCGCGTCTGCGGCCATTTCTGCGTCATGGGCAATCAGCGAAACGAGGGCGTTCTGCTGGCGGTGGGAGAGTTGTCGGAAGCGTTGAAGCAGCTCGCGCTCATGCAATGACAGCTCCGGGCTGTCCAGGCGCATGCTCAACTCTTCACCCAACGCGCCTTCCTGAATAAGGCTTTGCTCAAGACGCGCGATGATTTCGGAGTTCATGCTGCGGTGATGATTGCGAGCCACTTCGGCAATGCGTTCCCGCATTCCGTCTGGCAGACGTACGACGAACTTGTCAGCCGTGCGGCTGGAATAAATTGCCTGTTTCAATGGGCGCATATATTTAACCGGTTAGTTCAGGGGAGCGGTTCTCGGGATTGGCCGCAGGATGTCGATAGGACAAGCTCCATTGCCAAATGTTCAACCTGAATTGTTAAGAGGCCCGCATCATGCCTCAAAATTGCCAGATCATTGGCGCCAATTCTGTGACAAATTCTGATCCGGGTAAAGGCGTTCTGCCAGTACCCTTCATCAAAAAATGCGGACTGGTTGGTAAAAAACAACAGGTTCGCATCTGTGACCGTCGGATTGTGTCTATGTGCCATACCGTCTGGCGGATAACGGAAATGGACAAAAAACGCCTGCCGTCCCTGTCTTGTACAGGATAGTGGCAAATGGCCGATTTACTAGGCTCAGCGAGCCAGGGCGGATGAATGGCGGCCAAAACTCGGCGTCCAGGACCTGCCGTCTACAGGGCGTACTATTTGCCTACACTTAAAAAGCCATGGGCGACATGACAAACGCAGGGCAGGTCGTTAACATGCACGCCGTCCTGCGCACCGCGTCTCTCGTGGTCGACTCGTGTCTCAGTAGCTCAATTGGATAGAGCATCCCCCTCCTAAGGGGAAGGTTGGCAGTTCGAACCTGCCCTGGGACACCATTATAAACAATGAGTTAGCGAAATTTCCGCTGACTTTTCCTGCTCCCATCCCCATCTCCGAACGATCAACTCCGGCCTGAGCGCGCTGTTCAGGCCTTGCACGGCCATTTCTCCCCTCAATGCTGTGACCGACTGCCCATTTCTACCTATTTGTATCGAGGATATTTCGGTAATGCGAAACTTTCCCCCCTCTCTGCCATCTGACCGTCTCGGTACGCCGTAGGACTTTTCCTTCATTTCCGACGGAATCCATACCTCTTTTTATCTGTGTCAGCGCCAGTGCCATGTTCGGCTGGCCTGGCCCATTGTGTCTTTGATTCAGGCCACAAGGATGTGACATGCACCCAGCCGCACCCTGCCGAACGCGTAACCCGAGCAACGCTCGCCGTTGTGTTGACCGAACCCGTTCATCTGCACAGAACGCCAAGCGTCTCGCGCTGCTGTTGATGGCTGCGTGGATGACGGGGGCGTGGAGCGCTGCGCAGGCGGCTGGGCCTGAAGAAGAACTGCTGCGCCAGCAAGAGCGCGAACGGGTTTTGCGCGATCAGTTGGAGTCCCGGCCCGACGTGCGCCTGCAGGCAGCACCCGTGGATGAAGGCGCCGATCGCTTGCCGGCCAAGGAAAGTCCCTGCTTTGCCATCAATGACATCCGTCTGATTGGCGAGGCGTCGGAGAAATTTCAGTGGGCGCTGCGCGCCGCCAACCCCAAGGAGGACCCCGCCATTGGCCGTTGCCTTGGTGGCGGTGGGATCAACCTGACGATGAAGCGTATGCAGAACGCGATCATCGAGGCCGGCTACGTCACCACTCGCGTGCTCGCCGAAGCCCAGGACCTGAACAGCGGTGTGCTGGTCTTGACCCTGGTGCCGGGGCGCATCCGCGAGATTCGTTTCGAGGAGGGCACCAGCTCCCGCGCCAATGCCTGGAACGCGATGCCGGCCAATCCTGGCGATCTGCTCAACTTGCGCGACATCGAACAGGCGCTGGAGAACTTCAAGCGCGTTCCGACCGCCGAGGCCGACATCAAGATCGCGCCAGCCCGTGCCGCCGACGCCAGACCCGGTGAGAGCGACGTGGTGATTGCCTGGAGCCAACGGTTCCCCGCCCGGGTGAGTCTGTCGGTGGACAATTCGGGCAGCAAGAGCACAGGCAAATACCAGGGCAACGTGTCGCTGTCCTTGGACAACCTGCTGTCGCTCAACGATTTATTCTATGCCAGCGTCAACCATGACTTGGGCGGCGGCGAGTCCGGGCACCGCGGTTCCGATGGCAGCACGCTGCATTATTCGCTGCCGTTCGGTTACTGGCAGTTGGGGTTCACCAGCAGCGAATACAACTACGAACAGTCTGTCGCTGGCGCCAACCAGACCTATCAGTACCGGGGCGAGAGTCGTAACAACGAGGTGCGCCTGTCACGCCTGCTGTACCGCGACGCCGTTCGCAAGACCACCGCTTGGGGCAGCCTCTGGACGCGTTCGTCGGAGAACTTCATCGACGACACCGAAGTCGGCAACCAGAAACGCCGCATGGCCGGTTGGCAGTTGGGGTTGGATCATCGGGAGTTCATTGGCGCTTCGATTCTTGACCTGGGCGTCGCCTATCGTCGCGGCACCGGTGCCCATGATTCGCTCAGGGCACCCGAGGAAGATTTTGATGCCGGCACGTCTCGCTCGCAGATCATCACCGCCGATGCCCAATTGCAGGTGCCGTTCCAGGTCGGTGATCAGCGACTGCGCTACATCGGCGGCTGGCGCGCGCAATGGAACCGTACGCCGCTGGTACCCCAGGATCGTTTCTCGATTGGCGGGCGCTACAGCGTGCGGGGCTTCGATGGTGAAAACATTCTTTCCGCCGACCGTGGCTGGACCCTGCGCAACGAGGTCGGCCTGTCCTTGGGGCAGACCGGCCAGGAGCTCTACACCGGTATCGACTATGGCGAAGTCAGCGGTCAATCCAGTGAGTTCCTGATCGGCCAGCGCCTGGCAGGGGCCGTGGTGGGCATTCGCGGTGGTTACAAGGGCCTGTCCTATGACTGGTCGGTGGGCACGCCGTTGAAGAAACCCGATGGTTTCGAGACGGCCAACGTGACCAGCGCCTTCACCGTCATCTGGTCATTCTGAGGTGATCCCATGCAGTTCGAGACGCTAGACATTATCGCCCCCGGCCTGATCGATGAACCCTGGAGCGAAGCCGCGGTGTTCGGCTCTGCCACTTGGTTGTGGATGCATTCCAAGGCCCATCGCGATGCGCCGTTGCACACCTTGCCGACGCTGCTGCTGCCGGCCCTCAAGCATCGCCAATTCGTGCTCGGCTCCGAGCACGGCAAGCCGGTGTTCTACCTGTCCTGGCTCAACCTCGACGAGGCGGCAGAGCAACGTTACCTGCGCCAGTCGCCGCTGGCGCTGACCCAAGACGACTGGAACAGCGGCGAGCGCCTCTGGCTCAACGACTGGGTCGCTCCCTTTGGTCACACGGCGGCATTGAGCCGCTTGTTGCAACGTCACCTTTTCATCGATCGCTGCGCCCGTGCGCTCTATCACCGAGGCGATGAGCGCGGCCTGCGGGTCAAGACATTCCAAGGGATCGGGGTCATTCCCGAACAGGCCCAGGCCTGGTTCGCCGCCCACCCACTGGCAATCGAAGCGTAACTCCAACCACTGGTCGTGCGGGCTGGCTCCGCAAATGGAATTGCTATGAACAAGCATCTGTACCGAATCGTTTTCAACAAGGCCCGCGGACTGCTGATGGTCGTGGCCGAGAACGTCACCAGCCAAGTCAAGGCGCCGGGGACCCGCTCCGGGCCGACGACGAGCGCAGCGGCTTGCACGGCGACACTCGGGGCGTTGCGCTTTGCCTTGATGACCGCGATTGGCCTGGTGTCCTTGAGCGTGGCGCCGGCCTGGGCTGGAACCATCGTCGCCGATCCTGGCGCTCCGGCCGGCCAGCAACCCATGGTGATACAAAGCGCCAACGGCACGCCGCAGGTCAATATCCAGGCCCCCAGCGCCGGCGGTGTCTCGCGCAACACTTACAACCAGTTCGACGTCGATAGCCGGGGGGTGATCCTCAACAACGGCACGGGCAATAGCCAGACGAAACTGGGCGGTTGGATCGAAGGCAACCCGATGTTGGGCAATGGCAGCGCGCGGGTCATCCTCAACGAAGTCAACGCCAGCAATCCCAGTCAACTGCGCGGTTACGTCGAAGTCGCCGGCCAGCGCGCCGAAGTGGTGATCGCCAACCCGGCCGGCATCACCTGCAACGGTTGCGGCTTCATCAACGCCGACCGGGCCACCCTCAGCACCGGCCGGGCGCAGTTGGAGAACGGTCGCATCACCGGCTACACCGTGCAGGGCGGCACCATCAATATCGAAGGCAAAGGCCTGGATGCCCGCGAGACCGACTACACGGACCTGATTGCCCGCTCGGTGCAGGTCAACGCCGGGGTGTGGGCCAACGACTTGAAGGTCACCGCCGGACGTAATCAGGTCAATGCCGACAACACCCAGGCCACGCCGCTGCCAGGCACCGAAGGAGACAAACCCACCGTTGCCATCGACGTTGCCAAGCTCGGCGGCATGTATGCCGGGAAGATCATGCTGGTGGGCACCGAATCCGGCGTGGGTGTGCGCAACGCCGGGCAGATCGGCGCCATGGCTGGCGAGGTCGTGATCAGCGCCGACGGCAAATTGCAAAACCAGGGTGCGATCAGCAGCGCTACAGCGACCCGAATCAATGCCGCCAGTGTTGAAAACAGCGGCACACTCTACGCCAAGGGCGACCTGGGCCTCGACAGTACCGGTGACATCGACAACAGCGGCACCGTTGCCAGCCAGAACCACACGACACTGACCGCCAAGAACATTCGCAGCACCACGGCCTCGAGCCTGGCGGCGGGCGTCGGGGCGGACGGCAAGTTGGGCAGCAGCGGCAACCTCGCGTTTCGGGCCACCACGGTCAAGGCGCAAGGCCAGAACCTTGCCGGCGGCGATGTCAGCGTCGAGGCCGCTGACCTGGACCTGAGCAGCAGCCAGACCCTGGGTCAAAACGTCACCCTGACGGCCAGCGGCGGCGATGCCAACCTCAGTGGCAGTCAAGTCGATGCGACCCAGGTGCTGACTGCCAAAGCGACCAATACCCTGCGCACCAATGGGGCCAAGGTCACCGCTGGCAACCTGCAATTGGGCGCGCGGGATGTTGCCAATGTCGGCGGTGAGCTGGTGCAGACCGGCACCGCCGACGCGTCGATCAAAGCCACTGCCACGCTCGACAACAGCGGTGGCCGTATTGCCTCCAACGGCAACAACCTGAAGCTTGGCGCCGATCGCCTCGACAACAGCAAGGGCAAGGTCGAGCACGCCGGCAAAGGTACCTTGGACATCCAGGCCAGCCAGTTGGCTGGCAGCAAAGGTACCCTGGCGAGCAATGGCACATTGAGCGTCAAGGCCCGCGAGGTGGTGGTCGATGATGGCCTGACCCAAGGCCAACAGATCACGCTCGACACCACGACCCTGTCCAACCAGCGCGGACGCATTCTCCAGACCGGCGCGCAGCCCTTGCAGGTCACCGCCCGTGAACGCTTCGACAATCAGGCCGGACAAGTCAGCAGTCCAGGGGCGGTGGTCCTGAAGGTCGGGACGTTTAACAACCAGGACGGCAAAGTCCTCGCCACCGATAACGGTGCGTTGACCGTCACGGCCGACAAAGAGGTCAATAACGACGGCGGGACGCTGGCCGCCAGCGGGACGACAAAGGTCAGCGGCGAGGCGCTGGATAACACTCAAGGCACCGTGAGTGCTGGCGGTGAGCTGTACGCGACGTTCGATCGCTTGAACAATATCGGCGGCACGCTCGCCGCCACCCAGCGCATGGAGATCATCGCCGGGCAGTTGAACAACACCGATGGCGTGCTGGGTTCGGTGAAGTCCGGCTTGCTGGTCAGTGTCTCGGCCGATGCATTGAACAACAGCGGCGGGCGCCTTGAAGCGCTGGGCGATATCGATCTGTCGGCCCAGGGCTTGAATAACCAGGGCGGGGTGATCAGTGGCCAGGCCCTGGACCTGAACAGCCACGGCCTGCTGATGGACAACAGCCAAGGCACGTTGAATGCCGGTGCGACCCTCGACCTGCGCAGCGGTGAACTGCGCAATGCGGCAGGCCTGATCCAGGCCAAGGGCAAGCTGTTCATCGACACCGGCAGCCAGGCGCTGAACAACCTTCAGTCTGGCACCACCCAAGGCATCAGCGGCCAGGGTGCGGTGGAAATCCACAGCGCCCATTTCAACAACAATGCCGGCTTCCTCGGCGCCAAAGGCGCGCTGGTGCTCAAGGCCACCGACCTTACCAACGGCAGCGGCGGCCAGATCATTGGCGAGAAAACCGTACAGGTCGAAGGCGCCCGGGTGGATAACCGCGGTGGTCAGTTGCAGGGCCTCGGCGATGTTCAGTTGGTGCTGGGTGAGACGCTCAACAACCAGGGCGGACTGGTGCGCAGCGCGGGAACGCTGGGCGTGATTGCCGGCGTGCTCGACAACAGCGCCACCCAAGGTGCCAACCAAGGCCTTGAAGGCCGTGCCATGAGCCTGGCGCTCGACACCTTCGGCAACCAGGCCGGTGCCGTGCGCGCCGACGAAGGGTTGTCCATCGGTGTCAGCCAGTTGCTGGATAACCAGGGCGGCCTGATTTCCGCGGGGACCGGTCTGACCATCACTGATCGCGATCCGGCGCAGCGTCGCCAGGCAGTGCACAACCTCGACGGGACCTTGCTCGCTGGCAGCCTGTTGTCCCTCAATGCAGCCTATTACGCGGGCACCGGTCGAGCCCTGAGCCTGGGCGACCTGACGTTCAGCCTGCAAAGTGGCTTGGACTTGAGTGGACAGATTCAGGCCAATAACAAAGTTGACCTGAGCACCGACGGCGCTTTCAACAACAGCGGAAAACTGTTGGCAGGCAATCTCCTGCTGGTGCGCTCGCAGACGCTGGACAACGCCGCCAGCGGCGAGATCAGCGCCGGTCAGGTTCGCCTGAGCATAAACGACAGCCTGACCAACCGTGGCCTGATCGACGGCCAGCAAGTGCGTGTGCAAGCGCTGTCACTCAACAACCTGGGCACCGGACGTCTGTATGGTGATCGACTGGCGATCGCTACTTCGGCGTTGAGCAACCGTGATGAGAACGGCAGCGCCGCGACCATCGCCGCCCGTGAGTCGCTGGACATTGGTACCGGCACCCTGGACAACCGCGAACAGGCGCTGATCTTCAGTGCCGGGGACCTCGCCATCGGTGGTGCGCTGAGCGCGACTGACAAGGCCCAGGACCGGGCCCAAGTGCTGACCAACGCCAGTGCGACCATCGAAGCCCTCGGCAACCTGTCGCTCGATGTGCAAAGCGTGCGTAACACCAACGAACATTTCAGTACCCAGCAAGTGGAAGTCAGCCGCACCGCCTTGCAGGAATTCCAGCTCAGCGGTTCGCCGAACCGCTACCAGGGCGACCAGATTTCCTTGCGTAACGATGAAGTTCTGTACCTCTACACGCCGGAGGGTCGCAAAGACAACTGGAACCGCTACGACTACACCCGCGTGGTCCAGGAAACCCAGATCGCCACTTCGGCACCGGCGCAGATCCTGTCTGGCGGGACGATGCAGATCAATGCAGGGGATGTGCTCAACGACAAGAGCCGCATCATTGCCGGTGGGTTGTTGCAGGCCAACATTACCAGCCTGACCAACACCGAACTGACCGGCCAGCGCACCACTACCGACAGCGGCACCGTCAGCAATTTCTATCGCATCCAGCGCAAGGGCCGGGACCATCAGGGAACGGCCGTCACGGCCTACACGCCAGCCCCCTTGATCCAGGACATCACCCTGCAGCCGACCGTGTTCGCCCAGAACGCCGCCGGCAACGGTACCGGCACCCAGATCAGCGCCCGCGCCACACAGGGCGTCGGCGAGCAGATAGCCGCCACGGGCACGGTCAGCGCCCCGGTCGGCAGAACCTATCAAGTGGCGCCTATCGTTCAGGTCGCGGCCCAGACCACCCTCAACAACAAGGGCGTGGCCGAGCAGATTCGCAGTGGCGGGCCATCCCTGGCCTTGCCGAACAACAGCCTGTTCACCACCAATCCGCAGAACACCAGCAGCTACCTGATCGAAACCGACCCGCGTTTTGCCAGCTATCGCACCTGGCTGTCGTCGGACTACATGTTGCAGCGCTTGCAAGTCGACCCAGCCCTGACGCAACAACGTCTGGGCGACGGCTTCTACGAACAGAAATTGATTCGTGAACAGATCGCGCAACTCACCGGCCGACGTTTCCTCGACGGCTACGCCAATGACGAAGCGCAATATCGTGCCCTGATCGACAACGCCGTGACCGTCGCCAGCCAATGGCAACTGGTGCCCGGCGTGGCCCTGACCTCCGAGCAGATGGCTCAGTTGACCAGTGACATCGTCTGGCTGGTGCACAAGCAAGTCACCCTCGCCAATGGTGACACCCGCAACGTGCTGGTGCCGCAGGTGTACGTACGGGTCCAGGAAGGCGACCTCAACGGCTCCGGTGCCCTGATTGCCGGGCAGCAGTTGAACCTGAACATCGCCGGCGACCTGGTCAACAGTGGCAGCCTGGCCGGGCGCAGTGTCATGGCGATCACCGCGCAGAACATCGAGAACCTCGGTGGGCGCATCCAGGCCGACAAGGTATCGCTCGCCGCGCGGGAAAACCTCAACAACCTCGGTGGCCTGATCGGTGCCGTGGACAGCCTGTCGGTCAAGGCCGGGCAGGACATCAACGTCATCTCCAGCAGCCGGGACAGCAGCAGCGCCCAAGGCACCCGCACCAACCTGTCGCGGGTGGCCGGGCTGTTCGTCAGCGGTGCCCAGGGCACGATGGGGGTGAGCGCCGGCAACGACCTCAACCTCACCGGGGCCCAGGTGGTCAATGCCGGCAAAGACGGCAGTACGTTGCTGGAGGCGGGCAAGAACATCAACCTGGCCACGGTCGGCGAAGCGCACGAACAAGCGCTGACCTGGAACAGCAGCAACTGGCGCAAGGACGCCAGCCAGACCGAAGTCGGCTCACAGGTCCAAGGGCAGGGCGACGTGCGCTTGAGCGCCGGCCAAGACCTCAACGCCCGCGCCGCCCATGTCACCAGCGAGCAAGGCGCGGTATTTGCCGAGGCCAAGCGCGACGTCAACCTGACCGCCGGCCAGAACTACCAGTTCGCCGATGAAGCCCACAAGGTCAAGGGCAGCAACGGGATGTTCTCCAGCAAGACCACCACCACCCGCGACACCATCAGCCAGACCTCGGTCGAGGGCTCCACCCTGAGCGGCGAGCAGACCTATGTGCAGGCCGGTCGCGACATCAACCTCAAGGGCAGCAACGTGGTGTCCACGACCCAGACGGTGCTGGTGGCGGACAACAACGTCAACATCGAAGCCGACACCGCCAGCAGCAGCGAACGCCATGACAAGTCCGTGAAGAAAAGCGGCCTGTTCAGCGGCGGTGGCATCGCCGTCACCCTGGGCAGCCAGCAACAAAGCGTCAAGGACCTCACCACCGAGCACACGGCCGTGGCCAGCACCGTCGGCTCGACCGCTGGCGATGTGTTGATCGAAGCGGGCAAGGGCTACCGTCAGGTGGGCAGCCAGGTGTCGGCGCCACAAGGCAACATCGACGTCACGGCGCAGACCATCGACGTCGTCGAGGCGCGCAACACCCGCGAGCGCGAGCGTGAAACCCTGTTCAAGCAGACCGGGTTCACCCTCACCGTGACCAACCCGGTAATCAGTGCGATCCAGACGTCCCAGCAAATGAAACGGGCGTCGGAGAAAACCGACGACGGGCGCATGAAGGCCCTGGCCGCCGCCACCGCCGTCATGGCCGCCAACAATGCCGCCACTGCCGTGGCGATGGACCCGGGCGCGGCGGGCGGGATCAACATCAGCCTGTCGCTGGGCACCAAGAAGAACGAAAGCACCACCACCTACACCAGCGACAGCGCGGCCGGCTCGACCATGACCGCCGGCAACGACATTCGCCTGCGTGCCACGGGGGCGGGTGCCGCCAGCAACATCACCGTGCAAGGCAGTGATATCAAGGCTGGCCGCAACGCCAGCCTGCTGGCGGACGGTGACATCAACCTGCTCGCCGCCCGCAATATCGACAAGCAGAACACCGACAGCAAAGGCAGCAGCGCGAGCATCGGCATCGGCTTCTCCCTCGGTGCTCGCAACGGCTTCACCCTGGATCTGGGTGCATCCGGCAGCCGCGGCCAGGCGGATGGCGATGGGCTCACCCACACCAATACCCATGTCCAGGCGGGCAATCAATTGCTGCTGTCCTCCGGCGGTGACACCAACATCAAGGGCGCGGTGGCCAGCGGCAAGCAGGTATTGGCCGATATCGGCGGCGACCTGAACATCGAAAGCCTGCAAGATACCAACACCTATGTGGTTGATGAGAAGAGCCTGGGCGTTGGCATCAGTCTGTGCATTCCGCCGTTCTGCTACGGCATGAGTTCGGTCAACGGCGTCAGCGGCAGCTTCGGCGCCACGGATATCGACTCCAATTACGCCAGCGTGACCGAGCAATCGGGCATCAAGGCTGGGGATGATGGGTTCGACATTCGCGTGGGTGGCAATACCGACCTGGTCGGCGCCGTCATCGCCAGCAGCGACAAGGCCGTGCAGGACGGCAAGAATCGCCTGGTCACCGCCAGCCTCACCAGCCGCGACATCAAGAACAAGGCCGAGTACGACGCCAGCACCGTCAGCGTCGGTGGCGGCTATCGCGAAGTCGGCAAGGACCAGCAGGGCAACGCCACCAGCGGCGGCACGCAAACCCCTGGCACCGACCTGCCGAAGAACGACAACGACCTCAGCGCCACGATGCCGATCGCCATCAGTGCCAGCGACGACGCCAGCAGCGTCACCCGCAGCGGCATCAGTGGCGGCACCATCGTCATCAGCAACGACGCCGAGCAACAGAAGCGCACCGGCAAGAACGGCGAGCAAACTATCGCCAGCCTCAACCGCGATGTCTCCAGCGACCGCGACACCACCAACACGCTCAAGCCGATCTTCGACGAAGACGAAATCCGTGCCGGTTTCGAGATCGTCGGGGCGTTCGCCAACGAAGCCAGCACCTTGCTCGCCAACAAGGCCAAGGAAGTCGACCTCAAGCGCAAACAGGCCGAGGCGGCTCAGACAGCGGCCCTGGACCCCAACGCCCAACTCACCGACACCGAACGCCTGGCGCTGCTCGGCAACGCTCAGCGCCTGAACGCCGAAGCCAGCGGCATCGCCGACAAGTGGGGCGCGGGCGGTACCTACCGGCAGATCACCACCGCCCTGGTGGGCGCGGCCAGCGGCAACATCAGTGGCGGCAACAGTGCCTTCGTTCAAGGGTTGGTGGTCAATTACGTGCAGCAGCAGGGCGCCGGCTACATCGGCGACCTGGTGGCGGACGGCAAACTCACCGAAGGCTCGCCGCTGCACGCCGCCCTGCACGGCATCGTCGCCTGCGCTGGCGCCGCCGCCAGCAGCCAGAGCTGTGGCAGCGGTGCCGCAGGCGCGGCGGCGTCGAGCCTGCTCACCGGCCTGTTCTCCGAAGCCAGCCCCGATGAAAGCGAAGCCCAGCGTGAGGCCAAGCGCAACCTGATCGTCAGCCTCGTCACCGGGCTGGCCGCCACCAGCTCCTCGCTCGACCCGGCCACCGCCACCAGCGCGGCCGGGGCAGCGGTGGACAACAACTGGCTGGCGACTCAGCAGCTGGTTCAGGCGGAGAAGGAATACAGCGCGGCTGACCTGACGGGCAAAGCTCAGGTTGTAGCCAAGTGGGCGTTCATTTACCAAAAACAAGAAGTACTGACCCGATTCGGCATTGGCAAAGGCTTGGCGCAGGCGGGTTGGAGCGATGTCGAAGGCTTGACGCAGTTTCTCCTTAATCCGGTTGAAGGGATCAAAGGTATCAAAGCCTTGATCGACGATCCCGAGGCCCGCCAGAGATTAGGCGATGAAATGGTCGGTGACGCCAAAGCCAAAATCGCACGTATCGAAGACGCCCTGGAACACGGCGGCGACGAACGTGCCGTGCAACTGGGCGAGGATATTGGCGAACTGGTCTGGCAAGTCGGCACCATCGCCACGGGCGTGGGCACGGCGGCCAAGGGCGGCGTGGCGCTGGCGAAAGCCGGGATCAAGGTGGGTGCCAAAGAGCTTGAAAAAATGGCCGATATGGCCAACATTGCCAAAGCTGAAGCCGCTGCTGGTAAGCCGATGCAGTGGAGCAGCGTGGAGGGGGCGTATAGCAAGAAACTTGAGGGGGGGTATGGCCCTGGCACGACGACGGTTAATGGGAAGGTTGTCGAGAATGCGGGGGAGTACAGTGTTGGGGCAAAAGAACTCACAACAAGTCCTTCAAAGGTTTGGACTCTTAAACCGACTCAACGAGGGGTAGAGATTGAGTCATACCTTGCTAAAACTGAGTATTCACCGCAGAGCGGCTGGTATAACGTAGGGGCCGAAAAAAATGGATATTTCCCGCTTGTTGATTTTCAGAATGGTAATACGCTCGTTAGTCTGAAGTCAGTAGATACGGCAGGAAGTACGTGGTTAGGCCGGATGCAAGATCATATTATCGATTTAGGGACAAATGGCGCGAAAGTCAATGGTGTACCAGCAAATATGGTGCTTGATCTGCGAGTTCAGCCCGGTGGTTCGGCTGCTGCTAAGTCGCTTATCGAATTCGGCCGTGAATATAATGTCAAAGTGGTTGTTAAAGAATTTAAGTGAGATCTGAAAAGATGAAGCGATTCAAGTTTGTTTTTGATGTTGATTCGATCAGTGGTTTGCAGATGCTGGCCCTGGTTGAAGAGGTTTTGAATAAGTTTTCTTCCCCTTTGGTGTTTTTTCTACATGGGGACAAGGTTGATATCAAAACGCTTGAAAAGAAAATATTGAAAAAAAAATCATGGCCTAGTGGATTGATGTCTGGTGGGTATGAGCTCCGATTCGGGTTGCTTCCAGCACTGGGTTATAGCTTTTTAGTGCTAGAAGAATCAGAGAACTATAATAATACTGAGTTGGAAGAGGAAATAGGGCCTATTCTCGGTGCGGAAGGTTTTATTCAAGCGTGGGTTTCTGATGTCGAATATGATTTTTGGCAGAACGCTACAGACCCTCTAGAGTATGAATGCGCGGGTCGCTCTCTTTCAGGTCTTCCAATGAAGTCTAATGGCTTGCCTCCTCCCTTGGATCAGATGGAAATTGATACATCAGGGAATCCTGGGCGTAACGTGCTCAGACAAGGATATATTGAGGCGATTGGAAGCACTATGTGGCTGGGTAATCTTTTCTGGGAGAGAGTTAGTATGGATAGATTTTCCAGTATTTCGTTGTTGGAAAGCCAAGGATTCAAAGTTTATGATTGTGGTGGTTTTTTTAAAGTTGTAGCGTCTGATAAGGTTTTTTTTGATGGTTCAACCCTAGAAAAACAATGTGCTCTCAGGCAGATTTTATTTGGGTTAAATTGACGGTTTAGATGGTGCAAAAGGACCTGCGACTGGACAACTGTCTGGTGAAATCAAAGTGACGGGGAACGGTGCACCAACAGCAAATGATGCGACTTTTACAGCAACATTCACATCAGGATGGACAAGCATCTCGAATGATGCTCGCGCGGTGGTCCGGGACGTCGAGTACCATTCAGGTGTGCCAATGCTCTCTATCAGCGCACACAACTTGCCGATGAGTTGCGTCAGGTGGATCACACTTACGACTGAGAAAGGGGATTTATTTATTGGAAAGGGCGGATGATTTAATTTCTTAGATTTCCAAATAAATCCCCTTTTTTGAGTCGGCAAGGACCAGCAAGGCAACGCCAGCAGCGTCACCCGCAGCGGCATCAGTGGCGGCACCATCGTCATCAGCAACGACGCCGAGCAACAGAAGCGCACCGGCAAGAACGGCGAGCAAACTATCGCCAGCCTCAACCGCGATGTCTCCAGCGACCGCGACACCACCAACACGCTCAAGCCGATCTTCGACGAAGACGAAATCCGTGCCGGTTTCGAGATCGTCGGGGCGTTCGCCAACGAAGCCAGCACCTTGCTCGCCAACAAGGCCAAGGAAGTCGACCTCAAGCGCAAACAGGCCGAGGCGGCTCAGACAGCGGCCCTGGACCCCAACGCCCAACTCACCGACACCGAACGCCTGGCGCTGCTCGGCAACGCTCAGCGCCTGAACGCCGAAGCCAGCGGCATCGCCGACAAGTGGGGCGCGGGCGGTACCTACCGGCAGATCACCACCGCCCTGGTGGGCGCGGCCAGCGGCAACATCAGTGGCGGCAACAGTGCCTTCGTTCAAGGGTTGGTGGTCAATTACGTGCAGCAGCAGGGCGCCGGCTACATCGGCGACCTGGTGGCGGACGGCAAACTCACCGAAGGCTCGCCGCTGCACGCCGCCCTGCACGGCATCGTCGCCTGCGCTGGCGCCGCCGCCAGCAGCCAGAGCTGTGGCAGCGGTGCCGCAGGCGCGGCGGCGTCGAGCCTGCTCACCGGCCTGTTCTCCGAAGCCAGCCCCGATGAAAGCGAATCCCAGCGCGAAGCCAAGCGCAACCTGATCGTCAGCATTGTCACCGGATTGGCCGCCACCAGTTCCTCGCTCGACCCGGCTACCGCCAACAGCGCGGCCGGCGCAGCGGTGGACAACAACTGGCTGGCGACCCAGCAACTGGTTCAGGCGGAGAAGGAATACGACGCAGCTGACGGCTTAGGGGCCAAGGCGCAAGTGATCGCCAAGTGGGCGTACATCAATCAGAAACAAGACGTCCTGACCCGCTTCGGCGTGGGCAAAGGCTTGGTGCAGGCGGGTTGGAGCGACGTCGAAGGCTTGGCGCAGTTCCTCCTCCATCCGGTTGATGGAATCAACGGCCTCAAGGCCCTGATCAACGACCCCGAGGCCCGCAAGCAGTTCGGCGATGGCGTGGTCAACGAACTCAACGCCAAACTTGACCGTGTCAAAGACGCTTTGGAGAACGGGGGTGATGATCGCGCCGTGCAACTGGGGCAGGACATTGGCGAACTCGTCTGGCAGGTCGGCAGCATCGCGACGGGCGTCGGCACGGCGGCCAAGGGCGGCGTGGCGTTGGCGAAGACCGGGATCAAGGTGGGGGCGGAAGGGCTTGAAAAGATGGCCGATATGGCCAAAATTGCGAAAGCTGAAGTGTCGGCTGGTAAGCCGCTGCAGTGGAGCAGCGTGGAGGGGGCGTATAGCAAGAAACTTGAGGGGGGGTATGGCCCTGGCACGACGACGGTTAATGGGAAGGTTGTCGAGAACCCTGGGGAGTACAGTGTTGGAGCAAAAGCAACAGTAGATAAGCCCGTTCGTTCCTTGGAGCAGTTATTGCCTGATGGCAAGGTTCCGAGCGTCCGGGGAGGGGAGTTCAATCGTTGGTTCGATGGATTATCTTCGGCAGAATTGGACGTTTTGTGGCAAAACAAGGCAGCTCGTGACGCGATAGAAGCAAGGATAAGACAACCAGGTGGATTGCATGAGTGGTGTATGGTGTGTCGGGCTCCTGACTTCAAAAAATGGGGAGTGCCGATGGACGAGATCCAGAGGTTCAGAACCAAGACGACTGAATTGAAATGGATCAGTCCTATCGACGGTAAGCCTGGCGGTCATGGCGGTTACGCTTCTGGTACTTTTCATAATGAATTAAAAGCCGTTATCGATAACAGTAAATCTCTTGATGAGTTTAATTTGGGAATTCTTTCCCTTCAAAGTAGGTGGAAAATAGATCCTAATTTATTACCACCTCTACCAAAGGCTGGAGGGAAATAGGTATGAAGTCTTTATTGTCCGACTGGTGCGCCTTCTGTGAAGGCAGGGCAGTCTTCGATAAATCTCACTTCTTGGGATTGTTGAAAGCGCACAGTGGTTCCGAGGAGCTTCGACGTATATTCAGCTATTTTCCGTTTTCGGAAGAGCTGGTTGATAGAGCCGAGCGCGTTCTAGCCTCTGGAGATATGGAGAAGTCTCTGTATCTCTTGCCAAAACTTAAAGTTGGAGAGGGCGAATTAATTCAGCTAGGCCGGGAGTGGCTCAAGGAGCAAGAAAGAGTATGCGGGGTGCTCGGTGACTCTGAAGTTCTAAAGATTTGTGAGAATGCCCAGGTGCTTTTTGTTGATGGTCACGATATGGATCACTGGCTTCAGCAAGATATTCCTCATTACTGGTTGTTTGATGAGATTGGGGATGCAATCAGGGGGAGCAGAGTTTCTGATACTGAGCAGACTTATGCGCTGTTTGAGGCGTTCTATGGGTTGGCTGCGGATTATTATCTTGCTTGGTACGTTGGGCAGCCATTGTTTGAATTTGATATTGATTTGGAGTCTTACTTTAGATTCTGGCGAGCCGGAGGACGGTGTGCTCTCACCGGGAGTGGGTTCTTAGTGGCTCGGTAAAGCAAAGTGGATAAGTCATAAATAATATTTACCATTGAGCTACCGACGGGAGATCACATGGAGGTGAGAGACGAGGATTTTGAGTGTTTCATTCGTGTAATGGGTGAAGCAACATCACATCGGCAGGTGCCTGGCTCCCATATTGCGAAATATCGGGGGATACTACCGGACGCGTTGCTCACCTATTGGCAGAAAGAAGGTTGGTGTGGGTATGCCAATGGTCTTTTCTGGACGGTGGACCCAGACGATTACAAGTACCTGCTCGATATATGGTTATCCGGTACTGAATTTTTGCAGATAGATAATTACCACGTTATTGCTCGGAGTGCTTTTGGAACGCTGTATGCTTGGGGCGAGAAATACAATCAGAAAATTGTTGTTTCATGTCCGACGGGATCTATCGTCGCGTTGATGAATAAGCTGAAAGTTCTTAATAAAGATCCGGATCTAGCCATCCAGACATTTTTCGCTATGTCTGATAAGGAGCGTTATGATCTGGAGGATGGTCGAGGTGATTTTTTATTTGATCGAGCGCTAGAGAAGTTGGGGGCACTTGACGAGAGTGAGGTCTACGGCTTTGAGCCGGCATTGTTTGTTGGAGGGACGGCTTCGCTGGATCAGTTGGTTAAGTGCAATTTGGAGGTTCACTTAACGAACCTTCGACAGATTCGTTCCTGAGTGAGCACGGTAAGCGGAACGACGTTGTACTGGCGTAAAGGAGTATATCGAAATGGATGAAATCAACGTCCGGCTTCATCAGCACCGGCGCTGGCTGTTGCAGTCGGAAGGCCTGACGGCTCAAGAGCTCGACTATATCGATGAGGACCTTGCCAGCGACTCATTAAACGGATTGGACAATGTGGCTGATTCGCTGGGGATGCTGGCGACTTATCACGGCATTCGGGGCGAAGTCGCGATCAGTGACGGAGAGGCTTCTGGCTGGGAGCAGGTCTCGCGCTCGATGATGTACCGTTATTGGGCGCTGATGCTCAAGGCCAAGGCTTTCTCCAAAACGAGTTTTCTTCAAGGCATCCAAACCGTCCCCAACCTGACTAACCAGTTGAGCCTTGCTGGGTGCTTGCTGGCCGGGTTGATAACGGTTGATCGTCGTGATCTGGCTGCATCCGTGGCCGATGTGCTTGCCGGAATGTTGACCGTCAAAGGCGCCGTCGATTCGAGCTATCTTGAGCAGCGTCGATTCGAACCTTTCATGCTCTGGCTTTATTCAGTCTATTCGCAAGGTGCTGCGCTTCCGGAGATCAAGTCGCTCTCGCTCGGTTGCGCAGCAGCCGCCAAACAAACAGGTCCGCTGCGCGGCCCAGCGGGAGCAAGCTCCCTCGCCACGGGTGTTCAACCAATCCGCTGCACTCGGGTTATCCAACACCTTCCCCTTAACGGAACGCCATCCCCTGCCGATAACCCGATGAGCCCGGTTGTCTCCAGCGTTTCGGCTCGCAATGTGCGTCACGACTCAGCCAGGCCAAGCGGTTGCTGAAAACCCTTGAACGTTGCTGGCTGGTGGCTATCATCTGCGCGCCTCGGGGCTGTGACACGGCGTTTCGTTGTTATGCCATTGGGTTATTTTCTTACTTGCCTGGACATCCTCGATGCTGGCGTACCACCAAAAAAGTTTTCTGATCGTCGATGATTTCTCGGATTTCCGCAGTTCGATCCGCTCCATGCTGCGTGAGCTGGGCGTCAAGGACGTGGACACCGCCGACACCGGTGAAGTGGCGCTGCGCATGTGTTCGCAGAAACGCTATGACTTCATCTTGCAGGACTATCACCTGGGCGACGGGCGCAAGAATGGCCAGCAGGTGCTGGAAGACCTGATGGTCGAAAAGCTGATCAGCCATGAAAGTGTTTTCCTCATGGTGACCGCCGAGACCAGCCAGGCGATGGTGCTCAGTGCCCTGGAGCATGAGCCGGATGCGTACCTGACCAAACCGTTCAACCGCTCTGGCCTGGCCCAGCGGTTGGAGCGGCTCGAGCAGCGCAAGACCCTGCTCAAGCCGATCCTGCAAGCCCTCGATCGTGGCAAGCCGATGGAAGTGCTCAATGCCTGCATCGCCCTGTGCAAGCAGGACCCGCGCTACGGGCCGTTGTGCCTGCGTTATCGGGCCGATGCGTTGCGCGACCTGAATCAGAACGAGGCTCTTGAACGACTGTACAACTCCATCATCGCGGATCGCCCGTTGCCGTGGGCTTATGCGGGGCTGGGCAAGTTGATGTTCAAGCGCGGCCAGGTGGGGCAGGCCAAGGCTGTCTATGAAAAGGCCCTGAAAGTCTTTCCGATGATGCCGGCCTTGTACGACGGCATGGCCGACGTGCTGGTGGCCGAAGGTGACACCAAACAGGCGCAGCACGTGCTGGAAGAGGCGGTGCGCCTGTCGCCGCTGGCGGTGCGCCGCCAATCGTTGTTGGGCAAGCTGGCGATGACCAACGAAGACTACGACACGGCTTCCCGGGCCTATCGCCAGGCGGTCGGGCAGGGCGCGCAGTCGCGCTTCAAGGACCCGGAAAGCAATCTCGGCCTGGCCCATGCGCTGATCAGCAAGGGCAGCGAAAAAGGCCTCGACACCCGCACCCGGCTGGAGATCAACACGACGCTCAGCGCCGTGGCGAAGGAGAACCTCAACGACCCGGGGCTGCAGGTCCGGGCGCGGCTGATGAAGGCCACCAGCCTGTTGCTCAACGATGCCGAAACCGCCGAAAAGCTCACCGAACAGGCCTTGCAGCGCCTCGATGGCATGGAGCAATTCATGAGCGCCGAGGCCGCGTTGCTGGTGGCCAAGCAGTTGCAAATGCTTGGCCAGACCAGCGCCGGCGAGTCGATGCTCAAGAACTGCGCGGAAATCTACGGTGATGACCCGACGGTGATGCAAGGCATCGCCAAGCTGACCGACGACCCGAACATTCTCAACCAGGGCAATGCCGCCGCCGAGTTGAACCGCGAAGGCGTGCGGGTCTACAAGACTGGCGCGTTGCCGCAGGCGCGGGAGCTGTTCCGCCGCGCCCTGAAGATGCAACCGAAGAACATCAGTATTGCCCTGAACATGGCGCAATCGCTGCTGCATGGCACCGACACCAGCGTGGAGTCGCAACTGCTGCAGGAATGCCGCGCCTGCCTGAAACTGGTGGGCATGATGCCCGACACCGATGCGCGTTTTGCGCGTTATCAAAAACTGCGAAGCAAGGCATTTGGCGATGAATGACAGCGAACAGGCCCTCGATTTTTCCACGGTGATCGCGTCTACCGTGCACGACATGAAGAACTCCCTGACCTTGCTCATGCAGGCGCATACGCAATGGCTCGAGCGCTTGCCCGACGCCGAGCGCCAGACCTCGGAACAAGGCGTCATCGAGTTCGAGTTCGCCCATCTCAATGGCCTTATGGTGCAGTTGCTGGGGCTGTACAAACTCGGCGTCAACCAGTTGCCGCTGCACCCGGCCTATCATGAGTTGGATGACTTCATCGAGGCGCAACTGGCCGGCCATCAGGACGTGTTCCGCAGCCGCGGGATCATGGTCACCTACGACGTCGATCCGCTCAGCCCCCTGGGCTTTTTCGACCGCGAATTGGTCGCTTCGGTGCTCGATAACTGCATCAACAACGCCATTCGCCATGCGCGCCAGGCGCTGCTGATCAGTGTGAGCGATGAGGCCGGGCAACTGGTGCTGACGATCAATGACGACGGCGAAGGTTACCCGCCAGAGATGATCGAGCGTCAGGCCGAGTATGTGCAGGGCATCAACCACAGCAGCGGCAGCACCGGGCTGGGCCTGTACTTCGCCGCGCGGATCGCCGGGCTGCACCAGCGCGGTGGCGTGAGCGGGCGTACCGAGATTGCCAATGGCGGTGTGTTGGGTGGTGGGGTGTTCCGGCTTTACCTGCCCTGAGCGTGCGCTTTATAAAAAACAGCACAGATCCCCTGTGGGAGCGAGCTTGCTCGCGATAGCGGTGCATCAGTCAGCTCAATATTGACTGAGCCGACGCCATCGCGAGCAAGCTCGCTCCCACTCGTATTGCACAGGATTTAATTGTCTGTGGGTGCTTGATATTCCGAACAGCCGAAGCCTATTTTGTACGGGTTGCCGTTCGCGGCTCGCACATAACAAGGATTGCGTCATGACGACCGATGGCCAGCGTTCACTCGCGCAGCGACTGACGGGCATTGATGAGATTGAATGTGTCACGCCGGATTTGAATGGCGTGCCGCGGGGCAAGGTGATGACCGCCGAGGGGTTCCTCGAAGGCCGGCGGTTGCAGTTGGCGCGGGGCGTGCTGCTGCAATGCATCATGGGCGGTTATCCGCCATCGCGTTTTTACGGCAGTGACGACGGCGACCTGGCGCTGGTGGCCGATCCGAAACAGATTCATCGCCTGCCCTGGAGCCTACAGCCCCGGGCCCTGGCGATCTGCGACGCCGACGAGTTGACCGGTGAAAGCTCCCGGCTTTCGACACGCGGCCAGCTCAAGGCCGTTGTCGCACGTTATGCAGCCCTGGGCCTGGCGCCGGTGGTGGCGACCGAGCTGGAATTTTTCGTGTTCGCCCCCAACCCGGACCCGACCCAGCCGTTCCAGCCGCCGATGGGCCTGGATGGACGTCGCGAAGACGGCCATTCGGCGTTCAGCGTCAGCTCCAACAATGGCCTGCGTCCGTTCTTCAGTGAAGTCTATGAATGCATGGCGGCGCTGGGCCTGCCTCGCGACACCTTCATGCATGAAATGGGCGTGAGCCAGTTCGAGATCAATCTGCTGCACGGCGACCCTTTGTTGTTGGCCGACCAGACCTTCCTGTTCAAGCACCTGCTCAAGGAAGTGGCCCTCAAGCACGGGCTCACCGTGGTCTGCATGGCCAAGCCCCTGGCTCACACGCCGGGCAGTTCGATGCATATCCACCAGAGCGTTGTCGAGGCGCACAGCGGTCGCAATGTTTTCAGCGACGAAGCGGGCGAACCGACCGCGACTTTCCGACACTTCATCGGTGGGCAACAGGCGTGCCTGGCGGACTTCACTGCGTTGTTCGCACCGAACGTGAATTCCTACCAGCGCCTATGCCACCCGTTCGCCTCACCGAACAATGCCTGTTGGTCCCATGACAACCGCTCGGCCGGGTTGCGGATTCCCGCCAGTTCGCCGGTGGCCCGGCGGGTCGAGAACCGCTTGCCGGGAGCCGATGCCAACCCCTACCTGGCGATTGCCGCCAGCCTGGCCGCCGGGCTGTATGGGATTGAACATCGGCTGGAGCCGAGCGCGGCGATCCAGGGCGAATTCGAGGTGCCGGATAATCTCTCGTTGCCATGTACCTTGCATGCCGCCTTGGAGCGTCTGAAGCGTAGTCATCTGGCGAAGGAACTGTTCGGTACGGAGTTCATCGAAGGCTACATCGCCTCCAAGACCCTGGAACTGACCAGCTTCTTCGATGAAATCACGCCCTGGGAGCGGCGTGTCCTCGCGGCCCAGGCATAACGAACCGTCGCATTCGGGCTATCTTCAACAGGTAGCCCTTACTCACCTCAAGGAGCCGCTCGGAACGCCGATGCGCCAAATCTGGAAACCTTTTCGAGCGCTTTATTTCGCCTCGCTGATGATGTTGATCGGCTCGGGCCTCTTGAGTACTTACCTGGCGTTACGCCTGGCCGCCGACGATGTGGACAGCCTCTGGGTCGGTGCGCTTATGGCCGCCAACTATTTCGGCCTGGTGCTGGGTGGCAAGATCGGCCACCGGCTGATCGCCCGCGTCGGCCACATCCGCGCCTATTCGGCTTGCGCCGGGATCGTCGGGGCTGCGGTGCTGGGCCATGGCCTGGTGGATTGGCTGCCGGCCTGGATCGTGCTGCGGATGATTGTCGGCCTGGGGATGATGTGCCAGTACATGGTCATCGAGAGCTGGCTCAACGAGCAAGCCGATGCCAAGCAGCGTGGGGTGGTATTCAGCGGCTATATGATCGCCTCATACCTTGGGCTGGTGCTGGGTCAGTTGATTCTGGTCATGCACCCGGCCCTGGGCCCTGAGCTGTTGATGCTGGTAGCGCTGTGCTTCGCCTTGTGCCTGGTGCCCGTGACGCTGACCCGGCGAATTCACCCGGCGGCGCTGCATCCGGCGCCCATGGAGCCGCGCTTCTTCATCAAGCGTGTGCCGCAGTCCTTGAGTACGGTGCTGGGCTCGGGGTTGATCGTCGGTTCGTTCTATGGCCTGGCGCCCCTGTACGCCTCTCAGCAGGGCCTGTCGACCGAGCAGGTGGGTTTGTTCATGGGTAGCTGCATCTTCGCCGGGCTGCTGGTGCAGTGGCCCTTGGGCTGGCTGTCCGATCGATATGACCGGGCACTGCTGATCCGCTGCTTTGCGCTGGTCCTGACGATCTGTGCGCTGCCGTTGGCGATTCTTCCTGCGGTGCCGTTGGAGGTGCTGTTCGTCGCGGGGTTCTTCTGTTCGCTGGTGCAGTTCTGCCTGTATCCGTTGGCAGTGGCGTTTTCCAACGACCACGTCGAAGCTGATCGAAGGGTATCCCTGACCGCGATGCTGCTGGTGACCTATGGGGTTGGCGCCAGTATCGGACCGCTGGTAGCAGGGGTGCTGATGAAGATGTTCGGCAGCCAGATGCTCTATGCCTTTTTTGCCTTCTTCGCCCTGGTGCTGGTGTGGCGAATCCGGCCGAAGGCGGTGACCAACCTGCATCAGGTCGACGACGCACCGCTGCATCACGTGGCGATGCCGGACAGCATGTCCAGTTCGCCGCTGGTGGCGTGCCTCGATCCCCGGGTGGACGAACAAGTGGTGCAGGAGCAGATGCACGTCGATCCTGTGCCGATGGAAGAACCGGTCGAAGAAGAACCCGTCATGGAGGAAACGGCCGCCGAGGAGGCGAGCGACGAGCCGCCGACTCCCGATTTCACTCAGGCCAGGCCTTGAGCCAGTCATAAAAAAACGGGCAGTCACCGCAAGGGACTGCCCGTTTTTCTACGCATCGAAAATCAGAGGTCGTCTTTATCGAAGCGCCGGGCTTCTCGCTGGAGCTGGTAGACGAACCGCTCGACCTGCCGTTGCACCAGGCCACTGATGTTGTGGAAGCGTACGCCGGCGAACGTGGTGTTGATCCTTTCTTCGAAATGCAGGTAACGCAGCTCGACGGGCGCGGTCATGTTGCCAAAAGGCAGGGCTGCGATGAAGCGCTCGTACACCTGGCCCAATTGCAGTCGCTGCGTGATGTCGCCCTCGAAGCGCAACTTGCAACCGGTGGCGGAGATGTCCAGCAGCTTGCCATCCACCGGGGACTTGAGCTTGTCGCCGCCCAGTTCAACGTTCACCAGTTGTGCCAGTTTCAGGGCGGCGCGGAAGGCGTTGCGACGTTGGTGGTAGACCACTTCGTCGGGCAGGGCGCCGCGATAGCAGCGACCGTCGCTGGATTCATCGATAGTCAGTGGGCCCTTGCCATCCCATGCGATACGCACGCCGTCATGGAAACCCTCGACACGAAAAGGCTCACCGGCCAGCAGGAAACGCTCGCCGTCCCGGGGAATCATTTCATCCAGGGCAATGGAGTTGGTCTCGCGATCGACATTGACCAGATAGCTCTGGAAGCGCTGGCTACGTTCGTGGAAGGTAATGATCAGTGGGTCATGGCTCTCTTGCAGCATCCGCAGGTTGCCGGAGATTTCCAGCGGCGTGGTGAGGACCTTGGGTGGCTGCGGAGCATCATCCGCGTTTGAGGCATTGAACACGGTGAGTCAATCTCCAGGCAAAATACGACTACGAATGGCCGGCATTTTGCCAGCATGTATCGCGCGTTGATAGAGCGAAGGCATTGTTCGTTTCATGCCTGGCTGAGCGGGCGGTGCTTGACCATTTTGGCGGTCGAGCCGCGAGCGTCATACAGCGTCGGGATCTCGCCACCGTTGAGGATGCGCAACTGGTTGGCGGTGGCGGCCTGCTGCATCAGGATCGACTGGCCGTTGCGAGCGTTGGTTGCCTGGCATTGGGCGAGCAGGTCGTTAAGCGCTTTGCTCTGGGACAGCAACTGATCGCCGATCGTCGACTGACCAGCCAGTTGCTCGAGGCCGTCATGGCTGGCGGGCAGGTTGAGGCTGGCGAGGATCTCGCTGCGTTTGCGGCCATGCTGGTCAAGCAGGATGATCAATGCCTGTTTCTGCGCCAGGATATTCTCCAGCAGAGGCATGTCGCGACCGTGCAAGGCCACGGATTCGGCCTGCAGCAATTCCAGCAATTGTTGCGCTGGAACAAAGTCGTCGATGATCAATTGCAACAAATGAGTGTCGTGCATGGCGGGCCTTGGGTCTTAAGCGTCCAAAAGCCTGGCGCAGGCGGCGGCCTAGCGCTGGGCTTCGAAGTTGAGCAGTTTGCTGGCTACGCGGTTGCTGTCGACCTTGTAGCTGCCATCGGCGATGGCTGCTTTCAACTCGGCCACACGGGCGTTGTCGACGACAGGTTGATCGCGCAGCTTGTCAGTGACCTTCTGCAACTGCTGAGCCTCATTGCTGAGGTGTACCGACTCCCCGTTGCTGACCTGTTCGGCGGGTGTAGACAGCGGCGCGGATTTGTCGGTTTCGACGGTTTCCTTGGTGGCGCTGGTACGCGTAGTGCCTGTCAGCGGTGAAGAGCTGTTTAAACGATTGAAATCGATGACCATGGTAAAAAACCTCTGGGTATTTGGACGCTTGCCATGTTTTCGGCCATCCCCAAAAAAACTTTAGGCTCATTTATACAATGAACGTGCGCACGTCTGCGCTTGCCTTTGCATAAGGCACAGTCTAGGGAACACCGGGATCAAGCGCCAGCTTTCTACCTCCTCTACCCGATCACTACATCGCCACTTCCACTTGGCCCGGGGCCATCACCTGCGCCTTGATAACGCGCTGGGAGTTGAGGTTTTTTACCCGTATCTGTTCACGCATGCCACCGTTGGACAAGGCCTCGCCGGGCATCCGCACGGACAGGGAGCCGCTGCGGGCGGTGATGACCACCTGGTCGCCCTTGCGGACCACCTCGGCCTGCTCCAGGTGGACCAGTGTCACGATCTGATCGGCGACCATTGGTCGGACAAGTTTCTGTCCGATGGCCTGGTCGACGGAGGTCAGGAAGCCCTGGTTGATCTGGCTGACGTCCCGTTCGCGCAACGTCACGTCCTGGGGCTCGACGATCCCGGCCCGCCTCAGCGGACGCGTGGTGGTGACGATTTCCCGAAACAGGCGCACTTGAGCGGGCACGAACACCGTCCAGGGCGTGGTGCTGTCGCAACGAACCTTCACCGTGACGCGGCCCAGGGGGCGTGACGGGCTCTCCAGCGAAGCAGTCAATTCCTTGTCGCACATTGGCATGCGCAGGCGCGGATCGATCTGGTTGACTTCGATCTCGTAGCGACCTTCCGTTTGACTGGTAGCCAGATAGTCTTCTACGGTGAATTCAAGAAAGCCCTGAGTGACGCCGATAAGGAGATCAGGCAAGGTAACCGGAACAGCAGCAAGGGCAGGACCGCCCGAAGTGAGCAGGCAGACAGCCAGCAGTGCACCGAGCCAGTGGCGGCAGTGAGTGGTCAGGCGTCGAGAAAATGTCGTTTGTGCGTTCATGCCGGTTCAATAGCAAGCCCCGTGCCGTTTAGTGATGAATGCGCGTCGGACACATTAGCGTTAGGTAGGAGTCAGGGCATGGCGGGAGTAATGGATTCGGTAAACCAGCGCACTCAGCTGGTTGGTCAGAATCGCCTGGAGCTGTTGTTGTTCCGTCTCGACGGCCAACAAATGTATGGGATCAACGTATTCAAGGTTCGCGAGGTGCTGCAATGCCCCAAGCTGACCTTGATGCCCAAGTCCAGCCCCGTCGTGTGCGGTGTGGCCAATATTCGGGGAGCGACCATCCCGATTCTCGACCTGGCGATGGCGACCGGTTCCGGTCGTCTGCTGGACCAGAGCAATCCGTTTGTGATCATCACTGAGTACAACACCAAGACCCAGGGTTTCCTGGTGCGCTCGGTGGAGCGCATCGTCAACATGAACTGGGAAGAGATCCATCCACCGCCCAAGGGCACCGGCCGCGATCACTACCTCACGGCGGTGACCCGGGTCGATAACCAATTGGTGGAAATCATCGACGTGGAGAAGATCCTCGCCGAAGTTGCGCCCACGCCGGAAGCGATCTCCGTGGGTGTGGTGGATGCCGAAACCCAACACAAGGCGATTTCGTTGCGGGTGTTGACCGTCGATGACTCGTCGGTGGCCCGCAAGCAGGTGACCCGTTGCCTGCAAACGGTCGGCGTCGAGGTAGTGGCGTTGAATGACGGGCGACAGGCGCTGGATTACCTGCGCAAGCTGGTCGACGAGGGCAAGAAGCCCGAGGAAGAGTTCCTGATGATGATCTCCGACATTGAGATGCCGGAGATGGACGGGTACACCCTGACGTCGGAAATCCGCAGTGACCCGCGCATGCAGAAACTGCACATCATCTTGCATACTTCATTGTCCGGGGTTTTCAACCAGGCGATGGTCAAGAAGGTCGGCGCAGACGATTTCCTGGCGAAATTCCGTCCCGATGACCTGGCTTCACGGGTCGTCGATCGGATCAAGGCGGCAGAATAAAAGGTCGGGCGCGTTGTGCGTCCGGCAAGTCAACACGATGAAAGAGGCGGTATCTTGTCTACGGGTAATTTGGATTTCGAACAGTTCCGGGTCTTCCTGGAAAAAGCCTGTGGCATCTTGCTTGGTGAAAACAAGCAATACCTGGTGTCGAGCCGTCTCAATAAATTGATGGAACAACAGGGCCTCAAGTCATTGGGCGAACTGGTGCAGCGTATCCAGACCCAGCCGCGCAGTGGCTTGCGCGAGATGGTGGTGGACGCGATGACCACCAACGAAACCCTGTGGTTTCGTGACACCTATCCGTTCGAGGTATTGAAGAACAAAGTGCTGCCGGCGGCCATCAAGGCCAGCCCGGGCCAGCGTCTGCGGATCTGGTCGGCGGCCTGTTCGTCGGGGCAGGAACCCTATTCGCTGTCGATGTCCATCGATGAGTTCGAACGGTCCAATCTCGGCCAGCTGAAAGGCGGCGTGCAGATCGTCGCCACCGACCTGTCCGGGACCATGCTCAATAACTGCAAGACCGGTGAGTACGACAGCCTGGCCATCGGCCGGGGCCTGTCGCCGGATCGCCTGCAACGTTACTTCGACCCGAAAGGGCCGGGCAAATGGGTGGTCAAGGCACCGATCAAGAGTCGGGTGGAGTTCCGCTCGTTCAACCTGCTGGACAGCTATGCCAGCCTGGGCAAGTTCGACATCGTGTTTTGCCGCAACGTGCTGATCTACTTCTCCGCCGAAGTGAAGAAAGACATCCTGCTGCGCATCCACAGCACGCTCAAGCCGGGCGGCTACCTGTTCCTCGGCGCCTCCGAGGCGTTGAACGGTTTGCCGGATCATTACCAGATGGTCCAGTGCAGCCCGGGGATCATCTACCAGGCGAAGTGATTGGCTTGGGTTGTCAAAAAAACGGGAGTCCCACGGGGCTCCCGTTTTTTTTGCCTGCCGATTTCCATTCGCCACTGTGGGAGCGGGCTTGTTCCTCGTCGACAGGATGAAAGCGGCAGAAAAGCGGCAGCCTGCGGAAGCCAGTTGCCGCTTTTCTGGCATTGCCGCTTTGCCGCTGCCCGCAAAGCCCCCGGTTTATGGGCTTTTCGAAAATGGCACGACGCTTGCTTTAGCCGTCGTACGTACATTCTGGTCACCCAAAGGTTTCCGACATGAGCATCAGCTTCGATAAAGCGCTCGGTATCCACGAACAGGCCCTGAGCTTCCGCGCCCAGCGTGCCGAAGTCCTGGCCAACAACATCGCCAACGCCGACACCCCGAACTACAAGGCTCGGGACCTGGACTTCTCCAAAGTGCTCGCCGAGCAGAACGAGAAGACCAAGAACGGCCACTTCGCCCTGAACACGACCAACAGCCGTCATATCGAAGCTGAAGGCTTGGGCAATGGCGATGAATCGCTGATGTATCGCACCCCGATGCAACCTTCGATCGACCAGAACACCGTGGACGCTCAACTGGAACAGTCCAACTACGCGGAAAACTCCGTGAACTTCCAGGCCAGCTTCACCCTGCTCAACAGCAAGTTCAAAGGGCTGGTATCGGCCCTGCGCGGAGAGTAAGCCATGTCGATCGCTAGCGTATTCAACATTGCCGGCAGTGCCATGAGTGCCCAGACCACTCGCCTGAACACTGTGGCCAGTAACATCGCCAACGCCGAGACCGTTTCGTCGAGCATCGACCAGACCTACCGCGCCCGTCACCCGGTATTCGCCACCATGTTCCAGGGCGGCCAGTCCGGCGGCAGCGGCTCGCTGTTCCAGGAGCAGGACGCGGCCGGGCAGGGCGTACAGGTGCTTGGCGTGGTCGAAGACCAGAGCAACCTCGACGCACGTTATGAACCAAACCATCCGGCCGCAGACGCCAAGGGTTATGTCTATTACCCGAACGTCAACGTCGTCGAAGAAATGGCCGACATGATTTCCGCCAGTCGTTCGTTCCAGACCAACGTCGAAATGATGAACACTGCCAAAACCATGATGCAGAAGGTCCTGACCCTCGGTCAGTGATAAGGGGCGATTCACATGAGCGTCACCAACACTACCAGCGGTTTGAGTCTCAACGAGATTCTGGCCAACTCCTCGGTCAAGACCAACACCACGACCGATGGCCTGGGCGCGGCAACCAGTGCGGCGACCGGCAAGAAGGAGTTGGGCAAGGATGCGTTCCTGCAGTTGCTGGTCACTCAGCTGAAAAACCAGAACCCGCTGGAGCCACAGGATAACGGCGAGTTCGTTGCCCAACTGGCGCAGTTCAGCAGCCTGGAAGGCATCACCACGCTCAACGAGACCGTGAGCGGCATCGCCGGCAACTACAACTCGTCCCAGGCCTTGCAGGCCTCGTCGCTGGTCGGTCGCTCGGTCATCGCTCCGGGCGACAAGGCCGTGGTCGATACCTCCAAGAGCCTCAACGGCACGGTGGTGGTACCGACATCGGTGTCTTCCGTCGCGGTCAAGATCGTGGACAAGGACGGCAAGACCGTTCGCACCATCGACCTGGGCAGCCAGAACGCCGGCAATTCGGCGTTCATCTGGGACGGCAAGAACGACGCGGGCACGACGGTCGAGTCGGGCACCTATACCTTCACCGCTTCGACCACTATCGACAGCAAGGCCGTGTCGCTGATCACTAACCTGCCGGCCACGGTCAGCAGCGTGACGATCAGCCAGACGGGCGGTGAGCTGATGCTCAACCTGGCCGGGCTGGGCAGCATCGCCCTGTCCAAAGTACAAACTATTGGTATGTAGAGCCGACTAACCGGCAAAAGGAGTCAACATGTCTTTCAACATCGGCCTTAGCGGTCTCTATGCAGCCAACAAACAGCTGGACGTGACCGGCAACAACATCGCCAACGTGGCGACCACCGGTTTCAAATCGTCCCGCGCGGAATTCGAAGACGTCTACTCGGCCACCAAGTTGGGCTCGGGCAGCAAGACCGTCGGCAACGGCGTACGCCTGGCCAACGTTTCCCAGCAGTTCGGCCAGGGTGATGTGAACAACACCGGCAACGTGCTGGACATGGGTATCCAGGGTCAGGGCTTCTTTGTCCTGAGCAACGACGGTTCGCTGAGCTACACCCGTGCCGGTACCTTCAAGACCGACAAGGAAGGCTTCATCACCAACAGCGATGGCACTTCACGCCTGCAGGGTTATGGCGTGGATGCCAATGGCAACATCCTCAACGGCATCCTGACCGACCTGCGCATCGACACCTCGAACCTGCCGCCGCAAGCCACCAGCCTGGTTTCGTCGACGATCAACCTGAACTCGACGGCGACGGCTATCAGCCAAGTGGCCCCTTACCAGTTCAATCCGGCCGATACAGCCACTTTCACCAAGCAATTCACCACGCCGGTCTACGATACCCAGGGTAACCAGCATTCCATGGACCAATACATGGTCAAGACCGGCTCCAATACATGGGATGTTTATACGCTGATCGATGGTCGAAACCTGGATGGCAGCTCGCCGACCGCCGCCACCTCCCTGGCGGTCCCCTCGACCATGACCTTTGATTCGAGCGGCAAGTTGGTTCAGGTCAGTACCCCGGGACCGGTCACTGTTCCGCCGACCCCGCCGACCATCAGCAACGATTTGGAGCTGGACAATTGGGTGCCAGGTACCGTGACGGATGGCGTATGGACCGCCAACGGCGCTGATGGTGCGGATACCATTACGATCTCCATGTCTAATACCACCCAGTTCAACGCCGACACCGCCCGCTCGATCCCTGCCCAGAACGGTTACGCCACCGGCCAGATCACCAACCTGACCATCGACGGCAGCGGTGTATTGCTGGCCAACTTCAGCAACAACCAGACCAAGCCGATCGGCCAGCTCGCCCTCGCCAGTTTCACCAACGAGCAAGGTTTGCAGCCGGTAGGCGGCACCAGCTGGAAAGAAACCTTCGCCTCGGGCATCCCGGGCTACGACGCCCCGGAAACCGGGACCCTGGGTTCGATCGTCTCCAACTCCCTGGAAGAATCCAACGTCAACCTGACCAACGAACTGGTCGAGCTGATCAAGGCCCAGAGCAACTACCAGGCGAACGCCAAGACCATCTCCACCCAGAGCACCATCATGCAGACCATCATTCAGATGGCTTGATAGCGGGCTGCTTAAAAAAACCGACGTCCTGAGACGTCGGTTTTTTTTTCATGAGATTTTGGTGATTACTACCGTTTGTCGGATGACTGGTGCGGAACTTGCACTTCAGTCCTAATCGCTCAACGAGCGTCAAGTTTCCATACGACTGTCATCGAGTCGGTATTGACTGACGACAGGGATGTCACGAAAACCAAGGGACGGATACCAGTTGAAACCCCATAACGCTGTCAGTGCGCCTATTGTCGCGCCTTCATTGAAATCGTTACTGCGTCGGGGGCTGCTGGGTGCTGCGCTGTTCTCCGGTGTGATCAATATTCTGGCGCTGATCGGCCCGGTGTTCATGCTGGAAGTCTACGACCGAGTCATTCCCAGCCAGAGCATCCCGACCCTGGTCGCCCTGGGGCTGCTGGCGCTGGGGGTTTATGCGCTTTCAGGCCTGCTGGACATCATTCGCTCCCGAGTCATGGTGCGAATTGCTTCCTCGCTGGATCTGGCGTTGTCCGCCAAGGTCTTCAATGTCATTGCCGGTGCGTCGCTTAAGACACCCATTACCGGCGATGCCCTGAAACCAGCCCAGGAATTGGACCAGATTCGCGGTTTTATTGGCGGACCGGGCCTGGTGGCTTTTTTCGATTTGCCCTGGATGCCTGTTTACCTCGCGGTCTGCTTTTATATTCATCCGTTGTTCGGCCTTTTGGCCGCCGGCCTGATGATTATCCTCATCGGTCTGACCCTGATCACTGACCGGCAAACCCGCAAATTGATGCAAGCTTCGGCCGAGGCGTTGAACAAGCGCAATCATCTGGGCCAGCAAGCTCACCAGAACGCCGAAGCACTGATGGCCATGGGCATGTTGGCCAATACGTCGACTATCTGGCAGAAGAATCACAGCACCTTCATCACCCTGCAACGACGCTCGATCGACATCGGCGGCTTTTACGGTGGCATTTCTAAAACCCTGCGCCAGGTCGTTCAGTCGGCCGCCCTGGCCCTGGGGGCGTGGCTGGTGATCCAAGGCGACTTGAGCGGCGGCACAATGATCGCGGCCTCGATCATCGTGGCGCGGACCCTGGCGCCGGCGGAGCAGGTCATTGCCACGTGGCGCAGCCTGTTGGGTGCCCAGATCGCCTGGAAGAAACTGCTGGAAGTGTTCTCTCTGTTCCCGGATGCACAGAGCAAGACCGAATTGCCCGCTGCCCATCGCAGTTTGCAGGTCGAAAGTATTTTTGCCGCGCCGCCCGGCGCGCAAAGCCTGACCTTGCAAAATATCAACTTCATGGTCGCGGCGGGCACTGCCGTTGGTGTGGTAGGGCCGAGCGCATCGGGCAAGTCGTCATTGGCGCGGGTGCTGGTCAACGCCTGGGCGCCGGCTCGCGGGCATGTCCGGCTCGACGGCGCGCCGCTGGAGCTGCTGACCGAACAGGCGCGAGGCAAGTTGATCGGTTATTTACCGCAAAGCGTTGGTTTGTTTACTGGAACCGTTGCCCAGAACATCGCCCGGCTGGACTCTTCGGCACAGGACAGTGCGATTGTCAGCGCTGCGCAGTTAGCCGGGGTCCATGAGCTGATTCTGCAACTGCCCCAAGGTTATGAGACTCAAGTGGGCGAGGGAGGCATCAACCTCTCGGCCGGCCAACGACAACGGGTGGCCCTGGCCAGGGCACTGTTCGGTGACCCGTTCTTGGTGGTGCTGGATGAGCCGAATTCAAACCTCGATGCCGAAGGCGAACAGGCGTTGGCCAAGGCCATCCTGGCGCTCAAGGCCCGTGGCGCAATCGTGGTGGTGATTGCCCATCGCACCAATATCTTGTCGGTGATTGACCATATGCTGATTCTCGAAAACGGCGTGCAAGTGGCTTTCGGCCCCAAGGATGCCGTCCTTAAAAGGCCGCCTGCGCCAGCTCCCCGGCCCGCCAACAATGTCGTGGAACTGGGAGTATCCAACTGATGCAGACCGATCAAGAAGCCAATCTGACCGATTCTTTATCCCGTCATCTGCGCTGGGGGGCGATCTCATTGGTGGTGCTGCTCGGTGGAGGGTTGACCTGGGCGGTGTGCACCAACCTGTCCGGCGCCGTCATCGCCACGGGCGTGGTTGCCGTGGAGGGCAGCGTCAAGACTGTCCAGCATCCTACCGGCGGCGTTGTCGCCGAACTGTTGGTCAAGGAAGGGCAGGCAGTCGCGGCAGGGGACGTGTTGTTGCGCCTCGACGCTACATTGCCCGCCGCCAGCCAAGCCATCGTCAGTAAATCCTTGAATCAGGCTTGGGCGCGTCTGGCTCGCCTGGAGGCCGAGCGGGACAATGCCAGCGAAGTAGCGGTCCCCAAAGAGTTGCTGACCCGCATGAGCCTGGATGAGGCCAAGTTGGTCATGGCCAGCGAGCAGCAGTTGTTCCTTGACCGTCGCGCTTCCCGCGAAGGCCAGAAGAAGCAACTGCGCGAGCGCGTCCGGCAACTCAACGAAACCATTGCCGGCCATGACATCCAGCAGAAAACCAAGCTTGAGGAAATAGAACTGATCGATAGCGAATACCAGGCCGTCAAGAAACTGTTCGACAAAGGCATGATGACCCTCGACCGGGTCAATGCCCTGGCTCGGGGTATCGCCCGGCTGCGTGGGGAGCGTGGACAACTGATGGCCTCCATTGCCGAGGCCCGGGGCAAGATCGCCGAAACCGAGTTGCAACGACTCCAGGTTGACCAGACTTTCCGCAGTGAAGTGTCCCTGGAATTGCGCGACCTGCTGGCCCGCCAGGGCGAACTGATCGAGCGGGAAATCACGGCCAGCGATCAGCTCAAACGTATCGACATCACCTCGCCGATTGCCGGGCGCGTGCAGCAATTGGCGGTGCATACCATTGGTGGCGTCATCTCACCGGCCGAGGGGCTCATGCAGATCGTACCCGCCGACGATGAACTGCTGGTGGAGGCGAAGATCAGTGCACAGGACATCGATCAGGTTTCCCTAGGCCAGAAAGCCACGTTGCGTTTGAGCGCCTTCAACCGCAGCACGACCCCGGAGCTCCAAGGCTCGGTGGTGCGTTTGTCTGGCGACCTCATTCAGGATGAACGGACCGGTGCTGGTTTCTATCGGGCTGGTATTCGCATTTCCAAAGGAGAGCTGGTGCGCCTGTCCGGCCTGACGCTTGTTCCGGGCATGCCGGTGGAGTCTCTTATAAAAACCGGAGACAGAACAGTCCTGTCTTACCTGCTTAAACCCATCAGTGATCACGCCCAGCGTGCGTTCAGAGAGGGGTAAGCCCCGACGTATCTGGCGTTCTTTAGCGTAGTTTCCAACACACACACACACAAGGAAGATGTTATGGCAGCAATCTACGGGACCAACGGTGCTGACACGCTGGTAGGTACTGCAAGCGATGATCAAATACGCGGTTTGGCTGGTGACGACATTTTGAGCGGTGGGGATGGCAACGATCTTCTTATTGGCGGAGCGGGGGCCGACCAACTGATTGGCGGCGCGGGCATCGATATCGCCAGTTATGAGGATATCGTTTCGGGAGTAGGTGTCACCGTCAACCTGAAGACAGGCATTCATACAGGTATTGCCGCGGGAGATACCTTCAATGGCATCGAAGTGATCCGCGGCTCGGCCTACAGCGACAACTTTATCGGCGGCATCTCCGCCGATACCTTTGATGGTGCCAATGGCTACGACACCCTGAGCTACGCCAGTTCTGCCCAGGCGGTCAACCTGACCGTGACGGGTGCCGCAGGCACCGGTGCGGGCGGCGATGCCCAGGGCGATGCATTCAGTAACATCGAGGTGATCACCGGCTCGGCCTACGATGATGTCTTTACCGTTAACTCCGGTAGCGTGACCTTTAACGGTGGTGCCGGCAATGATGTCTACATCATCAACGGCGGTTCGATGGGGGCTGGTGAACTGGCGGGTGGAGGTGATGACGAGATCCGCACCAGCCTGGCCAACATGGGGATGAGTGCCGAAGTCGAGCGCCTGACCTACACCGGTACCGCTAACTTCACGGGTCGCGGCAACGCCGGTGACAACATCATCACCGGCGGTGCAGGTAATGATCTATTGATCGGCGGTGCAGGAGCCGACCAACTGATTGGCGGCGCGGGCATCGATATCGCCAGTTATGAGGATATCGTTTCGGGAGTAGGTGTCACCGTCAACCTGAAGACAGGCATTCATACAGGTATTGCCGCGGGAGATACCTTCAATGGCATCGAAGTGATCCGCGGCTCGGCCTACAGCGACAACTTTATCGGCGGCATCTCCGCCGATACCTTTGATGGTGCCAATGGCTACGACACCCTGAGCTACGCCAGTTCTGCCCAGGCGGTCAACCTGACCGTGACGGGTGCCGCAGGCACCGGTGCGGGCGGCGATGCCCAGGGCGATGCATTCAGTAACATCGAGGTGATCACCGGCTCGGCCTACGATGATGTCTTTACCGTTAACTCCGGTAGCGTGACCTTTAACGGTGGTGCCGGCAATGATGTCTACATCATCAACGGCGGTTCGATGGGGGCTGGTGAACTGGCGGGTGGAGGTGATGACGAGATCCGCACCAGCCTGGCCAACATGGGGATGAGTGCCGAAGTCGAGCGCCTGACCTACACCGGTACCGCTAACTTCACGGGTCGCGGCAACGCCGGTGACAACATCATCACCGGCGGTGCAGGTAATGATCTATTGATCGGCGGTGCAGGAGCCGACCAACTGATTGGCGGTGCGGGCATCGATATCGCCAGTTATGAGGATATCGTTTCGGGAGTAGGTGTCACCGTCAACCTGAAAACCGGCATTCACACAGGTGTTGCAGCAGGCGATACGTTCTCCAGCATTGAAGTGATTCGGGGCAGCAACAGCGGTGACACTTTCTTCAGTGGTGCCGAAGCCAACAACTTCGATGGCGGGACTATCGGTGGCGGCACCGATGCGGTGGATTACTCGCTATCGGCACAGGCCGTCAACATCACCCTTACCACCAAGGGTGTGGGCAGTGGCCAAGGTGGTGATGCGCAGGGCGATACCTACATCAATATCGAGAAAGTCGTCGGCTCGGGCCAGGACGATATCTTCACTACGGGTGCCGCTACGTTCACGCTGCAGGGTGGGACGGGCAATGACCTCTATGTCATCAATGGCCCGGCCTATCAGACGGTGATCGAGACCGCCGGTGGCGGGGATGACGAGATCCGCACCAGCCTTGCCAGCATGTCGATGAGTGCCGAAGTCGAGCGATTGACCTACACCGGCACCGGCAATTTTATCGGTACCGGTAACGCCAGCAACAACATCATCTCGGCCGGCGTTGGCAACGATCTGCTCTCAGGGGGGGCGGGTGCCGACCTCTTCGTCGGTGGTGTAGGGACTGACACCGTCAGTTATGACGACGCTCTAACTGGGGTCACTGTTAACCTCAAAACCGGTGTCCACACGGGTATTGCCGCTGGCGATACTTTTGATGGCATCGAAGTCATTCGTGGTTCCAAGTACAGCGATACTTTTGTTGCCGGTGCAAATGTCGACAAGTTCGAGGGCGGCACCGTCACTGCCGATAATATAGACGTCGTCGACTACTCGCTTTCTTCTGGGGCTATCAACCTGACCCTGGCCTCCGGGGCTGGCACCGGGACTGGTGGTGATGCCGAGGGCGACAGTTTCTCGGGCATTGAGAAGGTTATCGGTTCGGCCTACGACGATGTGTTCAACTCCACCACTGTCGGCAGTTTCAACCTGCAGGGTGGAGCTGGCAACGATCTCTACATCGTCAACGGCAATGCTACGGCAGTGATTACCGAGACCGCCGGTGGCGGCGACGATGAAGTGCGTACCAATATCGCCAGTATGAGCTTGTACAATAACGTCGAGCGCCTGACCTATACCGGTACCGGTAACTTCACCGGTCGCGGCAACGCCACTGACAATGTCATCACCGGCGGGACAGGCAACGATACCCTGCTTGGCGGTGGAGGCGCTGACAGCTTCATTGGCGGCAGCGGTACGGACACCGTCAGTTACGATGACAGCACTGTTGGTGTGACGCTTAACTTTAAAACCGGTGTGCACAGTGGCATTGCAGCGGGCGATACCTATACGGATATCGAAGTTATCCGAGGCTCACAGTACGCCGATACGTTCATGGGCGGTGCGACCGCAGATAAATTCGACGGTGGCGCGGGCAGTAGCGTCGACGTGGCGGATTACTCTCAATCCGCTCAGGGCGTGACGCTGACTCTGGGGGTATCTGGTGTCGGTTCGGGCGTCGGGGTGGGGGGCGATGCCGAAGGCGATAGCTTCTCGGGCATCGAGAAAATTATCGGTTCGGCATACAACGACGTCTTCATCGCCAACACCAACTCGACCGGATTCACAGTGCAAGGTGGTGCGGGCGATGATGTTTATGTCCTCAATAACGCCACCTATGGGGCGATTGTTGAGTTGGCGGGTGGCGGCATCGATGAGGTGCGCACTAATCAGGGGTACTACCAGCTCAATGCTGAAGTCGAGAATTTGACCTATACCGGCACTGTCGGCTTCCAAGCGAGGGGTAACGCACTGGATAACATCATCACTGGAGGTGTTGGCAACGATATCTTGATGGGTGGAGATGGCGGTGACACCTTCATCGGTGGAGATGGCATCGATACGGTCAGCTACAGCGACATCGGACCGGTCGGCGTGACGCTCAACTTCAAGACTGGTGAGCATACGGCTATCGCCAAGGGCGATACGTTCGACAGCATCGAGAAGTTCGTCGGGTCGGGTAGGGACGATACCTTTATGGGTAACGAACAGGCCAATAATTTCGATGGTGCTTTCGGCAGAGACACGGTCAGTTTTGCCTTTGAAACCTCGGCCATCACGCTGGACCTCACCCAGCCTTTGACTGGCGCTGCGGCAGGAGACACTTACACCAACATCGAGAACTGGGAAGGGACGGCGTTCAACGATACGTTGATTGGCGGAACTGGCGTCGAAACGTTCATTGGTGGGCAGGGCGCTGACTTTATCGATGGCGGGGCAGGTGCTTCCGACGCCGCCTGGTACACCGGCAGTTCAGCGGCGGTGCAAATCAATATGCTGGCAGGCACGGTCACCGGAGGCGATGCAACCGGTGATGTACTGGTCAACATTGAAGGCCTGCATGGTACGGCGTTCGACGATACGTTGACCGGTAACGCTGTCCAAAACGAGATCTATGGCGGTGAGGGCAATGACGTGGTCTATGGCGGCGACGGCAATGACTACATTTATGGTGGCAAGTATGAGCCCTATGCCTTTAATGGCCCAGATCGCACTGGCCCCGCCGAAGCGGATGAACTGCACGGCGGTAATGGCAATGACGGTATGTTCGGTGCCAACAACGATGCTGGCAGTATCCTGCACGGAGATGCCGGCAATGACAACATCACGGTTTATGCCGGCATCGCCTACGGTGACGACGGCAGTGACTCACTGGTGGGCACTGGGCCTGAATACCAACTACATGGCGGTGCCGGTTCCGACACCCTGAACATGGTAGGTGGTGGTTACGCCTTTGGCGGTGATGGCAGCGACACTTACAAAGTGCAATCCTCCACCAGCGTGATGATCAAGGATGAAGGCACTTCCAGTGGTGATTTGGTCCAGCTCCTGAACATCCAATCCTATGCAGATGTGATGATCAAGACGGATGGCACCAATGCGTTCATTTTCAATGCCGTGGAGTGGAATTCGGGTCATCAGAACAATGCAGTCATTCTTGCTGACTGGTACGCGGGCTCCAATACCATTGAGTCCTTTCAGACCGCTAATGGGGACGTATTCACTATCCCTGCCTAAGCCTGGAAACAACCGCTGCTATCACTGACACCTGGCAGCTGCGGTTGTAAAAACAAACGGCAAAGCCCACAACCAAGGCTTTGCCGTTTTGTTATCTGGATTTTTTCCCAACACAAAAGAAAACCCCCGATAAACCAGCGGTCTATCGGGGGCTTCTTCAGCAGGCGCCTTTACGCGCCCACCCACTCAGCTTATTGGCAAGCTTCGCAATCCGGTTCGTCGATCGCGCAGGCCTTTGGCACTGGCGCCGGACCTGCTGGAGCAGCCAGGACCGAATCATCACCATGGTTGCCGCCGCTGGAAACAGCGTTCAGCTTGCCGGTGTTGATGGTCGACTTCTCGGTGCTGGTGGCGGCCAGGGCACGGAGGTAGTAAGTGGTTTTCAGGCCACGGTACCAAGCCATGCGGTAGGTCACGTCGAGCTTCTTGCCTGAGGCGCCAGCGATGTACAGGTTCAGCGACTGAGCCTGGTCGATCCACTTCTGGCGACGGCTGGCGGCGTCGACGATCCACTTGGTGTCCACTTCGAACGCGGTGGCGTAGAGCGCTTTGAGCTCTTGCGGGATGCGTTCGATCTGCTGTACCGAGCCATCGTAGTACTTCAGGTCGTTGATCATGACCGAGTCCCACAGGCCGCGGGCCTTGAGGTCGCGAACCAGGTACGGGTTGATCACGGTGAATTCGCCCGACAGGTTCGATTTCACATACAGGTTCTGGTAGGTCGGTTCGATCGACTGCGACACGCCGGTGATGTTGGCGATGGTGGCGGTCGGTGCGATGGCCATGATGTTGGAGTTACGGATGCCTTTCTGCACACGGGCGCGAACCGGTGCCCAGTCCAGGGATTCGTTCAGGTCAACGTCGATGTACTTCTGGCCGCGCTGGGCGATCAGGATCTGTTGCGAGTCCAGCGGCAGGATGCCCTGGGACCACAGCGAGCCCTGGAACGTCTCGTAGGCGCCACGCTCGTCGGCCAGGTCGCAGGAAGCCTGGATCGCGTAGTAGCTGACCGCTTCCATGGACTTGTCGGCGAACTCGACGGCAGCGTCCGAACCGTACGGGATGTGCTGCAGGTACAAGGCGTCCTGGAAGCCCATGATGCCCAGGCCGACCGGACGGTGCTTGAAGTTGGAGTTCTTCGCCTGTGGCACCGAGTAGTAGTTGATGTCGATCACGTTGTCGAGCATGCGCACGGCGGTGTTCACGGTACGTTGCAGCTTGGCGGTGTCCAGCTTGCCGTCTTTGATGTGGTTCGGCAGGTTGATCGAGCCCAGGTTGCAGACCGCGATCTCATCCTTGTTGGTGTTCAGGGTGATTTCGGTGCACAGGTTCGAGCTGTGGACCACGCCCACGTGCTGCTGCGGGCTGCGCAGGTTGCACGGGTCCTTGAAGGTCAGCCATGGGTGGCCGGTTTCGAACAACATCGACAGCATCTTGCGCCACAGGTCTTTGGCCTGGACGACTTTGAACAGCTTGATCTTGTTGTACTCGGTCAGGGCTTCGTAGTACTCGTAGCGCTCTTCGAAAGCCTTGCCGGTCAGGTCGTGCAGGTCCGGCACTTCGGACGGCGAGAACAGGGTCCACTTGCCGTCGTCGAAGACGCGCTTCATGAACAGGTCAGGGATCCAGTTGGCGGTGTTCATGTCGTGGGTACGACGACGGTCATCACCAGTGTTCTTGCGCAGCTCGATGAACTCTTCGATGTCCATGTGCCAGGTTTCCAGGTAGGCGCAGACTGCGCCCTTGCGCTTGCCGCCCTGGTTGACCGCGACCGCGGTGTCGTTGACCACTTTGAGGAATGGCACGACGCCTTGGGATTTGCCGTTGGTGCCCTTGATGTACGAGCCCAACGCGCGAACCGGGGTCCAGTCGTTGCCCAGGCCGCCCGCGAATTTCGACAGCATGGCGTTGTCGTGGATGGCGCCGTAGATGCCCGACAGGTCATCCGGAACGGTGGTCAGGTAGCAGCTCGACAGTTGTGGACGCAGGGTGCCGGCGTTGAACAGGGTCGGGGTCGAGGCCATGTAGTCGAAGGACGACAACAGGTTGTAGAACTCGATCGCACGGTCTTCGCGCTGCTTCTCTTCGATTGCCAGGCCCATGGCCACGCGCATGAAGAAGATCTGCGGCAGTTCGAAACGCACGCCATCCTTGTGGATGAAGTAGCGGTCGTACAGGGTTTGCAGGCCCAGGTAGGTGAACTGCTGGTCGCGCTCGTGGTTGATCGCCTTGCCGAGTTTCTCCAGGTCGAATTCGGCCAGGACCGGGTTCAGTAATTCGAACTCGATACCCTTGGCAACATAAGCTGGCAACGCCTTGGCGTACAGGTCGACCATTTCGTGGTGGGTCGCGCTCTCGGCGACTTCCAGGAAGCTCAGGCCTTCGGCACGCAGGGTGTCCATCAGCAGGCGGGCGGTCACGAAGGAGTAGTTCGGCTCGCGTTCCACCAGGGTCCGCGCGGTCATCACCAACGCGGTGTTGACGTCCTTGAGCGCGACACCGTCATAGAGGTTCTTCAGGGTTTCTCGCTGGATCAGGTCGCCATCGACTTCTTCCAGGCCTTCGCAGGCCTCGGTGACGATGGTGTTCAGGCGGCCCATGTCCAGCGGCGCCAGGCTGCCGTCGGCGCGGGCGATGCGGATCGAAGGGTGGGCCTGGACCGGTGCGTCGGCCGGGGAGCGGGTAGCACGTTCCTTGGCGCGGGAGTCACGGTAGATCACGTAGTCGCGGGCCACTTTCTGCTCGCCGGCACGCATGAGGGCCAGTTCGACCTGGTCCTGGATTTCTTCGATGTGAATGGTGCCGCCCGAAGGCATGCGACGCTTGAAGGTCGCGGTGACCTGTTCGGTCAGGCGGGCCACGGTGTCGTGGATTCGCGACGAAGCGGCAGCGGTGCCACCTTCAACTGCGAGGAACGCTTTGGTGATGGCGACGGTGATCTTGTCATCGGTGTAAGGAACGACAGTGCCGTTACGCTTGATCACACGCAGTTGGCCCGGCGCGGTGGCGGACAGATCCGGGCTCGAATCGGCGGCCAGCGGCGCGGTGCCCTGCGGGTTCTCGCGAGTTGTGTCGGTGTGCATGGGTGTCTCCACGTTCTCTATGTTTGTTTGGGCACCATCACGGTGCCCACCGTTCCGTCCTGAAGCACTACAACCGACTGGCGCCGGGCATAACAACTTCGGGACAGTAGGAAGCGGGCGTTTAATGCCGCTTCCATCCGAAGTTCTCAGGTTACGAGCGAGGCTCGAGACCAGGTTGCCGGGGTGGCAGCAATTGACTGCAACACCCGTACCGTTTCGGTCGTTTTCGACCTTGAAACAGTTGCCATCCGCAGGGGCGGTCTGGGCTTGGGGAAATACGGTGTTTCAGCTGGACAGAAGCAAGAAAAGCGCTTGAATTCTCTGTCCGACTTGTGTTTGGTTTTTGGCCTGAAACCCTACATGTAGGGTTTTTTACGCGGCGGGCTACAAGATAATGCGTTTTCGGGGGGTATGCAACGTACTACCTGTGGATAAGCCTGTGCGTAATTTGTGTGCGAAACGTGGAACGGCTCTGTAGGCCGCGACCTAGCTGGAGTGGACCTTTTTTCGCCGGTTTCGACGATCCGAAAACCGCCCGGTGATTTTTGCGGGCGCGGACATTACCACAGAAAACCCAGCCGATCGAAACGCATTTGTTCGCTTGTTTTCTGCGCAGGCGACGTTTATACAATCGGCCCATGCGTGGGTGTGTTTATCCTCCTTTAACATGACAAAAAGATGGGGGAGGGTCTGTATTCGAAGCGAACACTTGTGGCGAGGGGATTTATCCCCGCTGGGCTGCGCAGCAGCCCCACATTGGCGACCGTGCGTGTCAGACAGAACGCAAGGGGCCGCTTCGCGACCCAGCGGGGATAAATCCCCTCGCCACAGGGTTTTGTGTTCGCCACAGGATTTTGTGTTGATCCTTCCTTTTATATTCACAGCAAGACGAGGCCCCAGTGGAACAAGAAGCCTGGCAGGTATTGATCGTCGAGGATGACCAGCGTCTGGCCGAGCTGACCCGGGAATATCTCGAAAGCAACGGGCTGCGTGTCGCCATCGAAGGCGACGGCGCGGTGGCGGCGGCGCGGATCATTGCCGAACAGCCGGACCTGGTCGTTCTCGACCTGATGCTGCCCGGCGAAGACGGCCTGAGCATCTGCCGCAAGGTGCGCGAACATTATGACGGGCCGATCCTGATGCTCACCGCCCGCACCGACGACACCGATCAGATCCAGGGCCTGGACCTGGGCGCCGATGATTACGTCTGCAAGCCGGTTCGTCCGCGTTTGCTGTTGGCGCGCATCCAGGCCCTGCTGCGGCGCAGCGAACCGGAACCGAGCGTGGCGCAGAAGCAGCGACGCCTGCAATTCGGCCCGTTGGTAGTCGACGACGCCCTGCGCGAAGCCTGGTTGCAGGGCAACGGTATCGAGCTGACCAGCGCCGAATTCGACCTGCTGTGGCTGCTGGTGTCCAATGCCGGACGCATCCTGTCCCGGGAAGAAATCTTCACCGCCCTGCGCGGCATTGGTTATGACGGCCAGGACCGTTCCATCGATGTGCGCATTTCACGCATCCGCCCCAAGATCGGCGATGACCCGGACCATCCACGGCTGATCAAGACCATTCGCAGCAAGGGCTACCTGTTCGTTCCTGAAGCCTGCGTAGACCTGGCACCGTGAATTCGATCTTCCTGCGTATTTATGGCGGCATGTGCGCCGCACTGGTGCTGGTGGCGGTCCTCGGCGTACTGGCCCTGCACCTGCTCAACCAGACCCGCAGCGAGCAATACCGCGAGCGCCTGGCCCACGGCACGTTTTCATTGATGGCCGATAACCTGCGGCCGATGAACGGTACCGAGCGTCGCCGGGCGTTGGCGGTGTGGGAGCGCCTGCTGGGTATTCCCCTGGCCTTGCAGACGTTTCCCCAGACCGACCTGGACCTCGGCCAGCGCACCCGCGTACTGCGCGGCCAGGCATTGGTGGAGCAGACCGGGCCGCACGCGGCAAAAGTCTATCGGCTGGTCAATGATGCCGAGCAATTGATGTTGGTCGGGGAGGTTCAGCAGATCAGCGAGCAACTGGCCCGCGCAACCATTTACCTGTTGGCCGATGAACTGGTGCGTTACCCCGTGGCCGAACAACCTAAACGGCTGGCGCAACTGGCGCAGGAAAAAGGCTTTGGTTTCGACCTGCGACTCATGACCGTCGAGCAGGCGGACATGGACGAAGACCAGCGCCGTCGTGTGTCCGAGGGCGATACGGTAATGGCGCTGGGCAAGGGCGGCGACTCCATCCGGGTCTTCGCCGGCATGGTCGGCACGCCGTGGGTGTTGGAGATCGGTCCGCTGTACCAGATGAATCCTTATCCGCCGCAATGGCTGGTGCTGATCGCGGCGCTGGGCTTGAGCCTGATCGGGTTGATCGTCTACCTGTTGGTGCGCCAATTGGAGCGGCGCCTGCGTGGCCTGGAGTCGGCCGCCACACAGATCGCCCAAGGCAGCCTGGAAACCCGGGTGCCGGCCCGAGGTGTCGACTCGGTCGGGCGACTGGCCGCGGCGTTCAACGGCATGGCCGAACATCTGCAACAACTGTTGGCGATTCAGCGTGAGCTGGTGCGGGCGGTGTCCCACGAATTGCGTACCCCGGTGGCGCGCCTGCGCTTCGGCCTGGAAATGCTCGGCAGCGCCAGCACGCCCCAGGCCCGGGACAAATACCTGGCGGGCATGGACCACGACATTGAAGACCTGGATCGGTTGGTGGACGAAATGCTCACCTACGCGCGGCTGGAGCAGGGTTCACCGGCCTTGAACTTTCAGCGGGTGGACCTGGATGCGCTGGTCAATCAAGTGATCGATGAACTGGGCCCTTTGCGGGCCGGGGTCACGGTCGAGCGCGGTCTTTGCCTGTCGGCCGCCGATTGTGATGGCGCCTGGGTCGAGGCCGAGCCTCGTTTTCTGCATCGTGCCCTGCAGAACCTGGTGAGCAATGCCATGCGTCACGCCAGTTCCCGGGTCACCGTCAGCTATCAGGTGGGCCAGTTGCGATGCCGGGTGGATGTGGAAGACGATGGGCCCGGCGTGCCGGAAGCGGCGTGGGAGCGGATCTTCAAGCCCTTCCTGCGCCTGGACGACAGCCGCGCCCGGGCGTCGGGCGGCCATGGGCTGGGGTTGTCGATCGTGCGACGGATCATCCACTGGCACGACGGCCGGGCGCTGATCGGCAAGAGCAAGAGCCTGGGCGGGGCGTGCTTCAGTTTGAGTTGGCCGAGGCATCAGGACAGGTCTTGATAGGTGGGGTGCCTGATCGATCGCCATCGCGGGCAAGCCTTGCTCCCACAGCAAACAAGGAGGGAACACTGACCTGTGGGAGCAAGGCTTGCCCGCGATGAGGCCCTGAAAAGCAGCACAGTTCTCAGGCCCTGATCCCCACCAGGCTCAATAGCTGCCCATCCTTCACCCCAAACTGCCCCTGCAGCTCACTGCCATGGCTCCACTCGTTCGACAGGTCTGTCAGCAAGCGCAGGCGCACCAGTCCATCGTGTGTCCATTCCAGCACCTCGGCATGCTCGAAATAAAAGCGTTGCCTGACGATGGGGTACAGCGCTTTGAACAGGCTTTCTTTCACTGAAAAGGTCAGGGTCACCAGCAAGGCCCGATCATCGTGCGCGAGCCCGGTCATGCGCTGCAACTCTGGCGAGGTGAGGATTTCACCGGCCAGGCGTTCGGCGCGCTCGGGGTCGAGCAGGTTTTCCACGTCCATGCCCAGCCCTTGCCAGTGATTTTTTTTCGCGACGATAGCCGCCGCCCGACCCGTGCTGTGGGTGATCGAGCCGCTGACATGGGTCGGCCACACCGGGGCACGGTCTTCGCCGATGGCCGGCACGCAGGCTTGGCCGTCGAGCCGTTGCAATGCCGCCCGGGCGCAGATCCGCCCGGCCAGGAATTCTGCCTGGCGCTTGGCGACCGAGCGCTGGATGCTCGCCGGGGGCTCGATGGCACTGTTGGGGAAGTCGGCGCCCACCAGCAACAATGGGTCAAAGCGCGTGCTCAGCAGCACCGTGTCGGGCAGGGCGTCGGACAATAGCCAGTGTTCATCCAGGGACGAGCAACAAGCGGGCAGGGTGGGGAGTGTATTCATGCCGGGCATTTTGCCGGGTTGGCGGGAGGCTGGGTAGTGGGGCAGAAGAGGGATAGGCTCTGTGGCAAGGGAGCTTGCACCCACTGGGCTCTGTAGGAGCTGTGTAGGAGCTGTGTAGGAGCTGTCGAGTGCAACGAGGCTGCGATCTTTCTCCAGCCACTTGAATCTCAAGCGAAAGATCAAAAGATCAAAAGATCAAAAGATCAAAAGATCAAAAGATCAAAAGATCAAAAGATCAAAAGATCGCAGGCTTCGCCAGCTCCTACAAAGCGTTGCGTAGTCGAGCGGGAACAAGCTCCCCTGCCATAGGGGGATTTCAGCCAAAGATTTTCTTGAAGAACTTCTGCATGTCCGCCCACGACTGCTCATCGGCTTCCTTGTTGTAGCCAATGTCCGGTCCACCATGTTCGCCGTGGCTCAAGCGGTCGGCGTCGGGGTTGCTGAAGCCGTGCTTGGCGCCTTCGAGGCTGACGAATTCATAGTCGGCGCCGGCCTTGTCCATCTCGCTCTTGAACGCGGTGACGTTGTCCTGGGTGACCATGCTGTCCTGGGCGCCATGCTCGACCAGCACCTTGGCCTTGACGCTGCCAGGCGTTGCCGGAGTATTGGTCACCAGCGCACCGTGGAAGCTCACCACGCCGGCCAGCGGCACACCCTGGCGCGCCGCGTCGAGCACCACCTTGCCGCCGAAGCAGTAGCCGATGGCGGCGAGTTTGTGCGGATCGGTCTGGGGCTGTTTCTTCAGCAGGTCGAGACCGGCCTGGAAGCGGGCACTGGCCGCCGCGCCGTCCTTGAGCGCCGCCTGCATGAAAGCCATGGCGTCCTTGGGGTGCTCGGTGTTCTTGCCGTCGCCGTACATGTCGATAGCCAGGGCGCTGTAGCCCAGGCCTGCGAGATCACGGGCACGGCGCTTGGCATAGTCGTTCAGCCCCCACCATTCATGCACCACCACCACACCCGGCCGCGGGCCTTTGACGGCGTCGTCATACGCGTAATAGCCGATCAGTTGGGTGCCGTCGGCACTGGTGTAGGGGATCTCCTGGGTCTGGATGGCGGCGTGGCTCACACCGCTCATGGCCAGAAGTACAACAGCAAGCAGCCTGCGCATGACGGATCTCCTTATAAAAGTGGTCCGCACAGATTAGCCGATTCATTCAGCGCAGGTTCAGAGAACGTTCAAGGGGTGTTCAGGGATCGCTGGTTAAGGTGGCGGCGACTTCACAAAATACCCACGCTGCAAAGGAACTTGATCATGACTGCTATGAAAAAACTGCTGTTGGCTTTCACCGTGCTGGGCGCCACCGCCCTGGCCCACGCCGATGACAACTTCGCCAGCCTGACCCTCGGCCAGACCAGCGACAAGGTGAAGAAATCCAACGCCCTGGACAGCGCCCTGAACAACCCGAACGCCGATGGCGTCATCGGCAAGGACACCACGTATGGCCTGCGACTGGGCAAGCAAAACGATCAGGGCCGCTACTACGCCACCTACGACAACGTCTCGGGCACCCACAACGGCATCAAGCTGCGCCAGGAAAACCTGCTGGGCAGCTACGATGTGTTCTATCCGGTCACCAGCAGCACCAAACTGTTCGGTGGTGGCACGGTGGGCCTGACCAAACTGACCCAGGATTCTCCCGGCTTCAGCCGCGACAGCGACATCGGTTACGCAGTGGGCTTGCAAGGGGGCGTGCTGCAACAAATTTCGCAAAACACCTCGGTTGAACTGGGTTACCGTTACCTGCGCAGCAATGCCAGCACCGAGATGAGCCCGCACGGTGGCGACAAGGTTGGCTCGCTGGACCTGACCAGCAGCGCCCAGACGTACCTGTCCGCCAACTACACGTTCTAAACGGTTGATGGTGAGCGTATCCCGCCGGATCGGTCGAAGACGATCCGGCGCCTTTCGTTGAGGTGCGTGGCACTGGATTGTTTGATTTGCCTGGGGAGAGGCTCCATGAAATTACTGGTCGTCGAAGACGAAGCGCTGTTGCGCCACCACCTGCAAACTCGTCTCACCGACAGCGGCCATGTGGTGCAGGCCGTGGCCAATGCCGAAGAGGCCTTGTACCAGGTTCGGGAATTCAACCATGACCTGGCGGTGATCGACCTGGGCCTGCCGGGCATCAGCGGGCTGGAACTGATCCGCCGGCTGCGCTCGCAGGACAAGACGTTTCCCATCCTGATCCTGACCGCCCGCGGCAATTGGCAGGACAAGGTCGAAGGCCTGGCCGCCGGTGCCGACGACTACGTGGTCAAGCCGTTTCAGTTCGAAGAGCTGGAGGCCCGCTTGAACGCCCTGTTGCGCCGCTCCAGTGGTTTTACCCAATCGACCATCGTAGCCGGTCCGTTGCTGCTGGACCTCAATCGCAAGCAGGCGTCCCTCGATGAGCAACCGCTGGCGTTGACCGCCTACGAGTACCGCATCCTCGAATACCTCATGCGCCATCACCAGCAAGTGGTGGCCAAGGACCGCTTGATGGAGCAGCTTTACCCCGATGACGACGAGCGCGATCCCAATGTCATCGAAGTGCTGGTCGGGCGCCTGCGTCGTAAGCTGGAAGCCCCGGCCGGCTTCAAGCCGATCGACACCGTGCGTGGCCTGGGTTACCTGTTCAACGAGCGCTGCCAGTGATTCGTTCGCTTCGCCTGCGCTTGATGCTGGCTGCCATGACCCTGGCGGTGCTGTTCATGCTGGCCTTGTTGCCGGCCATGCAAGGCGCGTTCAGCCTGGCGCTACAGGAATCCATCGAGCAACGCCTGGCCTCGGACGTGACCACGCTGATTTCCGCCGCCCGGGTGGAAAACAATCGCTTGAAGATGCCGGCGCAGTTGCCCGATGAGCGTTTCAACCTCGCCGATGCCCGCCTGCTGGGCTACATCTATGATCGCGAGGGGCGCCTGGTCTGGCGATCCAAGGCCACCCGGGAAGAAAACATCAACTACACGCCACGCTATGACGGCTTGGGCAACCAGTTCGCGCGCATTCGCGAGAACGACGGCCAGGAGTTTTTTGTCTATGACGTCGAGATCAAGCTGCTCGGCGGCCAGAGCGCGGCGTTCAGCATCGTCACCCTGCAGCCGGTGCGCGACTATGAAGTGACGCTGCAAGGGTTGCGGGACAATCTCTATCTGGGCTTTGGTGCGGCCCTGGCGGTGTTGCTGGCCTTGTTGTGGATCGGCCTGACCTGGGGCCTTCGGGCCTTGCGGCGCTTGAGCCAGGAGCTGGACGAAATCGAAAGCGGGACTCGCGAAAGCCTCAGTACCGAGCATCCCCGGGAACTGTTGCGCCTGACCGGCTCCCTCAACCGCCTGCTGCACGGCGAGCGGGAGCAACGCAGCCGTTATCGCGATTCCCTCGATGATCTGGCCCACAGCTTGAAGACCCCGTTGGCGGTGTTGCAGGGCGTCAGCGAAGACATGGCCCGGCGCCCCGAGGACCGTGGACAGGCTTGGGTGCTGCAATCCCAGATCGAGCGCATGAGCCAGCAGATCGGCTACCAACTGCAACGCGCCAGCTTGCGCAAGAGCGGGCTGGTGCGCCATCAGGTGCGCTTGCGCCCGGTGCTGCAAAGCCTGTGCGACACCCTGGACAAGGTCTATCGAGACAAACGGGTCAATGTCAGTTTCGATCTGCCGGAGCACTGCCAGGTGCCGATCGAACAGGGCGCCTTGCTGGAGATGCTCGGCAACCTGCTGGAAAACGCCTATCGGCTGTGCCTGGGCGAGGTGCGCGTCAGCGTGCATCAGACCCTCGGCGGCACGGAGTTGAGTGTCGAGGACGATGGACCGGGCGTGCCACCGGATCAACGTGCACGGATTCTCCAACGGGGCGAGCGACTGGATCGCCAGCATCCGGGGCAGGGGATCGGGCTGGCCGTGGTGAAGGACATCATCGAGAGCTACGGCGCCAAGTTGACCCTGGGGGATTCAGAGCTGGGCGGGGCGGCGTTCAGGATTCATTTTCCGGTGGTTTGACTGGGATATTTTCGCTGTGTGCGAGCCCCTGTGGCCCGAGATGCTCCGCTGGGCCTGTAGGAGCTGTGGAGCTGTGGAGCTGTGTGTGAGCTGTGTAGGAGCTGTGTAGGAGCTGTCGAGTGCAACGAGGCTGCGATCTTTCCCCAACCACTTGAATCCAAAGCGAAAGATCAAAATCAAAAGATCGCAGGCTTCGCCAGCTCCTACAACGCAGCCCAACGGGGATAAACCCCCTCGCCACAGGGGGTTTATCCCCGCAGAAACTGGATGTCATCACTCAATTCTCCAACTCCCGATAAGCCCCCGGCGTCAGCCCCGTCCACTTCTTGAACGCCCGGTGAAACGCCGACGGTTCGGAGAACCCCAGCTGCTCGGCGATCTGCTGCAACGACAAATCCGCACGCCCCAGATGATAGATGGCGATATCCCGCCGCAGCTGATCCTTGAGTTCCTGGAAGCTGGTGCCTTCCTCACGCAAATGCCGGCGCAAGGTTTGCGGGCTGATGTGCAAATGGCCGGCGACGGTGTCCAGGTCGGGCCAGCGCGCGGTGTCGCGGCTGAGCAAGCGGCGCAGCTGGCTGCTCAGGCTGTGGCCATCGTCCGGGCGCGACAGCAGGTCGGCGGGGGAGCGTTCGAGGAAATGCTTGAGGGTGCGTTCGTCCTGCAGCAGCGGCATGTCCAGGTAGCGGCTGTGGAACAACAGGCTGCTGTTGTGTGCGTCGAACACCAGCGGACAGGGAAACAGTAGGTCGTATTCGGCACCGTGGGCGGGCTTGGTGTAGCCGAAGGTCGCCTGTTCCAGGCCGATCCGCTGGCCGATCAGCCAACTGGCAAGGCGATGCCAGACGACCAGCAAGCTTTCAGTCAGGAAATGATCCGGGTCCCACAGCGTCGAATCGTCCAGCACCAACCGCACTCGCTCGCCTTCGGCTTCCAGCGTCAGGCTCGGCGCGTCGGGGAACAGGCTATAGAACAGCAAGCCGCGCTGCAGGGCCTTGCCCAAGGTCCGACAGTGGATCAACGCGTGACACATCATGGCAAACGTCCCGGGTTTACTCGCAGCCCTGCCGAATCCCAGGTATTCGTCCCCCAATGCCAGCCACAGCGCCTGCAACAGGCGCGCGAACTGCTCGGGCGCAATCCGCGCGCGCGGCTCATCCAACAGCTCTGGGCTGATGCCCAGCTGTTGCAACACAGGAAAATAGTCGAAGCCTTGCCGACGCGCGCCGCCCAGGGCTGCGCGGGCGAAGTGGCTGGCGATCGTGCGTTGGCGCATGGCTGAAGTCCGTCCGTTGAGCGGGCGATGGTAGCAGGGCACTGCGGCTCGACAAGGCGGATATCCGCCAAATCCCGGAGTGAGAAACGCCCTGTGGGCGGAAATCCGCCACATTCCACGCCCGTGTTTAACCCGCGAATAATTCCAGGGCCCTTCTGCAATAACGCTTGTAGGGAGTTTCTGAAAAATGGCACGGGCCTTGCGATAGAGCACCCAGGTCTGCCGCGTGCAGCCGACAAAAAACAAATCCCTCCAGTGCAGGAGGGTTCGCAATTGAGGTGCCGTGGACGACAGGTGGAAGTCGTCATGCGGGACTCTTGAGGAAGGTTTGCCCATGACGACTCGTCAGCCACTGTACAAATCCCTGTATTTCCAGGTGATCGTAGCCATTGCCATCGGTATTTTGCTCGGCCACTTCTACCCGCAGACCGGTGTTGCCCTCAAGCCATTCGGCGACGGGTTCATCAAACTGATCAAAATGGTCATCGCCCCCATCATTTTCTGTACTGTCGTGAGCGGCATCGCCGGCATGCAGAACATGAAGTCGGTGGGCAAGACCGGTGGCTACGCGCTGCTGTACTTCGAAATCGTTTCCACCATCGCCCTGCTGATTGGCCTGGTCGTGGTCAACGTCGTGCAACCGGGCGCCGGCATGCACATCGATGTGTCGAGCCTGGACACCAGCAAGATCGCCGGTTTCATCAATGCCGGTAAAGACCAGAGCATCATCGCCTTCATCCTCAACGTGATCCCCAACACTATCGTGGGTGCGTTCGCCAACGGCGACATCCTGCAGGTGCTGATGTTCTCGGTGATCTTCGGTTTTGCCCTGCATCGCCTGGGTGCCTACGGCAAGCCGGTGCTGGACTTCATCGATCGCTTCGCCCATGTGATGTTCATCATCATCAACATGATCATGAAGCTGGCCCCCCTCGGTGCCTTCGGTGCCATGGCCTTCACCATCGGCGCCTACGGTGTCGGTTCGCTGGTACAACTGGGCCAGCTGATGATCTGCTTCTACATCACCTGCGTGGTGTTCGTGCTGGTAGTGCTGGGCGCCATCTGCCGCGCCCACGGCTTCAGCGTCGTCAAGCTGATCCGCTACATCCGTGAAGAGCTGCTGATCGTGCTGGGCACTTCCTCATCGGAATCGGCCCTGCCACGCATGTTGATCAAGATGGAGCGCCTGGGTGCCAAGAAGTCGGTCGTAGGCCTGGTCATCCCGACTGGCTACTCGTTCAACCTCGACGGTACTTCGATCTACCTGACCATGGCCGCGGTGTTCATCGCCCAGGCCACCGACACCCCGATGGACCTCACTCACCAGATCACCCTGCTGCTGGTGCTGCTGCTGTCGTCCAAAGGTGCTGCTGGCGTGACCGGTAGCGGCTTCATCGTACTGGCCGCCACCCTGTCGGCTGTGGGTACCTTGCCGGTGGCCGGCCTGGCATTGATCCTGGGCATCGACCGCTTCATGTCCGAAGCCCGCGCCCTGACCAACCTGGTGGGCAACGCCGTCGCCACGATCGTGGTTGCCAAGTGGGTCAAGGAGCTGGACGAAGACCAGTTGCACACCGAGCTGGCTTCCGGTGGTCGTGGTATCTCCGACGTCCGTGAAGAAGATGATCTGGTTGCAACGGCTGAAGCCGCGCCAGCGAAGTAATCTTCAGGCTGCAATGAAAAACCCGCTTCGGCGGGTTTTTTTGCGCCGTGTTTTCCGGGGGAGGTACTTCTGTGGCGAGGAGATTGCTCCCGCTGGGCTGGAGCTGTCGAGTGCAACGAGGCTGCGATCTTTCCACAGACATTTGAGACTCAAGCGAAAGATCAAAAGATCGTCCGAACGCGGCCCGAGCCTTCGCCAGCGCCTACAGAGCCCAGCGGGAGCAAGCTCCCTCGCTGAGCGGATTTGTCAGCCCGAACGACACCTGCGGTGATTGCCCCACCACCAGCCTCTGCCTAGTCTCTAGCCATCACCCCTCGGAGATCGCCCATGCAAGGCCCACTGGCATCGCTCAAGGTTCTGGACTTTTCGACCCTGCTGCCCGGCCCGTTCGCCTCACTGTTGCTGGCGGACATGGGGGCCGAGGTGTTACGCATCGAGTCGCCGACCCGCCAGGACCTGTTGCGGATACTGCCGCCCCATGACCAAGGGGTATCGGCCAGCCACGCCTACCTCAACCGCAACAAGCGCAGCCTGGCCCTGGACCTCAAACAGCCGGAGGCGTTGGCGGTGGTGACGCAATTGCTGGGGGACTACGACATCCTGCTGGAACAGTTCCGCCCCGGCGTGATGGAGCGACTGGGCCTGGGGTACGAGGCCTTGAAGGCGATCAATCCGCGGCTGATCTACGTGTCGATCACCGGCTACGGCCAGACCGGGCCCTACAAGGACCGCGCTGGTCACGACATCAATTACCTGGCCCTGGCGGGTCTGGCCAGCCACACCGGCCGTGCCGACAGCGGTCCGTTGCCGTTGGGCATCCAGGCGGCGGACATTGCCGGTGGTTCGTTGCACGGGGTGATCGGGCTGCTGGCGGCGGTCATCGCCCGTCAGCAGACCGGGCAGGGCCAGCACCTGGACGTGAGCATGACGGACTGTGTGTTCAGCCTCAACGCCATGGCCGGTGCCGGTTACCTGGCCTGCGGTGTCGAGCCGGGTTGGGAGGACCAACTGCTCAACGGCGGCAGCTTTTATGACTATTACCGCACCCGCGATGGCCGCTGGATGTCGGTGGGCAGCCTGGAACCGGCGTTCATGCAGGTACTGTGCGAGGCCTTGGGGCGACCGGAACTGGCGGCCCAGGGGTTGTCGCCCAAGCCTGAACACCAACACGCCCTTAAGCAGGCGTTGCAAGCCGAGTTTGAAAAACATGATTTTGCCGAGCTGTGCAGCTTGTTTGCAGGGATCGATGCCTGCGTCGAGCCGGTGCTGAGCCTGGAGGAGGCGGTGCGGCATCCGCAGTTACAGGCTCGGGGGCTGGTGACACAGGTGCCCCGGGGTGATGGTTCGAGCCAGGCGCAGATGGCCTGTCCGTTGAAGTTTTGCGAAGGGTTGCCCAAGCCTCGGCATATTGGCGCAGGGCTGGGGGCGCATACGGACCAGGTGTTGGGGGAGTTGGGGTTCAGTGCGCAGCGGATCGCTCAATTGCGCAGTGCCAAGGTGATTATGTAGTGCCCTTTAGGGCCTCATCGCGAGCAAGCTCCCCACATTGGATCTTCGCCGCTCACACCCCCCCTGTGGGCGAGCTTGCTCGCGATGAGGACCGCCAGACACCACAAAGCCTGACTACTCGACCCGGGTCTCCCCACTGAACACCAAGGTATTGCGGCAGCTACGGCACAAATACCGCCGCCCCTGGCGCACCAGGCTGTGGCGCTGGGCCGAGAACGGGAAGTCGCTGCCGTCGCAGGGGCATTTATAGATGTAGCGGGTCACGCTACGGCGTTTGATTTCGTAGGTGTGGCAGCGGTTGGGCGGCAGTTCGTACACCCCGCGCATGATCAACTGCCACTCTTCGCCATGGGGCTGGATGCGTTCGCCAAACAGTTGATGGGCAATCAGGTGCGCGACTTCATGGGCGACGGTTTGCTTGAGGAAGTCTTCGGCGTTTTCCCGGTACAACTGCGGATTGAAGCGCAGCAGATTTTCATGCAGGTGCGCAACGCCGGCCTTCTGGCCACGCAATTTGAAGCTGACCACTGGGCGTTTGAAAGGACGTTTGAAAAAGGATTCGGCTTGTTGGTAACACTCTTCGACGCGGGTATTGAGTTGCTCGAGCATGCTTTATGGGTCTCCAGAAGCCCGAGTATGCCGCAAGCGTCGGCCGTTGCGAATCGTCCAGGCGCCCAGTGGTCGTTTCGAGCGGCTCAAACACAGGAAGGCCGCCTTGCGGCGGCCTGTGTCGGCAGATCCTGCTTTTTTATTGGAGGGTGCTATCGGGACCGTTTCAATCCTTCAATTGGTATAGACCGGGCCGACGCCCAGCCCCCAGACGATGACCGTGAACGCCATGATGGCCACCAGCACCACCAGGCCGACGGCGAGCACCGAACTGGAAAACAGAAAACCTTCGTCCTGGGGTATGTTCATGAACGTCGGCAAGCCCACATACAGCAGGTAGACCGTGTAGCAGATTGCCGCCGTGCCGACGATCATCCCCAGCCACATGTGCGGGTAGAGCGCGGCCAGGCCGCCGATGAACAAAGGTGTGGCGGTGTAGGTGGCGAACGCGACGCAACGGGCCAGGCTCGGATTGGCGTCATAGGTGCGGGCCATCCAGTGGATGAAGGCGCCCATCACTGCCACACCGCCCAACATGGCCAGGTACGACATGACAGTCATCCATAGCGCACTTTCCTGGGTAAGCATGACCGGTGCACGATTGCCGATGACCCATCCCACCTGCGTGGTGCCGATGAACGCCGATACCGCGGGAATGGCCGCCAGGATCAGCGTGTGGGTGAGGTACATGTGGCTGATGCTTTCCTCCTGATCGCCACGGATTTCTTTCCATTCTTGATCAGGGTGGGTAAAGAGCCCCACGACATGATGGATCATAGTCAGTCACTCCTTTGTTATTGCCATCGCCCCCCAACGGAGCGCCTACGGGCCAAATGGCCGGGTAAGTAAAGGTCTGTAAGTGTGTGCGACCTTATGTCGCAGTATAGAAAGGAGTCACCGCAAGGGGGATGGGGGGCTTAGAGCAAATCGCGCTGTAGGTCGTGGTGCTAATCGCCGATGGGTCTGTACACAGCCCTGGCATGGAAATTCACCTTGTGGGAGCAGGGCTTGCCCGCGATGCGCGCGATGCGGTCTTTCAGAAACCCAGCTGTCTGTTTTCGCGAGCAAGCTTTGCTCCCACAATGGTCTCGCCACAAAAGTGTCGGTCATCAGCCTTCGCCGGCGGCGGATTTTTGCGTAAAATGCCGGCCTTTCGTCACACCTCACGGATCTCGCGTCATGGGCACTCTTACGGTCAACCAGAACAAACTGCAGAAGCGCCTGCGCCGCCAGGCCGGTGAGGCGGTCGCCGATTTCAACATGATCGAGGACGGCGACAAGGTCATGGTCTGCCTGTCCGGCGGCAAGGACAGCTACACCTTGCTCGATGTGCTGATGCATCTGCAGAAGGTTGCGCCGATCAAGTTCGACATCGTCGCGGTGAACATGGACCAGAAGCAGCCCGGGTTCCCCGAGCATGTGCTGCCGGCCTACCTTGAGTCGCTGGGCGTGGAATATCACATCGTCGAGAAAGACACCTATTCGGTGGTCAAGGAACTGATTCCCGAAGGCAAGACCACCTGTTCGCTGTGCTCACGCCTGCGGCGCGGAACGCTCTACACCTTCGCCGACGAGATCGGCGCAACCAAGATGGCCCTGGGGCACCACCGCGACGACATCGTCGAGACCTTCTTCCTGAACATGTTCTACAACGGCTCGCTCAAGGCCATGCCGCCCAAGCTGCGCGCCGATGACGGGCGCAACGTGGTGATCCGCCCGCTGGCCTATTGCAGCGAGAAAGACATCCAGGCCTATTCGGATTTCAAGCAATTCCCGATCATTCCCTGCAACCTGTGCGGCTCCCAGGAAAACCTGCAACGCCAGGTGGTCAAGGAGATGCTCCAGGAATGGGAGCGCAAGACGCCGGGCCGTACCGAGAGCATTTTCCGCGGTTTGCAGAATGTCGTTCCGTCGCAGTTGGCGGACCGCAACCTGTTCGACTTCACCAGCCTGCGCATCGATGAAAACGCCACGCCGCGGTTCGTCAATGTGGTGAACCTCTGACGAGGGCAGGGCTTCTATTCACGGCGCCAGTGGCCATGCAGGCCACTTAGGGCGCCGTTTTCATTTCCGACCCCAGGAGAGGGCATGCGCGATTACAAGTGGCTGCACGAGTACTGTCTGAACCGCTTCGGTTCGGCGGCTGAACTGGAAGCCCACCTGCCGGTGCCCAAGACCCCGGCGCAACTGCGCAAGATCAGCGACGACCGCTACCTCTCGACCATGGCGCTGCGGGTGTTCCGCGCCGGGCTCAAGCACAGTCTGGTGGACGCCAAATGGCCGGCCTTCGAAGAGGTGTTCTTCAAGTTCGATCCGGAGAAAGTCGTGCTGATGAGCGCCGAGCATCTGGAGCGGCTGATGCAGGACGCGCGGATCATCCGCCACCTGGGCAAGCTCAAGAGCGTGCCGCGCAACGCGCAGTTGATACTGGATGTGGCCCATGAAAAGGGCAGCTTCGGCGCGCTGGTCGCCGATTGGCCGGTGACTGACATCGTCGGCCTGTGGATCTACCTGAAAAAGCACGGCCATCAACTGGGCGGCCTGTCGGCGCCGCGCTTCTTGCGGATGATGGGCAAGGACACCTTCGTGCCCAGTTATGACGTAGTGGCGGCGCTCAATGCCCAGGACATCATCGACAAAGTCCCCACCAGCCTGCGAGACCTGGCGACCGTGCAGAATGCCTTCAACCAGTGGCATGAAGAGAGTGGTGGGCGGCCGATGTCGCAGATTTCGATGATGCTGGCGTATACCGTCAATCATTGAGACCGCGTCGCGCCTATCGCGAGCAAGCTCGCCCCACAGGGTTTTGTGAACGCCAAAGACCCAGTGTGTGCGAGCTTGCGCGCGATGGCGGCCTATCAGGCGACGGAGACCTCGCCTTCCCCCGCCAACCGCCGGTTCAACTGAAACCGCCAACGTACATACAGCAACGCCGAGCAAAACACCGCCACGCTCGCCGCCATTTCCAGCATGCCGAACAGTTGCCGGTTCGGGTCGTAGGCCGCCAGTGCGCCCTTGATGAAATACAGGTTCACCACGAAGCACATCCACGAGTGTCCGCGGGCGCTGCCGGTGAGCATGCCGGGTGCGAGTATCAGCAGCGGCACCAGTTCGATCAACAGAATGACCCAGGGGCGCGCGCCGTGCAGGTCGGCGATCAGCAGGTAGTACGCGCTGAGCAACCCCATCAGGCCGAAAAAGCACAGCAGGCTGAGGGCGCGGGCGATGCGTACGCGCGGTTCCAGCCATTGGATCGAAGGCAGGATCTTCGGCTTCTTAGCCACGGCCGTTCTCCAGCAACAGGGCAGTTTTTGCCAGGCGCGAACCCAAGGCACGGCACAGGGCGACTTCATGTTCGTTCAAGCCGCTTTTGCCATCGGCCCCAGCGTGATGGCTCGGGCCGTAGGGCGTGCCACCACCCTGGGTATCGATCAGGGCCGATTCGCTGTAGGGCAGGCCAGTGATCAACATGCCGTGGTGCAACAGCGGCAGCATCATCGACAGTAGGGTGCTTTCCTGGCCGCCGTGCAGGCTCGCGGTGGAGGTGAACACCCCGGCCGGTTTGCCCACCAGCGCGCCGGTCAACCACAGGTTGCTGGTGCCATCGAGAAAATACTTGAGCGGCGCGGCCATGTTGCCGAAACGGGTCGGGCTGCCCAGGGCCAGGCCGGCACAGTTCTTCAGGTCATCGAGGCTGGCGTAGAGCGGGCCTTGCTCAGGGATGTCCGGCGAAACCGCTTCGCACTCGGCAGAAATCGCCGGCACCGTACGCAACCTGGCTTCCAGCCCGGCTTGCTCGACACCGCGGGCGATCTGCCGGGCCATTTCGTTGGTGGAGCCGCTACGGCTGTAATACAACACCAGGATGTACGGTGTGGTCACGGCAGGATCTCCAGGATTTTCTCCGGCGGACGGCCGATCACGGCCTTTTCCCCGGCTTCGAGAATCGGCCGTTCCATGAGTTTCGGGTGGGCGGCGATGGCCGCGATCAGTTGGGCCTGGCTCAGGCTTTCGTCGGCCAGGTTCAGCGCTTTGTACTCGTCCTCGCCGGTGCGCAGCAATTGCCGGGCACTGATGCCGAGCTTGCCCAGCAGGCGTTCCAGTTGCGCGGCGTCGAGCGGGGTTTCCAGGTAGCGGACCACGGTGGGCGTCAGGCCACGGGCCTCCAACAGTTCCAGCGCACCGCGGGATTTCGAGCAGCGCGGATTGTGATAAAGCGTCAGATCGGTCATGAGCGGGTCGCATCTTGCGTAAGGTGGCGGCTATTCTACTGTGCCGCGAAGTCCCTAGCACCAGAGAGAGGCGACGGGTCGCAGCAGCGTTCACATTCAGACAAGGATCGGCACATGGCAAGGCGATTGACGGCGGCACTGACATTCATCGGCATTTTGTTGCTCACCGGCTGCGGAAACGACTACGGGGTGGACCAGAACGGCCAGGCCATTGCCTCGCAGCGTCTGGACAAGCAATGGGTGGTGCTCAACTACTGGGCCGAATGGTGCGCACCGTGCCGTACCGAAATCCCCGAATTCAACGCCTTGGCCGAACAGCTCAAGGGCCGCAACATCGGTGTGTTCGGGGTCAACTTCGACCAGGTGCAGGGCGAAGAGCTCAAGAGTGCCAGCGACAAGATGGGGATTGGCTTCACGGTGCTGGCCCGGGATCCGGCCGAGATATTCGACCTTCCTCGCAGCGAAGGGCTGCCAGTGACGTACATCATCGATAACCAGGGCAAGGTGCGTGAGCAACTGCTGGGGGAGCAGACGGCAGCGGGGGTGATGGCCAAGCTCAAGGCGTTGCAGGCGCTGTAGGCGCTGTAGGCGCTGTCGAGTGCAACGAGGCTGCGATCTTGTCCCAGACAATTGAATCTTGAGCGAAAGATCAAGATCAAAAGATCGCAGCCTTCGGCAGATCCTACAGGGCAGTCCAGCGGGAGCTATCTCTGGCCACAGAGGCCTCTCAGCCTTCCTCCAGCCACCAACGCAGCGGCTTGCCCTGGGCTGGCCAGAAGCGTATTTGTTCGACGGGCGAGATGTCCCAGCGTTCGACCTTTTCCAAGGCTTGCAAGAAGCGTCTCTCTTGCTCCATCACCGCCGGGGCACAGAGTTTGCGCGTGCTGCCGATCTTGCCAAAGCTCAAGCGGTGGCCTTCCAGGGTGTAGGGCGCGAACCAGTGGTTGCAGCCGCCATTGCCATAGGCGCGACCGTCATCCCCAAGGGTGATGGTCAGGTGGCTGTAGTCCATCAATGGCCGCTCACCGATCCACTCCAGGATGTAGCTGCGGTCATGTTGCAGCTGCACAGGTTCCGCGGCACACCCCAACAGGCTCATGCCGATCGACGCGCAAAGGGCCAAGCGTTTCATCAGGCGGCTTCCTGGCATTTCGGGCACAGGTGTTTTTCACCCACGGTGGTCCAGCCCAGTTCGGCGATTCGCGCGGTGGCGGCCGGTTTCTCGGCCTTGACGCCAAGCTTGGCATCGACGGCGAATTCGAAGCTCAGTTCCTTGGCGCAAGCGTCACAATTGACCTGCCAGGTATGAATCGCCAGTTCACCGAACACCGGGCCGGTGGTCATGGCCGTCCATTGGCCCATGGGCTTGAGCAGGTGCCGCACGGTGTCCACGGTCAGGCGCATGGACAAGTCCTTGCTGCCCTTGAGCGTGACGAGCAACACATCGTTGGCCTGGATCGAACCGCCATTGCCGGTGACCTGGTAGCGGCCCGGCGCCAGCGCGCGGACTTCGGTCAAGGTGTGCTGCGGGTTCATCAGGGTGTAGCGGAAATCGTGTTCGGCCATGGGTCCTCCAAATAGGCGCGACATGCTAGCACGGGGCATGGCTTGGGATGATCCATAAGGGATCTGACCGACGAAACTCCATCCCTGTGGGAGCGGGCTGGGGGGATCAGCTGTCTACCAGGTTTTGCGGCGTTCCGGCCGCCCAGGCGGCGATGTTGTCCAAGGTGGTCATGGCAATCGCCGCCAAGGCTTCATGGGTCAGGAACGCCTGGTGGGCGGTGACAATCACGTTGGGGAACGTCAACAGCCGGGCCAGCACGTCGTCCTGCAAGGGCAGGTCGGAGCGATCCTTGAAAAACAACTGGGCCTCTTCTTCGTACACATCCAGGCCCAGGTAGCCCAACTGGCCGCTTTTCAACGCCTCTATCAAGGCCGGTGTGTCCACCAGGCCGCCGCGCCCGGTATTGATCAACATGGCACCGCGTTGCATCGAAGCCAGCGATTGGGCGTTGATCAGGTGTCGGCTTTGTTCATTGAGCGGGCAATGCAGGCTGATGATCTGCGCCTGCGCGAGCAGATCGGCCAAGGGCAGGTAGCGGGCGCCCAAGGCTTCGACCTGCGGGTTGGGGTAGGGGTCGTAGGCCAGCAACTGACAGCCGAAGCCGGCCATGATCCGTGCGAACGTCGCGCCGATCTGCCCGGTGCCGATCACCCCGACCGTTTTGCCCACCAGATCGAACCCGGTCAGCCCATGAAGGCTGAAATTGCCGTCCCGGGTGCGGTTGTAGGCGCGGTGCAGGCAGCGATTGAGGGCCATGATCAACGCCACGGCATGTTCGGCCACGGCATGGGGCGAGTAGGCCGGCACCCGGACGATGCTCAAGCCCAGGCGCTTGGCGGCAAGCAGGTCGACATGGTTGTAGCCGGCCGAGCGCAGGGCGATCAGCCGCGTGCCGCCTTGGGCCAGCCGCTCGAGCACCGGGGCGCTGAGGTCATCGTTGATGAAGGCGCACACCACGTCATGGCGTTCGGCCAGGGCCACGGTGTCCAGGTTCAAGCGAGCGGGTTGGAACTGCAGTTGAAGGCCGGCGGGCGCCGGGGCGTTGCTGAAGCTGTCGCGGTCGTAGGTCTGGCTGCTGAAAAAAATCACGCGCATGGCGGCCTCCTGGCACAAAAAACAAGTTCGTAGGAGCTGTCGAGCGAAGCGAGGCTGCGATCTTTTGATCTTTCGCTTGCGACTCAATCGTCAGCGTAAAGATCGCAGCCTCGCTTCGCTCGGCAGCTCCTACGGTCCTGGGTCGGAACGTGGATTTTCAGCGAATCCGGTTCCCAGGATATTGCCCTGGATCAGGCGCTGATACGTGCCTCGCTGGCCAGGCGGTTGATGGCCCGCTCCAATTCTTCCAGGGCGGCGGCGGCCTTGGGATCCTGTTGCTTGAGCAGGGTTTCGCTGCGCTGGCAGGCCGCCCGCAATTGCGGTACGCCGCAGTAGCGGGTGGCGCCGTGCAGGCGGTGGACGCGCTCTATCAGGGCGTTCTGGTCGTTGGCCTCGCAGGCCTGGCGGATCGCTTCACGGTCAGCTTCCAGGGACGCCAGTAGCATCGCCAGCATGTCCGCCGCCAAGTCGGCCTTGCCGGCGGCCAGGCGCAGGCCTTCTTCGTGATCGAGCACCAGCAGTTCGCTGCCGCCCTGGGCGTCGCCACTGCGCTCCGGTGACTGGTTGCGCAGGGCCAGGCCAGTCCATTTAAGCACCACCTGGGCCAGTTGCCGCTCGCTGATGGGTTTGGTCAGGTAGTCGTCCATGCCGCTTTGCAACAGGGCGCGTTTTTCGTTGGCCATGGCGTGGGCAGTGAGGGCGACGATCGGCAGCGGTGTGCAGTGCCGCTCGCTTTCCCACTGGCGGATCGCCTCGGTGCTCTGGCGACCGTCCATGCCGGGCATCTGCACGTCCATCAAGACCAGATCGAAGGTTTCCTTCTGCACGGCCTTGACCGCCGCATAGCCGCTTTCCACGGCCAGCACCTTGGCGCCCATGTCTTCGAGCAGGGTCTGTACCAGCAGCAAGTTGGCCGGGTTGTCGTCTACGCACAGCACTTTCGGGGCACGGCTGGACACCGGCTCATGGGGTTCGCTGCGGGCCGGGCGCGGGTTGGCCAAGTCGGAAAGCGCGCGGCGCAACTTGCGGGTGCAGGCGGGCTTGGCCTGGAGCTGGCTGTGAGGGTTGGGCACCGAGAGGTGGTACAGGGTCTGTTCGGTGGTGGGGCACAGCACGAGCACTTTGCAGCCCAGGTGCTCAAGGTCCCAGATGTGTTGGTTGAGGCGCTCCGGTGGCATGTCGTTGCTGGTGATGCCCAGCACGGCCAGGTCGATCGCATGATCGGTCTGGTGGGCGATGGTGATGCCGTTGGTCAGGCTTTCCAAGGTGTTGAACGGCGTCACTTGCAGGCCGCAGTCTTCGAGCTGGTGCTGCAAGGCCTGGCGGGCCAGTTCGTGATTCTCCAGCACCGCCACGCGGCGGCCCAGCAACGGCGGGCCGGGCAGGTCCTCGGCATCGTCACGGGTCTTGGGCAGGCGCAGGCTGATCCAGAACTCCGAGCCTTCGCCCGGTGTGCTGTCGACGCCGATCTCACCGCCCATCTGTTCCACCAGGCGCTTGGAAATCACCAGGCCCAACCCGGTACCCCCAGGTTGCCGCGACAGTGAGTTGTCGGCCTGACTGAACGCCTGGAACAGCGCTCGCACATCCTGGTTGGACAGGCCAATACCCGTGTCCTGGATGCTGATGCGCAACTGCACGCTATCTTCGTGCTCGTCTTCGAGCATGGCCCGGGCGACGATGGTGCCCTCGCGGGTGAACTTGATGGCGTTGCTCACCAGGTTGGTCAGGATCTGCTTGAGGCGCAGCGGATCGCCCACCAGCGACAACGGCGTGTCCCGGTAGACCAGGCTCACCAGTTCCAACTGTTTGGCGTGGGCGGCGGGGGCGAGGATGGTCAGGGTGTCCTGCAGCAGGTCCCGCAGATTGAACGGAATGCTGTCGAGCACCAGCTTGCCGGCCTCGATCTTCGAAAAGTCGAGGATCTCGTTGATGATCCCCAGCAGGCTGTCGGCGGATTTCTCGATAGTGCCCAGATAGTCGAGCTGGCGCGGGGTCAGTTCGCTTTTCTGCAACAGGTGGGTAAAGCCGAGGATGCCGTTGAGCGGTGTGCGGATTTCATGGCTCATGTTCGCCAGGAACTCGGATTTGATCCGGCTCGCTTCCAGGGCTTCCTTGCGGGCCAGGTCGAGCTCGATGTTCTGGATCTCGATGGTTTCCAGGTTCTGGCGTACGTCTTCGGTGGCCTGGTCGATACTGTGCTGCAGTTCTTCCTGGGCGTTCTGCAAGGTACTGGCCATGCGGTTGATGCCTGAGGCCAGTTCGTCCAGCTCCTGGCTGCCCAGCGGCGGCAGGCGGGTTTCCAGGTGACCGTCCTTGAGTTGCGCCACGGCCTGCTTGATCTGGCTCAGCGGGCGATTGATCGTGCGGCCCATGCGCAGGGCCAGCAACGCGGTCAGGCACAGGCCTGCGGCGATCAGCAGCAGGCTGGCGAACATGTTGCGATAGCCGCGCAGCAACATGCCGCTGTGGGACAACTCCAGCTCGACCCAGCCCAACAGGCGGTCGGATTCTTCGGGAATCAGTTCGCCCGCCAGGTTGCGGTGCTTGCCGAACACCGGCAGCAGGTAGCGCGTGGCGTCGTTGCCGGTGCGTTGCAGCAGATGCGTGCTGTTGCCCTCCGGCGCCCGGTTGAGCATGGTCGGGCCGGCGTGGGCCAGCGGTATGCGGTCGGGAGCGAGGAAGGTTACAGCGCGCACATCTGTCTCTTCGAGGGACTGAGTGGCGATGCGTTCCAGTATATCGGTGTCCTGGCGGCTCATGGCCGGGGCGACCAGCGGCGCAAGTTGTTCGGCGATCATTTCACCACGTTGCAACAACTGGGCGTGCAGGTCCGATTGCTGCATCCAGGTGAAATAGCCGCCAAGGACCAGCGCCATCAGGCTGGTCGGCAACAGGGTCAGCAACAGCACACGGCCTTTGATTCCCAGTTTCTTGAGCACACTTGTCTCCTGCATCCAGCGGTCTGATTGAGCATTGCGCGCATCCGGCACGCATTACCTGCGCAGTGTAGCGATTTGCGGGCGGGGGATCTTTGTAAAATAGGTCTTATAACTTGTCCCCGTTCGGATACGCTCCTGTCGTCTTGCAGTTGCTTTGGGACAGGTAACGCTCCATAGCTCATCGAACGTGGACCCTATTGCAAGGGAGCGTGCTCTCGCCGTGGCGCGAAACGGTCCCAAAAACGTAAGCGTTCCACGACCCCCCACCCAGTCAAAGCGTAGCCGGGCGCTGGGCTGCGGATCTCTTTGTTTCCACCAAGCGTTGACCATCGTTATTGCTTTGCATCCTGCTTGTACGTTTAGCGGTGCAACTGTAAAGAAACACGGTGCAAAAGCCAGATAGCCTGGGATGCTTGCCCTCCATGTAAAAGGAACGAGCCCACAAGCAGGCAGAAGGAATGCTGACAGACGGTGCTTACAGCAGGTATGTGTGCACGATCTGAGCTCTCGGCTCTGTAGGGAAAGGATTACTTCCACACAGCAGTGCCCCCGGCTTACGCCTCGCTTATTCCCATAAGCCATAACCCCCTTACTTTGCGTGATATGGCCTCGTCAGGTTTGCCGGTATGATAGGCGCCCCCGCAGCCCGGATTGCGAATACGCCATGACTTTGCAGTACCCAACCATCGCCGATTGCGTCGGCAACACTCCGCTGGTCCGCTTGCAGCGCTTGCCTGGCGTGACCACCAATACGCTTTTGCTCAAGCTCGAAGGGAATAACCCGGCGGGTTCGGTCAAGGATCGGCCGGCGCTGTCGATGATCACCCGTGGCGAATTGCGCGGGCAGATCCAGCCCGGCGATACGCTGATCGAGGCGACTTCCGGCAACACCGGTATTGCCTTGGCGATGGCGGCGGCGATCAAGGGCTACAAGATGATCCTGATCATGCCCGACAACTCCAGCGCCGAGCGCAAGGCGGCGATGACCGCCTACGGTGCCGAGTTGATCCTGGTGACCCAGGAGCAGGGCATGGAAGGCGCCCGGGACCTGGCCGAGCGCATGCAGGCCGAGGGTCGTGGCAAGGTGCTGGACCAGTTCGCCAACGGCGACAATCCCGAGGCCCACTACACCACCACCGGCCCTGAGATCTGGCGCCAGACCGATGGCACCATCACCCATTTCGTCAGCTCGATGGGCACCACCGGCACCATCATGGGCACCTCGCGCTACCTCAAAGAACAGAACCCGAACGTGCAGATCATCGGCCTGCAACCGATGGAAGGTTCGGCCATCCCGGGCATTCGTCGCTGGCCCGAGGAATATCTGCCGAAGATCTACCAGGCCGACCGCGTGGACCGCATCATCGATATGGCCCAGAGCGAAGCCGAGGACGTGACCCGTCGCCTGGCCCGCGAAGAAGGCATCTTCTGCGGCGTGTCCTCGGGCGGTGCCGTGGCGGGGATGCTGCGCCTGTCCAAGGAAGTTGAGAATGCGGTGATCGTCGCGATCATCTGCGACCGTGGCGACCGTTACCTGTCGACCGGCATTTTCGACGCGCCCAACTGATGGCCAAGCAAGAAAGAGGCTTGCGCTTCCAGCCCAGCGGCGGAAGCAGGGCCCCGCAAGTGCCCACCGGTAAAAAGCAGCGCTTGACCATCGAGCGTCTGGCCAATGATGGCCGGGGCATCGCCTTTGTTGACGGGCGCACCTGGTTTGTCATCGGTGCCCTGGCTGGCGAAGAAGTCGAGGCTCGGGTACTCGGTGCCCATGGCAAAGTGGTCGAGGCACGCACCGAGCGTGTGTTCCTGCCCAGTGACCTTCGTCGTGCGGCGCCGTGCAGCCATGCCGGTCGTTGCGGCGGTTGCAGCGTCCAGCATTTGCCCCATGACGAACAACTCGCCCTGAAACAGCGCATGCTCGCCGAACAGTTGTCGCGGGTGGCCGGAGTGGCGCCGCAGGAATGGGCCGCCCCCCTGAGCGGGCCGGAGTTCGGTTACCGGCGTCGCGCCCGGGTGGCGGTGCGTTGGGACCAGAAGGCGAAAAAACTCGAAGTGGGTTTTCGTGCCGTCGGCAGCCAGGACATCGTCGCTATCGGTGATTGCCCGGTGCTGGTACAGCCCTTGCAGCCGATCATGAGCCGCCTGCCGGACATGCTGCGTCGCTTGAGCAAACCCCAGGCGTTGGGACATGTGGAGTTGTTCGCCGGTTCGTCTCTTGCGGTATTGCTGCGGCACATGGCGCCGTTGTCCGACGCCGACCTGACGATCCTCAAGGACTTCTGCGCGTTTCATGAAGCCCAGTTGTGGTTGCATGGTGAAGGCGAGCCGCAACCGGTCGAGCCTGGGCAGGCCCTGGGGTTTCGCCTGGATGCCTGGGACCTTGAGCTGGCTTACCGGCCCGGGGATTTCATCCAGGTGAACGCCGGGGTCAACGAGGCAATGATCGCCCAAGCCTTGCAATGGCTGGCGCCGCAAGCCGAGGAGCGGGTGCTGGACCTGTTCTGCGGCCTGGGCAACTTTGCCTTGCCGCTGGCCAAAAGCGTGCGCCAGGTGGTGGCCGTCGAAGGCGTGCAGACCATGGTGGATCGTGCGGCGGCCAATGCCGTCAGCAACAATTTGAATAACACTGCCTTTTTTCAGGCCGATTTATCCCAGCCTCTGGCGGATGCCGAATGGATCGGCGAGGGCTTTTCTGCGGTACTCTTGGACCCACCCCGTGACGGTGCTTTCGAGGTGGTGCGCAAGCTGTCGTCCCTGGGTGCCAAACGATTGGTCTATGTATCGTGCAACCCGGCAACTTTGGCCCGGGATACGGTCGAACTGATCAAGCAGGGCTACCGGTTAAAACGTGCCGGGATTCTCGATATGTTTCCTCAAACGGCGCATGTCGAGGCCATGGCGTTATTTGAAGCGAGCCAGGATGGCTTGTCCGACTGACCCGTTCGTGCCAACCCGCCACAGCCCTGGGCGCAAACACGGGCATGAAGGTCAGCGAAGTTGACGCATTGAATCTGCGTCGTAGGGAAGGTAAGTAAAGATGGTACAGGTGAGAGCACACCAGCCGATCAACACCGACGGCAGTATCAATCTCGAGGCTTGGCTCGATCACGCGGTCAGTATCGATCCGGCACTGGATCGCGAAGCCTTGAAAGCCGCCTGCGAGTTCGCTCGCGAGGCGGAACAGCAACACAACGCAGCGAAGAACCTGTGGTCCGAAGGCACCTCGAGTTTCCAGACGGGCCTGGAGATCGCCGAAATTCTCGCTGACCTCAAGCTCGACCAGGATTCGCTGGTGGCGGCGGTGCTGTACCGCGGCGTGCGCGAAGGGCAGATCCAGCTACCGGTGGTCAGCCAGCGTTTCGGCACGGTGGTGGCCAAGTTGATCGACGGCGTGCTGCGCATGGCGGCCATCAGCGCCAGCCTCAGCCCGCGCCAGTCCATGGTGCTGGGCACCCAGGGCCAGGTGGAAAACCTGCGCAAGATGTTGGTGGCGATGGTCGACGACGTGCGCGTCGCGCTGATCAAGCTGGCCGAACGCACCTGCGCGATCCGCGCCGTGAAGTCTGCCGATGACGAAAAACGCAATCGCGTCGCCCGGGAGGTGTTCGACATCTACGCACCCCTGGCCCATCGTCTTGGCATCGGTCACATCAAGTGGGAGCTGGAGGACTTGTCCTTCCGCTACCTGGAGCCCGATCAATACAAGCAGATCGCCAAGTTGTTGCATGAACGGCGCCTGGATCGCGAACGTTTCATCACCGATGTGATGACCCAACTGCGGGAAGAATTGCAGGCCACCGGCGTGGTAGCCGACATCAGTGGCCGAGCCAAGCACATCTACTCGATCTGGCGAAAAATGCAGCGCAAGGGTCTGGAATTCAGCCAGATCTACGACGTTCGCGCCGTTCGCGTGCTGGTTCCGGAAATGCGCGACTGCTACACCGCGCTGGGGATCGTCCATACCTTGTGGCGGCACATTCCGAAGGAGTTCGACGACTACATCGCCAACCCCAAGGAAAACGGCTATCGCTCGCTGCACACCGCAGTGATCGGCCCCGAGGGCAAGGTACTGGAAGTGCAGATCCGCACCCATGCCATGCACGAGGAAGCCGAGCTGGGTGTGTGTGCCCACTGGAAATACAAGGGCACTGACGTCAAGTCCGGGTCCAACCACTACGAAGAGAAAATCTCCTGGCTGCGTCAGGTGCTCGAGTGGCATGAGGAACTGGGTGACATCGGCGGCCTGGCCGAACAGCTGCGGGTCGATATCGAGCCGGACCGGGTCTACATCTTCACCCCCGACGGCCACGCCATCGACCTGCCCAAGGGCGCGACGCCGCTGGACTTCGCCTACCGGGTCCACACCGAGATCGGTCACAACTGCCGTGGCGCCAAGATCAACGGGCGGATCGTGCCGCTCAACTACAGCCTGCAGACCGGTGAACAGGTTGAGATCATCACCAGCAAGCACGGCACGCCGAGCCGTGACTGGCTGAACCCGAACCTGGGCTACATCACCACTTCGCGGGCGCGGGCGAAAATCGTCCACTGGTTCAAGTTGCAGGCCCGCGACCAGAACGTCGCCGCCGGCAAGACCCTGCTCGAGCGCGAACTCGGTCGCCTGGGCCTGCCGCAGGTGGATTTCGACAAGCTGGCCGAAAAAGCCAACATGAAAACCGCCGAGGACATGTTCGCCGCCCTCGGTGCCGGCGATCTGCGCCTGGCGCAGTTGGTCAACCTCGCCCAGCAACTGGTGGAGCCGGAGCGGGGCAACGAGCAACTGGAGCTGATCCCGCGCAAGGCCACCGGCTACAAGCCGGGCAAGCGCGGCGATATCCAGATCCAGGGCGTGGGCAACCTGATGACCCAAATGGCGGGCTGCTGCCAGCCATTGCCAGGGGATGCGATCGTCGGCTACATCACCCAGGGCCGTGGCGTGAGCATTCACCGCCAGGATTGTGCCTCGGTGCTGCAACTGGCCGGTCGCGAGCCGGAGCGGATCATCCAGGTCAGCTGGGGGCCGGTGCCGGTGCTCACCTACCCGGTGGACATCGTCATCCGCGCTTACGACCGATCCGGTCTGCTGCGTGACGTGTCCCAGGTGTTGCTGAACGAGCGGATCAACGTGCTGGCGGTCAACACCCGCTCGAACAAGGAAGACAACACTGCACTGATGTCCCTGACCATCGAAATTCCGGGGCTGGATGCGCTGGGGCGGTTGCTGGGGCGGATTTCCCAGTTGCCGAACATCATCGAGACACGGCGCAACCGGACGCCGGGTTAAGCGCAGTCCGAAAATGTGAGAGCCTGTGGGAGCAAGCTTTGCTCCCACAGGCTCTCACCACCGGCTGCTCCTATTGGATTATTTCCCACAGGGTTATTTGTGATGGGATGGATTGATGTACAGCCTTGAAGACCTGCTCCATCTGATGAACCGCCTGCGGGACCCGCAGTACGGCTGCCCGTGGGACATCAAGCAAACCTACCGGACCATCGTCCCCCATACCCTGGAAGAAGCCTACGAAGTGGCCGATGCCATCGAGCGCGGCGACTTCGATCACTTGCAGGGCGAGTTGGGCGACTTGTTGTTTCAGGTGGTGTACTACAGCCAGTTGGCCCGGGAAGAAAATCGCTTCGAATTTGCCGGCGTGGTCGACAGCATCACCCGCAAGCTGATCCGTCGCCATCCCCATGTGTTCCCTACCGGTGATCTGTACGCGCCCGTGGATATCCCGCGCCTGAGCGAAGAACAGGTCAAGCAGCGCTGGGAGGAAATAAAAGCTGAGGAACGAGCTGAGAAAGCGTCGGCGCCCGAGCAATTGTCGTTGCTCGACGATGTACCGGGGGCACTGCCTGCGTTGTCCCGTTCGGCGAAGTTGCAAAAGCGTGCCGGCCAGGTCGGTTTCGACTGGCCTGGCCCGCTGCCGGTGCTCGACAAAGTCCGTGAGGAATTGGACGAAGTGCTCGAAGCCATGGCCGACAACGATCCGGAGGCCATCAGCGACGAGATCGGCGATCTGCTGTTCAGCGTGGTGAACCTGGCTCGTCACCTCAAGGTCGACCCGGAAACCGCACTGCGCGACGCCAACGGAAAATTCGAGCGGCGGTTCCGATTTATCGAACAGGCATTGCGCGACACCCATCGTCCCATGGAAGATTGCACCCTCGAAGAGTTGGACGCCTTGTGGGGCGAAGCCAAACGTCAGGAAAAGAATTTGCCCAGCTGTGGCTGAGGCCGTTGCCTAAGTGAGTAAGCACCATGAGCCTTTCCCTTCGCGACCAGTTGCTCAAAGCAGGGCTGGTCAACCAAAAGCAGGCCAAGCAGGTCGGCAAAGAGAAACAGAAGCAGCAACGCCTGGCCCATAAAGGCCAGATCGAACTGGATGACTCCCAGCAGCGTGCCGCCCAGGAGGCCATGGCCGAAAAGGTCAAGCGCGACCAGGAACTCAACCGTCAGCAGCAGGAAAAGGCCGAACAGAAGGCCCGGGCCGCGCAGATCAAGCAATTGATCGAAGTCTCGCGCCTTCCGAAGCTGACCACTGAGGACTATTACAACTTCGTCGACGACAAGAAGGTCAAGCGCATCTCGGTCAATACCCTGATGCGCAACAAGCTGAGCAGCGGCTCGCTGGCGATCGTCCACCATGCCGGCGGCTACGAAGTGATCCCGCGCGAGGCGGCCCTGAAGATCCAGGAACGCGACCCCCAACGCATAGTCCAGCTCAACACCCAGACCGAAGAAGTGGATGCTGATGATCCGTACGCGGCGTATCAGATTCCTGATGATTTGATGTGGTAAGCCGGACAGCAAGCTAAACACAAAACCTGGAGCATCTGCAGAGGTCTCCAGGGAAACTGTGGGAGTCTGTGGGAGCAAGCTTTGCTCCCACAGGGGCATAGGTCCATGGGGTTTCTGTTGTTCAGGACTCTGCGGTCTCACGCGAGCGCTGCCGTTCCTCACGCTCCAGCTCGGCCTTGTAGCTGTGGGCGTCCGTTTCGGAGTGGAACATCCCCACCAGCAAATCCTGTTGATGCACATCCCAGATCCGGATACCGGCGGCAATACCTTCGTGGGACATGTGGGCGTCGTCGCGTTCAGTTACTTTCACAGTCATCTTGCAAGCTCCAATCTCTGTTATCTGCAGCAAGGCGTGTGCAGGACTTTGTTATAGATTTTGGTAGCGTGCTAAGTAAACGCTTCGGCGCGTTAAGAAGTTTTCATGAAAGTCGCACGCTTCCTGCAGGCCAGGCAGTGCGCGGCATTCGGTCGCAGGGGGCTTTCATGAAGAAGATTTCATGTGGGACACAATGCTCATGATGAAGGCCAATACCTGTGGGAGCGGGTGGCCATGAAATCCAGGCAACAAAAAGCCCCGCATGTGCGGGGCTTTTTGTTATCGGCGTCGATCAGCTGCCTTTCACGGTCTTGCCGTTGACCGTACCGTCCAGGAGCATGATGTTGTACTCCTTGCCGTCGGTCTCGACCTGTTGCAGGCGCACCAGCAGGTAGTCCCAGTCCTTGGCGAACCAGAGCACGGTGATGCGCTTGCTTTGTGTCGGGTCGCGCACGCGCTCGACCTTGATGGCGTCGATCTGGCCGGCCTTGGTGTCGACCTTTTCAGAGCCCAGGACGCGGAAGTCATAAGTATCGACTTCGCCATCGTCCACGACCTGATAGCTCATGCTTTTCTTGCCGGCTGCCACGTCGTGCTGCAGGGCCAACTGGTAAGTGGATTTATCGACCATGCCACGGTTGAGCGGCAGCTTGACCGCGTCGCCGCGATCGGTGCCGGTAACCATCTTGGTGTTCCAGTCGAAGTCCAGGTCGGCCTTCTTGGCCTTGCCCAGGCCACCTCGTTCGAAGTGGTAGGACTGCGGCAGCAGGGTGTCCTTGTCCAGGGTCAGGGTGCTTTCTTCAGTCAGGCTGGCGATGATCATCGAAGCCTTGAAGCTCAGCTTCCAGGTGCCGTTGGCCTCCTTGGTCAGGTTGCGCTCGGCGGTGCCGCTCATGGGCAACTGTTTCCAGTCGGCTGTGTAGCTGGCGGAGAATGGTTGAAGTTCTGCAGCCTGTGCCAGGGGCAGGGCAAGCAGAGCGCAAGCGAAGAGCAGGGCGCGACGCATAAAATCTCCTAGTATCGAATCAAATGGCCGCTGGCGGCGAGCAACTGGCCGTCCAGTGAGGCACCGCGATCGTCGAGGGTCAGCCTTCCTTCGGCAAACCAACGCACGGCCATCGGGTAGATCTGGTGCTCGCGGGCATGGACCCGTTGCGCCAGACTTTGCGGCGTGTCGTGCAACTCTACCGGTATTACTGCCTGTACGACCAGTGGTCCGCCATCGAGTTCCTCGGTGACAAAGTGCACCGAGCAGCCATGCTCCGTGTCTCCGGCCTCCAGCGCCCGCTGGTGAGTGTGTAACCCTTTGTATTTGGGCAGCAGCGAGGGATGGATATTGAACAGGCGGCCCTGGTAGTGACGCACGAAGCCGGCGCTGAGGATGCGCATGAAGCCTGCGAGGACCACCAGTTGCGGATTGAAGGTGTCGATCTGTTCGATCAGCGCGGCGTCGAAGGCTTCGCGGCCTTCGAACGCCTTGTGATCCAGGACTCGGGTATCGATGCCCGCTTCCTTGGCGCGTTGCAGGCCGTAGGCATCGGCGCGGTTGGAAATCACCGCGCGGATACGGACCGGGCTGTCGCCGGTCCGTGTGCTGTCGATCAAGGCCTGCAAGTTGCTGCCGGTGCCGGACAGCAGCACCACCACGTCACAGGTTGCGGACATCAGTGCGCCTTAAGGTTTTTCAGCTCGACCTGTGCAGCGCCTTCGGCCGCGGTGGCGATCTGGCCGATGACCCAAGGCTGTTCGCCGGCTTCACGCAGTACGTTCAGGGCCGTCTCGACGTGCTCCTGGGCCACGCAGATGATCATGCCCACGCCGCAGTTCAGCACGCGATGCATTTCGGTTTCATCGACATTGCCTTTCTCTTGCAGCCAGTCGAACACCGCCGGGCGGGTCCAGCTCGCCACGTCGACCACTGCCTGGGCGCCTTTTGGCAGGACGCGCGGGATGTTGTCCAGCAGGCCACCACCGGTGATGTGGGCCATGGCCTTGACGGCGCCGGTGTCCTTGATCAGCTTGAGCAGCGGTTTGACGTAGATACGGGTCGGGGCCATCAGCAGGTCGGCCAGTGGCTTGCCGTCGAGCTGGGTGTTTTCGATGTCGGCACCCGAGACTTCGATGATCTTGCGGATCAGCGAGTAGCCGTTGGAGTGCGGGCCGGAGGACGGCAACGCGAGCAGGGCATCGCCGGCGGCGACTTTCGAGCCGTCGATGATCTCGGCCTTTTCCACGACGCCGACGCAGAAGCCGGCCAGGTCGTAGTCTTCGCCTTCGTACATGCCGGGCATTTCAGCGGTTTCGCCGCCGACCAGGGAGCAGCCGGACAGCTCACAGCCGGCGCCGATGCCGGTCACGACCTGGGCGGCAGTGTCGACGTTCAGTTTGCCGGTGGCGTAGTAGTCGAGGAAGAACAGGGGCTCGGCGCCGCAGACCACCAGGTCGTTCACGCACATGGCCACCAGGTCGATGCCGATGCTGTCGTGCTTGTTCAGGTTCAGGGCCAGGCGCAGCTTGGTGCCAACGCCGTCGGTGCCCGAGACCAGGACCGGTTGCTTGTAGCCGGCCGGGATCTCGCAGAGGGCGCCAAAACCGCCCAGGCCGCCCATGACTTCCGGACGCGCAGTGCGCTTGGCGACGCTCTTGATGCGTTCGACCAATGCTTCACCGGCGTCGATGTCTACACCGGCGTCCTTGTAGCTCAGGGAGGGTTGCTTGCTCATGATCCAGGCCTTTAGGGGGGATTTCTGGGTAACGACCGACCGCCGGGGCCATTGAATAACCGTTGTACGAATTATTCCAGGTGCCCAGCCATTGCCGGTCTGCGAAGGCGCGCGATTTTATCAGGCTTGAGGGGCAGCGGCCATCCTCGCGCCGACGGGCAGGGACATATCCACGGAAAAAAACCGATATTTCTTATATTGGTACTGCGTAGCGCGTCTGTATAAGGTGTAGCGGTAACCGGTTATGGTGATGACCGTGCGAAACTTCCACCGGGCGTGTGAATGTTTTGCCGGGTGCTGTGGTCACAGCCATGCTCAATCTTCTTCACACGGCCTGTTCCAGCCGTTATGTCCGGGAATCTTCCATGCGTTTGTTCAAATTCTTGTCCGTGAGCTGCTTGTCGCTGATCAGCCTGGCGAGCCATGCCGAAACCGTCAATGGTCTCTATCAGGTGCTCGAACCGGTCACCAGCCAAACACCGGAGGAGCGCAACCAGGCGACGCTGCGCGCCCTGGATACTCTGGTGCTGCGCCTGACCGGCGACGCCAAGGCTGCCCAGAATCCCGGGTTGGCGGCACTGCGCCAGGACCCGCAGCAGATCATTCTTCAATATGGCTACGACGCCGGCCCGCCGGAAAGCCTCAAGGTGGACTTCGACCCGACGAGCACCGACCGGGCACTGCGCTCGGCAGGGTTGTCGCTGTGGAGCGCCAATCGGCCATCGATCCTGGGCTGGTGGCTGAACGACTCGGTCGAGGGCTCCAGCCTGGTGGGCGATGGCCAGGCCAGCGCCACACCATTGCGGCGTGCCGCCCAGCATCGAGGCCTGGCATTGCACCTGCCACTGGCGGACTTGAGCGAGCAGATCGTTGCCACCGCGCCGAACCTGGAAGGCAGTGACCCGGCGCCTTTGCGCGATGCCTCGGAGCGCTACGCAACAGACGCCTTGCTGGCGGTCCATGCCAAGGAAGAAGGCGAGCAGTGGCACGGCACCTGGCGCCTGTGGCTGGGCGATCAGCGCGAGCAGGGCACTGCCCAGGGTGCCAATGCTGCGGCCCTGGCCGACGCGGTCATGCTTGCGGTGAGCCAGCGCCTGGCGCCGCGCTTCGTCACCAAGCCGGGCGTGGCCACCGAGCAACTGCTGGAAGTGCAGGGCATGAACCTGGAGCGTTACGCGGCGCTTGGACGCCTGCTCGAACCGTTCGGTGGGCAGTTGCAGCGGGTTGAAGGCGACCGGATCTTCTATCGGGTCAACGGCAGTGCCGAACAACTTAAGGCGCAGTTGGCCCTGGCGAAACTGCAGGAGATCCCGCCCGGCGAAGACGTTGCGCCATTGCCTGTGGCGCCGCCCGCCGCCGATGGCTCGGCCCCGGTTGCAGCACCTTTGCCGGCGCCGGCAGCCAATCTGCGGTTCCGCTGGTAGGTTTTCTTTCTTTATATAGCTAGGAGTGGTTCATGGGCGATACGCGGCGTTGGTTCTGGTTGGGCGGGGTGGCCCTGCTGATTGCGCTTATCTATTTGCTGCATCCGATCCTGGCGCCGTTCCTGGTTGCGCTGTTGTTGGCCTATCTGTTCGACCCGGTGGTGGATCGCCTGGAAAAACTCGGTCTGTCGCGGACCTGGGGCGTGGTGGCAGTGTTCGCGCTGGCCACGCTGATCGTAAGCGCGCTGCTGCTGGTGCTGATACCGATGCTCGCCAAGCAACTGGTGCGCCTGTACGAATTGGCGCCGCAGATGCTCGATTGGTTGCAGCACAGCGCGGTGCCGTGGGTGCAGTCGAAGCTGGGGTTGGCGGACGGTTTCTGGAGGTTCGACAAGGTCAAGGCGGCCATCAGCGAGCACATGGGCCAGACTTCTGACATCGTTGGCGTAGTCCTGAGCCAGGCCACGGCCTCGGGCCTGGCGTTGATCGGTTGGTTGGCGAACCTGGTGCTGATTCCCGTGGTGGCCTTCTATCTGCTGCGGGATTGGGACCTGATGATGGCGAAGATTCGCAGCCTGCTACCGCGTCATCGCGAAGAACGCATCATGACCCTGACCGGCGAATGCCACGAAGTGCTGGGTGCATTCGTGCGCGGGCAACTGCTGGTGATGGTGGCCCTGGGCTTCATCTATGCGGCAGGGCTGATGCTGGTGGGGCTGGAGTTGGGGCTGTTGATCGGCTTGATCGCCGGCCTGGCCGCCATCGTGCCGTACATGGGCTTTGTGATTGGGATTGGCGCGGCGTTGATCGCCGGGTTGTTCCAGTTCGGTGGCGACCTGTACCCGATGGTGGGCATCGTCGCGGTGTTCATGATCGGGCAGGCCCTGGAAGGCATGGTGCTGACGCCGCTGCTGGTGGGCGATCGCATTGGCCTGCATCCGGTGGCGGTGATCTTCGCGATCCTGGCGGGGGGCGAGTTGTTCGGCTTCACCGGGATCCTGCTGGCGCTACCGGTGGCGGCGGTGATCATGGTGCTGGTGCGCCATATGCACGATTTGTACAAGGATTCAGATATCTATAGCGGCGTTGAAGACCCTGATCTTTAGAGCGAATGGCGGGCGGAGTGTCAGGGAAACTGACGCTGCGTGCCCTTGCCGCTGCAAACCTTTGATTTTGCTCGTGGTCCGGCGCATTGTGCGGTCCGCGCCACGGGTATAAACTTTGCTCACTTTACACAGAGGCCACTAACGGTTCCCGAGGAACTGTTCAGTCAGCATGAAACCGATTCAGCTGCCCCTAGGTGTGCGTCTGCGTGATGACGCCACCTTTATCAACTACTACCCAGGCGCCAATGCCGCAGCACTCGGCTATGTCGAGCGGCTTTGCGAAGCCGACGCCGGCTGGACCGAAAGCCTGATCTATCTGTGGGGCAAGGACGGGGTAGGGCGCACGCATCTATTGCAGGCCGCGTGCCTGCGGTTCGAGCAATTGGGCGAACCGGCGGTGTACCTGCCGTTGGCCGAGTTGCTCGACCGCGGCGTCGAGATCCTCGACAACCTCGAACAGTACGAACTGGTCTGCCTGGACGATCTCCAGGCCGTGGCCGGCAAGGCTGACTGGGAAGAAGCGCTGTTCCATCTGTTCAATCGGTTGCGCGACAGCGGTCGGCGTCTGCTGATCGCCGCGTCGACGTCGCCGCGGGAGCTGCCGGTGAAGCTGGCGGACCTCAAGTCCCGTCTCACCCTGGCGCTGATTTTCCAGATGCGCCCGCTGTCCGATGAAGACAAACTCCGCGCCTTGCAGTTGCGCGCGTCCCGGCGTGGCCTGCACCTGACCGACGAAGTCGGGCATTTCATCCTCACCCGGGGTACCCGCAGCATGAGCGCATTGTTCGAGCTGCTTGAACGCCTCGACCAGGCCTCACTCCAGGCCCAGCGCAAGTTGACTATTCCTTTTTTGAAAGAAACCCTGGGCTGGTAGAACCGTTGCAGGTAGTGGCTCATGGCCTTCTTTTGGCGCAACGGAACCCACGGTCCTGCCGGGCTGCAGGCCATGTGACGTTCAAAATGGGCTTAAGCGCTTAGATGTAAACGTAAAACCGAGAAGTCACATTTGCATCGATTGAATTTGCAAATGAGGTTGATAGAAGGCATAGTCTCGCCATCTTTACTACTTCAGCCACGGTCGTGCCCATGCTAAGTCGCTTCGCACCCCTCGTGCCTCTCGCACTCGTTACCCTGTTGTTTGGTTGCGCTGCCCACTCCCCAGTGTCCCAGCAAGAGCAACAACCACAGGTCAAGAACTCCGTTACCGCCCAGTCTTCCTCCGTTGCGCTCCAGGAAGAAATGGCCTCCGACAAAGAGCTCGAAGCCTTCACCGACAGCAAGCCTTACCAGCTTCCAGTACTGGCCGACAGCATCCTGGAGCGCGGCATGTCGTTGATCGGTACCCGCTACCGTTTCGGCGGTACCTCTGAAGCCGGCTTCGATTGCAGCGGTTTCATCGGTTATCTGTTCCGCGAAGAGGCCGGTATGAACCTGCCGCGTTCCACTCGCGAAATGATCAACGTGAACGCCCCACTGGTGGCTCGCAACCAACTTGAACCCGGTGACCTGCTGTTCTTCAGCACCAACGGTCGTCGCGGTCGCGTCAGCCACGCCGGTATCTACCTGGGCGACAACCAGTTCATCCATTCCAGCAGCCGCCGCAGCGGTGGCGTGCGGATCGACAACCTGGGCGACAGCTACTGGAGCAAGACCTTCATCGAAGCCAAGCGCGCCCTCGCCATGGCACCGACTGTGGTCACTGCTCGCAAGTAAGCGCACAGTTTGTAAGGCAAACTTAAAGTCTTACTTGAAGTTTGCCTCATAGCCGCTAGAATCCATGATCATTGATTGATGGCAATCCGCCTGCGTACTCCGCGGGCGGATTTGTTTTCATGTCCACGGCAGAAAAGCCGCATCCAGATCAGGATTGTTCTGCATATGTCGACGTCGGCCCGCCTCGCTCTAATGTTTCTTGCCGCGCTGCTCAGCGCATGCGCCAGCCGCACTCCGCCGCCTGCTCCAGTGCGGGCCCCGGTGGTCTTTGCACCCTCGCAATCCTTTTCCCCGGTCGCCGAAGACGTGCTCTTCCGGGCGCTGGGTTTGGTGGGTACGCCTTATCGCTGGGGCGGCAACACGCCGGATTCGGGTTTCGATTGCAGTGGCCTGATTGGCTATGTGTACCGCGACGTTGCCGGCATTTCCCTGCCGCGTTCCACCCGCGAGATGATCGGCATGCGTGCCCCGGATGTCGGCAAGGAAGCCTTGCAGACTGGCGATTTGATTTTCTTCGCCACCAACGGCGGCTCCCAGGTCAGCCATGCCGGGATCTATGTCGGTGAGGGCCGTTTTGTCCATGCGCCGGCCACAGGCGGCACGGTCAAGCTCGATAGCCTGTCCAAGGCCTATTGGCAGAAGGCCTATCTGGGCGCCAAGCGTGTGTTGCAGCCGGAGCATCTGGCGCGTAATCCCTGAGTTGTTGTTGCCCTGATCTGTGGGAGCAAAGCTTGCTCGCGAAACAGGCGGCTCGATCTCTGAGAGACCGCATCGCCTTCATCGCGGGCAAGCCTTGCTCCCACAGGTCAGGAGTAAATCCCCTCGCCACAAGGGGGGTGTCGCTTTATTTACCTGACACCCGCCAGATCTTGTTCCCCACATCATCGGCCACCAGCAACGCGCCTTGCTTGTCGATCACCACGCCCACTGGCCGGCCCTGGGCTTTTTCGTCGGCGTTCAGGAAGCCGGTCAGCACATCCACGGGTTGCCCCACCGGCTTGCCGCCGTTGAATGGTACGAAAATCACTTTATAACCACTGTGGGGCTTACGGTTCCAGGAACCGTGCTGGCCGACGAAGGCCCCTTCGGTAAACGGTGCAGGTAAGGTGCTGCCCTCGGCAAAGGTCAGGCCCAATGAGGCGGTGTGAGGGCCGACGGCGTAGTCCGGGGCGATGGCCTTGGCCACCAGGGCCGGGTTCTGTGGTTCGACCCGGACATCGACGTTTTGCCCGTAGTAACTGTAAGGCCAGCCATAAAAGGCACCTTCCTTGACCGATGTGATGTAGTCCGGCACCAGGTCGCTGCCGATCTCATCGCGCTCGTTCACCGCTGTCCAGAGCGCGCCGCTGCGGGGCTCCCAAGCCAGGCCGTTGGGGTTGCGCAAGCCCGAGGCGAAGATGCGGTGATTGCCGCTGGCACGATCCACTTCCCAGATGGCGGCGCGACCTTCTTCGGCCTCCATGCCGTTTTCCGCGACGTTGCTGTTCGAGCCAGTGGTGACGTACAGCTTGCTGCCGTCGCGGCTGGCAATCACATTCTTGGTCCAGTGATGGTTGATGGAGCCCCCCGGCAAGTCGACGACCTTGGTCGGCTGTGCCTTGATCTGCGTGTCACCGTCCCGATAAGGGAAGCGGATCAGCCGGTCGGTGTCGGCCACGTACAGGTCATTGCCGACCAGGGCCATGCCGAACGGTGAGTTGAGGTTTTCCAGGAACACCGTGCGGGTTTCGGCGATGCCGTCGTGATTGGCATCGCGCAGCAGTGTGATGCGATTGGGGCTGGGCACGCCGGCACCGGCTCGGCCCATGACTTTTTTCATCACCCAGCCCCGGATGCCCTTGGCATCGTCCGGCTTGGGCGGGGCGTTGGTTTCGGCCACCAGCACATCGCCATTGGGCAACACATAGAGCCAGCGTGGATGATCAAGCCCTTCAGCGAACGCGCCCACCTGCAGGCCCTGGGCCGGGGTCGGCTTGGCGCCTTGCGGCCAGCCGATGGCTTCGGCGATGTTGACGGTGGGGATGAGGGTCTTGTTCGGCTCGGGCAGTTTCGGCGCTGGACCGGTGCCGTCGGACACTTGCAAGGTGGACGACTCGCCACAGGCGACAAGTCCGGCGGCAAGGGCGACGATCAGAAGATGAGGTGGCTTGAGCATGCTGGCTTCCCTATGAATGCATGTAGTTATTCATAGAGGAGCGTAGACGCGTGATGGTTCAACCGCGGGTAGGCCCGGTCAGCCAGGCAAGCAAGCTCCCTGTGAGAGCTTGCTTGCACAGTTCCTTGTCGAATGAATCAACCGTGGGCCTGTTTGAACAGCACCGCAATGCCAGGATGGTAATGACCGGCTTCGTTGCGCAACTTGCGGTAGGCGTAAGGGAAGTACCAGGCCACGGCGCAGGTGTTTTCCTTCTGCAGGTCGTCGATCATGTCCTGCAATTCTTCGGGCGTGGCGCTTTGCTGGGCTTTTTGCGGCGAGACGAACAGGCAGCCTAGCTTCAGGTCGCTGGCATAACTGATGCGCTTGGCATCGCTGGTGGCTTCCAGCAGCGGCTGCGTCAGGTTCAGGTTATTGACCTTGGGCCAGCGCTGAGTGGCCTGGATGAAGGCGCGCTCCTCGGTGTTGGCGATGAACAGATCGGCGCTGACGTTGCGTTCGCCTTCTTCATTCTGCTTGCGGGTCGGCGCGTTCTGCAGCGTGACCATCTCAGCCATCCAGGCGGCGGCCGACAGCAATCCGAGGTTGGCTTTTTCATCGAACCAGTAAGGCGTGTCGTTATCGCCACGTACGGCGTTGTAGCGGTCGATACAGTCAAACCAGCGTTCCAGCATCGGGCGCAGGAATTCCAATTTCGGATTGCTGATGAGCATGCCTTGCATGTTTTGCCCTCTTGTTGTTGTGATATCGGGTCGTAATGTCGCTTTGATATCACTTGCTGCAGAATCACACAAGATTGGCGTCATTTTATTGATCGGCGCCAATGATTGCCCCGACAGGCGGCTTTAATTGACGCTCCACCCCCAACCCTCTAACCTTCGCGGCTTGTTTCAGGTGCTCTGTGGCTGCGGTCGACAGAGTGAAACAGGGAAGCCGGTGAGTGCACACGAACCCGGCGCTGCCCCCGCAACGGTAAATGAGTCAACGCTGCGCTTTGTGGCCACGCAGGCCACTAACCACTGTGTCGCAGACATGGGAAGGCGCGCAGCCAGGCACCACGCCGCTCATGAGCCCGGAGACCGGCCTGATTCATCCAACGGCATCACGGTGGGCGATGCCAGGCTTGTTGCCGTCTTTTTTTGTGCCCGCCCGCCGTTATCCAATCCAAAACGGAGGCTTCCCATGACCGACTCCCTCATCACCGATACGTCTGATCGCGACGAACGCCACCTGGCGCGCATGCTGCGCAAGAAAGCCGTGATCGACGAGCGCATCGCCAACTCGCCAAATGAATGCGGCTTGTTGCTGGTGCTGACGGGCAACGGCAAGGGAAAGAGCAGCTCGGCGTTCGGCATGCTTGCGCGGTCCATGGGCCACGGCATGCAATGCGGCGTGGTGCAGTTCATCAAGGGGCGCAACAGCACTGGTGAAGAACTGTTCTTCCGTCGTTTCCCGGAGCAGGTGCGCTTTCACGTCATGGGTGAAGGGTTCACCTGGGAAACCCAGGACCGCCAGCGCGACATCGCTGCCGCCGAAGCCGCCTGGGCAGTATCGCGCCAGTTGCTCAGTGATCCGTCCATCGGCCTGGTGGTGCTCGACGAGTTGAACATTGCCCTCAAGCACGGTTACCTCGACCTCGATCAAGTGCTGAGCGATCTGCAGGCTCGCCCACCGATGCAGCACGTGGTGGTGACCGGTCGCGGCGCCAAGCCCGAGATGATCGAGCTGGCCGATACCGTGACTGAAATGGGCATGATCAAGCATGCGTTCCAGGCGGGTATCAAGGCGCAGAAAGGCGTCGAACTGTGAGCGATCCCGCCATGACCCGCCGCCACTGTCCGGCGGTGCTGATCGCAGCGCCAGCCTCGGGCCAAGGCAAGACCACCGTGACTGCTGCGCTGGCCCGCTTGCATCGTAACCAGGGGCGCAAGGTGCGCGTATTCAAATGCGGCCCGGACTTCCTCGACCCGATGATCCTGGAGCGGGCCAGCGGCGCGCCGGTCTATCAGTTGGACATGTGGATGGTTGGCGAGCAGGAAAGTCGCCGACTATTGTGGGAAGCCGCTGCCGAAGCGGACCTGATCCTGATCGAAGGGGTGATGGGGCTGTTCGACGGCACCCCGTCAAGCGCCGACCTGGCGCGACATTTCGGCGTGCCGGTGCTGGCGGTGATCGATGGCACGGCCATGGCCCAGACCTTCGGCGCGCTGGCCCTGGGCCTGGCCCGTTATCAACCCGACCTGCCGTTCGCCGGGGTTCTGGCCAACCGGGTCGGCACCTTGCGCCACGCGCAATTGCTCGAAGGCAGCCTGACCGAAGGCCTGCGCTGGTACGGCGCGCTGTCCCGGGAAACCGGCATCGAATTGCCCAGCCGTCATCTGGGGTTGGTCCAGGCCAGCGAGTTGAACGACTTGGACGTGCGCCTCGACGCGGCCGCCGAGGCCCTGGCCGGCAGTTGCGAAGTGGCGCTGCCGCCAGCGGTGGAGTTCGCCGCGCCCGAGGTGATCGCCGTTGAGCCGTGGCTCGCCGGTGTGCGCATCGCCGTGGCCCGTGACGAAGCGTTTGCCTTCACTTATGGCGCGAGCCTTGATCTGCTTCGAGCCGTGGGCGCGCAGTTGAGCTTCTTTTCGCCGATGCATGACAGCGAACTGCCCGAGGCGGACAGCCTTTATCTGCCTGGCGGTTATCCAGAGCTGCACCACGTTGCGTTGGCGGGGAACGCGCCGATGCTCGCGGCGATCCGTGCCCATCACGCAGCCGATAAACCGTTGCTCGCCGAATGCGGCGGCATGTTGTATCTGCTGGATTCATTGACCGATGTCGAAGGCGTGCGCGCCGAACTGCTGGGTTTGCTGGCTGGCGATGCGCAGATGCAAAAGCGCTTGGCGGCCCTGGCGCTGCAATCGGTGGACTTGCCGGAAGGCACCTTGCGTGGGCATACCTATCATCATTCGCTGACCAGTACCGAACTCGAACCGATTGCCCGTGGCCATAGCCCCAACGGCGGGCGTGGGGCGGAAGCGGTGTTCCGGCAGGGGCGGATGACGGCTTCCTATGTGCATTTTTATTTTCCGTCCAATCCCAAGGCGATTGCTGCGTTGTTTGCGCCTGATCCTGAGACCGCTATCGCGAGCAAGCTCGCTCCCACAGGGGACCCAGTGATCTCAAGTGCAACGCTAGCCAATGTGGGAGCGGGCTTGCTCGCGAAGAGGCCATGACAGACACCGCTTTCTCTCAAGCCGAACGCGACGCCATCTACCGCGCCATCGCCGAACGCCGTGACATGCGCCATTTCATCGGTGGCACGGTTGAGCCGGCCTTGCTTCGCCGTCTGCTGGAAGCCGCGCACCAGGCCCCTAGCGTCGGCCTGATGCAACCGTGGCGATTCATCCGCATCAGTGACCGCGCCTTGCGTGGGCAGATCCGCGAGCTGGTGGAGCAGGAACGCATTCGCACCGCCGAGGCCCTGGGCGAGCGCAGCGATGAATTCATGAAGCTCAAGGTCGAAGGTATCGACGACTGCGCCGAAGTGTTGGTGGCGGCGTTGATGGAGGATCGCGAGCGGCACATCTTCGGTCGTCGGACCTTGCCGGAAATGGACCTGGCCTCGCTGTCCTGCGCGATCCAGAACCTGTGGCTGGCCTCCCGCGCCGAAGGGTTGGGGATGGGCTGGGTGTCGCTGTTCGAGCCCCAGGCCCTGGCCGACCTGCTGGGCCTGCCCGCCGGGGCCAAGCCGCTGGCGATCCTCTGCCTGGGGCCGGTCGAGGGTTTTTACCCGGCGCCGATGCTCGCCCTGGAGGGCTGGGCGCAACCGCGTCCGCTCAATGAACTGCTGTATGAAAACCATTGGGGAGTGAGCCCATGAGCGTGGCGTTGCTCAGTGCTGCCGCAGTGGCGCTGGATGCGCTGCTGGGCGAGCCCCGGCGCTGGCATCCGCTGGTGGCGTTCGGCGGCTTTGCCGATCGCATCGAACAACGTTTCAATTCCGGAGGTCGCGGTTGGCGCAGCCATGGGGTGACGGCGTGGATCATCGCCGTGGTGCCGTTGACCTTGCTCGCCACGGCCCTTTCGTGGGCGCCGATGGTGGGCTGGCTGGTGGAGATCCTCGCCTTGTACTGTGCCCTCGGCCTGCGCAGCCTCGGTGAACATGTCGAGCCGGTGGCGCGGGCGTTGCGCAGCGGTGATCTGGACGAGGCGCGCAAGCGTGTCGGCTATCTGGTCAGCCGCGAAACGGCTGAACTGGATGAAACTGCCGTGGCCCGCGCCGCCACCGAGTCGGTGCTGGAAAATGGCAGTGACGCGGTGTTCGCCGCGCTGTTCTGGTTCGCCGTGGCCGGCGCGCCCGGGGTGGTACTGTACCGCCTGAGCAATACCCTTGACGCCATGTGGGGCTATCGCAACGAACGCTTCGAGCGCTTCGGTTGGGCGGCGGCAAAAATCGATGATGGGCTCAACTACATTCCGGCGCGCCTGGTGGCGCTGACCTACGCGCTGCTCGGCAAAACCCGTCTGGCGCTCAAGTGCTGGCGCACCCAGGGGCCGACCTGGGACAGTCCCAACGCCGGGCCGGTGATGGCCGCCGGTGCCGGGGCGCTGGGTGTCGAGTTGGGCGGGGCGGCGGTTTATCACGGCGAACTGCACCAACGTCCAGCGCTGGGCGAGGGCGTGCCGGCGAGTGCGGACGCTATTGATCGCGGCTGGCAATTGGTCCAGCGCGGCGTATGGTTATGGCTGCTGATTCTCTGCCTGGGAGCTGAGTTTTATGCTTGAGCACGGTGGCCGTTTGCGCAACGCAGCCCGGCAATACGGCATTGCCGAGGCTGACTGGCTCGACTTGTCGAGCGGCCTGGCGCCGTGGCCGTTCGACGTCCCGGCGATTCCCCTGCGGGCCTGGGCGCGCCTGCCGGAAACCGATGACGGCTTGGAACAGGCTGCCTGCGATTACTACGGTGCGTTGGATGTGCTGCCGGTGGCCGGTTCGCAGATGGCCATCCAGCTGCTGCCACGTCTGCGCCGGGCCGGCAAGGTCGGTGTCTTGTCGCCCTGTTACGCCGAGCACGCCGAAGCCTGGCGCCGCAGCGGCTACATCGTGCGCGAAGTGCTGGAGTCGGAGGTGGATTTCTTTCTCGACAGCCTCGACGTGCTGGTGGTGGTCAATCCGAACAACCCAACCGGCCTGAGCCTTGCGCCCGAGCGCTTGCTGGACTGGCATGCCCGCCTGGCCCAGCGCGGTGGCTGGCTGGTGGTGGATGAAGCTTTCATGGACGTCACCCCGGCACTGAGCCTGGCGGCGCACACCCATCTGGTCGGGTTGATCGTGCTGCGTTCTTTCGGCAAGTTCTTTGGCCTGGCCGGGGTTCGCCTGGGGTTTGTATTGGCCGAACGCCGCTTGCTCAAGTTGCTCGCCGAACAGGTCGGGCCGTGGGTCGTCAGCGGGCCGACCCGGGTGCTGGGCCAGGCGTGCTTGCGCGACACCGACGCCCACGCGCGCCAGCGCCAACGCTGCGAAGCCACCAGCGATCGCCTGGCGCTGATGCTCGAACGCCACGGCTTCAAGCCGCAGGGCGGCTGCGGATTGTTCCAATGGTTGGTCACCGAACACGCCCTGGGGCTTCACGATTTCATGGCCCATCGCGGCATTCTCCTGCGCTTGTTTACAAACACCAGCAGCCTGCGCTTCGGGCTGCCCGCCGACGACAGCGAATTTTTGCGCCTCGAACAGGCCTTCGAGGCCTATGCCAAGGACACTCAATGACCACAGTGATGGTGCAGGGCACCACGTCCGATGCCGGCAAAAGTACCTTGGTCACGGCTTTATGCCGCTGGGTCCGGCGCCAGGGTGTGAGCGTGGTGCCGTTCAAACCGCAGAACATGGCCCTCAACAGCGCCGTGACGGCCGACGGCGGCGAAATCGGCCGCGCTCAGGCGGTGCAGGCCCAGGCGGCGGGGCTCGAACCGCACACCGACATGAACCCGGTGCTGCTCAAGCCCAACAGCGACACCGGCGCCCAGGTCATCATTCATGGCCGCGCCGTGACCACCATGAATGCGGTGGCTTATCACGATTACAAATCCATCGCGATGCAAGCTGTGCTGACCTCCCACGCGCGCTTGAGCGCGACCTATCCCGTGGTGATGGTGGAGGGCGCCGGCTCGCCGGCCGAGATCAACCTGCGTGCCGGCGACATTGCCAACATGGGCTTTGCCGAGGCGGTGGATTGCCCGGTGCTGCTGATCGCCGATATCAATCGTGGCGGAGTGTTCGCCCATCTGGTCGGCACCCTGGAGCTGCTTTCGCCCAGCGAGCAGGCGCGGGTCAAGGGTTTCATCATCAACCGTTTTCGCGGCGACATCGCCTTGCTGCAACCGGGCCTGGATTGGCTGGAGGCGCGCACCGGCAAACCGGTGATCGGCGTGTTGCCGTATGTGATGGACCTGCACCTGGAAGCCGAGGACGGCCTCGACCAGCGCCAAACCGACAAGGCTGAACAGGTGCTCAAGGTGGTGGTGCCGGTGTTGCCGCGCATCAGCAACCACACCGATTTCGATCCACTGCGCCTGCACCCGCAGGTCGACTTGCAATTCATCGGCCCCGGCCAGCCTATCCCGTCGGCCGACCTGATCATCCTGCCCGGTTCGAAAAGCGTGCGCAGCGACCTGGTCTACCTGCGCGCCAACGGTTGGGAGACAGCGATCAATCGTCACCTGCGCTACGGCGGCAAGCTGCTGGGCATCTGCGGCGGTTTGCAGATGCTCGGCCAGCAGGTCCACGATCCGTTGGGGCTGGAAGGCGCGGCCGGTTCCAGTGCCGGACTGGGCCTGCTGGATGTCGAAACGACGCTGGAACACGAGAAGCAATTGCGCAATGTGCGTGGGCGACTGGCCTTGGAAGAGGCTGAGGTCAGCGGTTACGAGATCCACGCTGGCGTGACCACCGGCCCGGCCCTGGAAAACCCGGCGGTGCATCTGGAGGACGGTCGTTGCGACGGTGCCCAGAATCTCGACGGGCAGGTGTTAGGCACCTACTTGCATGGGCTGTTCGAATCGCCCCAGGCCAGCAGCGCGTTGTTGCGCTGGGCCGGGTTGCAGGATGTGCAGGCGGTGGACTACCACGGGTTGCGCGAGCGGGACATCGAGCGGCTGGCGGATCTGGTGGAGCGGCATCTGGATACTGGGGTGTTGCGTGAACTTTGTGGGATTTGAGGTGGCTGTACCGGCCCCTTCGCGAGCAAGCCCGCTCCCACATTGGATCTCTGATGACCACAGAATTCATGTACACCCTAGATCAACTGTGGGAGCGAGCTTGCTCGCGATGGGGCCGGCAGCAACACCGCCATTTGAAAGGTAAAACACCATGCTGCAACTGATCCTCGGCGGCGCCCGTTCCGGCAAGAGTCGCCTGGCGGAAAAGCTCGCCACAGACACCCATATGCCAGTGACCTACATCGCCACCAGCCAACCCCTGGATGGCGAGATGAACGCGCGAGTCGCTCAACACCGCGCACGGCGCCCAGCCGAATGGGCGCTGGTGGAGGAGCCCCTGGCCCTGGCGCGGGTGCTGCAGGAAAACGCCGCCCCCGGGCAATGCCTGCTGGTGGATTGCCTGACCCTTTGGCTGACCAACCTGCTGATGCTCGACGACCCCGAGCAACTGAACGCCGAACGCGAAGCACTGCTGGACTGCCTGGCCGTGTTGCCCGGGGAGATCATTTTTGTCAGCAACGAGACCGGCATGGGTGTCGTGCCGCTGGGCGAGCTGACTCGCCGTTACGTCGATGAAGCCGGTTGGCTGCATCAAGCCTTGGCCGAACGTTGTCAGCGCGTCGTGTTGACCGTCGCCGGCCTGCCCCTGACTCTCAAAGGTACTGCGTTATGAATCACAGCTGGTGGCTGGACCCGTGCAAGCCCGTCGATACCCAGGTCCTGGAGCAGGCTACGGCCCGTCAGCAACAACTGACCAAACCGACGGGCTCCCTGGGCCGGCTGGAATCGGTGGCGGTGCAGCTGGCGGGCCTGCAAGGGCAGGTCAAGCCGAATCTGGAGCGGCTGTGGATCGCGATTTTTGCCGGTGACCATGGCGTGGTGGCCGAAGGCGTATCGGCCTATCCCCAGGAGGTCACCGGGCAGATGCTGCTCAACTTCGTCAGCGGCGGCGCGGCCATCAGCGTCCTGGCGCGGCAGCTGGGGGCGTCGCTGGAAGTGGTGGACCTGGGCACCGTCACGCCTTCGCTGGATCTGCCCGGCGTACGGCACCTGAACGTCGGGCCGGGCACGGCGAATTTTGCCCATGGTCCGGCAATGACCTCGAGCCAGGGCGAGCAGGCCTTGCACGCTGGACGCGACAGCGTGGCCCGTGCCGTCGCCGCCGGAACGCAGTTGTTCATCGGTGGCGAGATGGGCATCGGCAACACCACCGCTGCCAGTGCCCTGGCTTGCGCGTTGCTCGAATGCCCGCTGGCCCATCTGGTCGGGCCGGGCACGGGTTTGGACGCGGCGGGTGTCAGCCGCAAGGCCCAAGTCATTGAGCGCGCCCTGGCGCGGCACGGTGCTCAGGGCGACGACCCATTGCAGGCCCTGTTCAACCTCGGCGGTTTTGAAATCGCAGCCTTGGTTGGCGCTTATCTGGCCTGTGCCCAGCAGGGCGTCGCGGTGCTGGTGGATGGTTTCATCTGCAGCGTCGCGGCCCTGGTGGCGGTGCGGCTCAATCCCGCGTGCCGGCCGTGGTTGCTGTTCGGCCATCGCGGTGCCGAACCGGGCCATCGCCACGTGCTGGAAACCCTCGGTGCCGAACCGCTGCTGGAGCTAGGCCTGCGCCTGGGCGAGGGCAGTGGTGCGGCGTTGGCGGTACCGCTGTTGCGCCTGGCCTGTGATCTGCACGGGCAGATGGCGACGTTTGCCGAAGCGGCCGTGGCGGATCGTCCGGCATGACCTTGCGCCTGGACCTGCTGCGTCACGGCGAAACCGAGCTGGGCGGCGGCTTGCGCGGCAGCCTCGACGATGCCTTGACGGCCAGGGGCTGGGAGCAGATGCACGCGGCTGTCGCCCAAGGCGGGCCCTGGGATCGCCTGGTCAGCTCGCCGTTGCAGCGTTGCGCCCATTTCGCCGAGCAACTGGGTGGCCGACTCGGTGTGCCGGTGCAGCTGGACAAAGACCTGCAAGAGTTGCATTTCGGCGCCTGGGAAGGCCGCAGCGCAGCGGCGTTGATGGACACCGACGCCGAAGCGCTAGGGCAGTTCTGGGCCGATCCCTATGCCTTTACACCGCCCGAGGGCGAGCCGGTGCTGGCGTTTTCCAGCCGCGTGCTGGCGGCAGTCGAACGCCTGCACACGGCCTATGCCGGACAGCGAGTCTTGCTGGTCAGCCATGGTGGCGTGATGCGCCTGCTGCTGGCCCAGGCCCGAGGCCTGCCTCGGGAGCAATTGCTCAATGTCGAGGTTTGCCATGGCGCACTGTTTTCCCTGGCGGTGTCGGCAGGGCCTGTGCTCAAAGAGGCGGATTGACGATGTTGCCTTTCTGGATCGCCTTGCAATTTCTCAGCAGCCTGCCGGTGCGCCTGCCCGGCATGCCCGAGCCTGAACAGCTGGGCCGTTCGCTGTTGTTCTATCCGGTGGTGGGGCTGTTGTTCGGCGGGCTGTTATGGGCGTTGGATGCGTTATTGTTCGGCGCGCCGTTGCTGCTTCATGCTGCACTGTTGCTGATGGCCTGGGTGCTGCTTAGCGGTGGGTTGCATCTGGATGGTTTGGCCGACAGCGCCGATGCGTGGCTCGGCGGTTTCGGCGATCGCGAACGGACGTTGCTGATCATGAAGGATCCGCGCAGCGGGCCGATTGCCGTCGTGACGCTGGTGGTGGTGTTGCTGCTCAAATGGGCTGCGCTGGTGGCGTTGATCGAGCAGGGGCAGGCTTTGGCGTTGCTCATCGTGCCGATGTTGGGGCGTGGCGCATTGCTGGGATTATTCCTGACGACATCGTATGTGCGTGCCGGTGGGTTAGGCCAGGCGCTCGCCGATTACCTGCCGCGACGCTCGGGTTGGCAGGTGTTGTCGGCCTGTGCGCTGGGGTGCTTGCTGCTGTTGGGCTGGGCGGGGCTGTGGATGTTGGTGGTTGCCGCGCTGGTGTTCATCGGGTTGCGGTGGATGATGCTGCGCAGGCTGCAAGGATGCACCGGGGATACGGCGGGCGCCTTGCTGGAGCTGCTGGAAGTGGCCGTTCTGGTAGCGTCGGTGTTGAGTTGAATCTGGATCTAGCTGGCAGGGCTGTGTTCATTTAAATTTGCATTCATTCAGTCGCGGGTATATACACGCATCATGCTTCCTTCCCAATGTCTGTGCATCAACCTGCGTCGTGCCGCTCGTGGCGTCAGCAGGTATTACGACGGCGCCCTCGACGGCTTCGGGATCAACGTTGCCCAGTATTCTTTACTGAGCAACCTGGCGCGCCTGGACCAGCCGAGCATTTCTTCCCTGGCCGAGGCCATGGGCCTGGACCGCAGCACCCTGGGACGAAACCTGCGGGTGCTGGAAGGCGAAGGGCTGGTGGCGCTGGCCGAGGGTGACGACCTGCGTAACCGCATCGTCGTGCTCACTGAAACGGGGCAGGCCCGGCTCGCGGCGGCGTTGCCGGCCTGGGAAGCGGCGCAGCAGAAACTGATTGATAAGCTGGGCGCCGAAAAGCGTGCGACCTTGCTGGCCTTGCTGGATGAACTGGCGTGAAGCCGGTTTGTTCGATAATAAGTGGGTATATACCCGCGATCGGAGAACAAGAATGACATCGATGTGGCGTACCTGTGGTTGGGTCCTGGTGGGCAGCGCGCTGATCCTGGCGTTGTCCCTGGGCATACGGCATGGCTTCGGCCTGTTCCTGGCGCCCATGAGTGCCGAGTTCGGCTGGGGCCGTGAGGTATTCGCCTTCGCCATTGCCTTGCAGAACCTGATCTGGGGCCTGGCGCAGCCTTTCACCGGCGCGCTGGCCGATCGCTTCGGTGCGGCGAAAGTGGTGTTGATCGGTGGCGTTCTCTATGCCGTCGGCCTGGTGTTCATGGGTATGGCTGACTCGCCATGGTCGTTGTCATTGAGTGCGGGTCTGTTGATTGGTATTGGCCTGTCTGGCACGTCGTTTTCGGTGATCCTCGGCGTGGTCGGCCGGGCTGTGCCGCCGGAAAAACGCAGCATGGGCATGGGTATCGCCAGCGCCGCCGGTTCCTTCGGCCAGTTCGCCATGTTGCCCGGCACGTTGGGGCTGATCGGTTGGCTCGGTTGGTCGGCGGCGTTGTTGGCGCTGGGGCTGCTGGTGGCGTTGATCGTGCCGCTGGTGAGCATGCTCAAGGACGCGCCGTTGCCGGTCGCCGGCCATGAGCAAACCCTGGTCGAAGCCTTGCGTGAGGCGTGCAGTCATTCCGGGTTCTGGCTGCTGGCGGTTGGCTTTTTCGTTTGCGGGTTCCAGGTGGTGTTCATCGGCGTGCATTTGCCGGCATACCTGGTGGACCAGCACCTGCCAGCCAGCGTCGGCACCACCGTGCTAGCCCTGGTCGGGTTGTTCAATATCTTCGGCACCTACACGGCGGGCTGGCTGGGCGGACGCATGTCCAAGCCACGCCTGTTGACCGGGTTGTACCTAGTGCGTGCGGTGGTGATCGGCTTGTTCCTGTGGTTGCCCGTGACCACCACGACGGCGTACCTGTTTGGCATGGCGATGGGCTTGCTGTGGCTGTCGACCGTGCCGTTGACCAACGGCACGGTGGCGACCTTGTTCGGTGTGCGAAATCTCTCGATGTTGGGTGGGATCGTGTTCCTGTTCCACCAGTTGGGCTCGTTCCTAGGTGGATGGTTGGGCGGGGTGGTATACGACCGTACCGGCAGCTACGACTTGATCTGGCAGGTGTCGATCCTGCTCAGCCTGTTGGCGGCGGCGTTGAATTGGCCAGTACGTGAACGTCCGGTGGCGCGCCTGCAAGTCCAGGCCGGCGCAGCATGAGTCGCATTGGCCCGTGGTTGATCGCTATCGGTGCCGGCCTGCTGCTGGCATTTGCCTGGTGGGGGTGGCATCAGGGCGGGTTGGCCTTGATGCAATTGGGCATGGGCACCTGCTGAACAATGGACGGCATCGGACGCTGCGAGTAACGTCGTGGTCTGACGTGCTTTTAAGGAAAATCGACATGTTGACGCGCTGGTTTGCTGTTCCCGCCCTGTTGCTGGCTGTGACCGGGCAAGTCTGGGCCGCCGGTTGCCCACCGTTGCTGGAGGGTTCGTTGCCCAAGCTGCGGGCCAAGGAAACCATTGATTTGTGTCAGCGCTTCGCCGGCAAGCCGCTGGTGGTGGTCAACACCGCTAGCTTCTGTGGGTTCGCTCCGCAATTCAAAGGCCTCGAGGCGCTCAACCAGCGCTACAAGGACCAAGGGTTGCAAGTGCTGGGTGTGCCGTCCAATGACTTCAAGCAGGAGTCCAAGGACGGTGCTGAAACTGCCAAGGTCTGCTACGTCAATTACGGCGTGACCTTCGCCATGACCGAACCTCAGCCGGTACGCGGTGCGGATGCGATACCGCTGTTCAAGCACCTGGCTGAACAATCCGGCGCGCCGAAATGGAATTTCTACAAGTATGTGGTGGACCGTCAGGGCAAGGTCGTTGCCAGTTTTTCCAGCCGGATCAAGCCTGACGATCCCGATTTCATCAAGGCGGTAGAAGCGGCCATTGCCTCCAAACCCTGACGCCTGCCCTGCCACGAAAAAGCCCCGCCTCTTTACAGAGTGCGGGGCTTTTTTTGCTTCAGGTGGCGAGTGGTTCAGGTTCGCCGTGAAACATCAGAAGCGGTAGGTTGCACCGACACCGAAACCGTTGGCGCTGTTTTCATATTTGGCGTTGTAGGACTGGCCGAGGGCATTGCTGCCGCTGACGTTGACTTTTTCTTCCTTGAGGTAGGAATAAGCCACGTCAATGGTCAGGTCGTCGGTCGGGCTCCAGCCGGCACCGAGGCTGAAGATGGTCCGGTCGCCAGTAGGAATGCGTGGCGAGCGGTCGGTATTGTTGGTCGGTGCCTGGTCGAAAGACAGGCCGGTACGCAGTACCCACTGTTTGTTCAACTGGTAGGAAGTACCAATGGCGTAGGCCCAAGTGTCATGCCAGTTTTGCTCTTCGGTGATGGTGCCGAGGAAGGCAGGAGCGAACACACCACCCGATGTTGTCACCCCTTCGTTATTCACGGTGATTTCTTTCAGGCGACTCCAGCGTGTCCAGGTGCTGCCCGCATAAACGGTCCAGGCATCATTGAGCTTTTGGGTGACCGAAAAGTCCACCGATTCAGGTGTGGTGATGTCCAGCGAGGCATCGTAGCGCCCGTTATTCAAAAGTGCCGCAGGAGTACCGGCGCCTGGGCTCACTTCAGTGTGGCCTTCAAGCTTGTACTTGACCTTGGAGTGGTAGGTCAGGCCGACACGAGTGGTGTCGGTCGCCTGGACCAGCACGCCGATGTTGTAGCCGTAGCCAATGTCGTCGCCCTTGATCTTCACGTCGCCGTCATTAGCTGAAAACGGAGTGTTCAGCGTCGACTCCAGAGAGCCGGAAATACGGTTGATGGTCGGGCCGAAACCGATCGATACCTTGTCGTTGAAGGCATAGCTGACGGTTGGCTGGAACGTGACGACCTTCACTTCGCTCTTGCTACCGAAGTTGCCGCCCTGGAAGCCGTTTTCATAATCGGTGATCAAGCCGAACGGTGCGTAGACACCCAGGCCGAAAGCCCATTGATCATCGATAGGCTTGACGTAATAGCCCATCGGAACGCCCGTGAGTGGGACCATGTCGCCCTTGTTGGTGCCGGACTGGGTGCCGCTGGCATCGTCGATATCAGTGGAGGCGTCAATAGCGGCGAAGCCACCGGTCACTTGCTGGCGCTTGAGGCGCGACATGCCGGCAGGGTTGCCAAATACGGTGCTGGCATCATCGGCAACCGAAGAACGACCCGCGAAACCAGTGCCCATGCCACTGATGCTTTGTTCGTTCAAGGCAAAGCCACTGGCGAAAAGTTGAGTGGATGCCAAGGTCACGGCAAGGCCAAGGGTGGTTTTGAGCATCATTTTTTTCATTGTTAGAACTCCTGGTGATCACCGGGGCGAAAATTACCAACATTTTCGGCCAAGCGCTATAGCCTGTATTGCTTGATTTAGAGGGGTTTTGTAGGACAATCCGACCAGATTCGCGACCGTTGTAGGAACTTTCAAAATTTCATGTCAGCAAGCGACCTGGTTCAGTGGTGAAACACAGCTTTGCCAGGCGCAAGTGAAATCTCGCAGACGCCCTTGGGGGTGAAAGGTTTGTCGCCAGATGCGGGCCATGCCCAACAGGTCATCGGCTTCGGGAAGCGGGGTGTTCTGTTCCTCTACCAACAGCCAGGCAATGGCGGTGGCATAGCGCAGGTTGACGGTCAGTTCCAGATGCGGGCCGCTGAGAAAGGCGTGCTGGCTGGCCAGGCCGCGCACCAGGCTGGCACGTTCTGGGTCCAGCGCCAGGTAACGATCCCAGAGTGCCTGGTGTCGAGACTCGGTAATGCGATACAGGCCGTGCCCGCGGCGATCATGCAGGGCTGAACCCAGGGCTGACTGGCTCGCAGCAATACCAAGCAACAAGGATTCCGCAGTTGCGCTATGACGCTCAAGGTAGAGGAGTGTCGGGCGGATCACATATCGACACAGTTCGCTGGCAGCGATACCCATAAAACCCTCGAAGTGTGAATGGGCGGGACCTGAAGAGTGTGGGCTTGGCAGCGGTGGATCGGTCCAGGCCCCGCCGGAAGCGGATCATGCCGCTTGACTTGAAGTGTAGTGTCATATTTACGTTGTAAAGGACTGTTTTTAAAACATCTTCAACGAGCGGTTATAACTGTTATATCCCTTGGTACTTACGCCGTTTCGCTTAATCGAGAAATTCCAGGCAATAAAAAGCCCCGCTTTTGACGGGGCCTTTGGGGTTTCAGCTTTTCTGGCGCCTCAGGCAACCAGTGCCTGGCGGGTACGCTCAATCACGGCCTGCAGCGGTTCGGCGCTGGAGTATTGATCGGGGTACAGGCGTTCGCTATGACGGGCGATGCCGTGTTCGTTGACCAGGGTGAAGCTGAAGCAGCCTTTGCGAGCGGCCATGATCAGGCAGTTCATTGGAGCAAAAGCGTTGGTCAGGGTGCGGATAGCGTCCTGGGTATGGATTTGAGTAGACATGTTATGGGTGTTCCTACAAATGACACGGTTAAGAACCGTGCAACGTTAAAACGTTCCAGTAACGTCGACCACCATTGGTCGAACGAAGAACCCGACTGGAACAAAGCAGCCAGTTTGAGCGCTATAAAAAGTGCGCGCTTGGGCTGGCAGGTAGGTACTTAGGAGGGCAGGCAACACATCGAGGGCAAAGGTTCTGGGCCCGGGGTGAAGATCCTGATCAATTTTGCAGGTTGGTTCGGTCAGAGTAATGAGCCTGGCAACACCCTTTGCATTCGATCAAAGGCTGTGTTGGCGCAAGGTTTACCTGGAAACCATCGAGGAGGCCGGTCTCTTTTTTCGGTGAGGCGTCCTTTGCAGGATGGCTGACCGTGGAGATGTGTTCGACCCGGAATTGACTTTCAGCTTGGTACTAACGCCGCAGATACTAACGGATCGAAACCATGAAGGAAAGGGTGTTGGTTAAAAAATATTCAAAAGAGCGATAACTCACTGTGGGTAGGCGAGCGTATAGCACAGGATTCAAGCGTGCGCAGGTGTGCCCATGCCACGCGCATCGCGGGCAAGGCCTGAGGGTTATCCCCAGGTTTTACCGCCCGATGCGCCAAAAAAGCGCAGCGTTATAACCCGTTCGGCTGTTACTTGTGCACACTCGCTACACCACTTGTCACCGTACTGTCATGTCGAAACAATCCGGGGTGGGTGCCTGTATCCAAAATTTAAGTCAATGAAAAACATCGCTTTTTTTTACTGGTGAAAAAATCGTCAGTTTGAGCGCAGGCCCCGTTCCACAGGGGTTTGCGCGAGTTCAGGGTGGGTTGTCCACTGAGTTATCCACAGCTTCTGTGGATTGTCCCAAGCGCTTGCTCTAGCACGGGCGTGCTGGTTTTTTTTCGACTTTACCCGTGCGAAAAAAGGAGTAGAGTGGCGCGCCTTCCGATCTATCCCACAGTGTTTTATGAAGTTTCGCTCAGTATCAAATCCTGTTACCTCCACACCCCCTGGTGTTACCGCACCCAAGCGTATTTCGATGCGGGTGGCCGAGTGGCTGCTCGACAGCCCGCGACTGGGGGACAGCCCCAGCGTCAAGCACCTGGCCGGCCGTTTACTCAAGCAACCTGCCCGTGAAGGCGTGGTAGCCGCGCAAAGTCGCCTCGGACAGTTGATGTGCCGCGAATGCGGCAACGCCCGGGATCGCCGCATCGGCCAGGACCTGCTGCGCCAGGCCGCGCGGGCCGGCGATGATCGAGCCCGCCGGGCCCTCGGTGAAATCGAAGGCTGAAAACGAAGACCGAGCTGGGCAACCCCTGGCCGCTTGGTTACCCTTCGGGCTTTATTTGATCGGCAGGAATTGTCATGGCTATGGATTTGACCAGCCTGTTGTTTGGCTTGGCGGGCGCTGCGGTGCCATTGCTGGCACTGGCCTGGCACCTGCAACGCCAGGCCGGTGCCGCGCAGACCGAACAGGCCTTGCTGGAAGAACGCCTGGCCACCGCGCATATGGCCCACGACGGCCTCAATGCCCAACTCGATGCCTGCCGTGACGAGATCAGCGACCTGAGCCAAGCCAACGCCGCCAAGCAAGCCGAGCTTGCCGCGGCCTGTCGCGAAGTCGAGTTGTTGCAGATCGAGCGTGACAATGCCCGGGATGCGGCCCACGCCTGGAGCCTCGAACGCGCCAACAAGGAAGCCGAACTGCGGCGGCTCGATGCCCAGGCAGCGTCGTTGCATGCCGAACTGCGCGAGCAGCAGGAAAGCCATCAACAACGCCTGGATGATCTGCAAGGTTCGCGAGACGAGTTGCGGGCACAGTTCGCCGAGCTCGCCGGAAAAATCTTCGATGAGCGCGAGCAGCGCTTCGCCGAAACCAGCCAGCAGCGCCTGGGTCAGTTGCTCGATCCGCTCAAGGAGCGCATTCAGTCGTTCGAAAAACGCGTCGAAGAAAGTTACCAGGCCGAGGCCCGGGAACGTTTCTCCCTGGGCAAGGAACTGGAGCGCTTGCAACAGCTGAACCTGCGCTTGAGCGACGAGGCCACCAACCTCACCCGGGCGCTCAAAGGCCAAAAGACCCAGGGCAACTGGGGCGAGCTGATTCTGGAACGGGTGCTCGAACATGCCGGCCTGGAGAAGGGCCGCGAGTATCAGACCCAGGTCAGCCTCAAGGGCCCCGACGGCGAGCGTTTCCAGCCGGACGTGTTGATTTATCTGCCAGGCGACAAGCAAGTGGTGGTCGACTCCAAGGTCAGCCTCACGGCTTATCAGCAGTACGTGGCCGCCGAAGATGACGCCATCGGCCAACACGCCCTCAAGCAACACGTGGCGTCGTTGCGAGCTCACGTCAAGGGCCTTGCCGGCAAGGACTATAAACGCCTGGACGGTTTGCACAGCCTGGATTTCGTGTTGTTGTTCGTGCCGATCGAAGCGGCGTTTTCCGCCGCCCTGCAAGCCGAGCCGAACCTGTTCCAGGAAGCCTTCGACCGCAACATCGTGATCGTCAGCCCGACCACATTGCTGGCGACGCTACGGGTGATCGACAGCTTGTGGAAGCAGGAGCGCCAGAGCCAGAACGCCCGGGAAATCGCCGAGCGGGCCGGGTGGCTGTATGACAAGTTCGTCTTGTTCATCCAGGATCTGGACGAGATCGGCAGTCGTTTGCAGCAGCTGGACAAAGCCTACAGCGCAGCGCGCAACAAACTGACGGAAGGGCGCGGCAACCTGATCAGCCGCAGCGAACAGCTCAAGCTGCTCGGCGCCCGGGCCAGCAAGAGCCTGCCCAGCGAATTGCTTGAACGGGCGATGACCGATGCGGATGGGCTGCCTGAGTTGCCGGAAGAAGCCGGGTCCTCTCAAGGTTGATGCAAGCCCTAAGTTGAAACAAAAACCTGTGGCGAGGGGATTTATCCCCGCTCGGCTGCGCAGCAGTCGCAAATCGGCTAGCACGGTCCATCTGCTGAACCGAAGTGTCTGATCTTGGGGTTGTTGCACAACCCAGCGGGGATAAATCCCCTCGCCACAAGTTTGATGCCTGGCGGTAGGAACTCGATTTTCCTACAATGGTAAATGCCGACTCAACAACGCCCGCAACGCCGCCGGTTTCACCGGCTTGGCCAGGTAATCCAGACCCGCCGCGTGCACCTGGGCCACCGTTTCGGGGCGGCCGTCGGCGCTGATCACCACCCCTGGCACGGGTTCCCCCATGCGCGTGCGCAACCAGGCCATCAGCTCAGTGCCGGTCTCGCCGCCGTCCAGATGAAAATCCACCAACGCCAGTTGCGGTCGACCGCCCTGGGCCAGCCAACGCTCGCATTCTTCTCGGTTGCGCGCCGTCCATACCTGGCAACCCCAGCGTGTCAGCAGGCTGTTCATGCCGATCAGGATGCTGTCTTCGTTATCGACGCACAGCACCTGGGCGCCGCTTGGCAAATGACCGTTGGGTTCGGCCGCGGGGCTCGGTACGACGGCTTGTGTATGAGCCAATGGGACGCTGACACTGAACACGCTGCCGCGCCCCGGCCAAGAGCGCACGCGCAAGGTGTGGCCTAGCACACGGCATAGCCCGTCGGCGATGGCCAGGCCCAGGCCCAGGCCTTTTTCGGCGCGGGTCTGGTGGCTGTCCAGACGCTTGAACTCTTCGAAAATGACCTGCAACTTATCTTGGGCGATGCCCGGCCCGCGATCCCAGACTTCCAGGCACAACTCGCCGTCGCGCCGGCGTACGCCCAGTAGCACCGGCCCTTTGGCGTAGCGAAAGGCATTGGTCAGGAAATTCTGCAAAATGCGCCGCAACAGCTTGATATCGCTGTCCACCCGCAGTTGCGAGCCGCGGACCCGGAACTTCAAGCCTTGCTCCTGGGCCAGCGCCGTGAATTCTGCGCCGAGGGTATCGAACAACTCATTGAGGGCGAAGGGCTTGCGGTCGGGGTTGATCTTGCCGTTTTCCAGGCGGGAGATATCCAGCAGGTCGGTGATCAGGTCTTCAGCCGAGCGCAGCGAGCTGTCCAGGTGTTGGACCAGTTGCCGGGCCTCGCTCGGCAAGCTGTCGTGTTGGTGGGACAGTGCGGCAGAGAACAGCCGCGCAGCGTTGAGCGGTTGCATCAGGTCATGGCTGACCGCCGCCAGGAACCGGGTCTTGGATTGATAGGCCGCTTCGGCGGTGCTCTTGGCTTCGGTCAGGGCCAGGTTCAGCTGTGACAACTCCCGGGTGCGTTCGGCCACCCGTTGCTCCAACCCCTCGTTGGCTTCGGTCAGCGCTTGTGCGGCCTCACGGAAGGCTGTGATGTCGGTGAAACTCATGACGAAACCGCCACCGGGCATCGGGTTGCCGATCAGCTCGATCACCCGTCCGTTGGGGAACAGCCGTTCAGAGGTATGGGCGCGGCCCTGGCGCATCCAGTGCAGGCGTCGGGCGACGTGGACTTCGGCTTCGCCTGGGCCGCAGAGGCCACGTTCGGCGTTGTAACGGATGATATCGGCAATGGGCCGGCCGACACTGATCAAGCCGTCCGGATACTTGAACAGTTCCAGGTAGCGACGATTCCAGGCCACCAGCCTGAGGGACTGGTCGACCACGCTGATGCCCTGGCTGATGTTCTCGATGGCGCCTTGCAGCAGCGCGCGGTTGAACTGCAGCACCTCCGAGGCTTCGTCTGCGATCCGGACGACGTCTTCGAGCTGCATCTCCCGGCCTTCAATGGCGGCTTTTACCACAGCCCTTGTCGAAGAGGCTCCGAGTACACCGGCCAGCAGGCGTTCGGTGTGGGCGATCCATTCACTGTCGGCGTTCTGGGTCGGGTTGAAGCCTTTGCCCTGGCGGTAGGCAAAGCGAATGAAACTCTGTCGCGCCCGCTCTTCACCGACGAAACGGGCGGCCAGTTGCAACAGGTCTTCGATGTGCACCGCCAGCATTGATCGGGGGTTGGGGCGGGCGCTGATTTCCTGGCCGATGAAGCGTCCCGCCTGCCAGTGTTCCGAGACGCGTGTGCGCGACAGCACGGACACCCAGGCAAACAGCGTGAAGTTACCGGCCAGGGACAGGACCACCCCTTGGGTCAATGGGGTAATCGGCAGGTTCAAGGGGTTGCCGTGCAGCCAAGCCAGGCCGGGGAAACTGCCGAGCGACCAGCCCAGGCTATGGGCGGCAATCGGTAATACCAAGGTGTAGAACCACAGGAAAATACCCATGGCGAGGCCGGCGAACACACCGCGGCGGTTGGCCTGTTTCCAGTACAACGCGCCGAGCATGGCGGGGGCCAGTTGGGTCACGGCGGCAAAGGCGATCTGGCCGATGGTCGCCAGGCTCGCTGTCGAACCCAGCAGACGGTAGCTGACGTAGGCCAGCAACAGGATCACGACGATGCTCACTCGACGCACCGACAGCATCCACTGGCGGAACACTTCGAAGGGCCGTTCGGCGTTGTTGCGGCGCAGCAGCCACGGCAACAACATGTCGTTGGAGACCATGGTGGACAGCGCCACGCTGGCCACGATCACCATGCCGGTCGCCGCCGAGGCGCCGCCAATGAACGCCAGCACTGCCAGGGCCGGGTGGGCCTGGTCGAGGGGCAGGCTGATGACGAATGAGTCCGGCAGTACCGAGTCGGGCAACATCATTTGCCCGGCGAGGGCGATGGGCACCACGAACAGCGCGGCCAGGGCCAGGTAGGCGGGGAATACCCACTTGGCCAGGCGCAGGTCCTGGGGCTCGATGTTTTCCACCACGGTCACGTGGAACTGCCTTGGCAGGCAGATGATCGCCATCATCGCCACCCCGGTCTGCACCACCATGGACGGCCAGTTGATGGTTTCTTTCCAGTACTGCTCCAGGCGTGGGGCGAGCATCGCCTGGTTGAACAGATCGTCGAAGCCGTCGTATAGGCCGTATGTCACGAACGCACCGACCGCCAGGAAGGCGAACAACTTGACCAGGGATTCGAAGGCAATCGCCAGCACCATGCCGCGGTGGTGTTCGGTGGCGTCCAGGTTGCGGGTACCGAACACGATAGTGAACAGCGCCAGGATCAGCGAGACGATCAGCGCGGTGTCCTGGGCGCGGGTGCCCATGGCATCGGCGCCGGCACCGATCAACAGGTTCACCCCGAGCACAATGCCCTTGAGTTGCAAGGCGATGTACGGCAGCACGCCGACCAGGCAGATCAGTGCAACCACCACCGCCAGGGATTGGGACTTGCCATAGCGGGCGGCGATGAAGTCGGCGATGGAGGTGATGTTCTCCTGCTTGCTTATCATCACCATTTTCTGCAGGACCCACGGCGCCAGCACCAGCAGCAGGATCGGCCCGAGGTAGATCGGCAGGAATGACCAGAGCTGTTCGGCGGCCTGGCCCACGGCGCCAAAGAACGTCCAGCTGGTGCAATACACCGCCAGCGACAGGCTGTAGACCCAGGCCCGCACCCGTGGCGGCAGCGGTGTGCTGCGCCGGTCGCCGTAGAAGGCGATGGCGAACATGGTGGCCATATAGACCAGGGCGACGAAGGCGATCAGCCCGCTGGACAGCGACATGGAAACTCCCGGACAAAGACACCGGGACTTGAGCCCGGCAGGACAGTCTCGCATGCCCGCTCGGGTTCGTCAGTGTCGACCAAGGTCGAGGCGTGGTGGGGTGTCGCAGAGGGGGGGATTCTTGGGTTATGCAGGGGGGGGGCTGGCCTCATCGCGAGCAAGCTCGCGATGGCGGCCTTACTGAGCCAGCGCGATATCCACCAACCGATACAACTCCTCAACCGCCAACGGCGCGGTAGCAAAGAGAATGCGAAACACCGTCGGTGCCACCACCACATTGATCAGCCGTTCGACGCCTGGATTGGGCTCATCGGGGTAGCGATCCAGGATGATCTGCAACTGACGGCTGATGATCCCCACGCAATACCCCGGGGTGGCGCAGGCTTGGATGTCGCGCATCATGTTGCGACCAGGTTCGGAGCTCATTTCGTCCAGGTACTGCTCGGCCCAGGCGCGCAGGTCGCCGCGCAAGCTGCCCGTGTCGGCCGGTTCACCGTCAGGGCGCATGCGGGCGATGGCGACGTCGGCCAGCAGCGCCGCCAGATCGCCCCAGCGCCGGTAGATGGTAGACGGCGTCACCCCGGCGCGCGCAGCGATTTGCGGCACGGTCAGGGTCGCACGGTCCTGCTCTTGCAGCAGGGCGCGAACTGCCGAATGAATCGACTCTTGGACCCGGGCGCTTCTACCGCCGGGGCGTAAACCTTCTTTAATTGCCATGCGTCAGACCTTAACACAAAGAATTTGCTTTAAGCGCACGCCGGTAGCACACTCCGCAAAAGCAAAAAATTAGCTTTTGTGAATGTTCTTGTGGAGCGTGCCCATGTCCCGTCCAGCTTCGACCCGCGCCAGCCTGATATTCCTGGCGCTCACCTTGCTCGGTTTTCTCGCCGCGTCCAGCGCGCCGACGCCGTTGTACCACCTCTATCAGGAACACTTGCAGTTTTCCCCGGCCATCCTGACGCTGATTTTCGGTGTGTACGCGTTCAGTCTGTTGGCGGCCTTGCTGACCGTGGGTTCGCTGTCGGATTACCTGGGCCGTAAACCGGTGATCTTCGTGGCGCTGTTGCTCAATATGCTGGCGATGCTGCTGTTTATCAGTGCCGACAGCGTTGCCTGGTTGATCAGTGCCCGATTGATCCAGGGATTTGCCACCGGCATGGCCACCAGCGTGCTGGGGGCTGCCTTGCTGGATTTCGACCGTCGCCAAGGTCCGCTGATTACCAGTGTCGCGCCGCTGTTGGGCATGGCATGCGGGGCGCTGGGCTGTGGCCTGCTGGCCGAGTTCGCGCCGTTGCCCTTGCAGCTGACGTACTGGCTTCTGTTGGGCTTGTTCCTGGTCCAGGCCATTTACCTCTGGCGCCTGGCAGAAAGCGTCAGCCCGCAACCCGGTGCCTGGCAGTCCCTGCGGCCAACCCTGCACGTGCCGCGCCAGGCACGGCAAGCCTTGTGGCGGGTCCTGCCACTGGATCTGGCGGCCTGGGCCGTGGGCGGTTTCTACTTGTCGCTGGCACCGTCCCTGGTACGGACGGCAACCGGATCGACCTCCAATCTGATCGGCGGCGCGCTGGTGGCGGTGCTGACCCTCAGTGGTGCGTCGTCCATCTACCTGCTGCGCAACCAAGAAGCAGACAAAATGTTGCGCCTGTCCGCGAGCCTGCTGGTGATTGGTCTGGCGCTGGTACTGGCAGCGGTGCACGACGCCAGCTTGCCTTTGTTCTTCGCCGGCACACTGGTCACCGGCGGCGGCTTTGGCGCCGGGTTCCTGGGCGCGCTGCGCAGCATCATGCCGCTGGCGTTGCCCCACGAACGGGCGGGCTTGATGTCGGCGTTCTATGTCCTCAGTTACCTGGCCTTCAGCGTGCCGTCGTTGCTGGCGGGGAACCTGACGCGGGTGTTCGGATTGATCCCAACCACCGATGGCTATGGCGCGGTGTTGATTGTGCTGTGTGCCGCTGCGTTGTGGGGGGTGCGTCAGTCCATAAAACCACTGAGCGATGGCGTTGGGCCTTGAAGCCAAGCATGCAGCGCCATCGGCTGTGGGTTAGTCTTGGCGCCTGAGCCTTTTTCCGGACGAACTCTTGAAAATCATTCGCAGCAAATCCTTCACCGGGGACCGTGCCTGGGCGGCGCTGGATATCGCCAACATGAACGGCATCACCACGCGCCTGCACTGGACCGACCAGCCGTACAAATGGCACATCAATGACGGCCAGGAAGTCTTCGTGGTGCTCGATGGACAAGTGCGGATGTGCTATCGGGAAGAGGGTGTCGAAAAGGAGACTTTGCTGCAGGTTGGGGATATTTTCTACGCCTCGGTGGGCACCGAGCATGTGGCCAAGCCCTTGGGCGAAGCGAGGATCCTGGTGATCGAGACCGAAGGCAGTGTCTGATGGTTATCTGCAAAATCGATAACATATAGAGAAATTACCCGTTATATAGATATTCGATTCGGCTCTAGCATGGCTCCACCTCATCCGGGGACAGGAGTTCGCCATGACATGCTGCGCTGCAAAAAACCGTTTGCGTCCATTGAGCCATTTGCCCAGGCCGCTGGAGGCCATTCGCCAATTCACGCCTAACTGGTTTGCCGTGGTCATGGGCACCGGTGTGCTGGCGCTGGCCTTGGCGCAATGGCCTGGGAATGTGCCGGACCTGCGCCCTTTGGGTGAAGGCTTGTGGATGTTCAACATGTTGTTGTTCGTGGTGTTCGCCCTCATGTACACGGCCCGTTGGGTGCTGTTCTTCGATGAAGCGCGTCGGATTTTCGGCCATTCAACGGTCTCGATGTTTTTCGGCACTATTCCCATGGGGCTGGCGACCATCATCAACGGCTTTTTGGTATTTGGGCTGCCGCGCTGGGGGAGCGGTGTGGTGGCAGTGGCCGAGGCGTTATGGTGGATCGACGTAGCCCTGTCGCTGGCCTGTGGTGTGCTGATCCCATTCTTGATGTTCACCCGCCAGGAACACCGCATCGATCAAATGACCGCCGTGTGGCTCTTGCCGGTGGTGGCCGCCGAAGTCGCGGCGGCCAGTGGCGGACTGTTGGCGCCGCATCTGACCGACGCTCATGGGCAACTGGTCATGCTGGTGACCAGCTACGTGCTCTGGGCCTTTTCCCTGCCGGTGGCGTTCAGCATCCTGACGATTTTGCTGTTGCGCATGGCGCTGCACAAACTGCCTCACGAAAACATGGCCGCCTCGAGTTGGCTGGCTCTCGGCCCGATCGGCACCGGGGCCCTGGGCATGTTGCTGCTGGGCAACGATGCCCCGCTGATTTTTGCCGCCAATGGCCTGCCCGGCGTGGGCGAAATCGCCGCCGGGTTGGGCCTGGTCGCCGGTATCACGCTGTGGGGCTTGGGGCTGTGGTGGATGTTGATGGCACTGCTGATCACCGCGCGCTACCTGCGCGCAGGCATCCCCTTCAACCTTGGCTGGTGGGGCTTTACCTTTCCCCTGGGCGTGTACGCGTTGACCACGTTGAAGCTTGCGGATCTGCTGGGCTTGGCTTTTTTCAGCGCGTTCGGGGCTGTGCTGGTGGCGATGCTGGTGGTGATGTGGCTGATCGTCGGGCGGCGTACGGTACTGGGCGCCTGGCACGGTGAGTTGTTTGTGTCGCCATGTATTGCAGGGCTGGCGAAATAATCGCTAAAGACAGGTAATGTGTGGCCTGGATCGAAAAACGTTCATTCCAATAAGCGTCCACGCCACTCAGGAACATGGAAGATGAGTCACCCTTCGCAGTTCAGTTTGCTTCGCACGCGGCGTTTCCTGCCGTTCTTCATCACGCAGTCCTTGGGCGCGTTCAACGACAACATTTTCAAGCAGTCGCTGATCCTCGCCATCCTCTACAAATTGACCATCGAGGGCGATCGCTCGATCTGGGTCAACCTCTGCGCGCTGCTGTTTATCCTGCCGTTCTTTCTGTTCTCGGCGCTGGCAGGGCAGTTCGGGGAAAAATTCGCCAAGGACGCGTTGATTCGTCTGATCAAGCTCGGCGAAATCGCCATCATGGCGGTCGGCGCAGTAGGGTTTCTGTTTGATCACTTATCACTGATGCTGGTAGCGCTGTTCGCCATGGGCACGCATTCGGCGTTGTTCGGCCCGGTGAAGTATTCGATCCTGCCGCAGGCCTTGCGCGAGGAGGAGTTGGTCGGCGGCAATGGGCTGGTGGAGATGGGCACCTTCCTGGCGATCCTGGCCGGAACCATTGGTGCCGGGATCATGATGTCCTCGGCGCAGTACGCACCCGTGGTGTCCACCGCGATCATCGGCGTTGCCGTGCTCGGTTACCTGGCCAGCCGCAGCATTCCGCGCGCGGCCGCAGCTTCGCCGCAAATGCGCTTGAACTGGAACATCTTCAGCCAATCCTGGGCCACCCTGAAACTGGGGTTGGGGCAAACCCCGGCAGTGTCCCGTTCGATTGTCGGCAACTCCTGGTTCTGGTTCGTCGGTGCGATCTACCTGACGCAGATCCCCGCCTATGCCAAGGAGTGGATGCACGGTGACGAAACCGTGGTGACCTTGATCCTGACGGTATTCTCGGTGGGGATCGCCTTGGGTTCGATGCTCTGCGAAAAGCTTTCCGGGCGTAAAGTCGAGATTGGCCTGGTGCCGTTCGGTTCGTTCGGGCTGACGGTGTTCGGCCTGCTGTTGTGGTGGCATTCCGGCGGGATCCCCGACAGCATCGATGGCCACGGTTGGCTTGAAGTGCTCGGCTTCGGCCACGCCTGGCTGGTGCTGATCGACATCCTGGGCCTGGGCGTCTTCGGTGGTTTCTATATCGTGCCGCTGTACGCGCTGATCCAGTCGCGCACTGTAGAGAACGAACGGGCGCGGGTGATTGCCGCCAACAATATTCTCAACGCGTTGTTCATGGTGGTCTCGGCCATCGTCTCCATTGTCTTGCTGAGCCTGGTCAAGCTGTCGATCCCGCAGTTGTTCCTGGTGGTGTCGTTGCTCAACATCGGCGTCAACGCCTACATCTTCAAGATCGTCCCCGAGTTCAGCATGCGTTTCATGATCTGGCTGCTGAGCCATTCCATGTACCGCGTAGAGCACCGCAACCTGGAGGCGATCCCGGACGAAGGCGCTGCGTTGTTGGTCTGCAACCACGTCTCCTTCGTCGATGCCTTGCTGATTGGCGGCGCGGTGCGTCGGCCGATTCGCTTCGTGATGTACTACAAGATCTACAACCTGCCGGTGCTGAATTTCATCTTCCGCACCGCCGGGACGATCCCGATCGCCGGGCGCCAGGAAGACATTCACATCTACGAAAATGCCTTCAAGCGAATCGCCCAATACCTGAAGGACGGTGAGTTGGTGTGCATCTTCCCTGAAGGAAAACTGACCGGTGACGGTGAGATCAATGAGTTCAAGAGCGGACTGACACGCATCCTCCAGGAGACATCGGTGCCGGTGATTCCCCTGGCGTTGCAGGGCTTGTGGGGCAGTTTTTTCAGCCGCGACCCGGCCAAAGGGCTGTTTCGCCGGTTCTGGTCGCGGGTGACGCTGGTGGCGGGTTCGGCGGTCGCGGTGGAAGTGGCTGAGCCGGCGAAGTTGCAGGTGTTGGTGGGGCAATTGCGTGGGACTGTCCGCTAGGACAAAAACTGTGGAAGCAAAAAGCTTTTGGGAGCAAGCCCAATGGGTTTAAAGCCTGTGGGGAGCAAGGTCTGTGGGAGCAAGGCTTGCCCGCGATAGCGATCGCAAGGACGCCATCGCGAGCAAGCTTTGCTCCCACAGGTTTAATCCCACAGACCTTGCTCCCCACAGGCTTAAATCCCACAGACCTTGCCCCCATAGGTTTGGCTCTTGCAGGAGAATTCAGGCGCTGACCTTGAGCCCGATCAACCCAGCAACGATCAATGCCACGCTGGCCAGGCGAACCAGTGCCATCGACTCACCAAACAAAATGATCCCGGCGATCACCGTGCCCACGGCACCGACCCCGGTCCAGATCGCATAGGCTGTACCCAGCGGCAGTTCCTTCATTGCAAGGCCGAGCAGGCCGAGGCTGATTGCCATGGCGGCGATCGTCAGTGCAGTGGGGAGAGGGCGGCTGAAGCCGTCGGTGTATTTCAGGCCGACAGCCCAGCCGACTTCGAACAGGCCGGCAAAAAAAAGAATGATCCAGGACATCACACACCTCATCGATGGATGGGGTCGTCCCCGGATAACGATCGCTCTAGCGTTGCGGGGTCGTCCCCACATTGGGCGCAAGAGTGCCCAATGCTGACGACTCGGTCAAGATCACCCTTCAGTCCGCCGCTTGACGGGCCTGTAGCTCACGGTCCAGTTTCTCGCTCATGCGCCGCAAGTAAGTCGAGAGCAGGGCCCCGGAAATGTTGTGCCAGACGCTGAACAGCGCGCTGGGTACTGCCGCCAGTGGCGAAAAGTGTGCACTCGCCAACGCTGCACCCAGGCCGGAGTTCTGCATGCCCACTTCCAGCGACAGGGTTTTGCGCTGGGCCAGCGGCAAGCCGAACAAGCGCCCGGTGTAGTACCCCAGCAGATAACCGAAGCTGTTGTGCAGCATCACGATGGCCATGATCAGCAGGCCGGATTCGGCGATCTTCGCCTGACTGGCTGCCACTACCGCCGCGACGATGATCACGATGCTCACTACCGATATCAGCGGCAGCACTTCTACGGCATGACGCACCCTGGCACCCAACAGGCGTTGGGCAACGATACCCAGTGCGATCGGCAACAGGACAATTTGCAGGATCGACCAGAACAGCGCCGAGAACGACACCGGCAACCAGGCCGAGGCCAGCAGCCAGATCAGCGCCGGGGTCAGCAGAGGGGCGAGCAGGGTGGTGATGGCGGAAATCGCCACGGCCAGGGCCAGGTCACCGCGAGCCAGCCAGGTCATGACATTGGACGACGTGCCGCTCGGGCAGCAACCCACCAGGATCACCCCGACGGCGATCTCCGGCGGCAGGCTGAACGCTTGGCAAAGCAGCCACGCCGTGGCGGGCATGATCACGAATTGGGCAATCACCCCCAAGGCTACACGTCCTGGATGACGGGCAACTTCGGCGAAGTCTTCCAGCTTGAGTGCCAGGCCCATGCCGAACATCACCAGGCCCAGCAGCGGCACGATGGCGACTTTCAGGTCGACGAACCACTGCGGTTGCAGGAAGGCCAGGACCGCGAAAATCAGTACCCAGTAAGCGAAGGTGTTGCCGACAAAGCGACTTAATGCAGCCAATGCGCGCATGACCTGATCCTTATTATTAAGAACACCGAATACTAATGTGGGAGCGAGCTCGCTCGCGATAGCGGAGTGTCATTCAACATCATCGTTGAATGTCAGTCAGTCTTCGCGAGCAAGCCCGCTCCCACAGCGGGGCGGGGTTTAGATCCCCTGCGGAATCTCTTCCCCACCCAACGCTTCAACCAGCGCCGGCAGGAACTCGCCGAACGTCAACATCATCAGCGTGAAGCTGGCGTCCAGTTGGCCGAGGGCTTCGTCGCCACCGTCCTGTTCTGCCTGGTCCTGCAGCAGGTCTTCGAACTTCAGGCGCTTGACCACCATCTTGTCGTCGAGCACGAAGGACAGCTTGTCCTGCCAGGCCAGCGACAGTTGCGTTACCACCTTGCCGGTGTTCAGGTGCAGCTGGATTTCGTCGCTGGTCAGGTCCTGGCGCTTGCAGCGCACGATGCCGCCGTCTTCGTGAGTGTCGCGCAGTTCGCATTCATCGAGCACGAAGAAATCGTCCGCGGCTTTCTGGGTCTTGACCCAGTCGGTCATGGTGGCGGTCGGAGCCATCTTGACCGTCAGCGGGCGTACCGGCAGGGAGCCGATGACTTCGCGCAGGGTAGACAGCAGGTCTTCGGCGCGTTTCGGGCTGGCCGAGTTCACCAGGATCAGGCCCTGTTTCGGCGCGATGGCGGCGAAGGTGGACGAGCGACGAATGAACGCACGGGGCAGGAACGCCTGGATGATTTCATCCTTGAGTTGGTCCCGTTCCTTTTTATAGACCTTGCGCATTTGCTCGGCTTCGATCTCTTCGACCTTTTCCTTCAGGGCATCGCGCACGACGCTGCCCGGCAAGATGCGTTCTTCCTTGCGCGCGGCGATCAGCAGGAAGTCCTGGCTGACGTGCACCAGTGGTGCATCCTCGCCTTTGCCAAACGGCGCGACGAAACCGTAAGTGGTCAACTCCTGGCTTGCACATGGACGCGCCAGTTTGCTGGCCAGTGCAGTTTCCAACGCCTCGGCATCAAAAGGCAGATCTTGGGTCAGGCGATAGATAAGCAGGTTTTTGAACCACATGGGGTGAGTCTCTCCTTTATACAAAGGGGGGCATTATTCTCTTCGCGGCGCCATAGGCCAACCCTTCGCTAAGCCTTTGGAAGGCCTGAAAAAATTAATTTAAAAAGTGCTTGCCAGCTTAAAGAGTGCTCCGTAGAATGCGCGCCACACCGAAAGCGAAGGGTGATTAGCTCAGCTGGGAGAGCGTCTGCCTTACAAGCAGAATGTCGGCGGTTCGATCCCGTCATCACCCACCATTCGTTCAACGTGTTACGCGCAGCGGTAGTTCAGTCGGTTAGAATACCGGCCTGTCACGCCGGGGGTCGCGGGTTCGAGTCCCGTCCGCTGCGCCATATTCGGTAACCTGGAACACTGAACGCCAGGTCACCACATGAAGCCCGCTAACGCGGGCTTTTTGCTGTTTGAAGTTCCCGTGGTGTGCGTTGCTCATGTTTTTTGATGAATTTGCTAATTAAATCAGCACGTTACAAAAAATTGTGAGAGAATGCGCCCCGCATCGGAAGTGAAGGGTGATTAGCTCAGCTGGGAGAGCGTCTGCCTTACAAGCAGAATGTCGGCGGTTCGATCCCGTCATCACCCACCAAACTTTCAGTGTTACGCGCAGCGGTAGTTCAGTCGGTTAGAATACCGGCCTGTCACGCCGGGGGTCGCGGGTTCGAGTCCCGTCCGCTGCGCCATATTCGGTTATCTGGAATGCTGAACGCCAGGTGGCTACTAGAAACGACGCTTTTCCTTTACCAGGGAAGAGCGTCGTTTTTTTTTGGTTCTTTTTTTGTGTATATCCGTTACCGAAGAAACGGATATACCCCCAAAACCCATCGTCTACTGCTCAGCATTCCGACTATGACGATAATCGCTGACCGCCTCATACACCGCCTTACGCAATCGATTGATCCCACCAATAGGCCGATGCGCCTCAATACCAAACCAGGGATTGAACGACTGATTATCACAAGCCAGATTCAACTTGGGCGTATCAAAATCCTGAGCCGGAACCTTGATCCGCGCCACGGTCTCGAACGGCGCATCACTTTCCTGCCATTCAATACTGGTGTCTTCAATGGGCATGTACTTGCTCGGATCCTGACGCTGAATCTGCAAGACAAAACATGCCGGCACCCGGTCGGTGGATAACTGCTGATTCAACGCGCTACGCAAGAAATTCGGCAGGTCCTGGTTCTGGGGAGGCAGGGTGTAGCTCGGGCAACTGTCCGGGTCCGGCGCGACGCGAAACTTGGCGTTGGCGTCACCGAACTTGTAGGGCGATACCGAAAAATACGTGGTCTGGGTCGGACTGGCCGGTGGCGGTGAGAGGGTCGCCAGGGCGATGAACAGATGACGGATCTGCCAGGTGCGCGGATCCACGCTCGGAAAGAACGCCATCGCCTTCTTCCCATCGGCCTGGGCGGCCACATTCTGACGGTACTCGGCGACATCACTGACAAAGAAGTTCGGATGGTTGAACATCACGAAATCCTGCTCACCCTGTGATTGCCGGTCAGCGAGCAATTGCTTGCCCGGTACGTTCATCAGCTTGATCGCCATTCCCCGTGCATCGCGCAGGCTGTCGAACTGCGGATAGGCGTTGCCGTTGGACAGGCGGATCGTCGCCTGCCAGACCTTCCCCGGCTCGGCGAATACCCCTTGGCGCAACGGTGTCGGCAGGTCGTTCGGCACCTGGACTTCGGCCATGACACAGCCGTGGGCCTTGGCGTGGGCGTCGCGCAGATAGCGCGTGCCCTCGCGGTGCTGGTCGACGATGCGAATAGCAGTCTGGATGATGTCCTGGGTCATGGCGGCTTCACCGGGCGCGACCTGCTCCTTGTCCGGCACCGGTCCCTTGTGTTGCCAGGCAAACCAGGCCGTGGACAGTGCCCAGCCGAGCAGCCCGATGCCCAGCAGCCACAGGAGCGTCTTGCCCAAAAAGGCGCCGAGGCGCAGCCAGAGCGTGATCAACATTGAAACTTCCTTTTACCTGTGGGGTTCATCATTACAGTTGCGACTCCAGTGGCCCGCCCAGCACCTTTAAATATTCCAGCAAGGCCCAGCGTTCCTGCGGTTGCAGCAAGCGGCCAATGACGCCGTTACCTCGCTCGCCCGCGCGGAATTCGTGACCGCTGTTGTGGTTGCCGGTAATGCGGGTATCGAAGAGAAAACCGTTGGTAAAGGCTTCGGTGCGATAGCCCAGGTGGCGCGGGTCGTATTCGAAGTTGCCTTTATAGAACGTGGTCGCGCGCTCGTCCTGGGGTGACAGCAGTTGATAGATCGTCGGCACCGAGCCGTTGTGCAGGAACGGTGGCGTGGCCCAGACGCCGGCCAGCGGCCGGGCCTTGTAGGCGCGCAATTCACGTACGCCGATGGGCAGGCCGAAACCATCCAGGGCCGGGCGCTCGGCGGGGGTGACGCCGGCGTCGCGGTAAGCGCGGTTCTCGACGAATGCCGTGACGTAGGCCAGGCCTTTGGCGACCGAGAGTTGGCTCAGGTCCAGCGGTTCCGTCGGGGTTGGGTGCAGTTGCACTTCCAGCTTCGCCAGCTCGGCCGGATCCCACTGCAGGCTGGTCAGGTCAAAGCGGTGGTCGGCGATGTTATTGGCGGTGCCCGGGTCGGTGCCGATCACCTGCACGGGGAGCATGTGCAATTGCTGGACCGGCCTGTCGGGTCCTTGGACCACCTTGGGTACATGGCAGCCGGCACAGTTTTCGGTGAACAGGGCCCGACCCTTGGCCGCCAGCGGCTTGTCGATTGAGCCCAGCAGCGCTTCAGGCCACTCAGGCGGCTTGAGCAGTTGCAGTGTTTCTTCGATCTTGTTCAAGTCGCGCACACGCACGCTGGAGGGGTATCGCGCATCGCCCTGCAGCGGTTTGCCCTGGGCGTCGAAGAAATTCAGCGTGGCGCCGACCCCCAGCGCCTCACCGACGTTGCGGGCCATCGGTTGCTGGGCCGATCCGTTCCATTGCACCCAGTCGAACGTCCATATGTCCCACAGTTGCGGGTAATCCACCGGTGCGTTGGCCACCCGGTAGTTCTTGGTTGAAATGGCGTCGCCAAAGCTGGCATTGGCGATGCGCCCGAAGGCGTCGGTACGGCCAGGGCCTTCTTCGGTGGGGTAGAGGCCGCGATGGGTGTCGTTCCAGGCCACCCGCAGGAACGTGTCCAGGGAGACTTTGAAGGCTTTGCGCAATTCCTCGTGGCGGGCGTCGTAGTCCTTGCCCAGCACTTGGCGGGCGAAGCGCTCGAATTTCCATGGGTTGTAGTAGGTAGATGCCAGGCTGGCGACCAATGCTTGTCCGAAACTGCCACCGCGTAATGTAGGAACACTGGAGGGCAGCACGTGCTGAGCCGAGCCGCCATCGATCCGTATCGCCTGGCCCTTGAAGCGCAATTCGCCGGTATGGCACGCCGCGCAGGTGATATCCAGGAATTGGTCGGTGCTGCCCGGGCTCTGGTGCCGCGCAAACCCTACCGGCAAGTTGCCGGGGTTGTCTGGCGAGGCTTTCTGTGCCGGATCGACCAGGAAACCAAAGCGCGCCAGATATTCAGGCGAAGCGAAGCGTTGTTGCGAAAACGGCAATTCGAGGGCGGTGAACCAGTCATAGCGCAGGCCTTTGACCTGGGTGCCCTGTGGCGTGAAGTAATACGTCTTGCGCTCGGCAGCGCTCCATTGATCAAGGTAATGCACCTGTTCGACGGGCGTGTAGAACGGCAAGCGAGGATTGGCAACGTAATAAAGCACTACGGCCACGACGACGATCAGCAGCGCGAGGAGCAGCAAGAGAATGCGAGAGAGAAGGCGCACGGTAACGTCCTTGTTTTTTTGATAAGCCCTTATGCCTCAGTGTTGCGCGACGGGCAAGTGGCCATTACCCCTGGCCTGTGGAGGAGCGGCAATTTGTCCCTATGCGTAACAGATGACAGATGCTTCATTGGTACAGGCTTAAAAAGCGTTTGCGGACCTGAACTTATCGCCACTTTGTGGCTCACATGCCGGTAGCCATTGGTCGTGGCCGCCTGATAAGCTCGCGGCTTTATTCGATTGCCCTTTAGGCGCATGAACAAGGAAATAGCATGAAACAGCATCGGTTGGCGGCGGCGGTGGCCCTGGTTGGCCTGGTACTCGCGGGTTGCGACTCGCAGACCAGCGTAGAGCTGAAGACCCCGGCGCAGAAAGCTTCCTACGGTATTGGCCTGAACATGGGCAAGAGCCTGGCTCAGGAAGGCATGGATGACCTGGACTCCAAAGCGGTCGCCCAGGGCATCGAAGATGCCGTCGGCAAGAAAGAACAGAAGCTGAAAGACGAAGAACTGGTCGAAGCCTTTGCCGCGCTGCAAAAGCGTGCCGAAGAGCGCATGGCCAAGATGAGCGAAGAGTCGGCAGCCGCCGGCAAGAAATTCCTCGAAGAAAACGGCAAGAAAGCCGGTGTCACCACCACCGCTTCGGGCCTGCAGTACGAAGTGGTCAAGAAAGCCGATGGTCCACAACCTAAGCCAACCGACGTAGTGACTGTTCACTACACCGGCAAACTGACCAACGGCACCGTGTTCGACAGTTCCGTTGAACGTGGCAGCCCGATCGACCTGCCGGTCAGCGGCGTGATCCCGGGTTGGGTCGAAGGCCTGCAACTGATGCACGTTGGCGAGAAGTACAAGTTGTACATCCCGAGCGACCTGGCCTACGGCGCCCAGAGCCCGAGCCCGGCCATCCCGGCTAATTCGGTCCTGGTGTTCGACCTGGAACTGCTGGCGATCAAGGATCCGGCAAAAGAAGACGCAGCCAAGTAATCGCGTCTGCTAGAACGACAACGCCTCGCTTATGCGGGGCGTTGTTGCATCTGGGCTGCGGCAATATGGCAAAAAAACCGAACGCGGGATGCAGGGTATAGTCATAGGCAATACAGTCGCTGTGCTAGACGCAGTCAGCCGGTCAAGTCAATGAAATATTGGGTTTTTTTATGTGAGTAAAAAACGCCCGATCTAAGCCGAGCCCTTATGAAACGGGGGCTTCAGCGGTGAAATGCAGCTCTGTTCACAAGGTTATCCACAATTTGTGTGGATAACATTTCAGTGGGAGAAAAAATGAAGGCCCCGTGGAATTTTGCGCGATTTCTGCCCTTGGCAGGCCGCTTGCTGGCCCGCGGTCGATTGCCGACGTTGCTGTTCGCCGTCGCGAGCAAAAGTGCCCGTGAGGGTGGACGGCTGGGCAAGCTCAAGGAGGACCTGCGTCTGTTGCAGGCCTTGTGCCTGGCCTACTGGCGAGGCGAATACCGCGCTGTCAGTGCCAAGTCGATGCTGTCGGTGGTGGCAGGACTCATGTATTTCCTCAGCCCCCTGGATGCGATCCCGGACATCTTGCCAATGTTTGGCATGTTCGATGATATCGCCGTGCTGGCCTGGGTCATGAAAACCCTCGACGTGGAACTCGAGGCTTTCCGCGCCTGGCGTTATCGGCAATCGCCCGAGAAGTTGGCCCGGGTCGAAAGGCTTCCCGATACCCCGGAACAACTCCAACTTCAAGGCCAGAAAGAAACCTGATTCGGTAGCACTTACCCCTGAGAATTCATCGCCCCGCGACCTTAGCCGGTATTAGGATTACACTTCCAAGAAAAAAGGCTGACTCGCTAAGTGTTGTTGTCCTACGGGGTAGACATGGATATTCAAATAATCACACGTGACGGAGAGCCCGAATATGCGGTTTTGCCGTGGGATCAGTACCAGTCGTTGTTGAAGGCAGCAGGCATCGATCAAGCACCGCCGCGCGAAGCGACAGTCCGTCACGCGGCGGCACCGGGCCAGGTTCTCCCTGGCCTGGATCAATTACGCAGTTTGCGCGAAGGGAAGGGCATCGCCATCGAGGCGCTGGCCCGCACGGTAGGTATCAGCCCGTCTTATCTGGCCTTGATCGAGAGCGGCGAGCGTCAGCCCGATGCCGCGATTCGGCGCAGTCTGGCCTGGGAGTTGACGGTGCCGGGTTGGAGGGAAGAATCGTGAGCGTACGCATCAGTCGGCAGCATTGGGATGGGTTGTTGGGTGAGTTGGACCAGGCGCGTCGCCAGCGCCACTTATTGACCTACCGCGCCTTGCTGGAGCGTCTGCAACTGCCCAGCCCGGCCATGCTGACCTTGACCGCGGCCCTTGAACACCTGGCGGCGCTGGACGCCCGGGCGGAACAGCCGTTGCGCAGTTCATTGGTGATCAGCCAGGGCGCCAGTCGGTTGCCGCGCACGGGGTTCTTCGAGTGCGTTGAACGCCTGGGTCGTTTTTCCGGGCCTTCCGATGGCGTGGCCGCCGCTTCCTGGCACGCTTCAGAAGTGGTTCGGGTATTCGAATACGAGTACCCCGAATCGGCGGAGGCCTGAATGCTCTGGCGACTCAAGGCGCGGGCCAGTTACTGGCTGGCGCGTCGGTTGTTTCATTGGTCCTGGTTCGTTCGCCAGCCGCGTGGCTGGGCCTGGCTCGAGGGCCAATTCTCCCGCATGGCGAACCTGGGTGACGTCGGTGCGCAAAGCTTCTATGGGCACATTCTCACGTTTCGCGGCCAAGGGCTGGGTGCCCGTGAAGAAGGGATTCGCCTGCTACGGCTGGCGGCATTGGCCGGTGATGGCAAGTCTGCCTACCAGGTTGGTGTGATCAGCCTGGCAGGCACGGCCAGCAAGGCGCCGGACCCGGTTGACGCGGCACGTTGGTGGGCCTTGGCGGCGAAAGCCGGGCACCCGCTGGCCGAAATCAAGCTCAAATCACTTGAAGTTCGCGATCTCTAGGATTATCCGCAGGCGATTCGTTATGCAGACCAGACGATTTAGCGAATCGCCCTACGCGCTCTATCTCTTTCCCCTGACTTAATTCCCCAGTCCCCCCTGGCAAAGTCTCGCGCTCCCTGAGCGCTGCGAGACGTCTGCCCATGTTCGACCGTTTTTTCCTGCCGGCCCTTGAGCGAGCCCTGTCCTGATGGATCAGGTGAGCCATATCGAGCAGGAACTCGACAGCTTCAAAGACACCCTGTCGATCTACCGCGAGCAGCTCGAGCGCTGGTACGGCAGAGCGGCGGACCGTGCCAGTCATGCGGCGGACCTGCCGTCGCTGATGGGCATGGAGCGGGTGATCCGCTTTGGTGACAGCACCACCGCTGTCAGCACCGGTGACGATGACTTCCTCTCCACGGTCGTCCAGTGCCCCAAGGGCGGGCCGATGACGATCGAGAGCAAGTTCGAGTCGGTGTACGACATCCCGCTGGGCGACATCGTGGTGGATGTGGTGGATGTGGACAGCGGCGAGGTCACGCCGGTCACCCTGGATGCCCAGGGCCTGGGGACCTTCACGGGGGAGGCGGGCAAATCCTATCGGGTTCACGTTCAGGGCGAGGTTTCTCCCCGGCAGATTGAGCATCTGTTTTCTTCATACGACGGCTTGACCCGTGATCTGACGGACTGGTTGCGCGGTGAGTGGCAGGGTTTCAAGCCGCTATGGGCGCAGCAGTCCTTGGCAACGTCGGCGGCGGCGGTGGGCAACGGGTTGCTCGCCGGCAGTTGGGCGGCGATTGAAAGTGTGTGGGACAGCATCAGCTTGATCTCGGACATTCTCAAGGATCCCGGTCAGTTTGCTGATCGGTTGGGCGAAAGCGCCAAGCAGCTGGAGGACCTGGCGAAAAAAACGCCGCTGGTGATGGCCAAGCTGCAACTGCTGGCCAGCGACGAAGCGGCGCTGTGCCTGTTGGTACGCACCGCCAGTCTCTGGCTGGACATGCTGCCGCCCAGTGAGGTTGCCGGCGAAACGGCCGAAGCCTTGTCGAGAATGGCGGTGCAGCTGTTGATCGATCTGTTGATCGGTGTCGTCCTGACCTTCATCGGGGCGGGTGCCGGTATCGCTTATCTGGCGATGCGCCTGGGGAATGTTGGCCTACGCCTGCTCGGTGTCCTGCAGCGTTTCATCCGTGCGATCTTCGCGGTGGTCAACGGCTTCATGAACTACGTGGACCGCTACAAGAGCGTGGCGGCACGCGGCATTGCGGCGGGGATCAAGAAAGGTCGGATGCAACTGCGCTGGGATGCGCAGCGCAACACCACGCTGAAAAAACACGAACATCACGACGACGCCT